>JAFUYH010000010.1 GCA_017470605.1 Treponema sp.
CAAAAATCCTCGGATTTCTTCTATGGCAGTCGCCAAAAATCTCAAAGCCTTTTCAGCCTCGGTTTCACTGCCATCCATCAGATTTTACAGAACACTGCATTATAATGCGTCTGTCCTGTAAAAAGTGCGGGAACGGAACGAGATTGCAAGCGCATTATAATGCGGTTGACCTGTTGATTTATAGTAAAAACTTGTTGATTTTCTTCCGATAGTGTAAAATAGGAGTGGGAAGAATCTGGGGAAACAAATGGCAACTACATCAAATCTAAGTTCAATAATTCGTTATTATGCAGAAAAGTCTGGAAGTCCTTTTATTGATTTAAGGGAGTTCTGCACATATATAAAAAAATATGCAGAACACCATGTAGAAGAAGAAGCTGCACTGGTAAAATATCTTGGAAACCCTACAAACACGGTAGTTGCAGAATTGCAGGGCCTCAGCGAAAAGCATCTTGTAGCCATCTTAGAAAATAACGGAAAAAAGACAATAATTTCTGTTTCATTTCTTTCTGTAAAATATGCAAATGTCTTTAAGGAAATGATGACAAATTCTTCCATCCCCTTTCCTATCATTTCTGATCTGCCAAAACAATTTCCTGTTCATGTGCTGGAACGTAAGGATGCCTCACAGTATATTTCATCTATTATTGGAAAAGAAAGTTCAAAGGGGCCTGGTCTTTATATTCTTGAATTCAGCAGAGATGTTCCTTCGATGCTGCTTCCAGAATGTGTTCCACTGAAAGTTCTTCTGGACACTGCAAAGCATAAAATCCGAAAGGTTTTGAAAAAAGAAGAATATCACGACTACTTTCTTAAAAAACTGAGGACTACAAATCCTACAAAAGAAATCACCATAAGGGGATTTTATGAACATTTTGTTGATACGGAAAATCCTCAGTTTGAAAATTTTTCTGATGGTGATGATTATTACATCTGGAACCAGACTCTTTACTATATCCGTCAGGATTATGAAAAAATTGCAGACCGTACAACAGAAGATATTAATATCCTGCAGGCCGTTCAGATTCTGGAAATTCACAGTACTTATCTAAAAGAACAGTTTCATGATAAAAAGAAGCGTGAAGACGCCCTGAGAGAACTGGAAAATCAGCTTGCAAAGGCTCCTTATTTCTTTTCTATGCCTCAGATTCTTAAATTTCAGGATCAGAGCGGAAAATTCCTTTACGGTCAGTATTCAGAAGACGATATGAGGGAATTCCTGCAGAAAATGACAACCGAAGGTCCCCAGAATGAACTGCCTCCTCTTCTTGTTTTTAAGGTTGCATCCGGCACCCGCTATTATGTTTATAAAAAGAAGGTTGCCCAGGTTATAGTTAGACTTTGCAATGAGGCTCATGAATCCATTGCAAAGGAACTGGAAGACAAATGGTATGCAAAACTTATGGAATATCAAAAGCTGCCTGAAATGACAAATGCGGCAGAATTTGAAGTTTACCTTCATGAAATAGTAGAAACCAATTCTCCTGTTCTGCACGCCCTTTTAACAGCAGGCTTTATCACCCTGCTTGCCTATGAAAAAACTGATGAAGAACAGGAAGGCTTTCAGCTTTTTGCAAACGGACACCTTATGTCTTACAGCGAACTTTTAATGTTAAAAAATTCGCAGATTTATGCAAACGCCCGCTCAAGACTTCCATTCATCTATACAATTCCTATCCTTTCCTGGCTGATTATGCTCTTGAAATCAAAGAAAAAGGAAGAGAAAAAAGAAAAGAAGCCTGCAAGTAAATCAATTGAAGACATTCTGAATGAAGATGACGGCAAAAAAAGCAGTCAGAATAATAAAAAGGAAAAGATTACTTCTCGCGCAAAAGAAATTTCTCAGGACATGATTCCGGAAGGCTCTACTGTAGACAGAGAACTTGATTACCTGATTAAACAGTGGAACAAAATGCTTTCAAAAGAAGCGCATGACAACCTGACTGCTGATGTGAATGCCCTTATCCGCGATTATACACGCCGGGTAATGCACACCCTTTCTTCTGGAACATTCACCCGGGAAAGAATTGAAAGTCTTGCAAAAACACTTGTAAATACCCCTAACATGAAAAGGATTAAGGATGACAGGCCCCTTACAGAATATGTCACTCTTTACATGCTCAGGCTTCTGAGTAATTCATAAAATTGAAGCCTGACCAGAACTGCAGTTAGCCTAAATTTAAAAAAAAATCGCATTTTTTTTCTCAAAAATTGGTGAAAATGAAATATAGCGGCAATTATATATATGTAGGGTTAATTCCTGCAGACCGGCCGGTCTAAAAATATGTATAAGAGGTTGCTATTATGAATCAAACAAATTCCATTATTATTGACGGAAATCTTGTAAAGGATGGAGTTTTTTCCGAACCGAAACAGGGTTTTAAAGTTTGCAGGCTTACAGTTGCGGTAAACCGCTGGTATAAAAATGAAAACGGAGAAGCAGTAGATAAGGTTTCATATTTTGATGTGGAAACTTACGCAAATTCCGCCGAATTCTGCAGCAAATATGCTAAAAAAGGGCTGCCTGTAAGGGTTGTGGGCAGACTGCAGCAGGACCGCTGGACAACTAAGGAAGGCAAGATGGATTCAAAAGTGTATGTTGTTGCAGAACACGTAGAACTTTTGAAAAAGCCGTTTGCAGAAACAGAGAAAAAGCGGGAAGAAGGCATTCCTGCCGGCGACGCTAAGGCAGGAGAGGGTGAACTGGTTATGCAGGAGGCACAGGAGGCACAGGAGGAAGCGGTCGCCGTATTCTAGCGTTTTCCACTTTTCTTTCCACGTGCGGGCGCAGCCTTACGGATATTTTTTCCACGCTGCGCCTGCCCTGCACTTCCCGTTTTTTTTGCGGCGGCTCTTTCTGCTGCGGCCTTGTACTCTTCCATCTGCTGAGGAGAATAAAAGCCGTCTTTCCAGTTAAAACGGGAAATTCCAGGTAAGGGCTGCCCCTTTGTCATAGAAGAAGTAATTGCCTTTATCTGGCTTCTGGAAACCTTGGTTTTTGAAAAATCTATAAGGATTCTCTTAAAGCCGGAAGCTGTAATGTGGCTTACTTTATCTGTAATACAGAAAGGCTCTTCCGGCATTACAAAAGAACCGTCTGCCGTAGAATTTACTTTAAATACAGTTTCTTCCTTGTCTTCAAAATATGTAAAATCATAACTTGAAGGCAGCTTAAAACGCATTCTAAATAAGGATGGATATGCAAAAACAGGAACCAGAACCCTGGCACGGACATTTTCTTCGTAGGTTGCTTCAAGGTTTCTTCTGGAATTTTCGTAAGGCATAATAAATGCCCCTATATCCTGATTTTCAAGAAAAGAAACTGCCCATCTGTTAAAAGTATAGAGATAAGGCCCGGCAATCATTTTGGCTCCGCTTCCTGCCAGCATCTGAATATGAGCCAGATTATTTACAACAAACTGCTGATAACCGTCTGCCACAAGTTTATTCAGAGACTCTTTCAGGGAATCTTCCTGTGCCGCAGAACAGAAAGGATCCAGAGAAATATAAATCTGTTTCTTAGAAAACGGCAGTGTAGTTTTATGATTTAAAAGGTCATAGCCTGTTTCCTGATTAAATTCGATTATTGCCCGAACAGGATTCAGTCCCTGAACCGCAAACAAGTCAGGAATGGAAGAAACCTGTGCATAAATGCCTTCAGGGAAATATGACAGTTCCTTTTGCTGAACCGGGGTAAGATCCAGGACAGGAAGCCTTTCATCTTTAGGCTGTTTTCTGAATCTGCTTATATCCCCAGGCAATACACGAGAGTAACGCTTTGAACTGGATTTAATCTGTAAAAGATAAACTTCATCTCCCACAGAAAATCCGGTAGGAATATCTATCCAGCGCTTATTCTGCTCATCGTCTATTTCTACAGAACGTATTTTATGACTTACTCTTCCAGTATCATCTTTTCTGTGAAGCCTGATTGAATCGCCCGGGTCAGGATCGTAATTTCCGCCCTTCAAAAGTGCAAGCTGAATAGAACCTGCATTTTCTGCCTCTCCTGCAGGAAATGAATCACGGTAGGCTTGAACCAGTTCACGTGGAGCCGGCTTTAAAGAAGCAATTTTTCCAAGATAGATTCCAGTGCCCCCTGCCTGATCAGGGTTCAATATCTTTTCTGCGGCATTGTTTACACCCTCTTCCATAGAATTAAAGCCATACCAGTATGTTGTTTTACTGCGGGCAAAATCAGAAGCAAGAATTCGTTTGCCGGTAGCAATGGCTCCCTTACGGTCTTCTTTATAATGGTCAATTACATAGCGGTATGCAGAAACAACAGTTCCCACATACTCCGCACTCTTCATTCTTCCTTCAATTTTGAAAGAATCCACACCTGCATCTACAAGAGCAGGAATCTGTTCAATCAGCTGTAAATCACATGGAGAAAAATAATAGCCCTGCTTAAATCCGCCTGGAACTTCTGCTGAATAAAAACGCCGGCAGGCTTGGGTACACATACCGCGGTTAGCAGACTTTCCTCCCAGGTAACTTGAAAAAAGGCATAAACCGCTTTCACTTACACAGAGTGCCCCGTGCACAAAAACTTCAAGTTCTGCAGAAGTTTCTTCTTTTATTTTTTTTATTTCATCAAGTCCCAGTTCGCGGGCAAGAACGGCTCTTTTCAGACCGGCCTTTTGCAAGAGTTTTACAGCAGCGGAACTTTCTACGTTCATCTGTGTTGAAGCGTGCAGTTCCAGATTCGGGAAAAATTCCTGAGCCATGCGGATTACTGCAAAGTCCTGAACAATAAGACCATCAGGGCCTACTTCATTCAAATAAGAAAGAAATCTATAAAGACGTTCAGTTTCCCTTTCTTCACACACAGTATTTACAGTTACATAAATCTTCTTATTCTGACGATGCAAAGATTCTACGGCAGCTTCAAACTGATTCCATGCAAAATTCGTTGTCCTCAAGCGAGCGTTAAAACTCTTGAGTCCAAGATAGACTGCATCGGCACCTTCACCGATTGCAGCCTCCAGTGATTCAATATTCCCTGCAGGAGCTAATAATTCGACCATTTCTCCATAATAACACAAAAAAAAATGTGCTACAACCTTCCGGGAGAACAGGCAGCCACAGCCCAGCTTGCTTCATCAGAATGAAAAGGAAATTCATAATCTTCCTCACTGTTAAGAACAAAATTCAAAAGTTCTGCAGAATTCTGCCTTGTAAGTGATTTTAAGGCAGTACAGCCTTTGGAAGATGAAGCAGAAGAAATGTCAGCTGAATCATAAATGCCTGAAAGTTCCACTTCCAGAGCGACATCTGCAAGCGCAGACTTCCACTCCACAGCATCTTCTGCAGCATACATGACGGCATCCATAATGCAAAGATTAACAGTATCCCTAAGGATAATGATATCTGAACTGTCGTTATAATGTGAATCAGTTTTATCTGACCAGAAATCCCTTATTCCTTCTGCCGAATGAGGAGCAAGAGCAAGATTCAAGTCATCGCCTGCTTCATTAATGCAGCCTTCTCCTGCACTTCTAGGATGAACAAGAATTATTTCACCCTTCTTTACATTCACTGCAGGAAAAGTAAAATCTTTTGAATGACCGTCTGAAGCACTTTCCAGGACAAGCCCCGCAAGATTTCCGTCCTCCATAGCAAGAAGTTCCACATATTCACTGCGGTAAATTGTTTCACCTTTTAAGGTTCCCTTACCGTATTTTATTTGAACTTCTGTAATGATTAAACGGGGAATCCTGCTGTTGTAGCCCACAAAAGGAAGGCAAAAAGTAAGGGAATTGCCGATAGAGTCTTCTACAAGGCCAAAAACTTCATAAGACTTTCCGACTTCTGTTTCCTCTGCCGTAATAACTGTAAAAGTTCTGCTGTCTTCTGATTCCTCTATGCTGGCTTCAAGCCTGCCAAATTCACCCGCAGCAGAAGAAAGTGAAGGAGCAAGATTTTCATCATAAGAGATTCTTGAACTGTCTGAAATTCCTTCTATTCTGGGAGAAACTACAATTCCGCTAAGTTTTACGGGTTCGGAAAATTCAAGCCGGACAGAACGATTATCCAGAACCAGAAATTTTTCCAGTATTGGAGCCGAAAAATCACCTCCAATTATACTGATTCCTTCTTCATTAATTCTGCAGGAAAAAGGAAGAACCGCCGCAATTACAAGAGCCGCAATAAAAGTTCCCTGAACTAAAGATAGCAAAACTCTGTGTCTGTCTTTATACATATATACCTCCTGATAAAAAAAAGAGGGAGGATGACTATCATTTCGACAAGCTCAATGACCGCAGACACAGAACTTATTAGTCAGCCCCTTCCCCTTTTCTTATCTTCTATATATATAATAGACAGCGATATTTCATTTTAACCAATTCTGGCTTGATTTTTTTTATTTTTTTTTAGAATCTTGCGGCTTCAACCATATAGCGGACATTAATTCCAGAATCATCTTCCATCATTTTTTCAACAACAAAGATAAAGCTTTTTTCTGATTTATCGCAGACAATGCGTTCAATTTTATAACTGTAAACGCCTTTGCGAACAATTTCAGGAGAACCGACTTTCTTTTTGAAAATTACATTTCCAGAGCCGTCCCTTTTTTCTACGTCAATATAAAATGATGATGATACTTTCTTTCCGCTTCCATTAACTGTAGGAACAAGCTGAATATGGAATGTATCTGGATTTTCAATGTCAGACTTAAAGTCTGTAAACACTATTTCATCAGTACCGCTCTTGTTTACATCGTCCAGAATGTAAAGAACGTGTTCAGGGTCAGCACTCTGGCACTTAATTTTATCAAGATAATAGAAATTCTTTGCTTCCAGTGCTTCATAAACGTCACGTCCATTTTTTCCTGCTGTTACGGCAGAAGGCTTTGTCCTGAATACTCCGCCATTTACATAATCATTTTTTTCAATATCAACCTGATATATTTCTGCCCAGCCCTGAAACTTCTTATCAGTTTTTCCAAACTGACCGAATACATAGTATTTTCCGTCTTCTGTAAATCCCTTATCCACAAAAGATGCTACATCTCCTGCAAATAACGCTGTAAAAAGAAAAACAGAAATAAGACTACAAGCGAATATACGTTTCATAATTCCTCCCTAAAATTGCGACCAAGCGCAGTAAAAACTTATAAACCCTTATTTGATTTTCGGATTTTTTTTGAAACACTTTACTATTATTTAACTTCACGTTATCTTTTAAATATGACTATACGATCCAGAAACAGAGTGAATTTTATCTTCCTGATTCTTTCGGCTTTAATTCTTTTACTGAATATCGGAGAATTCTGCTATCACTTTTTTACAAACAACATTACATATCCACTTCCACCTGATTCTAATTCAAACTTCTTTTTATTCAGATACAGTTTCTGGAGTATCATTGCTTCAATTTTTATGATTAACATTTATGTGGTTGTAACTTCCTACATTATTTTCAGAACATTTGAAAAAACTCAGGCAACAGAAGTCCTTTTTTTTCTGGTTTTCCTTACTTCCCTTCTTTTTGATACTTCTCGTCTTTATGTTCCTGTTTACGGACTTGTAGGAAGTTATTCAGACACTTTGATTCACATAGGAAACCTTACACTCGCCGCAAGGCTGCTTGCTCCTATTTCACTTTTTGCACTTACAGCCTTTAGCGGTGAATCTTTCAGGCAGCAGACTGAACAGAATTGCCTTATAGCTATACTTGTTTCTATATTTTTTGCAATTTTTCTGCCTCTGAATACAACCGTTATAAGACCAAATCTCTGTCTTTCATACGGATTTACAAAAGCTGTTCACATTTTTTCTATTATAACAAGCATTATCTCTGTAATTACACTTTTCATTCATAATAATAATAATGATTTCAGCCAGCTGAACACACTGGGCTTTATAATGCTGATAATAGGCTATAACACTCTTTTTTCATGCTATAATTTTGCTGCCTTCATTGTTGGACTTGGGGTATTTGCTTCTGGAACAGCACTTTATCTTACAAAACTGCACCAGCATTACCTTTGGATAGATTAATGTAATGATTAAACTAAAGAACGCCTGAAAGCTGGCAATATAAAAAACCTATTGAAACAGGAATTAAGACATTATCAAAATCTGCTAAAGGAAGAACTTCTATAAGCATTGCAAAAAAAGCACAGATTAAAGACAGAATACAGTTTCTGCATACACAGAAGGTAGAAATGTAAACTGCCGTAAAACAGGCAAGACTGCCCGCAACAGTTTTTCCTCCGGCACCAGGAATTGCAACCCGCCCTACAAGTTTTCCAGCAAGGCTTGCCGTTCCGTCTCCAAAAGCAAGGGCAAAAATACCCACAGAAGCACATTCAAGAGGAAGAAGCAGAGCGGCAATCAATATGCCTATAACAAGAGTTACGGGCCCCAGAACAAAACGGTTTTCATCTCGTTTTCTGGCTGCCATTTCTGTAATTTTTGAAATAAGAGGAATCGGATGCCCCTTCATCCTTAGAATTTCAGAAAGAGAATAAAAAAAGAGAGCTGCAAAAAGCAGTATAATTACAGGCCAGTAGGCAAGCCTTAAAAAAAGAGGAACAAAACTTGAACAGATATGTATGGATTTTCTGAAAACTTCTTTCAGAATGCTGTTAAGCCTTTGGCGGGCAACAATGCCATACATTAAATCATTCTGCATTTTACTCTCCAAAATTACAGTCTTTCGTTGTCTGTAAGGGTTCGCGGAATATCAATATAAATAGACGGCTCAAAATTAGGAATCGGACTTGTAATATACTTAATATTCTGCTCTGCAAGATTGCTTCCCGGAAGCCTTTCCAGTGTATTCTGATTTCTTGTAAGTGCATCCCAGGCACGTACAGACTGGCTGAACTGCACTATAGACTGAGCATTCAAAGCAGAATTTCCTGTGCGTTTTGCCAGATGATAAAGGGTTACACCGTAATTGTTTGCTGCATAAAGATAAGTATTAACCGTATCGTAATCATTAACACTTGTCTGAGGGAAAACAATTCCCTCCTCTGCAATTTCTGCATCAAGACTGTCAATCAGCTGGTTATAATAGCCTTCTGCGGCATAATCATCTCCACGAAGGAAGAGTGTATTTGCCATTGCAAGCTGAAGATTCCTTTCTTTTATGTTTCCGTCTCCGGCTTTCATAAAGGCACCAAGTGCTTCAAGGTAATTCTTGTTTTTATACTGAATATAGCCAATACGGTAACGCAATGAAGGACTGTCGTTTTCAAGTTCAACTGAATATTTGTAACTCAGAAGTGCTTCATCATAATCACCGGAAATGGAATACTTTATATTACCCATATCTTCATAGAGTTTACCAATTGAAGGAGTTCCCAAAAAGCCTGCATTATCGCGTTCTGTTGTATAAAGTGAAATACCTTCCGCAAACTGTTCCTGAGCCTGCAGGTAGTCTGTTGTGTCCATGTAATGCTCACCAAGCAGGCGGTAAGAGTCAATATACTTGTAAACATCACGGTTTTTCATTGAAGGAACCGTATTAAACTTTTCTATAGCCCTCTGCAAGGTTGATTCAATAGATTCCAGCTCGTTTGTATTAATAAAATACTTTGCAAGATTGTAATAGGCAATCGGATTATCAGGATTTGACTTTACGGCCTTTAACAAAAGACCGCGCAGGCCTTCTATTTCATAACGCAGATATTCTTCTGAAGGATCCATAGGGCCATAATATTTATCAAGAAGATAACCGCTTAATTCTGCCCAGTCTTCAGATGAAAGTGATTTATCACGGTTTTCAAAATCAGGTTTAAGCTGCAAGACTTCTCGCAGATTATCAGTGCGGATAAAATAGCGCATCATGCGGGATTTATAGAGGTCGCTCGGTTCATAAAGCTGAATAAGTGTTGCATACTGTTCACGGGCAAGTTCAAATTTGGAAGGATCCTTATCTGTTGCCCATTCAAGGAAGATATCTCCCAGCATAAGTATTCCGTCTTTATCATTGATATGATAGTCAAGAACTTCACGGCGGACGATTTCTTCTGCCCGAGGATAGTTTGCCATATCGTTAAGTTCCATGTCTGCATATTCAAGGCCGGCAGGCTTATCGTGGCGGAAACATTTCAGTATATTCTGATACATATTTCCGGCCCGCTGATACTGTTTGTGGGCACGATAGCCGCGGGCATAGTTAAAGAACCATTTTTTGCTGATTCTGTAAGAAACTGCTTCATTAAATTTCATTTCTGACTGAGGATATTCATCTGCTTCAAGAAGTTCATATCCCTGCTTATAGAGATTATTGGCCTTTATCGGCTTATAAATGCAGTTCTTTGTAAAATTGAATAAGCCCCAGAGAACAAGAAGTGAAACTGCCCCAATTAATGCAGCAGGTATAATCTTATTTCTGAGCTGATAAGAAAGTGATTTTTTGTATGCTTCATATTCATCTGCTGTTCGATGTTCAAAATCCCGAGGAACAGGAATTGAAATATCAAGCATTTTTTCAAGCATACTGGCGACCTGTCTGGCCGGTGCTTTATTAAGGATTTTTTCGATGATTTCAAATTCAGCATCATCTGTAAATTCATCTTGAACGATAAGGTCTTCAAATGCAAGACGAACATTAAGAGGATATTCACTTAAGTTTTTCAGGAACTGCTTGTACTGGGCATCTGAAAGTGTATTTGGTGGGAGGGTATCTCCTTCTTCTGCATTTGAAAAATCTGGTTCGGGAAGGTCTTTACCTTTTCCTCTTTTTGATTTTGAAGCAGTTATTGGCTTTGATTTCTTTTCTTCTTTTGCAGTTTCTACATCGGAGAAGCCTGGAATCTCAAACTCCCCTTCCATTGCAAAATCATCACCATTTCCAAGTTCAAAATCAGCACCACCACCCAGCTGGTCATCAGTTTCTGCAATTCCAAAATCCAAATCTTCTATATCAGAAGTATCAAAAACTTCAAGCGGTTCTTCCTGATTTTCAGAAAAACTATCGTCAGCTTCCGTATCTTCAATTGAATCTGTTGCGTCTATATCAAAAGAATATGGTTCCAGTCCAGCAGAATCATTCATGTCATCAGAAGAAGGAGACGGCTCTGTATCTGAATCCAGGTCTATTCCCAGGTCTGTTTCAGGCTCAGAAGCGGCTTCGGCACCTGTATCTGCACCTGCTTCAGAATCGTCCTCTGGCAGGTCTAAATCCATGTCGTCAAGATTCAGTGAAGCAGGGTCAAAGGCTTCTGTGTCTTCGCTGCCAAGGCCTTCTTCCAGAGATGATTCACTTTCTTCGCCAGATTCATCTTCGCCGGCCTCTGTATTGTCTTCCGGCAGGTCTAAATCCATGTCGTCAAGATTCAGTGAGGCAGGGTCAAAGGCTTCTGTGTCTTCGCCGCCAAGGTCTTCTTCCAAAGATGATTCACTTTCTTCGCCAGATTCATCTTCGCCGGCCTCTGTATCTGTATCAGTATCTGCACCGGCTTCTATACCGTCCTCTGGCAGGTCTAAATCCATGTCGTCAAGATTCAGTGAGGCAGGGTCAAAGGCTTCTGTGTCTTCGCCGCCAAGGCCTTCTTCCAAAGATGATTCACTTTCTTCGCCAGATTCATCTTCGCCGGCCTCTGCATCAGTATCTATCTCTACACCGGCTTCTATACCATCTTCCGGCAGGCCTAAATCCATGTCGTCAAGATTCAGTGAAGCAGGGTCAAAGGCTTCTGTGTCTTCGCTGCCAAGGCCATCATCCAGAGCTGATTCACTTTCTTCGCCAGGAACTTCGCCAGAATCTGTATCTTCAGGAGCCTGCTGACCGTCTACAAGATTGTCGATAGAAAAATCATCCAGACTTGGGCCAGCAGCTTCGTCGGACTCTCCAAAATCATCCAGACCGTCAAGGGATAAAGCTGAAAGGTCAAAAGAATCTGAAGCATCATCTTCGGAAGGAAGAGACAGGTCATCGCCAGTTTCAGAAGGTTCTGAACTTTCCCCTTCAAAACTTTCAGGTTCCTGAACCTCACTTTCTTCATTTTCTTCTGGATTTACTGCCGAAGCGTTATAGTCAAAATCTTCATATCCGTAATCGTCAATACCAAAAGTATCTTTCGGTTCATCAGATTGATTGTCTTCTTCTGCACTGTCAGTCAAGTCATTAAGGTCGTCTGCTGCAGGCTGAGCCGAATCTAAAGCCCCAAGATCTAAGTCGCCTAAATCTAAATCTCCCAGATTCAAATCATCTGATGATTCTTGATTTTCTGTCCCCGTAAGTGCTTCTGTTTCATCAATAATTTCTGGCTCGGCAAGAGGCTCTGTTTCATCAACATTTTCCGCAGCCGCAAAAGGCTCTGGCTCCTCAAAATTTTCAGCCCCGGCAAGAGGCTCCGCTTCATCAACATTTTCCGCAGCCGCAAAAGGCTCTGGCTCCTCAAAAGCATCCATATCGCCCAGAGAGTCCGCTTCTTCCATCGGTTCAGCTTCTTCAAGAACTTCTGCTTCTTCAAGCGGCTCCACATCTTCTATAGGCTCAACTTCTTCTATAGGCTCAACGTCTTCTATAGGTTCAGGACTTTCAAGTTCATCTGCTTCATCTAGATTTTCAGGCTCTTCAGCACTTTCTGCCTCTTCCGGCTCCTCATCCTGTTCAGGCTCATCAAAACCACCCCCCGCAAGAAGGGCTTCAAGGCTCATATCTGCAACAGAAATTTCTTCAGGCTCAGGTTCAGGCTCCGGCTCTTCCTGAACAGGTTCGTCCATAAACATAGAAAGATCCGGCATATCGCCGCCTTCCCCATCATCGCCAGAACCCATAGGAGCGAGCAGATCAGACATATCAGGGGCTTCAAAAGCAGAAGCGGCTTCTTCATTTGAATCAGATTTTTTTGCAGAAGACGCAGAAGAAAGACCGGTCAGTTCAGACAGATCATCATCAATTTCTTCCTGCTCAACTTCAATTTCATTTTCAGGCATTCCAAGAACAAAGTCTTCAGAATCATCTACATCTTCAATTGAGGAAGGAATCTGCACCTGCACAGGTTTTTCGCCGCGGGCAGCACGTAATGTAATTTCATTGCCCAACGAAAGGAGGTCTTTATTAAATTCTTTTAGCTGACTTAAACCTGGCATATCTCTTTATTTTACCCCACATCACTTGTATATTACAAGCGTATTTGTTTCCCCCACAGGATACCTCTTTAATCAACGGCTAAAAAAAGGCTTTACATTAGATTTATTTTATTATAGAAGAAAAATCACAAAAATAGAACCCAAAAACATAAAAGGCGTAAAAGGAATCTTTTTTTTTGATTGAAGAATGGGTCTTTTTATAAATTTTGCAATCAGAAAGAATAAGGCAGCAAGCAGACATGATGCTAAAACAGCCGCAAAAGCCAGGGGAAGACCAGTCAGGAGCGCACAAAAGGCGGAATATTGAATATCTCCCCAGCCCAGTTTTCCTCTTGTAATCAGACGGCAGAAAAAAAACAGGGCAAAAAGACTGGCAGCAGCTGCAATTCTTAACAGGAAATCTTCAAAATCATTAAGGATGAAAAAAACTGATGATGTAATGAATGAAACATAAAGTACAAGCAGAGGAAGATGCAGGCTTTTTATATCAAATATGCAGATTATCAGCGAAGAAATAATGAAAATAATCAGCGGAATATATGCCATCTTCCCCTCCTCTTTTATGAATTATAACACGAAAGTCAGGTTTATGATACAAAAAAGCTGACTCAAACAATCAAACACATTTTAATGCCATGCCAGGCTATGCGCCCTTGCCGTGCATTGCACCGAGCCTTTTTTTTCTATATAATACTTTCATTATGGCAAAGATTCAGATGAAAAACGCTATCGCAGAGCTCGATGGCGATGAAATGACTAGAGTTTTATGGAAGGTGATTAAGGATGAGCTCCTTTTGCCTTATGTTGATTTAAAGACAGAATATTATGACCTTGGTCTCAAGAGCCGAGATGACTCTGATGACAAGATAACTTATGCAGCCGCAGAAGCAATTAAAAGACTTCACGTTGGCGTAAAGTGTGCAACAATCACATCTAACCAGGCACGCGTAGAAGAATACAAACTTAAGCAGCTCACTCCAAGCCCTAACGGAATTATCCGCGCAGAGCTTGACGGAACTGTTTTCCGCGAGCCGATTTTTGTAAATAACATTCACGGAACTGTAAGCTGCTGGAAAAAGCCTATTGTTCTTGGCCGCCACGCTTACGGCGATGTTTACAAAAACTGCGAAATCAAGTGCCCTACAGCAGGAAAGGCTGAGCTTGTATTTACAGGTGTAGACGGAAAAGAAATCCGCAAGACAATTATGGATATGAAGGGACCTGGAATCATTCAGGGAATCCACAATCTTGACAACTCAATTGAAAGCTTTGCCCGCTGCTGCTTTACTTACGCCCTTGACCGCAAGCTTAGCGTTTGGTTTGGCGCAAAAGATACAATTTCTAAAACCTACGACGGAAACTTTAAGGCAATTTTCCAGCGTGTATTTGACGAAGAATACAAGGCAAAGTTTGACGCTGCCGGAATTGAATATTTCTACACCCTGATTGACGATGCAGTTGCCCGCGTTATGAGAAGCGAAGGCGGCTTTATGTGGGCAACAAAGAACTACGACGGAGATGTTATGAGCGACATGATTGCCTCTGCCTGCGGTTCTTTAGCAATGATGACATCAGTTCTTGTAAGCCCGGACGGAAACTTTGAATACGAAGCAAGCCACGGAACAGTTCAGAAGCACTACTACCGCTACCTTAAGGGTGAAAAAACTTCTACAAACCCTGTAGCAACAATTTTTGCCTGGACAGGAGCCCTTGCAAAGCGCGGGGAACTGGACGGAACTCCAGAACTCACAGATTTTGCAAAGCGTCTTGAAAAAGCAACCTTGCAGACAATTGAAGAAGGCTACATGACAGGCGACATTGCCCGCATTGCAGAGCCTAAAGCAAAAGCTGTACTTGATTCATGGCAGTTCATTGCTGCAATCAGAGAAAGACTCTAGGCTGATTGTAAGAATAATTCACGTAAGCTGAAAAACAGGCACTTCCGCACCGCATCCTGTTTTTCAGCTTATACGCTCCCCTCACACACTTATTTTTTATTTGACTTCCCCTATTTTCGGCTCTAAAATAAAATATAAAACGTTTTATGAAGGCCGCTGAAATTTCAAAAAGACTTTCCAATATCCTCATACTTTTTTTTTATTTTCTGCAGCTTTACTTTTTTAACTTCCTGCAAATCAGAAAAAAAACAGAAACACAGCAGTTCTTCTGAAAATCAAAAAGAAAAACTGATTTTAGGATTTTCTCAAATAGGTTCAGAAAGTGCATGGCGCACCCGCAACACCCAGTCTATTTTTGAAGCCGCCGCTGAAAATGACATTCAGATTATTTTTGACGATGCCCAGCAAAAACAGGAAAATCAGCTGAAGGCAATCCGCTCATTTATTGTTTATCAGGTTGATGTAATTGCCTTTGTTCCTATTGTAGAAGACGGCTGGGATAACGTTCTTATGGAAGCAAAAGACGCAGGAATTCCTGTAATTCTTGTAGACAGGCAGATAAATGCAGATTCTTCTTTGTATGCGGGCTTTCTTGGAGAAGACGGCCTGGAAGAAGGCCGAAAAGCCGCAAGATTTCTTCTTTCAAAAACTTCAGGACAGTTAAAAAAAATCAACATTCTGGAACTTTCCGGCACAGAAAATTCTTCTGTAGTAAGGGAAAGGGCAAAGGGCTTTAGGGAAGTTATAGAAAAAGACAGCAGATTTTCAATCATCCATTCAGAAGACGGAGACTTTCTGCGCTCAAGAGGAAAAGAAATTACAGAAAGACTTATTCAGCAGGCCAGAGATGAAAAAAACTACAGGACAGACGGACTCTTTTACATGGGAAACAAGATAGACGTAGTTTATTCCCACAACGATTCCATGACTCTGGGACTTTTGGACTCTTTTTCAAATTACGGAGTTTCCACAGACAACACAATCATAATCAGCATAGATGCAGAACAGAAATCAATTGATGCCCTTACAAAAGGAAAACTGGACTGTGTGGTAGAATGTAATCCGAATCTGGGGCCCATGCTCATGCACCTTGTAAAGGAAATTGCAGAAGGAAAGCCTATTCAAAGAATCACTTATATAGAAGAAAAAGTTTTTACGGAAGATGACGATTTTTCTCTTTATGAAGAAAGAGGCTATTAATTGAAAAACCGCAATCTGAAAATGACAATACAGTTTTCATACCTTCTTCTCATCCTTATTACCCTTATTCCTTCGGTTTATTCTCTTATAGTTTCACAGATTCATTCCTATCAGTATAACCTTATCATACAGAATGTAAGCCGTGCCAACAGAATAAGCAGCATTGCAAATGATGAAATTCCAACGGAACTCTGGGACATAATCTGCGGAAGAAGAGAATTTGAAAAAGGCAGGCAGTATGAAATGATGGACGAAATAAAGTCCGGGCTTGATTCAATGCTGCAAAGCACACAGAGTTCAGAAAGCAGAATAAAACTGGAAGTTGCCCAAAGAACAGGCGCAACGCTTTTAAGAAACATAAACATGCTGAGCAATCAGATGAAAAACGGCAGCAGTGTTACCCAAAACGAAGCCTCTCTGGACGAAATACGAACAATCACTTCCCTTTTTTCTGATGTAATGCAGGACTTTATAGTTGCAGAAATTGAATCCGGGAACGAAACAAACAAATCTTTCAGGCGGTCTTCAATCATTCTTACCGTAATTCAGGTTATCATCACTTTTGTTGCCTTAATCATATCTACAAAAAGCTTTTTTACTGTTTCAAATGCCATTACAAAACCAATCAGTGATATGGAATCGCTTTCTACAAAGGTTGCAAACGGAGACTTAACGGCCCGCATAGACATTCCCCATGTTGATGAACTGGACACCCTTGCAGAAAACCTGAACACCATGACAGAGCAGATTGACGTGCTTATTCAAAAGAATATGGAAGAGCAGAAAAATTTTCAGAAGGCAGAAATGAAGGCCCTGCAGGCTCAAATTACACCTCACTTTTTATACAATACTTTTGACACAATTGTCTGGCTGGCAGAAGAAGAGCGCGTAGAAGAAGTTGTAAAAATTACAAAAGCCTTTTCGGACTTTCTGAGGATTTCGCTGAGCAGGGGGCACGAATGGATTACCATAGAACAGGAACTGGAGCACATCAGAAATTATCTTACAATTCAGAAAATCCGCTATGCAGATATTTTAAGTTATACTATTGATGCGGACGAAGGACTTCTGGATTTTAAGATTATCAAACTGGTTCTGCAGCCCCTTGTAGAAAATGCAATTTATCATGGAATAAAAAATAAAAGGGGCCGGGGCGAGCTTACAGTAAGGGTTCACTACGCGGACGAGTCTCATAAAACAATTCAGTTTACCGTAGAAGACAACGGAGCAGGCTTTACGGAAGAAAGACTGAAAGAAGTAAGGAATGAACTTGCCACAGGAGACAGGGATTCAGAAAAACTTTCTTCTGTATACGGGCTTTACAATGTAAATAAAAAACTTAAACTTTATTACGGCGGGCAGACAGAAGGAATTCAGATAGAATCAGAAGCTGGAAAAGGAAGCAGGATTTCTTTTACACTTCCGATTTATATTGATGTATCTTTTGCAGGGGGAAGCAATGTATAGCGTTTTTGCTGTTGATGACGAGCCGATTGTGCTGGAAGGAATCCGCTCTAAAATAGACTGGGAAGGAAGCGGCTTTACCTTTGCGGGAGAAGCAACGGACGGAGAGCTTGCCCTTTCTATGATTCACGAATTAAAGCCCGACATTCTTATTACTGATATAAAGATGCCTTTTATGGACGGGCTGCAGCTTTCTCAGGCGGTAAAGCGCATTCAGCCATGGATAAAAATTATAATACTTTCGGGGCATGATGAATTCGATTACGCAAAAAAAGCAATTTCAATCGGTATAGAAGACTATATTTTAAAACCTTTTACGCCAGAAGAGCTTTTGCAGAGCATGAATAAGGCGGCAGAGCAAATAGACCGTGAACGCAAGCAGCTTTCTGATATTTCAAGGCTAAAAGAAGAATTAAAGACAAAGGAAAGTCTTGTCAGAAAGGAATTTTTGAATAATCTTGTTCATGGCTCAGAAAACATGACTTCTGTAATGAAGAAAAGTCAGGAGCTGAACATAGATTTAATTTCCAGATTTTACAAGGTTTTAATAACTAGAATTGATGTTCAGGGAGAAAACAATGATGAACTGCAGCAGGCCCGCTCCTTACTGAATTCCTATTCAGACTCCTGGGGGCAATCCATTTCATTTTTTCATCATTCAAACCTTTTGGTCTGTATTTTTAAAGGTGCAAGCCATGAAGAACTGGATGAAGTTTCTTTCCGCACGGCAGAATCCATTGCCCATCTGGTTTCAACCGCGCCAAACAGCACTGCCCTCACCGCACTGGGCAAGGCTGTAGATCACCTTTCGCAATTAAAAGACTCTTATGCAGATGCAAAAAACATACTCCAGACAGCAGGATTGCATCACACGAACCGCATAATCAGTTCAGATGACCTTACCCCGCTGCAGAACAAGGCCACACAAGAAGGTCTTCTTTTTTTGGAAGACAGCGACCCCCTTGTAGACAAGCTTAAATATGCCGGAAAAAACGACATTCAGAGCATAATTGAAGAATCAATGGAGCTTATAAAAAAGAACCCTGACCAGTTCGGTCTTTTTGCCTCTTATCTTCTGATAGATTTAATTTTCAGCGTTTCAAAACTGGTAGAAAAACTTGGAGGAAACATAAAGGAACTCAAACCTGAAATCCTGCAGAAACGCTTTATAGAAGAAGCAGTTCAAAATGAAGAAAAATTTTATCAGACTCTGGAAGAGGTTTTAAACTTTGCAGTGGAATTCCGTGATTCAAAAATGACTGGAAAATATGCGGATGTAATTTTAAAGGCTAAACGTTACATTGAGGAAAATTATGCAGACCAGAACACAACTCTTACCACAGTTGCTCAGGCAGTCTGCCTTAGTCCCAACCACTTTTCTACAATCTTTTCTCAGGAATGTAAGACAACTTTTATAGAATATTTAACCGAAGTACGCATAGAAAATGCAAAACGCCTTATGCGCGAAAGTGACCTGAAGGGATATGATATTGCATACGAATGCGGATTTTCAGACCCTCACTACTTCAGCTATATCTTTAAAAAAAATACGGGGCTTTCGCCCCGTGAGTATAAACTTCAGCTCTAGCCTGCCATATTACCTAGTTTCTTTTTTCTCTGGCTCAAAATTATGCTCTGCAGCACAATAAAGAATGCCAGCATTAAACCTGTTGTAATTGACTGCCAGTATGGTTCGCGCAGTCCTGAAGCAACTACAATAATGTTAATTGTCTTAAGGGAAAGCACGCCAAAGAGAGTTCCAATTACACTGCCCACACCTCCGCTAAGCAGAGTTCCACCTATGATGGAAGAAGCAATTGCCTGCATTTCGGCACCGCTTGCATTGCTGGCATTTCCAGCCCCTGTATGAGTCAGGTAAACAAAGCCTCCAATTCCTGCAAGAATTCCGCACAAAAGATATGCAAAGAACTGAGTTCTCTGAACGTTAATACCAAGCATCAGGGCACTTTCAATATTACCGCCAACTGCATAAAGGTTACGTCCAAAGCGGGTCCATCTGAGCATAGCCCACAAGAGGATTACAACTAAAACAGCAATTACAACCCCCACTTCTATGTACGAAGGAATCCAGTTACCGTTCTTGTTGATTCCGATAAACGGAATGTGGATGTAATGATCCTTTAATGCCACAAAAGCTGCATTACTTGCAGTACGTGGAGCCTTGCTTACAATTGTTGTCATGCCCCGTGTAAAGAACATTCCCGCAAGTGTAACAATAAAAGGCTGAATTTTAAGGTAAGCTATCAGATATCCCTGAACAAGACCAATGGCAAGCCCGATTCCCAGAGAAATCAGAATTGAAGTAAAGATTCCGCCGCCATGGTCTTCCATTGCAACAACACAAGTCATTGTGATAAGGGCAATAGTACCGCCGACAGAAATATCAATTCCGCCGGTAATCATTACGATTGTCAGGCCGCAGGCAATGACAATAAGGTAAGCATTGTTATTAAAAAGATTAAAGAACTGCTGAGGATTCAAAAATCCGCCGCCCCAGATAATCATTGCAAGTATATACATTCCAAAGAATGTACAAATCGTAATTGTAAGCAGGAGCGCAGTATTAGAAAGCGGCTGCTTTATTTTTTTAGTATCTGACATTACTGAGCCTCCACAAGAGCGGCTTTTTTAGCCATTTTTTCTGAAATTGAGTTTTTCAATTCCTTAATCCATTCCTTAACTACAGGAGAACCGGCAACTACAATAATGATGATTACAATAGCCTTATAAGCCTTTACCGCCGTAGAAGAAACCTTCATGGCATACAAAGTGATTGTCAAAGCCTGAATGATATAGGCTCCCAGAATAGAACCGGAAAGCTTAAACTTACCGCCGCCCAGAGAATTTCCTCCGATTGCAACTGCAAGAATAGCATCCATTTCTATATCAAGAAGGATTGTTTCGTGATTTATCAAACCTATTCGGCAGACGTTCATGGAACCAGCTAGTGTAACGCATACTCCCAGAATCACAAATACAATCATCTTCATCATAACAGGATTTATTCCGTTCAGTTTTGCAGCACGCTCATTTATACCTACAGCCTGAATATAAAGACCCAGGGTAGTCTTTTTCAAAAGCAGATTTACCAGCACTATGAAAATTATGACTACAAGGATTGGAGTTGGAACTGCAATATGAGGAATAAAGCCTCCTATGTAAGTTAAAAGAGGACTTTCAACATTTGGAGTGGCACCACCATTTATCCAGTAAGCAATAGGCCGGCCTGCCGTATAAAGAATCAGAGATGCAATCATTGGCTGAATATTGAACTTTGCAATCAATACACCGTTCAAAAGACAGAAGATAGTTGCAACAATGCAGGCAAGAACAAGACCAATAATGATTGTTCCTACATTTATGCTTCCGGCCCTCAGAATCTTTACAAAAACAGAGCCTGCAATGGCGGCCGAGGCACCAATGGAAATATCCTGTCCCTTGGTGGCCGAGGTAATCAGCGTCATACCAATGGAAAGAATTACCAGTTCAGAAGCACCGTTAAGAATACTAATCAGGTTTCCAGAAAGAACTGTGTTTCCAAGGTTATTTTTCTTAATCACAATAGAAAAGAAACTTGGATCCCTGATAAGGTTAAAAATCACCAGTACCAGAAGGGCAACAATAGGAATTGCAAGCTGAGACTGGAAGAGTTTTTTTATCTGATTTACAATTTTATTAGCCATTTCTTGCCTTTCCTCCCGCAATAGTCTGCATAATTACATCCTGACGCAACAAATCATCTTTTAATTCACCCACAATCTTTCGGTCGCGCATAACAATAAGTCTTGTACATACAGAAAGCATTTCTTCAATTTCAGAAGAAATAAAGGTAACACTCACACCTTCTGAAGCAAGTTTAAGTACCTGTTTCTGAATCTCAAGTTTTGTTCCAACATCAATACCGCGGGTTGGTTCATCAAGAATCAGATACTGAGGATGAGTCAAAAGCCAGCGGGCAAGTATTACTTTCTGCTGGTTTCCACCGGAAAGAGCCTTTATTGGTGTTTCTTTTGAGGCTGTCTTAATTTCAAGCAGGTCAATAAATTCGTCTGCAAGTTTTTCTGATTCAGCTCTTGAAATAGGATGATTAAAGCCCTTTAGAACCTGCAGAGCTAAAATCAGATTTTCCCTTACAGAAAGGTCTTGAATAATACCGTCCCCCTTTCTGTCTTCCGGAAGATAACCAATTCCCTGTTCCATGGCTTCTTTAGGATTTGTGATTTTTACATCTTTTCCATTTACCTTTACTTTTCCACCTGTAACACGGTCTGCCGCAAAAATTGCACGTACACTTTCACTGCGTCCAGAACCAAGAAGACCTGTAAAACCGTTTACTTCGCCCTTATTAATTGCAAAATCAAAAGGCCTTACACCTTCACTGCTGGAAAGTCCTTCTGCTTCATAAACAACTTCGCCGGCACCGCTGTAATCACGCTTCTGATTTTTAAGGTTCGTCATATCTTCCATGTCTTTTCCAAGCATGGCAGAAATCAGTTTTACGCGGGGAAGTTCACTTACAGCATACTCGCCAACAAGTTCACCGTTCCGCAAAACTGTAATCTTATCGCAAACTTCGTAAACCTGTTCCAGAAAATGAGTAATAAAGATGATTCCAACACCCTGAGCCTTCAAATCACGCATGAGGGTAAACAAAAGTTCAACCTCGCGTTCATCCAAAGAAGAAGTAGGTTCATCAAGAATAAGAACCTTACATTCCATATCAACTGCACGGGCAATTGCAACCATCTGCTGAACTGCAAGAGAACAGGTTCCAAGCTGCTGGGTAGCCTTTGCTGGAATGTTCAAACGCTCAAGAATTTCCGTAGCCCGCTTTTCCTGAGCCTTCCAATTTATAAATTTGTATTTTCCTCG
The DNA here is from genome assembly GCA_017470605.1 of Treponema sp. Taxonomy (GTDB): domain Bacteria; phylum Spirochaetota; class Spirochaetia; order Treponematales; family Treponemataceae; genus Treponema_D. Next base: position 22,514 of record JAFUYH010000010.1, read on the forward strand.
GCCTATAAACATATTCTCTGCCACCGTAAGGTTAGGACAGAGAGTAATTTCCTGATAAACTGTGGAAATACCCAGATTCTGGGCATCCTGAGGAGAACGAATCTGAGCCTCGCCTTCTACGCCGGCAATTCTGATTTCTCCAGCATCTTTTATATAAACACCTGTGAGAACCTTTACCAGAGTTGATTTTCCGGCTCCGTTTTCTCCCATAAGTGCATGAATTTCACCCTTATGAAGCGTAAAATCTACATTCTGCAGGGCCTTGACCCCCGGAAATTCCTTGTAGATTCCGCGCATAGATAAAACAACATTATTTTCCATAATATTTCCTAAAAAACACATTCAAAAAAAACGGCGTAAAAAATGCACCTGACACAATTTACGCCGTTTCTGCAGACTTTATTTAATCATACGATTTTTTATAAAGTCATAACTTAGTCACCAAGACCGTATGTATTTACATCAGCCTGAGTAATTTTCTTTGCATCAAATCCTTTTTCTTCATTGATGTATTTCTTTGAAGGAATTTTTCCTGTTTTAATCATATTTTCAATGATTGCAGCCTGGAATGGAGAGCACTGTCCGTCATAGTTCCAGTTTCCGGCAAGAAGTTCACGGAGAGCCCATTTGTTGCAGTCAAAGCCCATTACAACTACTTTTCCGTTTACACCGTGTGTAATACCGGCTTCGTCCAAAGCAGCAACAGCACCCTTAGCCATACCGTCGTTTTCTGCATAGATTACGTTGAAATCTTCACCAGAGTTGATTACAGATTCAACAATCTTCTTTGCTTCAGCTTCGTCCCATGTTGCAGTCTGCTGTGCAACTTTTTTCATCGTTCCCTTTGCAAATTCTGCATCCAAAGCACCTGTACGTCCAAGCTGAGCATCAGAGCCCATAGCTCCCTGAATATGAACAACTTTGTATTCTGGAAGATTAAGAGACTTAAGCCAGTTTACGGCAGTCTCACCTTCTTTTGCCATGTCAGAAACAACAGCTGCTTCATACAAATCGTCTGAAACGTTAATCATGCGGTCAAAGAGGAATACTTTAATTCCATTTGCCTTTGCCTGTTTAAGAACAGAATCCCATCCGTCTGTTGCTGCAGCAGAAATAAGGATGTAATCAACACCGTCTGTAATGAACTGAGAAACAGCATTCAGCTGCTCGTCATTTTTAAGGCTATAGAAAGTAGAAACTTTGTATCCGTTCTTTTTGTTGAATACAGATTCAAAATCCTTTACGTTAGCGGCACGATAGCCTGATTCTGAAGGCGGATTGTTTACAATACCGATTTTCAGCCCCTTAGTTTTCTTTGCCTTTGGAGCGGCAAACAAGCTCACAGCACACAAAGCCATAACGGCAATAGCAACGATTTTTTTCATCTAAAATTCCTCCTGATAGATGATCTTTTTTTATTCTATGGCAATAATAGTTCCAGAAAAGGAATTTTTGAATGAAGAATTTTTGGAATTTATTTTGAAATTTTTAGGAATTTTGCCTGATTTTTGGCTTGTAAAATGTTTAACGGGTGTTTTTTTATTTAAAAAGGTTAGAAATTTTATGAAAAGATTATCACGACGGACAATGACACAAAGCATGTCATTCCCCAGCTTGACTGGGGAATCCATTTACTTACCGCAAATACGGGTCTGACATTCCTTGTAAATAGCTGCAGTCTTAGCAACAACATCAGCAGGAATTTCTTTTATGTTAGGGTCGCCGGCTAGGCCGTTATCTTTAAGCCAGTCGCGGACAAACTGCTTGTCGTAGCTTGCAGGACTTCCGCCAACTTCGTATTTAGAAGCATCCCAGAAGCGGCTTGAATCTGGAGTAAGAACTTCATCACCAAGAACAAGTTCTCCGTTTTCATCAAGACCAAATTCAAATTTTGTATCTGCAATAATAATGCCGTTTGCCTTAGCGTGTTCATAGCACTTTTTGTAAATTGCAAGGGCAGCCTTTTCAATTTTTGTACCCAGCTCTTCGCCAAGGTCATCTTTCATATACTGCAAAGTTACGTTAATATCATGACCTTCGGCAGCCTTTGTAGAAGGAGTTACAATCGGCTCGTCCAGTTTTTCTGCCTGCTTGTATTCCTTATCAAACTTGTGGCCCAAAAAAGGTTCACCCTTTTTATAAGCCTCGTACATAGAACCAAACATATATCCGCGAACAATTACTTCATAAGGAATCATCTTAAGTTTTTTTACAAGAATAGTACGTCCTTCAAATTCCGGTTTCTGGAATTCAGCTGGCATATCCTTCAAATCACTGGAAATCATGTGATTTTTTACTATATCTTTTGTGTAGTCAAACCAGAAATTAGCAAGAGCGTTCAGAACCTTACCCTTGTCGGTAATCATAGTTGGCAGAATAACGTCAAAAGCAGAAATTCTGTCTGTTGTAACAATTACCATACGACCGTCTTCCAAATCGTAAACTTCACGAACCTTACCAGAAATAATTTTTTTCATATACATCCTCTTTCGGGAAATTTGGGAGGGGAAAGCCTTCCCCTGCGGTCGCACTTCGTTGCGCCCTACCCCTTCTAACGGGGTTAAAAACAGCAAAGCTGTTTATCCCCGTAACGCCCCGCAGTCATCCTTATTATACTAATTTTTCCCATTCATGTCATCAATCATAATTTTTTAAGGCTTTTTTCAAATCCTCATCATAAGTTTTAAGCTCCAGATTATAACGGCGCGAAAGTTCCAGATAACTGGCATCATAATAAGAAAGATTATATTCCACAGCAAGGTCAAATATTCTGGAACGGATTTCACTGTCTGCCTGAGGCTCCGTATAAATCGGAAGCATCTGCAAATCATACATAATATCCATTGCATCAGACTTTGTAAGAAGAGGCGCCCCTCCTTTATTCTTTCTCACCTTATATAACAGAACATTGTAAATTTCATACCAGAAAAGCTGAGGAACATAAAACTGCCCGTTATTTTCCAGAATATATTCAACATCTTTTATACAATCCGAAAATTCATCATCACAAAGCCCATTTAAAAGGTAAGCGGCCATAAAAGAAGTATCCGCAACAAAACAAGGAAAAGGCTTAGAATTTTCTTCCTGCATCTTTAAGCTCCTTAATTTCTTTTACAGTCATTGCAGAAAGCCCCTCTTTATTCCTCATTTCTGCCATTCTTTTTCCACGCTCTAAAATACGCTTATGGGCAGAAAAGGCGGCTTCATTCTTTACAGTTTTTACTCCACGTAAAACCGCCACATTTTTCCCGTTTTTAGAAATGTTAAATACCGCCCCGCCCTGCACCCTTCTAAGCAGTTCCGAAAAATAAGTTTTTGCATCAAAAGAGCCAATACTGTAAACATTATCCATATCAGGCGTAAAAGAAAATGCCATAAGAGCCTCCTTTTTAGAGTTCTGTTTTAAGGATAATATGACATTCGGTAAAAATCAACCAGTTTTTCAACTAGTTTTATATTTCTATACATCTTATATCTTATGACATGCCACGAATTTGACGATGTTTTACAGAAGGTCTAGAAAATTAATATTAAACCTTTTACACAGCGTATCGTACTGGGCTTTTTCTGCAGGGTCGGCAAGGCTTGTAACAAAAAGTCTGGAGATTTTTGGGGAGGGAGAAGTCTCTCCCTCGGCCACACTTTGTTGCGGCCTACCCTCTCTCCTAAGGGGGGACTCAAGTTCTTGCTTTCCCCCCTTAAAATCCCCCCTTACATCCAAGGCATGACGCACTACACCATCCACAGAATCTACAACAGCAATTTCTGAACCACATTCTTCCATAAACACATCTTTTATATTCAAAAAGTGAGTACAGCCCAAAATAATTACATCACATTCATTCTGGCGGAAAAAATCTACGGCAGGGCGCACTGCCTGCAAAAGTTCTGCACGGCCTGCGGTAAAGGCCTTGTGTTCAATGTATGAAACAAGCTCGCCATCTCCGCGTAAAAAAAGCTGGCAGTCTGCGGCAAACTTTTCTTTTAATTCCATGTTATAAGGATTCTTACAGGTGGCATCTGTGGCTAAAAGGCCTATTTTTCTTTTTTTAGAAATCTTTGAAGCAAGTTTGATTGCAGGAACGGTTCCCACAAACTTTACCCCGTACTTTTCTTCCGGGAATTCGGCACGCAGCACTTCCAGGGCATTTACAGAAATTGTGTTGCAGGCCACTACAATTACAGCAGGAGAAAACTTCCTGCAAATCTTTTTTACAAGAGAAGAAACGCTTTTTACAATCTGCTCATGGCTTTTAGTTCCATAAGGAAAATTAGCGGTATCTGCTACATAGACGCATTTTGCATCAGGAGAACGCTTTAAAAGAGTTGTCATATAAGGGATTCCGCCAACCCCGGAATCTATAAATACAAAGTCGGTCATAATTTCTCACAATGACATTAGCTGAAAAGTGCATTAAAGGCGTCGCGGGCGGCATCTGCCTTTGACTTGCCCATGTCATTACCCGGCTTGACCGGGCAATCTTTGTAGCGGAAATAGTCGCAAAAGTTTCCCCGTTCTTTATCACCCACAAATTCTGCAGAAGATTCCCTGCAGTCGTTGTGGGCCCCGCTTTCATAAAATTCACAGGCCCTGCAAACGTGCAAATCTGCATGACAAAGAGGACATTCATCCCCCCTCGCAGGTTTTTCGATCGAAATTTCTTTACGGCATTTCCAGCAAATCATAATTATATAGTATCATTTTTTACAAGTTTCTACTATAATAAACTTATGTTTACGCAAAACAAATGCCTTGTCCATTACTGCCGCAATAACGCCCTTTCCACTTTTGACGCTCAAGGCAATATTACAGATGAAAAAAATTACTGCCTTGACCATATTCCAGACCCCGGAATGGCAAAAGCCGCAATTTATAAATACATAGAAGAGCATGAAAAAATTGTAGGACTGAACGCAAGCGGAATTCTTTTTGACAACGTGGATTTTTCAAACAAAAAGTTTTTCGGCTGCAATTTTACAAACTGCAGTTTTATAAACATTCATGGCGATAACCTTACAATAAGAATGTGCATTTATGATTTTTCAAACTTTAATGACTGCAGTTTTACCCACTGCAACATCACATTTTCTTCTTTTTCTGCAAGCACTTTTGCACATTCTATTCTTTCTTCAAACAACGTAATTCAGTGCAATTTTAATGCAATAAAAGCCTTTCAGTCTTCTTTTGATGATACAGACCTTTTTAACACCCGCTTTATAAAGGCGGTTCTGGTTGATACATCATTCAGAAACTGTAATCTTAAAAAGACAATCCTCTATGATACAGAAAGGACAAACGTTTCTTTCAAAATGTCTAACACAAGAGAGGCTCTTTTTTCAAGAAACGGAGATAATCCTGAAGACACACAGTTCGGAAACTCTCTTGTAGACAGGAGCCGTGCATGAAAGTATATTTCCATCTGAACGCAGGCGGCTTTTCAAACTGCTACATAATTGCAAATGAAGAATCAAAAGAAGCCATAATAATAGACCCGGGAAAAATCACAGAAAAAATAATTTCTCAGATAGAAGAAATGCAGCTTAAACTTTCTGCAGTTCTTGTTACCCACAACCACGGAAGCCATGTAGACGGATTAAAAACCCTGAGAAAAATCTACAGTCCTAAAATTTATGCCGCTGACTGGGAAGTTGCCAAAAACGAAACTACAGTTTTAAGCGGAGACGGCAAATTAAGAATCGGAAAAATGCTGGTACGCTATATGTCTATTCCGGGGCACACATCTGATTCCGTTGTTTATAGCATAGGAAACCTGCTCTTTACAGGAGACGTTCTTTCTGCCGGTGAACTTGGAGAAACAAATTCCAGCTATTCAGAATTCATCTTAAAATCAAACGTAGAAAATAAAATCTTCTCTCAGTTAGACAGTACCATTGTTATGCCGGGGCACGGGCCTCCAAGCACTCTGGGAGCTTTAAAGAGTTTTATGAATTTTAAAAATTAATCTCTTATTCTGCAGGTCAGCGGCTTACTAGTGCAATATTTCCGCACACAATACCATATATGTCATAAACATAGTCGTTCATAGCCGCTGCGGCATCTTCAAAGCCCCTGCCCTTTGTTTCTCTAATATAAGCACTAAGAACTGGAGTTGCGCGCATAACGCTTCCTCTTTCTGCCAGATGAACAAAATAATTTCCCACATCAGAAAGTCTTTGCTGCATTATATAAGCCATAAACTCATTGTGCATAAGATATTCATCATTCACATCATATCCCAAACTAGGCTGAGACTTAAAATAATCAATCAAAAACTGAAGTGAATCCGGATCCATTGTATAATAAACGGCAGAAACAAAATTTCTGAATTCTTCATCACGGAAAAAGATTGTATGCCAGCCTTCGTGGGCAAGAAGAGTTGTCCTGAGCCATTCTGCAGATTCCTGAGAAATTGAAACTATTCCACCGCCAAGAGACTTTACATGTTCCCCATCCTCTTCAAAAAGTCCGTTACGCAGAAGAATCATTTTTAACAGTTCTTCTTCGTAATTAAGCTGTAAGCCCATGTCACTTGCCTTATTAAAAAACTTTGCCATGGAATCGGCACTGTAATCATGAGCATTATAACCGTGCTTTCCTTCAAGTTCTTCATTTGTCAAAAGACGCCCCTTATAGCCCTGCTTTTCCACAAAATATGCCATGCGGCGGAAGAATCTGTCCTGAACAGCATAGTTTCTGGTATCAAAAAAGAGGATTTTAGAAAATCTGTCCCATTCGAAAATTTCATAATCCAGAGTGCGCCATGCAGAAGACTTATATTTTATAATAAGACCAGGGTCAGTCTTTACAGGAAGCAGAACCTGAGGAGAAGCCAGATAAGTAGAACGCATGAGGACTGCAGAAATACATTCAGCATTACTTACCACGTCAAGTCGGGAAAAAGGAGTTTTCAGTGCACCTCCAGGCAGATGCACTTCATCCGCAACGGAAACGTTATTTACAAAAAGTTTTTCCCCGCCCAGATTAATTTCCCCGCGAACCGCACGTTCCTTACTGGCTTTGTATTCAGGATTGCCCGAAAGTTTTACCACCAATTCCGGCATTGTACTTTTTACAGTATTTGAAACCGGAAATATCATGGAGCCACCAGAAAAATCAAAAGTCCTCATTTCTGGTCTTACCACTCCACCTGTACATGAAAAGCCAAAAAAGGGCACTTCGCCGGAAAGGTCAAAACCTAAAACGGCAGGAACCACACAGGCCGCAACAATTGAACATTTAGAAGCTGTAGAAATAAAAAATCCCTCTGGAATAACTTTTTCTATGTTTTCATTTTTCTGAATTGCAAAAGATAAGTCTATTTTATCAGCATCTGCAAGTCTTTTTCCCTGAACAAGGATTCTTCTTCCATCATAATAAATATTCTGCTTTATTTTCCCCTTATCTGAAAAATCTTCTGCCGTAAGAAAGCCGAAATAAAAATCACTGTCCGTTGAATTATTATGCTGAAGTTCTGAGTCTTCAAATGAAAGCCGTACGGTCAGGGCAACAGTATCATATTCTGAATAAATCTGAGAAAAAAGAGCCTTCTGTTCACTTGTAAACTTAAAATCAGCATAGTCACCAGCCTTCAGAAAACCTTTACGGGCCGGCGCATCCAATGCAAAAAGATGACTTGTTTCTGCAGAACCGTAACATTCCAAAAGAACGCGGGAACGGTTACGAACAGCAAACATTATGCATATAATAGAAATATTTACGACTATAAAAAGTGAAACAATAATAAAAAATCTTTTTTTGGCCTTAGACATCCTTTTGATGCCGATTATAATTCCCCTGAAAAAATGCCTTACATTTTTAATAAAATCACCTGAAAACATTCTTTTACTATATCAAATTTCAAAAAAAGTTTATACTGTCTTTATGCTTGTGCTAATTCCTCACCCTACAGAAATTCTAAAATTACGAAAGATTCAGTCACAGATTCTAAAATCAATTGCAGCAGGCTGTAAAAAAAGAGAAAATTATGAAGCTTTGGGCTTATACACCTCTTTACCTCTGTGGATTCCCCTGCCCTTTTTAGATTCTCTTAAAAATGCAAAAATTGAAAAAGCCATGATGACTGAACCAACCTTTTTTAATGACAGAATCTGTTCAAAAGTCAAAGTTTTTTATGACGGAAAGGATGAAGAATCTGAACTGATTCTTGTAAAATCGCTGAAAGAAAAAAAAATCCCGGAAGTTCCATTAGATTTTTCAAAGGATTTTCCAATGGAATTCAGGATTTTCAGACTAGGGATTGCAGAAAAACTTTCAGAAAATGCAGAGGCAATTTCTGAAAGCATCTGGGTGAAGAATGGCAGGTAAAACTAAAAACGGCTTTGCTGTCTGACACCGGCCGCCTGCAGTGCGGGCTTACCTTACCATTACAAATTACATAACCAGACTTCCGCGGTCCAGTGCAGTTAAACCTGTGCGCACATATTCCAGAATGCCGTAAGGCTCCAGCAGCCGCAGAAGGCTTTCTACCTTTTCTTCACTTCCGGTAATTTCTATGATTACAGATTCAAGACCAACATCTACAATGCGGGCCTTGTAAATATCACAGGTTTCTATGATTGTTCCGCGGTTGCTTGCTTCTGCGCGAACCTTTATCAAAGCCATCTCACGCTGAACGCTGGAAGCCCTTTCACACTTTTTGATTGAAATAACTTCCTGCAGTTTTGCAAGCTGCTTTTGAATCTGTTCCAGAATCTGCTCATCGCCGCTCACAACAATGGTCATGCGGCTCTGTTCCGGCTTATCGGTTTCGCAGACGGTAAGGGAATCAATGTTGTAACCGCGGCGGCTGAAAAGTCCCGCAACCCGGCTGAGTACACCGGTTTTATTTTCTACAAGTACACTTAATACGTATTTTTCCATATATTTACTCCCAATCACGGTGGTTGAGCTTGTCGAAACCACCAGAGTTTTAAACGGTGGTTTCGAGAGCCTCAACCACCGTATTTATCGAAAATCTTTATCGCTCTGGGTTGAAAGAAACTGTACGCAGAATATCCCCGAATACACCGGCCGCTGTAACTCCAGCACCGGCACCGTAACCGCGGACAGTCAGAGGAATAGGCTGGTAACGCTCTGTGTAGAATACAAAGGCGTTTTCACCACCCTTTACGCTGTACAATGGGTCGTCCTGGCCAACTTCCATCATGCCCACGCTGACCTGTCCGTCCTTAATTGTTGCACCCATGCGCAAAACCTTGCCCTTCTTTTTAAGGTCGGCGATTTTCTTTGCAAAGTAGTCATCAACCTGTGGCAGCTTTGCAAGGAATTCGTCTACAGTTCCGCTTGAATCAAAACTGTCAGGGAAGACTTTGAACATCTGAATGTCAGAAAGCTCAATGTCGTAGCCGGATTCGCGGGCAATGATAAGTCCCTTGCGGGCAACGTCCATTCCGTTCAAGTCGTCGCGAGGGTCCGGCTCCGTGTAGCGCAGTTCCCTTGCTTCAAGTACGGCCTTGCTGAAAGGCACGCCCTCGTCCAGTTTTCCAAAAATATATGAAAGAGAACCAGACATAATTCCGTTAAAGTGGTCAAGCTTATCGCCAGACTTATAAAGGTTCTGCAGTGTATCAATGATAGGAAGACCAGCACCTACGTTTGTCTCATAAAGGAAACGGCGGTGCATCTTGTTTGCAGTGCGGCGCAGTTCGTGGTAGAACTTAATGTCCATAGAGTTTGCGCGCTTGTTAGGAGTTGCAATGCTCATGCCTGCGTTCAAAATGTCCAGGTAACGCTCCGGCAAATCATACGAAGCAGTACAGTCTACAAATACAGGGTTCAGAGGCTTCTTTTCTTTTACAAACTTAATGATGTCATCAACATTCTGATTTGAGTTGAATGGGAAATCCGGCTTTTTCATCTGCTCGCGCCAGTTGCTCAAGTCCAGTCCGTCTTCATTCAAAATCATACCGTCGATTGTTGTGATGCAGAGAACCTTGATGTCTACGTTTTCTTTGAGCAGTTTTTCTCTCTGGTCACGGATCTGGTCAATCATTGTTCCGCCGATTGTTCCGGCACCAAAGGCAAATACTTCAATTGTCTGTGCCGTATGGAAGAAGAAGAGGTGAACGGCCTTTACGGCAGTATCAGCATATTCATTTTCAATTACGGCAGAAATACAGCGCTCGCTGCTTCCCTGGGCAATGGCCAGAATGTTGATATCCTGACTTGAAAGTGCATTAAGGAACTTGCCTGCAACACCGCGGTTGGCAATCATGCCGTCGCCAACAACACTTACAATTGCGCAGTCCTTGCGAACGTCAATTGCGTCAATCAGCTTTTCGCGGATTTCAAGCTCAAACTTAGCTTCAAGAGCATCCTTTACTACATCTGCCTCGCTGTCGCGTACACAGAAGGAAATTGTATATTCAGAAGAAGACTGAGTAATCAAAAGAATAGAGCTGCCTGCAGAAGAAACGGCAGAGAAAATCTTGCTTGCCATGCCGGTGCGGCCGCGCATAAGTGAACCGCCCACGCTAATCATGGAAACGTGTTTCAAAGAAGAAATACCGCAGATGCTTGATTTACCGCGGCTTTCAAAAGGCCCCTTACCAATACGTGTTCCGCGGGCAGAAGGATTGTGGCTGTTCAGGCTCCAGGCTTCAATTCCCTTTGCCTGCAGAGGAGCGATTGTTTTTGGATGCAGAACCTTAGAACCAAAGAATGAAAGCTCCATAGCCTCTTCATAAGACATATCGTCTACAAGGATTGCGTCCTTTACAACGCGAGGGTCAGCAGTATAAACACCGTCAACATCAGTCCAGAACTCAACGCGCTTTGCACGGAGCGAGGCACCAATAATTGCGGCAGAAAAATCAGAACCGTTGCGGCCAAGCAAGCCCATAACAGGCTTAGTTCCTGTTCCGCCGCTCCATGTACAGATAAAGCCCGGGAACAAAAGAATGCGGGTCTGCTGAGGTGAAGCACCGTCACGGAAAGGAGCGCAGGCTTCGTTACATGCAGAATAATCAGCCTCCCCCTCTTTCTGATTTCCTGTAGTGAAAACAAATTTACGGCTGTCAAGGAAGATTACGCTCTGCTTTTTTGCAAGAAGAACATTTTCCATAATAGGAGCTGAGAGAAGTTCTCCCATACCCATAATACGGCAGTGTACAGTATCAGGACACTCGCCAAAAGAAACACAGCCGGCAAGGAGTTTTTCCAGTTCAACAAAATTCGGCTCCAAGCGGGTCATGACTTTTTCAGCATCAAAACCCGGAAGTTTAGACTGAAGTTCCAGACAGATTTCATTATGGGTATTGCGTAAATCTGAAACATAATTAGTGCCTGCAATTCCACCTGTACAGGCATCAATTGCCGACTGAAGGGTATTAGAAACACCAGCCGCAGCACTTACCACTACAGAAATTCTGTCCTCTTTCGCACGGTTAATAATAATATCCGCAGAAGCCAAAATACGTCTGGCATTTGCCATTGACGTACCACCAAATTTTAATGTTACCATAAAAACCACCTTGCCAAAGTCCGCAGTTTCCCCGAACATCCGGGCGAGCTCACCGCCACTCTAGCGAAGAACGGCAAGTCGGAAATCAGCTATGTAAAATATAAATGTTCTTTCTATAATATTGAATTGCAGAAAGAATGGCAATCAGTTACAGAGCCATTACAATTTTGAAGAAAAGAAAGCCATGAAGAAGCCCAGTGCAATGCAGAAAACAGAAGAAATACAGCCTGCTAAAGACGCAAAGCCCGAAAAGCCCGGAAAAACCGCAATCACAGAACCTAAAATAAGTCCAAAAATGACAGCATAAGTCTGGTGAGGAAGTTTTTTCAAAAGAAGACTGATTAATTTTGCACCGCATACAAGGCCTAAAAGAACCCCGATTCCATTTGGAAGAAGAAGCAGCAGAGCATGAAGGGCCGTGTCCGGAATAAAAAGAGAAGGAATTGCCGTAATAACGGTAGTATAGACACCCATCATCAGCATTAAAAGAGAGCCAGAAATTCCCGGAACAATCATCGCGATTGCTCCGATAAAGCCCGCAATAAAAATACGCAGGGTTAATTTTACAGAAAGAGGCGGCAGAATCTGATTAGAGGCAGAAACTCCATTAAAAAGAGATTCCAGATAATTAAAAGTAAGCAGAAGAGCAAAACCTGCAGCCACACATACAAAAAGACTTATGATTCCTGCTGCAGAAAAAGCAGGCTTCGGACTATCTTTTTCTTTCTGACCGCCATAAATCATCAGAGAAAAAAGAAGAGGAATACTTCCTATAATAAGGCCTGTAAAAAAACAGTTAGTCTGAAAAGGAAAATGAGTATAAAGAACCGTAATCAGTTTACTGAAAATCAGTACCCCCAGAGCCATTCCTCCAAGCAGAGGAAAAACAAATTTTTTATTAGCCCAGATTCTTTTTACATTAAAAGTAATTGCATTTACAAACTGGTCATAAATATTAAAAACCACAGCCAGAGTTCCGCCAGAAACGCCAGGAATTACATTTGCCATCCCGATAACGGTTCCTACACAAATCAATTTTATTATTTCCAACATATAAAACTCGCAAAAAATTATTTTAAGACAGACTCTAATTCTTCAAGAGAAATTGCTTTTACACCCCTGTCCTTTAATTTTGCCAGAAGATTAGGATTGTCAGGAAGATTTTCAAAAACTATAAAACTTTCAGATTTTGACTGACCACTTCCTCCGCCAACGTGCTCAAAAGTTGCCCCTCCGTTATCATAAATCTGCTTAACAAGTTCAAAAGCATAATCCACATCACGCAGGACTTTTTTATCAAGCTCATACTTATTGCCAAGAATAGTCTTAAAACGAGGTTTTGGCGAAAACTTTCCGTAAAGACGCTCAATTTTTGCCTTCATTTCCTTTCTGTAAGCCCGCTCGGCAGCCTGTTCCAGAATCTGCTCGTTGGAAACAAAACATTCCCTGCCTTCTTTTGAAGTCAGAAGAGCTTCCACAGAAATCCCGCTCTTCATGCATTCAGCCTTTAAGCAGAGCATGGTCATCATTGCGTCATCCACAGACTTATGACTCTGAAACTTTGCAATATTCACTCCAAATTCCTGGGCCCATTCAACAAGTTTCTGCTTTTTACCGTACTTTCGCTCCAGATAACGCTCCAGATCAAAAGCGCGGAACTGAATATAAGGCAGATTGTACCTCTCATTTGCATCGTTTACAAAGCCCACGTCATTGGAAACTGCAAAGCCCGCAATATATCGGTTGCCCGTAGTAAAAAGTTTTTTTATATCCTTGTAATAACTTTCGTAATTGGGCTTAATCCTGAAATAATCCTTTGAATAGGCAAGCTTTATTCCACCCTTTCCCGAAAAGAGATACCAGTCAAATTCACATTCAGGATTCATTACAACGTCTTCACTTTCAATCACATTCAAATCATCATCGCAAATAACATAACCAAGCGAACAGATTTTTCCAACGCCCTCAAAAGTATTGGCGCACTCGCAGTCAAAAAAAACAAAATTCTTGTGATTCATTCCACCATTATATCAACAAATTTTCCCCAGGGCAAACGCATAAAAGAAAGGCATGTTAAAAATCTGATGAAGCGTAGTGAAACCAAGGCTGAAAAGGCTTTCGGGCATAGCAGAGCAGTTTAATAGTTCCTTTACCACAAACAGCGTCTAGCGCAATATTGCGCGTTTTTGAACCATGAATCACGACCGGAAGCCATTTTTAAGTTAAATTTATATATCATGTTTTAGGACTGAAAATCATATTGTCTACAACCTATTTTTTTAGTATATTAATAGCATGTTGTTAGATGTTATTAATTTGAATGCAGGTCTTGAGGACGGAAAACAGATTCTCAATGACCTCAATATAAAAATCGGTCAGGGCGAAACTCACGTTCTGATGGGACCAAACGGAGCCGGAAAATCTTCACTGGGAAACACCCTTATGGGAAACCCTGTTTACAAAATTACCGGCGGTAAAATTATCTTCAAGGATCAGGACATTACGGAAGACACTGCCGACAAGCGTGCAAAAGCCGGCATGTTCATGTCTTTCCAGAGTCCGCTTGAAATTCCAGGAATCAGTCTTGAATCCTTTATACGCGCAAGCATCCAGCAGAAAACTGGCGAAAGGGTAAAACTTTTCCAGTTCCAGAAAGAGCTTCAGCGCTGTATGCAGATTCTGGATATGAATCCGGACTACGCAAAACGAGATTTGAACGTAGGTTTTTCTGGCGGAGAGCGTAAAAAGAGCGAAATTCTCCAGCTTCTGATGCTCAAACCGGATTTTGCAATTCTTGATGAAACAGACTCCGGGCTTGACGTAGATGCCGTACGCGTAGTTTCAAAAGGAATCGAAGAATACAAAAAGATGACTAACGGCTCGCTCCTTATCATCACCCACAGTACAAAGATTCTTGAAGGTCTGGACGTTGACTACACTCACGTTCTTGTAAAAGGTCACATCGTAAAAACTGGAGACGGACAATTATTCCACCAGATTAACGAAAAGGGATTTGAAGAGTTTATTAAATAAAGCCTTATGGAAGAAAAAACAAAGATAGACGATATAAACCGCGATTTTTACGACTTCCGCTATGAAGAGACCGAAGAAAATACCTACCGCATGGAAGCAGGTCTTACCCCGGAAATCGTAAAGAAAATCAGCGAAGAAAAAGGCGACCCCGACTGGATGAAGGAATTCCGTCTAAAGTCGCTTGAAACATACAATCAGCTTAAAGTGCCAAAATGGGGGCCTTCAATCGAAGGGCTTCACGTAGAAAATATTGCAACTTATGTACGTCCAAAAACCCAGATGAGCGGAAAATGGGAAGACGTTCCAGACGACATAAAGGAAACTTTTGAAAAACTTGGAATCCCGGAGGCAGAAAGAAAATCTCTTGCAGGTGTGGGAGCCCAGTACGATTCAGAACTGGTTTACCACAACGTTCAGGATGAAGTTGCAAAACAGGGTGTAATTTACCTGGGTTTTGAAGAAGCCTTAAAATCTCCCGAATGGGGGCCAATGGTAAAAGAATACTTTATGACCCTCATCACTCCAAAAGACCACAAATTTGCAGCCCTTCACGGAGCAGTCTGGTCTGGAGGCTCTTTTGTTTACGTTCCAAAAGGCGTACACTTAAGTTTCCCGCTTCAGTCTTATTTCCGCCTGAATGCAAAAGGCGCCGGTCAGTTTGAGCACACTCTGATTATCGTAGACGAAGGTGCAGACCTGCACTTTATAGAAGGCTGTTCCGCTCCAAAATACAACGAAGCAAACCTTCACGCAGGAGCCGTAGAGCTTTTTGTAAAAAAAGGTGCCCACCTGCGCTATTCAACCATAGAAAACTGGTCTAAGAATATGTACAACCTGAACACAAAACGTGCAAAGGTTGAAGAAGGAGGAGCCATTGAATGGGTTTCAGGTTCTTTTGGCTCTCATATTTCTTACCTCTACCCGGAAAGCGACCTTGTAGGCCGGGGAGCAAAAGCAGAATTTACAGGAATTACTTTTGCAGGAGCCGGTCAGAGTCTTGATACAGGTGCAAAAATGGTTCATCTTGCGCCGGAAACTTCAAGCCTTATTTCTACAAAGTCCATTTCAAAGGGCGGCGGCGTTTCCATTTACCGTTCTGCAGTCTATGTAGACAAAAAGGCTGTGGGAAGCAAGACCAGTGTAAGCTGCGAAAGCCTCATGCTCGACAACAAGAGCCGCAGCGATACCATTCCTGCCATGCAGATTATGACAGATGAATGTGATGTAGGACACGAAGCAAAAATCGGACGCATTTCCAGTGATGCCATCTTCTATCTGATGAGCCGCGGAATCAGCGAAGAAGAAGCCCGAAGCATGATAGTAAGCGGATTTGCAAATCCGGTCAGCAAGGAACTTCCGCTTGAATACGCAGTAGAGATGAATAATTTAATTCGTCTTGAAATGCACGGAAATATGTGAGTAAGGCCGCTGGCGGCCGGTGTTAAATAGCAAAGCGCAAAAAAATTGCGAAAGCAATTTTTAGCTTAACCTTATTATAAGAGGTTTGTATGACAGAAAACTTAAACTTAAATCCAATCACCTACCTTACATGGCATTGGATGAAAATAAATAACGATACCATCCAGGTAAATCCTTCTTTTACAGAAAACTCTGGTAAAGAAGAAAAACTTCCACAGGGAGTAAGCCTTACAAAAGGCAAGGCAGTTTCTACAGAGCTGGAAGAGCCTCAGTATTCCATCGGAAGCGAGGCGGCAAGTCTTATCAGCGAAAATGCCAAGGAAGGTAAAATCTACACAATCAAGGGAACTCTTAAAGAGCCTCTGATTATCCGCCTTGAATCGCCAGACGGCTGTAACGAATGCTGCCAGCAGATAATTCACGCCCTGCCAGATTCAAAGGGAGAAGTTATCATCGTTTCTTCTTCAGAAAAAGATGCAGGCGGCATGACTGCCCTTCTTACAAAAGTTTTTCTAGAAGAAAATGCACAAATTCAGATTTCAAAAGTTCAGCTGCTGGGTTCAGCAATGAATCAGATAGACGAAACAGCTGCAAGTCTTGGAGCAGACGCAAAAATGAAGTTCATATCTGTTGAACTTGGCGGCTCTCATGTAGACCAGGGCTTCCACACCACACTTCTAGGCTCACGCTCAGACTTTACTTCCCACATGGGCTATCTTTGCCGTAACGACCAGTATCTTGATACAAACCAGACTGTCGTTCACAAGGGCAAGAAAACTACCTGCGATATGTTTACAGACGGAACCATTAAAGATAAGTCAACTAAGGTTTACCGCGGAACTATTGACATGGTAACAGGCTGCTCGGGTTCAGTTGGAAACGAAATGGAAAACACACTGAACCTTTCACCAGATGCAATCGAAAAATCTGCCCCGATTATTCTTTGCGGAGAAGACGACATTTCTGCCGAACACGGTTCAACAATCGGAAAACTTTCAAAAGATGTTCTTTTCTACTTTCAGTCACATGGAATAGACCAGGCTCTTGCCGAAGAACTTCTTTCAAAAGCAAAGATTCAGGCCGCTGCAGACAAAATCGGAGCCGAAAGCATTCAGGAAGAAATCAAAGAATTTCTTTCAGCCATTTAAAACAGGCATTTAAATATAGGAGCATGGCATAATATGGAAAACAAATACAGAAAAGACTTTCCTTTTTTTAAGGCAATAGATGAAAATGAAGCAGGAGAAAACAAAGGGCTCATATATTTTGATACTGCGGCAACAGCCCAGCGTCCTTTTATTGTCCTTAATGCCATGACCCACTTTTATGCTACAGAAAATGCAAACCCTCTGCGTGGGCTTTATTCACTAAGCGAGAGGGCTACCCTTGCCTACGAAAACGCCCGCGAAACCACGGCAAAATTCATAAATGCCAGGGAAGCTGCAGAAATAGTTTTTACCCGCAATGCAAGCGAAAGCCTGAACCTTGTAGCCTACAGCTGGGGACTCAACAATCTTCACGAAGGGGATGAAATCTGCGTTACAATCATGGAACACCATTCAAATATCGTTCCCTGGCAGATGGTTGCTAAGAAAACCGGTGCAAAGCTGGTATTTATGGAATGCGACAAGGAAAGCGGTCTTATCAGTGATGAAGAAATTGCTGCAAAAATCGGCCCTCGCACAAAAATTGTGTCTGTCGTTCATGTAAGCAATGTTCTTGGCGTTACAAATCCTGTAAAAAAACTGGGTCAAGCCGCCCATGCTGCAGGGGCCATCTTTATTGTAGACGGAGCCCAGTCTGCTCCCCACATGAAAGTGGATGTACAGGACATGGATGCCGACTTCTTCGCAATGAGCGGACATAAACTCTGCGGGCCTATGGGGATTGGCGCCCTGTACGGAAAGCGTGCCCTGCTTGAAGAAATGGAGCCATTTTTGCGCGGTGGCGAGATGATTGAATACGTTACCCGCGAAAAAGCAACCTGGGCAGAAGTTCCCCACAAGTTTGAAGCGGGAACCGTAAGTGCAGGAGATGCCGTTGGAATGGCAGCGGCAATCCGCTATATTCAGAGCATTGGTCTTGAAAATATAGAAAAGCATGATGCCGCCCTTGCCTGCCGCATTATAGAAGGAATGAAGAATATTCCTCACATAAACATAATCGGCCCTAAGGATGGCAACAAACGCTGCGGAATCGTAACCTTCACCGTAGACGGAGTTCACCCTCACGATGTTGCAACCCTGCTCTCAGAAGAGCATATTGCCATCCGTGCCGGTCACCACTGCGCACAGCCGCTTGGTCAGTATTTACAGCAGACTGCAACTGCCCGTGCAAGCCTCTACTTTTACAACACCGAAGAAGAAGTAGACATCTTTCTGGAAAAAGCAGCAAGACTCCGCGAATGGTCAGGTTTTAAGGACTAGGAACCACACACACACTCTCTCACACGCCCCCTTTCCCCGGGGATTCATGTCAGATGTGCCCGGTCATTCCCCGGCCTAACACGGACTTCACGTCAGATGTGCCCGGTCATTCCCCGGCTTGACCGGGGAATCTACTCTTCCCCTTCCTCAAAAGTTCCCTAAAATTACAATAAATAAAGTTCCACCACGAAAAATATATTTTAAGTGACTTTTTCCTTTTTTTTCAGTATATTTTACTCTATGGATACAAAAGAACTATACCGAGAAATCCTGAACGAACATAACATAAATCCAAGCCACAAAGCAGATATGGACACCCCAACCTTCTGTCTTGAAGGCGTAAACCCTAGCTGCGGCGACCAGATTACCCTGCAGATGAAGCTGGACGAAAAGGGCGTAATCACAGATGCCTCTTTTACAGGAAGCGGCTGTGCAATTTCTCAGGCCAGCGTAGACATGATGGCAGACCTGGTAATCGGAAAAACAAAGGAAGAAGCCCTTCAGCTTGCAGATATTTTTGACCGCATGATAAAAGACGAAGTAACGGAAGAAGACCTGGAACGTCTGGACGAAGCAGCCGCCCTGCAGGACATTTCCCACATGCCGGCCCGCGTAAAATGCGCAATGCTTGGCTGGCGCACCATGAAAGAAATGCTGGGCAAACCTCTTGAAACAAAAGCCAATTTGTGATATAGTATTTTTCATTCGGCGCTTTAGCTCAGCTGGATAGAGCAACTGCCTTCTAAGCAGTAGGTCGACAGTTCGATTCTGCCAAGCGTCAAAAAAAGAGGATGCCTAATAAGTTTAAAATGACTATACTTATTAGGCATCCTCTTTTTTTTCAATCTTATCGTTAAACATCAGTTATTTTCAGAATCAGCATCTATAGTCACTGCACCAAGGTACAAGATATTACTGTAATGAGGTGTATAAAGATAATCCATTCCAACTGCTACGGCAAACATAGCCACATACCATTTATTTCCGTCACTCATTGAAGTATACTTTACATCATCATCAGTAGATTTAGGAACCAAATCTTTTGTGCCAGACCTTCCAAAATTAAAGGTTCCCTGTTCAGAAATGTTTCTTACAGGAATCATCCTTGTATCTGAATCATATATATTTTCCCCGTCAACAAGAATCTTTGCCGAATATTCATCCATATCCAAGTAATCTGAAAGACGAATATAAACCAACTGAGAATGACCTGAAAAGCTTATCAAAGGGCTTTCCGTTGAATTCTGCACTCTCAAAGCCTTGTAACCGTAAGAAGTGATAAGTCTGGTAGGGGCAGTAGAACTTGTATCATCACTACTGGCAAGAGATTGAAGAGTTTCCACCTCACTTGTCATAACCGAACTGCTGCTGTAAATTTTATAATATACTTCCGTTCCCTTAAAGCTTACTCCACCGGTATTTTCAAAATTTTCATTAGTAAAAAATTCAAAATAAGCATTGTCATAACTATAAGAAATTACAGGAGTATGATTTACGGAAGAAGGGGCCGGAAGGATAAAATAAACATCCAGTCCGCAGGATAAAAACAAGAAAGGGGAAAAAAAAGAAATGCATACCAAGACAGTTAAATATAATTTTCCAAAAGTCCGATATGCATTATTATTCATAAAATTTACTCTACTTTTCCTTCTGTCTGAAGAAGAAGCATTCTTGTTTTTGCAAGTTTAGCCCATGTATCATCAGGATTTCTGTCATACAAGTCAGAATATGCCGCAAATGCTTCAGAAGCCTTGTCCAATGCTTCAAGAGTGCGTCCGTAAGAAAAAGCTGCATGTGTATTAAGAATAAAATCCTTGTTATCCGCAGCCTTTTTATATGCATCAGAAGCATCTGCAATCTGACCGAGTTCTTCATAGCATACGGCAAGATTGTAATAGGCAATTGGCTCAATGTATGTTTTTGCTGATTTTTCAGCAGTTTTCTTCCATGCTTCTGCAGATTCAGAATATTTATTCTGCTGATAAAGAATATCTGCTGTAAGCATGTTTGAACGTGCACCTACAATTCCACCCTTTGAATTATACTGTTCAAGTTTTTCAAGGGCATCTATACGTCTGGCAGTCAATTCACTTTCTTCAAGAGAAGCAGAACCTTCTGTAAGGGTATATGAAATATCATCAAGGGCTGTAAGATTTGAAACTTTAGCGTTATTCAATACAACAGTACAAACGATAAAGGCAACAATACAACAAAGCAGTATGATTAATACTGCAATAAAGATTTTCTTCTTTGATTCAATCAAAGAATTTAATTTTAAACTTGCTGTCTGATTTTCTGTATTTTCAGTCATTTTTTTATACACCTCATTTTATTTTCTGCGGATCTGTAATTCGTTCATTAATCTTATCACATAAGTCCGCTGAATTCCTAGTACCCGGGCAGTTTTTGTCTGATTCCACCCGTTTTCTTCAAGAATCTTTGTAAGATACTCTTTCTTAAAGGCATCAAGAGCATTCTTCAAACTTCTATCAGCCAGTTCAACCTCGGTAACATTTCTTATTGCCGAATCCATATTATTGAATCCCAAATCAGAAGACTTTATAACAGGCGGCTGACCAACTATAAAAGCGCGCTGTATAGCATTAAAAAGTTCATCAATATTTCCACCCCAGAAATTGTTTTCCAGGGCTGATATTGCTTCTTCTGAAAACTGATTAAATCCATATCCAGATTTTTTACTGAAGGATTCCATACAGCTTTTTGCAATTGGAAGAATATCTTCCTTTCTCTGTCTGAGCGGAATTACATTTAAAACAACCGCATTCAGTCTGTAGAACAAATCAGAAGAAAACTTTTCTGCAGAAACGCAGGCTTCCAAAGATACTTCGGTTGAAGTTATAAGTTTTATTCCAGCACCTTTATTTGCATGCAATTTTACAAGAGAAAGAAGTTTTTCCTGAGCAGCAGGACTTAATTCATCAATGAAACTTATAAAAAGCGTTACCCTTTGATTATAAGTGACAAGTTTTTCCACAGTATCAAAAGATTCCAGAATCTGAAATTCAGTGAAAGACTTGCAGTTTACTTCAAAGAAACAACCAAAATTCCTTGCAGTTTCATAATGAATATGCTGAGCAATCAGGCGTTTTCCACTACCCCGCTCCCCCACAAGCAGTACAGATGCATTGTTAGAAGAAAGGGTCGGAAGCAGGGATTTTATTTCATTTACAAAATTGCTGTTTCCTACAAAAGGAGCTATATTCTTACTCATTCAACCTAAATAAAACGCATTGCACATCAAGACATGCAATGCGTTTTTATGAAAAATATTTTACACTCCGGCAAGTTACAAGACTGCCGTAAGTGAATTAGTCATTTTTCTGTGACTTAAGCATATCTCCAAGAGTGTATGCTCCGTCAGCATCATCATTCGCACTTGACATGTACTGAGAAATCTCATCACGCTGCTGCTTTCTCTTATATTCGCGTACAGAGAATGCAACCTGCTCTTTCTCAACTTTTACGTCAACTACAAATACGTTGATTTTATCTCCAACCTTGTACTTTGTTACGGCTTCCTCAAAAGGAACATCCTTATCATCGCTAAGGTTAGATTTATTTACAAGACCTTCAATTCCGTTCGGAGCCTTTACAAAGATTCCAAAATCAGTGATTGATGTAATTTCACCTTCAAGAGTTGAACCCGGCTTGTATTCTTCTGCAAATGCCTTCCATGGATCATCTGTAAGCTGCTTGATACCAATCTTTATGCGGCGAGATTCTGTGTCGCATTCAAGGATTACTGCATCAATTTCCTGATCTACAGAAAGTTCACTTCCAGGATGCTTAACTTTCTTTGTCCAAGAAATGTCATCTGCATGGAGGAAGCCGTCAATGCCTTCTTCAAGAGAAACAAAAGCACCGATATTTGTAATCTTTACAACTTTACCGGAAACTTTCTTTCCAACTGGATATTTTTCTGCAATTGTATCCCAAGGATTATCTGTAGCCTGCTTGAAACCGAGTGAAACACGACCAGCCTGAATATCATAGCCAAGAATCATTGCTTCAACTTCCTGTCCAACAGAAACCATATCAGACGGCTTGTTTACTTTCTTTGTCCAAGAGAACTCAGAAATATGAACAAGACCTTCAATTCCTTCTTCAAGTTCAACGAATGCACCGAATTCTGTAAGTTTTGTTACCTTACCCTTTACGATGTCATTTACATGATACTTTTCTTCAAAGTGAATCCAAGGATCTTCTGAGAAGTGCTTGAGAGAAAGATTAATTCTCTTTTCTGCAGGGTCAAGGCGGATAACCTTAAGTTCAATTTCCTGACCTTTCTTTACAAAATCCTTTGGACGGGCAACGTGTCCCCAAGACATATCATTGATATGAAGGAGTCCGTCAAAACCACCCAAATCAATGAAGGCACCAAAACTTGTGAAACTCTTTACAGTTCCCTTTACAGTGTCTCCAATCTGAACTGAATTGAAGAAAGCATCGCGCTTTGTATCAATCTGTTCTTCAAGATACTTGCGGCGGTTAACAACCGGGTTGAGCTTGCTGTCTGAATACAGACGCTCGATATAGAACTTGGATTTTAGTCCAAGAAGTTCTTCTGGTTTTTCGATTTTTTCTGAATCAGCCTGACTGATAGGAAGGAATGCAGCACGGTCAATGCCTAAATCAACCTCATAGCCGCTCTTGACAATCTTTGTAATTTTTCCGTCTACCGGAGTCTTGTCCTTCCAAGCTGTCTGAATCTCTTTCAAATAGCGCTTTGAATCAGCCTTTCTCTTTGAAAGCACAGGTCCATTAGGATTGTGACCTGTCAACAATGACTGTACCTTATCCCCTACCTTTGGCAGTTCGTCTGCAAACTCCTCTACAGGGATTAAACCTTCTGACTTATCACCGATATCAACATAAACATAGTCACCAGTAACCTGAACAACTGTTCCTTCTACCAACTGACCAGCCTGAGGTGCGGCAAAGTCGTATGCGTCTAACTGTGTCTCGAAATTGCTCATGGAGTTCTGAGCTTCTTCCTTTTCCACTTCCATTTCTTCCATTCTGAAACCTTTTAATTATGAAATTTGTTTTAATATTATCTCACAAACATTGTCTATCGTCAAGTTAGAAGTATCAATATATAAGGCATCAGGGGCAATTTTCAAAGCTCCTTCCTTCTTATTTTTGTCTATTTCATCCCTTTCTTCGATAGATTTCTGAATTTCTTCCAGAGTCATGCTGCTGACCCCCTGGTCAAAACGACGGCGGGCACGAACGGCTGCACTGGCATCAAGATAAACCTTACATTCTGCATTGGGAAAAACAACGGTCGTCATATCCCGGCCTTCGCAAACTATGCTGAGGCTCTTTGTAATTTCGCGCATAAGTTCATTTACATAATGTCGCAAAGGAACAATTGCACTTATCTGGGCAACATTTTTGGCAACCCGGTCATCATGAAGGTGGGCTGTTACGTCATTTCCATTCAGAATAAAATGACTGTCTTTTGTGTATTCAACTTTCTGCTCTTTACAGAAGCTCACCGTTTTTTCTTCGTCTTTATAATCAATTCCCGCATCAAGAATTGCGATTGTAAACGTACGGTAAAAACCGCCGCTGTTCAAAAAAGTAATATTAAGTTTTTCTGCAAGCATTGATGCTATCGTGCTTTTTCCTGTTCCTGCCGGTCCGTCAATTGCAATAATCATTTATTTACCCCACACAAATTAAGTAAGCCTTTTACTTCGCGTTCTGTAAGTTCGCGGTGCTCACCAGGCTTTAATTCATCAAGATGAACGTTTCCAATCCTCACGCGGACAAGAGAGCGCGTACCGATTCCCTGACTTTCCAAAACAGTTCTGATTTCACGGTTTTTTCCTTCTATCAAAACTATTTTTACTTTTCTAGGCTTTAAGATTTCGCATCTCTTACATTTATAAAAAACGTCTTCTACCCGGATTCCTTTTTCAAAGCGGGAAGAAAAATCTTCCGGTATATCCTGACTGGTTTCTACTATATATTCTTTTTCAAGCTGGCTTGAAGGATGTGAAAGGATTTTTGCAAAATTACCGTCGTTAGTAAAGAAAATCATTCCCTTACTGTACATATCAAGGCGGCCTACATTATAAAGGCGCTCCCTGTAGGCATCTTTCAGCAGATCCGCTGCAACCTGACGGCCTTTTTCATCAGATGCAGAACAGACAAAACCTGCCGGTTTATTCAGCAGTATATAACGCATCTTTTCTTCAAGGTGAACCTGTTTTCCGTCTACAGCAACCGAATCAGAAGAAGAAACTTTTGTTCCCAGTTCTGTAACAACACTGCCGTTTACAGCCACCCTTCCGTCTAAGATTATCTGTTCGCTTGCTCGTCTGCTTGCAACTCCACAGTGCGCCAGATAGGCCTGCAGTCTGATTTCATCTTTTTCATTAACTTTATCGGGCAAGTTCGAACCTCTCTTGTTCATCTTCATCAAGTTTAGGCAATTCCGCAATAGAATTCAAGCGGAAAAGCTTTAAAAATTCCTTGGTAGTTCCGAACAGAGTAGGACGGCCCGGGGCTTCTTTTTTTCCAACTTCTTTTATCAGGTTTCTTTCTAAAAGAAGCCTTATCATATTATCAACACCAACACCACGAATCTGTTCAATTTCTGCACGTGTAATTGGCTGTGAATAGGCAATAATAGCCAGAGTTTCCATTGCAGATTTTGAAAGCCGGCCTTCCCTTTTTGAACCATAAAATTCCTTCAATACTTCCCAGTATTCCTTTTTAGGAGTAAGGCACCAGCCGCCGGTTATCATAGAAAGTTCAATTCCGCTTTCTTCTGCCGCATATTTTTCCTTAAGTTTTTCAAGACACTTTTCTACAACTTCTTCTGAAAGCTGGGCTTTATTTGAAAGAACCTTTTCTGTGAGCGGTTCACTTTCAAGAAAAAGAATGGCTTCTACAAGTGCTGTTTCTTTATTAAAATCCATTTTATTCCTCTAATTACTTGTTAAATCCTCTTCCGCAGGAACATAACCATCCCTGTCCTCGCGTTCACAAATTTTTATATCACCAAAAAGCCTGTTTTGCAAAATTCTAATCATTCTGAATTTTACCGCTTCAAGAATTGCCATAAAGGCACATATTACATCCATTTCATTCCCGGGGCGGGTCAAAAGGTCTGTAAACATACATTCTTTTTTGTTTTCCAGAAGTTCATTCATGAGGGTGATTTTTTCATTAACAGAAATTTCCTCATACATATTCAGTATTTTTTCATTGGAATACTGACTCATAATGGACTTAAACATGCTCTGCATCTGCTGCAGCAGATCCCATGTGTCCACTTCTTCCCACATATTGTCACTTTCATCAAAAGGAAGAACCCTCTGAATCTTTTTCCTTTCAAAATTCCATTCAGAATCATCTTCCTGCTCTTCCATAAGAGAAGTCAGTTTCTTAAATTTCTGATATTCAATAAGTTTATCAACAAGTTCCCGACGAGGGTCTTCTTCATCATCGTCATCAAAAGCAACTTCTACAGGAAGAAGCATTCTGCTTTTTATATAAATAAGTTTTGCAGCCCAGCTGTAGAATTCAGACAGGTCTCCCAAATCGGTCTGTACGGCATAATCAAGATATTCAAGATATTGCTCTGTAATCTGCGCAATAGGAATATCATAGATATTTACCTTACTTTCTCTGATTAAAGCCCAAAGCAAATCAAGAGGACCTTCAAATTCTCCTGCCTTATATGCATGTTTTGTTGCTACAGCTGTCTGTTCCTTTTCCATTCTGACATCCACCTACTTTCACAATTCCGTCTGCACCACCTTCTCTGGTAATTTTTTCCAGCGCGGAAATGTATTTATCTCTTATTAAAACATCGGCAGAATCTGTCAAAATCTCAATAGCCGGAATAAGAACAAATGCTCTTTCTTGCATTCTCGGATGCGGAATCTGAAGGTCAGGATGATTTATTTTTTCATTCCCAAAGAGCTCAATGTCTATATCCAGACTTCTAGGGCCAAAACGTATTTCCTTGGAACGGTCCCTGCCATATTTTGCTTCTATTTCATTTATAATATGAAGAAAGTCAAATGGGTCTTTTTCATCGCTTACATAACCTACTGCTGCCATATTATAAAAATCTTCCTGATTTTTTACATACATTGCAGGCGTTCTGTAAAGCGATGAAAAAGAAAGGCCGTCTAAATGCTGTTCAAGTTCCGTCCGGGCACAAAAAAGAAGTTCCACAGGAGATTTTCCCTCAAAACTTCTATTTGAACCCAGCCCCAATAAAACACGCTTCATTTTTAGAACAATGCGTCTTTTTCTGTTACAGAATCAGTTTCTTCTGATTTTTCCGCAGACTTTGCTGTTTTTGCAGTCTTCTTTTTGTCTACGGCATTACCGTCCTTATCTTTAAGAACCTGACCAGGGAAAACTATTGCTCGAACTTTCTGTTCAATGTCTGCTGCAATTTCAGGGTGCTCTTCAATAAATTTTACGGTATTCTCTTTACCCTGACCGATTTTTTCTTCACCCATATTGTACCAGGCACCGCGCTTGTCAATAATTCCATGCTTTACGGCAGAATCAAGAAGACTTGCGGCAGAAGAAATTCCTTTTCCAAAGTAAATGTCAAGTTCGCACTTTCTGAAAGGAGGCGCAACCTTATTTTTTACAATCTTTACGCGTACCCGGTTTCCAAGAGCATCTTCATCACCTTTACCGTCAATTGTTTCAATACGCCTGATTTCAAGACGAACAGATGAGTAGAACTTAAGGGCCTGTCCACCAGTTGTAGTTTCAGGATTACCGAACATAACACCAATCTTCATACGGATCTGGTTTATGAAAATTACGATACAGTTTGACTTTCCGATAACTGCAGTAAGTTTTCTCAGAGCCTGGCTCATAAGGCGGGCCTGCATACCCATTACGGCATCACCCATTTCGCCTTCAATTTCTTTTTCCGGGGTAAGGGCCGCAACAGAGTCTACAACAACTATGTCTACAGCACCACTTCTTACAAGATTTTCTGTAATTTCAAGTGCCTGCTCACCAGTATCCGGCTGAGAAACCCAAAGTTCATCAATGTTTACGCCCAGATTCTTTGCATATACAGGATCCAGGGCATGTTCAGCATCAACAAAAGCTGCAACACCACCAAGTTTCTGTGATTCGGCAATAGCATGAAGTGCAAGAGTTGTTTTTCCCGAACTTTCAGGGCCGTACATTTCAATTACACGGCCTTTAGGGTATCCGCCGATTCCAAGTGCTTCATCAAGAAGAATGGAACCGGAAGGAATTACTTCAATTCCGGCTGCATCAGCTTTATCACCAAGTTTCATAATGGCACCCTGTCCAAACTGCTTTTCAATTTGCAGACGGGCTGCCTCCAACGCTTTCATTTTCTCTGAATTATCCATTTAGCCACCTTCCTCCCATATATATTATGGCCTGAGTTTGTTCATTTTAACCAATTTTTTGGAAAAATTTTTTGATTTTTTTTATTTTTTTACCTTCTGATAGATGGAGCGGCCTTTTAAATACCAGTTTCCACCTTCAAAGGCAATCTGTCCTAAAATCTGAACATAAGAAGTGCCGTCAAAATCCCGAGGAGAGTCAAAACGAACAGACACCTTTCCTTCATAAGTAGAAAGTGTTTCATCCCCAACAAGCAGATCACAGGCAAAACTTCCATTATCATAAGTAACGGCATTAGAAATCTTTCCGCCCCAGTTTACCCAGCAGTCCATATAAAGCACAGGTTCAGAAGCAACTTCTGTGTAAGAGGGCACATCCTGAACAGAATCAAAATCAGGAGTTTCAAGATAGCCTGCAAGAATACGGGATTTCTGCTTTATAGAAAGGGCGGCATCAGAATTCAAGATTCTGTTTATTTCTATCTGAGCGGCATTATCCCTGTTTGACTGAAAATAACGCAGGGCATCATTATATTTTCTGACAATTTCTTTATTTGACAGTATGTATTTATAAGTCTGATTTGTAAGGTCTTTTTCTTTTGCATCTCCGGCTTCTTCTGCAGAAAGTTCCAGCTGGCTCAAATCTGCCCTGTAAGCAGGATAATGCTGCCCACGCTTGAATGCAAAGAGGACAACCGCAACCCCCAGAAGACATGCAAGAAGTGGAGAAACAATAAGGGCAACCTTATCAGGATTAAAACCTAAAGGCGGATAAAACTGCTCTATCCGGCCGGTATCAACCCAGCGGCAGATTGTATCATAATCACCATGAACGCGGATAAAAGCAAGAGCAGCATCTGCAGTTTTATTTCCAGGGTCGTTTTCCTTTATTTCCAGATAATACTGAATTGCCCGGGCAGAATCTCCACGGCGCAAAAAAATTGCGGCCTGGGCAAGAAGAAGCCTTGTATCCGTAAGGCGGATTCTGCGGGCCATCTGCAAATATGAAGAAGCCGCCCCTATGTCTCCAACATAAAGGCAGGCAATTCCGAGAATCAGATAATATTCAAAATTGTCTTCATATACATCTGCTTTGGATTCAAGACGCTTTATAGCCGTTGCAAAATGACGGCGACGCATATCTTTCCAAGCAAGAGTGATAGCATCCTTTGCCATAAACTACTGTTGCCTCAGAACTGATAGAATTGCATCCAGTTCTGCATTAAGCTGAAGAATTTCCTTTCGGTTAACAGCAGAACTATTTTCCTCCAATGCAGAAATTCTGTCAATCAGATTCTGAACATATTCAAGGGTTAACTGTTCCTTTGAAAGATTATTTACATTGAACTGCACGTCCCGTCTGACAGCAAACTGGTCTACAGGAGCCGGAGCAGGTTCTTCTTTTTTCTTAGGAAATTCCACAGGTTTTTCTGCGGCAATAACTTCGTGTTCCGCCTCAGGTTCAGGCACTTCGGCTTCCTGAACTTTTCCGCCAACATAAGCAATACCGTTTGGAATTCTTCCGTCTGCTTCAAGTGCAATACAAAAAACAAAAGAAGCCGACTGCTCCGGTTTTAATCTGACATCTGCCCAGTTTATTCCCACCGCAGAGTTTTTATAGGCAAGTACAGTATCAAAAGAACGGTAAACAGCCATATCAGGCTCCCAGCCCCCCTGGTCTAAGGTTGCATAATTTGCAAGTGATACAATCTGAGGATTTGTAATGTCTGCTCCGTCAAAAAGAATCTGCATTACAGCATTTGAATTTCTGGAATAAACCCATCTCTGGTCTTTTACGGAACGGTAGAGGGCTTCATTTTTTATAGGTGTATTATCTGCTCCAAAAAAATGATAGTCAAAAGTTTCACCAAGTACAGTATCAAGAACAGCCTTCAGGGCAAAAACATCAGTTTTAGGCCCCATATTTTTTACAGTAGCCGTAAGCTTAATCATATCAACATCATTTTCAGCTTCTGACCGAATGGCTTCAAAATTCAACATAACGTCTGCTGTTTTTGCAACCTTATAGTTAAGGGCAAGTCCCTGTGTTATTTTTGAAACAGATACTGCAACATTTTTTGCAGCAAGAAGACGATAGTGCTTTTTTCCAGCCTTCAGAAAAAAGCCGGAAGAAGTATATTCATTTGCAGTAGAAAGAACAGGAACATACTTATTATTGTCATTCAGAACTGCAAAACAGAAGGTTCCCAGTGTCGGCTTTACGCGAATCTGAACGATTCCGCTTTTAAATTCAAGTTCCTTTGCAGAAACATCAACCCAGCCCGCATAGTTCTTTTTTTCTTCTTCCTGGGCGGCAAGAGGCCTTGTAAATAAAACGGACAAAAGGAGCACTCCTGCTCCCATCAAAGTTCTTTTCATAAATAAACCTCCCTTTTAATACTGCTCTTCAAGCATCTTCTGTGCTTCAAGCGCCTTCTGTTTTAAGAGTTTTATCTGTTCCTTTGTTTCATCGTAAGGTTCAGCATTCGGAACATCTACATCATCAGTATATTTCACGGCATTTGAACTGATATAAGTATAGGCTTCTTCAGTTTTAACAGCAGAAAGCTGATGTTCAAGATCAAGAATCTGCCTTTCTAGTTCTTCGTTTCTGGAAGTTGCTTCCGCAAGTTTCTGTCTTGTTGTATTAACAGAGTCTGAATTATACATTTTTAACTGTTTTTCATATTCTTCTTTTGCAGAAAGATACTCTTCTCCAGTCTGTTTTAAAAGATAAAGAAGTTTTTCTTCCCTGGCCCTCTGTAAGATTGATTCAATTCTATACTGGGCAGCTGGTGCTTTAGGAGCATCAGGAAATTCAGTTACGATTCTTTCAAAAATAGCAGATGCTTCATCATACTGATAAGAAGCAAAAAGTGCCTCTCCGATATAAAAAAGTGCAGAAGAATAAAGTTCACTTCCTTCAAACTGATGACAGAAATCGCTTAGAGCAATTATGGATTTTTCATATTCGCCCATATTATAGAGAGAAAATCCTTTCTGAAAACTGACGTTAGATACATAAAGAGAATCAGGAAACGAGTCCAGATAAACATTGCAGTCATCCAGAGCCCCTTTATAATCGCCATCATAAACTTCTGCAGAAATAAGCATATAATATACATCAGGAGTAAGATTTTCAGGATATGCTACAGCCTTTTTTAAAAGCATTTTTGCAGATGCCCACTCCCCTTCCGAATAAAAACGGCAGCCTTCTACAAAAGCAGAGCTTGCAGATTCAGATGCCGCAGCCCCATAAAGTACGAATCCTGCAGCCAGTAAAAACGCCAGAATTTTCTTCATACTAATTTTCGTCTCCAATTTTTACAAATCAAAAAGTCCATTTTAAACTGCCGTTGAAAAAAGCAGAACCGGAAACGACAATGTCCGTTCCTGCATCAACAACAGATGCCACAGTGTTCTGATTTACTCCTCCGTCTACAGAAATAAGGAAAGAATAGCCCTTTTCCTCTCTAAGTTTCTTAAGTGCAGCAACTTTTTCTACACAGGACGGAATGAGTTTCTGCCCTCCCCAACCGGGATTGACAGTCATCACCAATATAATATCGGCAGATTTTACGATTTCCGACAGTAGAGAAATTGGAGTTCCTGGACAAATTGCAACTCCTGCCTTCTTTCCGCCTTCATGAATCATCTGAATAAGCCTGTGGGCATGAGCACTTGCTTCATAATGAAAGGTAATCCAGTCCGCGCCAGCCTCTATAAAGCTTTCAATCTGGCGTTCAGGATTTTCAACCATAAGATGCACGTCAAAGGGAAGTTTTGTAAGAGGCCGCACACTGCGTATTACAGGATGACCATAAGTTATTTCAGGAACAAACTGACCGTCCATAACGTCTATATGAACGGCAGTCCCTTTGTTATCTTCAATCTGTTTTATAGCCGCTCCAAGATTTGCAAAATCTGCAGAAAGAAGCGACGGAGCTAAAATCGGTGTTTTCATTTGCTATATATAGTAACAAAAAGCAAATCCTTATACAATCAAAAAGGGTTAAGAAATTTTATAAAAAAAATGCTTGACATATCAGAACTTTCGCTGTATAAATCTTGTCTCATTTTTCCCAAATTTAAACAATCTTTATTGACTAATAACTTGCACTTATATAAAATGAAAATAAGACAGTATGGAGATTCAGACAGAAGCAAAAATGAAGGATGTCCTGAACTTTTTACAACAAGGAAATCCTTTTGAGGCACAGAAGATAATAAGTACTCTTTTTGAAAATGATTTAGACAGCAAAGAGCTTATTTTTACAAACAAGTGCTGCATTTTCTGGATTGAATCTATAAAGCGTCTCAGGAATACAGAAGATTCTTATGAAAAAAACGAAGACCTTCTGCAGGAATGGAAAACTTTTCTTACCTATATTTCCAGAGATAAAGACTGTTACGAACCGGCTCTGATTGCTGTGCAGCAGGGATTTTTTACTAAGGCTCTGGAAAGATTTACAGAACTTCTTGATGAAAAAGACCCTTATCAGCAGGCAGAAATTTACAAAAAGGCGGGTATCTGCCATAAGAAACTTGGAAATTTTGATATGGCACGTTCCTTCCTGATGGAAGCGAACACAATTTATCCAAACCTTTCATCCGTTCTGGCAGAACTGGCAGACTGCTGTTCTCTGTGCGGAGAAGATAAATACGGAAAACTTCTCTTTAGGGAAGCCTTCTACATTGACCCGGAATCTATAGACCTTAGTTTTCTTGATTCAGAGCTTATAAAATGTCTGATAAAGATTACAAAAGAAAAAAAACATTCCGGAAAGGCACTTCAATACTGGATTCCCGTTTATGGGGTTCTTAACGGAGTGCTGAATATAAAAAAAGAGCTTAAACCACAGGAAGTGATGAAGCTTAAAAAAGAAATTTACGCGAAAGAAAACGAATACAAGGATCCTTCATGTAATACGGAAATTCTTGTACCTCGACTTCTGAACTGTTATTTCAGACTATTGGATCACTACACTCTGGTACATGAAAACAGTAACAGATGCAGTGAAATATTGTTGAAAATAAAGATTCTGGATTCAGCCGTGTATCAATCATACATGAGCTGAGATGAATTTAAACACTGGCCGGCAGAGGCCTTACGCAGGAGCAAAAAAAATGGCAGATTTAATTCAGTCCGTACAGGACAGACTTAAGGAAGAAACATGGACACGTGCAACAATCGGTAATTACACACAGAATGATTTAAAAGAACTCTCAAATATTGTAGAGCAGGCACGCAATGAAAACTGTGTAAATGAGATTCATGAAATTTGTGAAGAGCATCTTTCTCATACAAAAGACAGCATCATCGCTCTTTACATCTGCGGAATTCTTGATCTGCAGAAAGGAGCTCTGGACAACTCTGCACTTATAACTCTTGTTGATATTTTCCAGAAAAACCATAAGGAAAACATTGTTGTCTATCTGTGTGAAAGCATTCTTGCAGACGACCCTAACAATAAGTTTGCCCTCAGGACTCTTGCAAACGAATATAAAAATGAAAACGACGATAAAGTCTGGGAACTTTATGTAAAGCTTGTAAAAATTGACTTTGAAGAAGCCGACCTTGCAAAAGAACTCGCAGAGCACTATGACGAAACAGGCGACAAAGAAAATGCAATCAGCTATTACAAGAAAGCTATCCTGCGTTATATCAATCAGAACAATTACAATGCCTGCAAGGAAGTATGGTCAAAACTTGTTCAGAACATTCCAGAAGAATTTGACTTCTTCCAGATGCTCCGCCGCAAGATTTCTAAAATCATGGGTGAAATCAGAACAACTACCCTCATGCAGGAACTTTACGGCTGGTACAAAGACAACCAGAAATGGGATACAGCAATCCTTATCCTTAAACAGAATCTCGAAATTGACCAGAAAGATGTCTGGGCAAGAAAAGAAATTACAGACTGTTTCCGCGGAAAATATGCAGGACACAGCCATCTTGAAGACTACATCCGCACTTCAAACCTTTCACAGAGCTACCGCAACGTATTTGAAGCCATCAACGACTTTGAAAAGCACATTGCTTTTGATAAAAAGAGTTTCGTATTCCACAGAAACTGGGGTGTTGGTGTCATCACAAAACTGGAAAAAGACACCCTTACAATTAACTTTGGTAAAGTTGGCGGCATTCGTGAAATGAAACTTTCAATGGCAGTTACAGCCCTTAAGCCGCTTTCTAAAGACCATATCTGGGTTCTTAAAGCTATAAAACAGCCAAAAGAACTTGCAAAGATGATTAAAGACAATAAGGAATGGGCACTTGAAACAATCATCAAGAGCCATGACAACAACTGCGACTTTAAGAGAATCAAGGCAGAACTCGTTCCTAGTATCCTTACACCTGGCGAATGGACTTCATGGAACAGTGCCGCAAAGAAAATCCTTGAATCTAATTCTAAGTTCGGTGTAAATCCAAACGACATTTCAATGTATACAGTCCGCGACGGAAACATCAGCATAGAAGAAAAACTTTCAAATGAATTCAAGGCTCAGAAACAGTTCTTCGCCCGTGCAGACATCCTTATCAAATTCTTTGAAAGTGATGAAACAGATAAGTCAAGTGAACTTTTTGCAGAAATGTTCTCTTACTTCACAGGCTTCCTGAAGAACATCAATTCTGTAGACGAACACGTTCTGGCTTCATATCTTCTTGTACAGTACATTACAGGAATTGACAAACAGTTTGTTGTTCCTGTTCACGAAACTTTTGCAGAAATCTACAGAAAGATTGAAAATCCTCGCAAAATCTATACAGACCTTAAAGATACAAAGAACACACATCTGCGTGCAGACTTCCTTAGAGACATCAAGATGCTTCCAGACTGGAACAAGCAGTACATAAAACTCTTCCCTACAGTTCTTGACATTAAGATTCTTGACGACCTTATTGAAAAAGGCTTTACGGCAGACATCCAGAACCTTGTAAGGGAAAGTTTTGAAGATTATAAGGATTACCGCGAAACCGTCATCTTCTTCTTCCGCAACTGCCAGAACTATGACTGGTTCAAGGAAGCAAATGTTGCATACGAAAAGCAGCTTATTACTCTCATCAACATTATTGAGATTACATTCCGCGAAATCAATAATCACGTTAATACAACAGAAAACAAGAAAATCAACAAGAATGCTACAGAACTTCTTTTTGATACAGACGCAATCTTTAACTTTATGTTCGATGAAAAGAACGGCGGTCAGGCATGCGTAAAGAAGATGTATACTCTTATTGATGATATTGCAGACATTGATCCTTCTTACAAGCAGCTTGCAAGAAACAAGATTCTGGAAAAATACCCTGAATTCAAGTTCCGTGTTTCAGAAGAAAAGACTGCCCAGCCAAAGGGTATGATTGTTACAGCAAAGAAACTGGAAGAAAAGAGAGCCGAAGCAGAAAAGATTCAGAACATTGACCTTCCTGCAAATGCAAAGGACGTTGCAGACGCCCGTGCAAAGGGAGACTTGAAAGAAAACTCCGAATACAAGGCAGCCCGCGAACATCAGCACTACCTGCAGCTTACACTTTCAAAGCTTCAGGAAGAACTTTCACGCGCAGTTGTATTCGACCCTACAACAAGTACAACAGCAGTTGTTTCATTTGCAACAGACGTTACTCTTACAAACCTTGATTCAGGAAAAGATGAAACCTACACTATTCTGGGCCCATGGGAATCAGATCCAGACAACAACATTATCTCTTACATGTCTCCATTCGGAAACGCAATTATGGATAAAAAAGTTGGAACAAAAGTTTCATTTGTAGTAAATGACCACAAATATAACTATGAAATCAAAGATATTAAAAAGACAAAAAAAGCATAAGTTTTAATATGAATCTTTGACATGGCAAGGGCACCGTTTTACATAAAGTAGGCGGTGCCCTTTTTTTAGGGAAAAATATGGCAGAAAAACTGATAGAACTTTGTAAAGATATTTACTACATTCCAAATTCTACAAATGCAGGAATAATAACGGTACATAAAGACTCAAAGGAAACTCTTGTTTACATAATTGATTCGGGCCCAAGCGAAATTGAAGGCGAATACATTATTGATGTCCTTGATGAATATTTTAAGGATTATACCGTAAAAGCCCTTATTACCACTCATGGACATCCAGACCACACAGGCGGACATCGCTTTATAAAAGAAAGCACAGCCTGCGAAATCTGGATTTCTGAAAAAGAAAAAGCCTTTCTGGAAAATCCATCCCTGCACGGAAACGTTTTATGGGGAGCCTACCCTCCCAAAGAACTCAGAAGTTTATATTTCCGCCCGGAGCCTGCAAGAGCAGATAGAATTATAGGCGAAAATGACTACATATCTCTTGAAGACGGTAGAAAACTTTCATTTGTAGAATTCTGCGGTCACAGCCCGGAAAGTATTGGAATAACAGCTGAATCTTCAGACGGAAAAAGAGTTCTTTTTGCAGGAGATGCAATTTTCCCCCGAAAGGAACTTTCCCAGCACTGGATTTCTTTAATCACAAATCCGGTCATGTATATGAATACACTGGACAAGATAGAAGAAATGGCAGAAGACCTTGATTTTTGCATAGCAGGTCATGGGGAAATGATTTCTGATGATCTTAAGGAAACCATAGAAATCAATAAAATTGCAATTCTTTCTACCCGCCAATGCATTTTAAATCTGCTAAAAAAGAATAAAAAAATGAGTCTGGAAAGCCTTGTAAAGGCCATTGCAGACTATCACAGTCTTTCCATGAAAATTCCACTTTACGCACTCATTACAAGTACAATAAAGTCATATCTGGATGAATTGCAGGATGAAAGAAAAGTCCAGCTGCAGGTAGAGGATAACGTCCTCTACTACAGCCTGAAATAAAAAAATTAATAGGCAGCCTTTATATTTACAGATTCATCCCAGTTTTCCATAAGGGAAACTCCACTGGAAGTTCCTATTCTGCTGGCACCTGCTTCAAGCATTGTAATTGCTGTTCGGACTGAACGTATTCCTCCGGAAGCCTTTACTCCCATTTCAGAACCGACAGTTTCACGCATCAGTTTTACATGATGCTCGCTGGCACCATTTGGAAGGGAATTGCCGTCCAGACTCTTAGGATTTGCAAATCCTGTTGAAGTCTTTACAAAATCAGCACCGGCTTTTCTTGCACACTTACAGGCATCTACAACTTCTCCATCAGAAAGAAAGCATGTTTCCAGAATTACTTTTACAATAATGTTCTTTCCACACTTTTCACCTTCTTCACGGCAGGCCTGAACAACAGCGGCAATATCAGCCTCTGCATTAGATAATCTGCCTTCTTTTATGGCACCAACATCAATTACCATATCTATTTCCCTTGCGCCATTTTTTATGGCATCTCTTGCTTCAAAAGCTTTTACACTGCTTGTAGAAGCGCCAAGAGGAAAACCGATTACAGTGCAGACTTTTACCGAAGAAGCAGCAAGAGTTTCTGCGGCAAGTTTTACATAAACAGGATTTACGCAGACAGAAGCAAAGCCGTACCTTTGGGCTTCATCACAAAGTTGAGAAATCTGCTTTACACTTGCAGTTGGAGCAAGAAGAGTGTGGTCAATATACGATGCAAATTTAGATTTAGTCATGTAATCCATTATAGTTGTTATAGGATTTTTTTTCAAATATTTCTTGCGAAAGAGGTAATTATACTATATATTAATAATTGATTGTTTAAAAAACAATATTTTATAGGAGCAAAAATATGGCATTCAAAATCAATGATCAGTGTGTAAACTGTGGAACTTGTGAACCGGACTGCCCGGTAAGTGCTATTTCAGAGCAGAATAACGTTCGTGTAATTGATGCAGAAAAATGCATCAGCTGCGGAACTTGCGCTGCAGAATGTCCTGCAGAGGCTATCTCTGAAGAATAGGCAGTTATTCTGGATTAATTCCAGATAAAAGAACAGGTTCCTTTATTTACAGGAACCTGTTTTTTTTTATATAATTGCATTTATATCGGATATATAAAGTTTTTATGATAAAGCGGATTAGAAGCTCATTTTTCATATTATTCTTTTTTCTTCAGGCATTTTATGCAGAAAGCCAGGATTTACAAATTCTTTTAAATAAAGAAGCATTGCCTGTTATGGAAAGCCTTATCCCTTCAAGAAAAAACAAGACACTTCAGGAATACAGCAGGATTATAGAAGATAACAGGATGAAGCTCAAAGCAAAAAATCAGCCGGAAAATGCCTTTTACCAGTATAAAAATACAGAAAACTTTTCTTTTATGGCCCTTGCTTCAAGATGCTGCCTGAGGCAGGAAACGATTGCAACCTTAAATCAGATTGAAAATGCTCAGGAAGATATTTCAGGCAGGACTCTTATTCTTCCTGCTGTAGACGGCTTATTTATAGCAGTAGACAAAGGAATTAATTCACTTGAAGTACTTTTACAGGAAAATTACGCGGGTCAAACCTTAACAAAAAATACTATATGGTATAAAATTGATGGGAGAGATTATGTATTTCTTCCAGATAAGGCATTGAAAGGAACTGAAAGATTTTTCTTCCTTGATTCTGCCATGACTCTGCCTTTAAAAAGCGGAGACTTCTGGGTTTCTTCTGAATTCGGAAAAAGAAAAAATCCTTTTTCTGGAGAAATGAAAAACCACAATGGTATAGACCTGGCCGCAGAAGAAGGCACTCCAGTTTACGCCATAAAAGACGGGGCTGTTTTTACGGCACTTTCAAATGATGCGGTATTCGGAAATTATATAATCCTTACACATGACCTTGGAACAATGACCAGTGTGTATGCACATCTTTCCAAAATCTGTGTGGAACAGTATCAGAATGTCAGGAAGGGGGATCTGATAGGATATGTAGGGCAGACGGGAATGGCAACAGGACCTCATCTGCATTTTGAAATTCGGCAGGGAAGCCGGGCGGAAAATCCGCGGAACAAACTTGACTTTGAATAAAATGAAACAGAAAATGTTCAGACAGTCCATCATCTCTCTTCTACTTTTTTTTCTTGCAGGCCATTCTTATGCAGAATCTTTCAGGGTCAGCAAGGTGCATATTGCTTCTATTACACAGGAGCCATCTTCTGAAATATCTGTAAAACTAGGAATTAATGATGCTCTTTCCATTCAGCTGCCAAAAGACAAGGTTTTTATAGAAGGACTTGAACTTAAATTTGACATACCAGAAGCTGTTGCTTACTGGATGGACTCTGTAGCCTGTTCGGTTTACGCAAACATAAACCCAAAGCCAACAGAAAGCCAGATTGATTATTCGGGAACACGCTCTTATGTAAGTACCCTGCCAGGAAAACTTTCCTGGGTTCTTCAGGTGCCCCTGAAAAAAGACAATTCAATCAAATCAAACAATTACACTACAAAAGTAGATACAGTTCTGAATCCCGAAAACAACGTACTTTTTGTCCGCCTTCAGCCGGTTATGAAAGGAGTGCCGGAAGAAACACTTAACGCAAAAATCCCTATAACCATTAAGCCTATCCTTACAAATAAAGGCCTCTTAAAACTGGACATGATAAGTCCTGACAGGAAAAATACAGAATGTTCAGTTTTTATTGATGATAAGGCCGCAGAATTAACAAATGGAACGGTCATGCTGGAAACCGGAATACATAACATTTCCATTATTTCAGAAAAATACAGGAATGAACTCAGGACAGTCCGCATTGATCAGGCTAAACAAACTGACTTAACGGTAGAATTAAAAAGCATTGAACCTACACTGCTTGTTTCCGCTCCAGACGGAACGGCAATTCTTCTGGATGGGGAAGTTTTTTCAAGCATAGGAACAGAAATCGTCATTTCGGAAGGGGAACATAAACTCAGTTTTACAATCGGAGATTATGAACTTATCCGCACAATCAGTGCAATAAAAGGAAAGACCTACAAGGCCGCCTTTTCTCTGGATCTGGAAATTACAGAAGAATGATAATTTTTTTTCTTTTAAATTAAAGAAATTCGGGGTGCAGGTCGATAATAAATATATCGGGGGCATTTTCCCCTCCCACCCATGCTCCCGATTGCCTGATGGGCATGGCGCGGACTTGTTCCGCGCCTTTTTTTATTTCATTGAAACAAAGCAGTACATTCGCTATAATAGATAAATCATGACAAAGGTAAAGAAAACTGGCGTTGTATTTCTATCACTGCTTTTCCTTAGTGCTATATTAATTGGAATGGGCTTTGGATGGGTGATTTCAGAAACCGTTAATATAAAAAATTCAGAATACATTACAGAATTTGATACGGCACTGCCTACAAAACTTCTGGACATAAACGGAGAAATAATTACCGAATTTGCCTCTGACGAAAAAAGAGAAATCATTGCTTATCAGGATTTACCGCAGCAGATGATTGATGCCCTTATTACCCGAGAAGACAGGGTCTTCTTTTCCCACAACGGCTTTAACCTTAAAGCAATCATGAGAGGTATTGTGGGTATTCTTACGGGACGCTCTCTGGGAGGCGGTTCAACCCTTTCTCAGCAGATT
The DNA here is from genome assembly GCA_017470605.1 of Treponema sp. Taxonomy (GTDB): domain Bacteria; phylum Spirochaetota; class Spirochaetia; order Treponematales; family Treponemataceae; genus Treponema_D. Next base: position 62,757 of record JAFUYH010000010.1, read on the forward strand.
GCAGGAACCCTTTACTGCGACCGAACAGAAAAATCCATCATAAGAAAAGTAAAGGAATTGTGGTGGGCTATCCAGATGGAACGCCGCTATTCTAAAAATGAAATCCTTGAACTTTACCTTAATAAAATCTACTTTGGAGGCGGAACTTACGGTGTAAATGCCGCTTCAAAATATTATTTTGGTCATGGAGCCAAAGAGATTACGCCGGCAGAAGCCGCAATTCTTGTAATCCAGCTTTCAAACCCGGCCTTTTATAATCCTTTTGACCACCCGAACCGGGCTATGGACCGCCAGCAGACAGTTCTTACTGCAATGGTAGATTCAGGCTTTATTACACAGGAAGAAGCAGACCAGTCTTTTGAAGATTACTGGGCAACTTTTGACTATACAAGAACGTCAACTTCTGCATATCTGATGCGTGATGACAAGGCTCCCTGGTTCAGTGAATATGTTCGCCGTGAACTTGGTGATATGATTTACGGTTCTGATGATATTTATACCTCCGGCTTTACAGTAAATACGACCCTTAATCTTGCCCACCAGCAGATTGCCCAGCAGGTAATGGAAAAATGGATTGAAACGGCAAACATCAGATACCAGAAGGAACATTCTTCAAAGGCAGACCTTGCCTACAATATTTATGTTCCAATGACAGAACTTCTGTCCCTGCTTTTTGACATTCCCAGCTTAAAAGTCAGTGAACAGAGGGCTGAATTTGTTGCAAATTCAACATTTATAAATGACATTAATCCTGTTCTTGATATAGTTTCCCTTATGTGCGGAACAGACAAACTGAAAGTAAACATTGTAAACAGGGCTGCGGCAGTTTCAAAACAGGCAAGCGGAAAAAACACAATTGAAGGTACAATGATTTCCCTTGACCATGAAAACGGTTATATAGACGCTCTTGTAGGCGGAAGCAAATTTGATTCTGATAACCAGTTTATTCGTGCTACTCAGGCAAAAATTCAGCCGGGTTCTACATTCAAGCCTCTCTACTACTCTGCTGCAATTGATTCAAGAAAGTTCACTCCAACAACACAGATTTCCGACACGCCTGTTGTTTTCCATACAGCAGACGGAAAACCATACATTCCTCTTAATTTCCGCGGTGAATGGGAGGGAGACGTTTCCCTCTGGTATGCTCTTACACGCTCTATGAATGTTCCATCCCTAAAGGTTCTGGACGGCATTGGATTTGAAGCAGCCATAGACAGAGCAGTTGCCTTACTTGGCATTCCTAAAAATGAAGTAGCTTCCAGAGCCTTTGTTCCGGGCTACCCTATCGGTCTTGGAGTTTGTTCTGTCCGCCCTATAGAAATGGCACGCGCATACGCAATTTTTGCAAACGGCGGAAAAGACATTACCCCAATGGCCATCAGAACTGTAGAAGATAAAAACGGAAACGTAATATTAAATCCAGAACTTGATATCCGTAAGGCCCAGGCTGCAAAAGGAAATAACATTCAGGTTATTTCAGAACAGACAGCCTTTGTTATGACTAAACTTTTGGAACAGACTGTTAACCACGGAGGTACTCTTGCCGCTCAGGAATGGCACTTCCATTACAGAGACGAAAAAGGCAACCGCTACATAATGCCTGCCGGCGGAAAAACAGGTACAACACAGAACTGGGCAGATGCATGGACCTGCGGTATTACCCCATACTATGCCGCAGCCTTCTGGTTTGGATTTGATAATCCAGGCCAGTCTCTTGGAACCCGCATTACCGGAGCAACACTTGCTGGATTTGCATGGGGCGAATACTTTGACAAGATTCATGAGTCACTTCCTCTGAAAAACTGGAAAAAGCCTCTGAACGGAGTAATCGAGCTTTCTGTATGTTCAGAAAGCGGCATGATTCCTACAGAAGCCTGCGGAGACCATCTTACGACTCAATGGTATCTGGAAGGAACTCAGCCTACAGAAATCTGTCCTATTCATTCAGGTGCTGCAACTTCAACTTTGCTTATATACCGTCTTGAAAAGGAAATGTATAAATCAGGACAAAGGTTCACACTGCCTATAGACACAAGTCCTCTTACATTTAATCTTGACTTTACAGCAAGCGATTCTGAAGGAACTTCTTATTCAGACGATGATTTTGAACCAATAAAACTTGATAATCCAGAAGATTATGATTATAATTATTTGATGGAGTAATCTCCACTTGCCTTATACAGCATGTTAGTTCAGATTAAAGATATAAAAATAAAAAAAAGAGTTCGCAAAGATTTAGGAAATCTTGATGACTTAAAGGACAGCCTTAAAGTCTATGGTCTTATGAACCCGATTACTTTGAACAGCAAATATGAACTTGTAGCAGGTGAAAGAAGGCTCCAGGCTGCAATGCAGTTGGGCTGGACCAGCATAAATGCGAACATAATCGATAATCTTTCTGAAGTAGAACAGCTGGAAATGGAAATAGAAGAAAACAACCAGCGGAAAGAATTTACAGAAGCCGAACTGATGGAAGGATACAAACGCCTTCAAAGATTAAGAAATCCAAACTTTTTTTATAGAATCTATCTCTTCTTCAAGCATCTGTTTGAAAAAATTGCTGATTTTTTTGCATCCAGGAAAAAGAAATGAATCTAAAAAAAACTTTACTCTTTACTATATTGACCTGCTGTATTTCCTTTTTTTCTATGGAAGCAACAGGAGCCGGTTTTCAGGCTGGCTTTTACCCTGCAATAAGAATATCAGAAGAAGGAGTCAGTAAGGGCCCGCTTTTGGTAAATGCAACAGGAACAATACGATGCAGCCGAATTCCTCTTGTTTTTGGAGCAGGAATAATTACAGGAAGTGAAAATTCCAGAGCAGTTCTAGGGCTTTCTGTCTTTGCAGACTGGTGGGCTATTGATAATCAGATAAAGAACAACTGGAACTTCTTTTCAGGCTTTGGACTTTCTGCTGCAATAAAAACTGATTTTCAGAATAACTTTTATTTTTCAGCAGGCCCGCGATTCTTTGCCGGCATGAACTGGATTTTTATTGACAACTTTATTGAAGCATACTTTCAGCAGAATATTCTTCCGTCAATTTCACTCAATACAAAATCTGAAAACAAAGATTTTATGCTTTATCTTCCATTTGAAGCTGGAGTGAGACTGCATTTTTAAATATCTGTATTGCCGCTTCTGTTTCTTCCTTTAATTTCCAGGGTGAATTCAGTACCAGCATTCCGCTACCATAAAGACGGGGCAGATTTTTTTCTTCTTTTGAATACACGCATAAGTTAAAATCTGAAATTTCAATATTCGCATTTATCTTTTTTGCAGAAGAGCAGATATTGTCAATCATGACTTTAATTTCTGACTCTCTGTGGGCAAGAAGCGGATACCAGAGCATTATTATGCCGTTTGACCACTTTCTATGAACTTCGCAGATTGTTTTTTCTGCATCAATATAATCTGCAGTTTCTTCATAACTAGGATCAATAAGAACCGCCCCCCTTTTTGTAGCAGGAGGAGTTAATGCATTAAGCATTTCCCACCCGCTGCGCTTATGAATCTGAATTTTGGGGTCATCAGCTTTTTGAATGATATTTTTTTTAAGGTTTTCCATTTCCTGAGGATGCAGTTCAGACAGAATCAGAAAATCCTGATTTCTCATCAGGCTTTTTTCAATTTCAGGGGAGCCGGGATAGAGATTTTTTGCGGTATAAGATTTAAGGAAAGTCAGATATTCAGAAAAACGCTCACTTTTATTTTCAGCAGACAGAGTTTCCATTTTCTGCATTAAAAGAATGATTCCTTTTTCTGCCTCCCCTGTCTTAAGGCTTCTGGAATCCAGTAAATCATAAAGACCGCTTCCACTATGGGTATCATAAAAAGTAAAAGGCTTTTCTTTTTTGCAAAGAGATTTTAACACCTGAAACAAAACATAATGTTTCAATAAATCCGCGTGATTTCCTGCATGAAAAATGTGCTGATATGAAAGCATGGCCTTATAATATCATAAATACCCCTGTTCGGAAAGTCTGCTGAGCAGAGAAAAGGAGCGGATGCAGAAGATCTTATAAAGGCTTATATTGAGAAAAATGAAGAGAAGTTTTATAATTTCACAAAAATAAAACCAGAGGATTAAAATGACAATCAAACTTGAAAACTCTGCTTTTAGTGCAGAAATAGACACAAAAGGTGCTGAAATTCAAAAACTGATCAGAAAAAGTGATAAAAAAGATATTATATGGCATGGAGACAAAAGCGTCTGGGGCAATCACGCTCCGATTCTTTTTCCCTTTGTTGCAAGATGCCTTGGCGGATATTTTATGATTGAAGGCAAAAAATGCGAATACAGCAGAAATCATGGTTTTGCCAGAGATTTGGAGCACACCCTTATTTCTCAGAGCGAAGACAGGGCTGTGTTTGAACTTACCCAAAATGAAGACACACTCTACCGCTTTCCATATTCTTTTTCTCTTAGAACAGAATACTCCCTTACAGAAAAGGGACTGGACTGGAAAATCACTGTAAAAAATACAGATAAAAAGCCATTCCGCTTTGGACTTGGAACTCATGCAGCCTTTGACATGAACGGTGGAGAGCCTGAAGATTTTACTGTTGAATTTGAAAAGAAAGAGGCCCTGACTGCGGTTCTATGCACTCCAGACGGTTATATTGCAGCCGGAAAAGACGGGAAGGCCCCGGTAACTGCCATTTACGGAGAAAAAGAAAAAGGGATTGTTCCTGTAACAGCAGAAGGATTTGGAAACGGGCACCTTTTTAAGTCAATGGACTCTGAATGGGTAGGGCTCCGTGACCATAGGGATAATTCAATAATTAAAATCAACACAAAGGGCTTTCCTTTCTGCATGCTCTGGCAGAACACGGCAGGAAAGCCTCAGTTTGTATGCATTGAACCATGGTACGGCATTGCTGACGCTGAAAATACTGACCATGAATGGGCTGGCAAAGTGGGAATGAATGACCTTGCTCCAGGCGCAGAGTTCATAAGCATTCAGAACATCTGCGTGGAGTAAGGACCGGCACTCAGACACTGAGCCTGCCAGAATGACCATAAATGCCAGCAGAGGAATTCAGCTATCGAGTAAAGATAAGTTTTCCTTCTGCTGAGCGGACCTTTATGGTATCGCCTTCCTTTATGCTGCCAGAAAGCAGTTCCTTGGCAAGCGTGTTTTCCACATAATTCTGGATTGCACGCTTTACAGGGCGGGCACCCATTGCAGGGTCATAACCTTTTTCTGCAAGGAAGTCCAGGGCAGAATCATCAAAATTAAGAGTGATTTTTCTGTCATTAAGCCTGCTCTGAACACGTTCCAGCTGCAGTTTTATGATTGAATGAATATGCTTTCTTCCAAGCTGCTGGAACATGACAATTTCATCAATTCGGTTCAGAAATTCCGGTCTGAACGTCTGACGCAAAAGGATATTTATTTTATCCTTTACAGAATCCAGAGGGTTTGAAGCAGAAGCATTACCCTCTGAATTTGCCGCATCCAGAATCAAATCACTGCCCAGATTGCTGGTCATTATGATAATTGTGTTCTTAAAGTCCACTACCCGGCCCTGTCCGTCTGTAAGGCGTCCGTCATCCAGAACCTGCAAAAGCACGTTAAAAACGTCAGGGTGAGCTTTTTCAACTTCATCAAAAAGAATTACGCTGTATGGACGGCGGCGAACCGCTTCTGTAAGCTGACCGCCTTCATCATAGCCCACATATCCCGGTGGTGCCCCGATAAGGCGGGTAACAGAAAACTTTTCCATATATTCACTCATATCGATGCGGGTAAGAGCCTTTTCATCATTAAAGAGGAAGTCTGCAAGAGTTTTTGCAAGCTCGGTTTTACCAACGCCAGTAGGGCCTATAAACATAAAGCTTCCCAGAGGACGGTTCGGGTCGTTCAGACCGCTTCTGTTACGGCGGATTGCATCACTGACTACGGTTACAGCCTCATCCTGACCTACAACCCTCCTGTGCAGTACATTTTCCAGTTCAAGATACTTCTGCTTTTCCCCTGTCATCATTTTTGCAACAGGAATTCCGCTCCATGAGCTTACAACCTTAGCAATATCTTCTTCTGTAACAGCCTGACGGAGCAAAGAATCACGACCGTCTTCTTTTCTTTCTTTTTCGGCGGCAAGGGCGGCATCCAGTTCCTTTTGAAGGGAAGGAATAATACTGTATTTCAGTTCCGCAGCCTTTTCCAGATTTCCTTCACGGGTAAATTTTTCTTCTTCAAAGCGGGCACTTTCAAGCAGCTCCTTTACCTTGCGGGACTTATCTATGTTTTCTTTTTCATTCTGCCACTGAAGCTTCATCGCATCACGGCGGGAGGTTATCTCTGCAAGTTCTTTTTCCAGCTTTTCAAGACGCTCCCTGCTTGCCTGGTCATCTTCCTTGCTCAAAGACTGCTTTTCTATCTGCAGCTGAAGCATTTTTCGCTCTACCTGGTCAAGTTCTGTAGGCTGACTTTCAATTTCCATTTTAAGGCGGCTGGCTGCTTCATCTACAAGGTCTATGGCTTTGTCCGGCAAAAAGCGGGATGTAATATAGCGATTAGAAAGAGTTGCAGCGGCAACAAGGGCTTCATCTTCTATGCGCACTCCATGATGAATTTCATATTTTTCACGCAGTCCGCGCAAGATTGCAATAGTGTCTTCTACAGTAGGCTCTGCACAGTAAACCTGCTGGAAGCGGCGTTCCAGAGCGGCATCTTTTTCTATGTATTTTCTGTATTCATCCAGAGTTGTAGCACCGATTGCCCTTAGTTCACCTCGTGCCAAAGCAGGCTTGAGCAGGTTTGAAGCATCCATGCTTCCTTCACTGGCTCCGGCCCCTACCAGAGTATGAAGTTCATCTATAAAGAGGATAATCTGCCCTTCACTCTTTGTAACTTCGGTAATAAGAGCCTTAAGGCGCTCTTCAAACTCGCCGCGGAATTTTGCACCGGCTACAAGGCTTCCTAAATCCAGGGCAAGAAGCCTTTTATTTTTCAGTGATTCAGGAACATCTCCACTGGCAATACGGCGGGCAAGACCTTCTACAATGGCCGTTTTACCGACACCAGGCTCACCAATAATTACAGGGTTATTCTTTGTACGGCGGCAGAGCACCTGCATAACACGGCGGATTTCTTCATCACGGCCGATTACAGGGTCTATCTTGTCCTGGCGGGCAGCGGCAGTAAGGTCGCGGCAGTATTTTTCAAGAGAGCGGGTTTTAGCCTCCGGGTCATTGGAATCTACAGTCTGATTTCCCCTCACAGATTTTAAGGCTTCCAGAACAGACTTATGATTTATTCCCGCTTTCCTTAACATATCACCAGTGCGGTCATCAGATTCCGTCATGGCAAGCAGAATATGCTCTGTAGAAAGATACTGGTCATGCATGGCAGACATTTCATTTTCTGCCTTTGCAAGAACCTTCTGCATTGGTGAAGAAAGGTAAACCTGAGCGGCTCCTGAAATTTTCGGATTTGAAAGAATAATGTCTTTTGTCTTTTTGATTAATTCACTTGCCGGAATGCCAATCCGCTCAACAATAGGCGCAATAAGGCCATCCTGCTGTTCCAGAAGGGCTTGAAGAACGTGTTCCGTACCTATTTCAGAATTGTCATTTCTATTAGCAATAGAAGAAGCCTCCTGCAGGGCTTCCTGAGTTTTTATCGTAAAGTTTTCATAATTCATTTTACTACCTCTTATTACTTCAACTTTAACATGGGCCGACATAAGTCAAACTCACATTCTTCTCATAATTAAAATAGTAAAATTTTTATGAAAGGGCAAATTTTTTTGAGGCTTGATTTGCGGGAGTTTTTTTTCAGAACTTTTATTTTCTGGAATTTTATTTACACTTCACCCTGTTCAACATGTCCGAATTCACAGACAACTTTTACAAGGTTTGCATGCTCAATCTGTTCCAGAGTATTGCCGATACGCTTATAAAGTTTTATTTCTCCTGTTCCGGTAGTGCCTTCCAGCATATTCATTATACGGCGAGAATTTTCAGGAAGTTCAATAGAACGGTTAAATAAATCCTTTATCTTACAGTAAACGTCAACATCAATAACCCACTCTTTGTTATGCAGGCTTACACTCCAATGAAGAAGATTTTCTTCCACATTTTCCGCTTCCGGCATCTGAATGCAGTCCCATACAGCAGTGTAATTTTTTGATTTTCCATCTGCACAAAGATTTATTTCAATATCTTCAAATTTTCCTATAAATGAAACTTTTTCATTAAAACTTCCCTGAATTGCAAAGGCAGAATTAAATAGCGTTTTCCCTGTAATATCGCTGGTTAAATTATCTGCAGAAACATGAAACCAAGGTTCAGGAAGTGTTTTGCCCCAGAAACGTTCTGTATATCCGCAGCATTTGCGAGGGTCTATTATATAATCCGCACCATCAAAATTAAGCTTGCCGGAAAAAATGGTTTTCAGACCATAAGGAAACCATCTGTAATCTGAACTTTTATAGCCCTGCTTATATTCATTATCTATTTCGTAAGTTAGTTCCCATGTAGCATGCCCGTTATCGCAAAGGTATTCAGGATGTTCAGCAAGATCTTCTTTTGAAATATTCAGGAAACCCGAAATTTTATTTTCAGAAAAGAATTTATTTCCAACCTGAATTTCAAATGGCTTTGAATGAAAAGTCATTTCTTTTACAGAAAAATATGAGCAGAGCTGCCTTGCCCTTCCCCCTATGCAGCCGATGCGAACAGCACAATAAGACGGAAGTTTTATCTCTTCAGTTGTGATTGAATGAGCAGACTGGGTACCTGCAAGGGCATACTGCAAATCATCTGCAGTAATGGTTGTTTTAGGCTTAAAACTTAAAGAGGCTTCGGACGGATAGAGCCATGGATTAATCATTTCAAGTTCAATAAAAAACATCTGTTCTGAACCTGATATAGAGTTAATACCGTTAAAAAAGAAACGCCAGTAATTTATACCGAATTTTCTTCTCTTCCCCGTAAATCCATATCTAAAATCTTTGATTTTCTTGGTATTCTTTGTCATTTTATAAAGCCTTATACAGATTAATTTTCGGCATTTTATAAAAAAACATTATAAAAGATTTCTGACTATCTTTTTAAAAGAGAAAGGGATGTCTAAAAAACTTATTAGACATCCCTTTTATGCTACTTGAACAACTTATTGATAGTCTTTGTGACATCTTTCTGTTCTTCAGGAAAGTTGTCATTCAAAAATTCAAAACATTCAACAGCAGCACGCTGTGCATGCTCATACCAAATTTCATAAAGCTCAGGTTTCAACTCAGGACCTGGAAAGGGAGCACCCTGAACATCGGAAACTAAGTCACGAAGCATCTGTATACACTGTTTAGCCTTCTTATCCATAAAAAACTTCCTCACAAATATTATATAGGAAGATTTATAATATTTCCAGAAAAACTTTTAGATTTATCACAGAAAACTGATGTTTTATAATTCTTTTCTACCGCTTCACTGAATCTTTTAGCACTTTCTGCAACATCTTCTGCTTTTACTGCAAGAATATTATCTGCCCTGATCTGACGGAATTCAGAAGGATTTGCATAAAGCATTCCTTCAAAACTCCTTGCAGCCTTATCTCGAGGGGAACTTGGCTGAATTAAATCAGAAAAAGAACTTACTACTGTCTGCTCTACATCTTCCTTAGAAACAGGATTTCTGGCAATTTCCTTCATGGAATCAGCAAAAACTTTTATTGATTTTTCAGGACTAGGGTCTCTGTAAGTTGTAAAGTAAACCGCCTGCTGTACTGAATCTACCCACATTCCAGCCCCATAAGCACCGCCTGTTGTACGCAGTTTATCCCAGAAGGTATGAGTAGAAATCCAGGATGCAAGAACGGCGTCTGCAGCAGATTCCTTTGTCATGGTTTGCGAAGACGTAGAAGTTGCAGCGGCATAACCGGTCTGAGAATCAACTTTGATAATCTGAGGAAGAGAAGCAGCCGCATCTTCTGCCTGATAAATAAGTTTCTGATATTCTTCCAGAGGATACTGAACGGCAGGCAGAAGTTTTGTGATTTTTGCTTTCCTTGCAAAATCATCCATCATTGGAAGAAGAGTTTTTAAGGATTCTTCATCTGCAGTTATGTGGATTATGCCGCCGGAAGCAAGGCACTGCTCATAAATGCGCTTCAGGGTCTTTAGATTTTCTGATGCAGAAACTTTTTTATAGTCCAGGGCAAACATAAGCTGAGAGATTCCCCAGAGGATTTCATTTAATGCATGATTTTCTGAATCCATACAGTTAGTACGTCTTAGGGCATAATCGCGACCAGCAGAAACAAAACCTGCCCTTTTATCTGCTTCCATTTCTCCCAAAAGATTTTCAAAACGCTTTTCGTCATCAAAACTCATGGTCGTAATGATTTTTGCAAGAAGATCCAGAGTTTCTTTTGCCTTAGAAACAAGGGCTTTACAGCTTACACCAAGCCATTTTCGCCCGATTATGTTCAGGTCTTTGTACTTTTCGGCAAAAGACTTAGACAAAGGAGAAGAACTGACGACTCCAGTTGTGGTTCTTCCCCAAACATCTCCCATTACACAGGAAGATTCCGTTATACATTCATCCCAGGATTGTCCGTTCCAGCCCATGTTTGTAATGGCCCCGGAAAGGAAAGGAATATAGCGGTAATCAGAAGGAGTCAGGCGGTCAAACGGGAACATAAGATCCACATAGAAAATTCCGTTTGTTTTTTCCTGATTTATGAAAAGAGGCACTCTGGAAGAGTCTGCGCCCTCTACAAAATCAAGTCTGGTATCTGTAATTTCTACATTGTGATCAAGTTCAGAAATATGAACGCGGGGCATACAGGCAGTTTCTTCAGGACTTTCCACATGCTGCTGGGCCTTGTGCAGGGCTTCAAGGTCTTTTTTAAGAGCAGCCTTATCACATTCTGATTCAAGTTTTTTTACGAGTTCTGCTTCATCTGCATTGCGACGCTTTAAATATTCAGCAGAAGGTTCTGCTACATATTTTACAACCACATCCTTATCAAGGAAATATTTTTTTATCAGCTTGCGTGGCAAATCTTTATCAGCCTTAAGTCTTTTCTTGAAATTTTCAAAAGAAGTAATAGGAGTAAGCTGGTCACAGCAGGCTTTTCCGTAAATCCAGCCCTTTAAAACCTTTTCCATAATGACAAGGGAATATGGCCCCCAATAACGGGTGACTTCACGCAGGTTAAAATCAATTCCCATCAGGGCAGAATTTACATCATCCTCATCAATTCCTTCATCATAAATTTCCTGAATAGACTTCTGAATCAAGGCATAAACCTTCTCTTCATCTCCCTTTTTAACGCCACTCAGACCATAACAGAAAAATTCTTCCTGCAGCTGGCCAAAGTTATTCCAGATCGGGCTTAAATCATCACCAAGACCGCTTTCTTTAAGTCTATAAGAAAGAGGAGAGCTGTCGTTTCCGCAAAGCACTTCAGAAAGGAAGTATTTTTCTATATCAGAGGCACCAGAATACCAGTTCATTGTAACAATCAGACCTGTACTTCCTGTTTCAGGAGCAATCTCCCTGATTTCACAAGATTTGTCTCTTGGTTTTAATGCCTGCAGAGACCGAACTTCAGACTTAATAAGAGGAAGTTTTGAATCGGATTCAGAAAAATCAGATTTTACACCGTATTTTTTTTCTATGCGGGCCATAAAGCGTTCATTTAAAAAGTCTATCTGGTCTGCTGTAGAAATATTTCCATGAAGATAAAGAAGGCAGTTATCAGGACTGTAGAATTTCTGATGAAAATCAAGAAATTCCTGATATGTGAGGCTTGGAATTACGGCAGGGTCTCCGCCTGAATCATAAGAGGCAAAAGAGTCCGGGAACATTGAACGAATCTGAAAATCAACGGCAACGTCGCGGAAGGCAGAATAATTGCCCTTCATTTCATTATATACAACGCCCTGAATGCTTGTTTTGCCATTTTCATCCATTTCCAGACGATGGCCTTCCTGAATAAAAGTCTCACGGTCAAGTTTAGGGAAGAAAACTGCATCGGCATAAACATCCATCATGTTAAAATAGTCTGCACGGACAACAGAGGCTCCCGGATAAACAGTTTTATCTGGATATGTAAGGGCATTCAAAAATGAATTAAGGGATGTACTGGCAAGCGTGATAAAAGGCTCTTTCAGAGGGTATTTTTCAGAACCGCACAAAACGGAATGTTCCATAATGTGAGCACAGCCTTTTGAATTTTTTGCAAAAGTGCGGAATGCAAAGGCAAAAGTGTTTTCGCGGTCATCATTTACAATATGATAAAGTTCAAGCCCGCTTCTTTTGTGACGCATATAAACGCCTTTAGACTTGTAATCAGCCAAATCATCAACCGCAAGGAGTACAAAGCCACCGTATTCCTTTCCAATATTTGCGGAATCGAGAAAATCAAACATATCAACCTCATTTTCCGGAAGTCCAAAAAGCATGAAGCCCGATGGAAGGTCTGTCAAAAGCTCCATCTAAAGGTTCTGACAGGCTATATAAACACCAGCAAGGCAACTGATTGGGAATTCCTTTTTTAATTTACTTTATACTAAAGAAGTGGAAGTCTCCCGGAATTATCCTTGTATGGAAGACAGATTCTTCATCAGAGGTAAACAAAGGTTTGATTTCTGAAGGACGCCATTTTGAAGGCTTATCGCTTAAAGGAAGCACTTTCAGCACTGCAGAACCTTTTACATGAATGTTAAAATCCACCGGGGCACAACCATCATTAGTATAACAGTAAAGGCCAAAAGTGTCATTATCATAAGTAAAGAGTGAAAGTCCATAACCGCAGTCTATCCAGACTCGGGAAGAAGAATCCAGCATTTCCGTGCGGATGTTTGTCAGCACTTCTGCAGGCAGGTCTTTTATGCGAGAAGGCATATCCGGCAGATTGATTACTTCAAAAAGGCCCTCACCATAGGTGTCATACATAATTATACTTTCGTGGTATTCGCCATGGCCGGCATTTGCCTTAGACCAGGTGGCATTATTGCGATGTTCAAGAAGAGGAAACGTGATAAGATTTTTTGAAGACAGATAATTTCTGCCGTAAAGCCCATTAACAGTTACCTGAAATTCATCTGCATCAAGGCGGCGGTCTGTATAACGGATAGAGGTAAATTCAGATAAAGGAGGATTCAGTTTTCCCTGCTCAGAAAGCTTTTGCGCGCCAATAACAAAACCTGCACTTGCAATTACGGTGCCGCCCTCCAGCATAAAATCACGGATTTTTTCTGTAATTTCCCTGTCTTCCAGAGCAGAGGCCGTTACAAACACTTTGGAAGTTTTTTCATCTTTTTTTGGAAAATAAGGAGTCGGCTCCAGCGGCACTCCGACCATTCCAAGGAAATCTTCCAGATGGTCTTCTCCCTGTGAATTAAAAGGAATGTAAACCTTTGTTCCAGAAGGGTTTCCGCAGTATGAAAGCACTTCATCTATCTTCTGATACTGAAAACCAAGAGGAGTTGCCCGCTTATTATTGTAGATTGCAGGCCAGCAGAAAGTCATGATTTCGCGGCATTTAGAAAAAGCCGTAAGATAGGCCTGTTCCAGATAGCTGTCTATCCTGTCACATTCAAAAGGATCAAACCAGCCGCCGCCATTGCGTCCTGGGGAGGCATTTTCCATATAAAGAGGAAGAGAATAGCTTAAATAGCGGGGCAGATGCTGGTCCTGCTGGGCACCATGGCGGGTTTCGGTTCCTGTATAGATTCCGTCAAAAATATCTTTCTGTTCTGCAGGATTATAGCCGGTTTCATGGTAACTTTCCCGCCAGTTTGGATACTTTATGATGATTTTTACATCAGGATTCACAGCCTTAGCAGGTTTTATAATCAGATTTTCCGAAACTTCCTTCATTTTTGCAAGGCGGAATTCTTTCCAGCTGCGCTCCCCTTTTTCACGACGGCAGTCCTGACACATACACTGGGTAAAGAAAAAGTCATCAATTATAAATTCGTCAAAAAGTTTTGCAGTATATTCACTTACTTCCTTAAGCCGATTACGCATTGGCTCATTACAGTAACAGAAAGTCTCGAAAAGACGGTGACGTTTTTTATCACTCTCATTTAAATCAGGAGTAACGGTGGTAATTCCGCCTGAAACTTCAATTCCATATTCAGAGAGAACTTTCTTTATCATTTTTATCTGATTTTCAGAGGCAAAAGTTCCCCTGAATGTTTCAAGATAAACCTTGTCTATTCCAACATATTTTTGAAGCCAGTCGGCCTGGATCCTCAATTCTTCTTCTGAAATATGCTCTGCCCACTGGGCAACACAATAAGTTACTGATTTAAAATTTTTGAATAATGACATAAAAATCCCCTGTGATTACATATACTTAGCAAATTTAAGCTGCAGCCTGCAAAATTCAGTATACCTTACCTCAGAAGAATTACATTAAGAAATCTCTATTTGAATTGAATAAAACTCTATTGTTATCTCTGCAATAACTGACGGAAATTACACGTAAACGTCATCATTGCGGTTCTTTACATACAGACTGCCCTGCTCATAGGCACAGCGGAGTTTTGAAACGAATTCTGTTGTAACGGCATCGCAATCTGAACGGCGCATAGGTTTTAAGATATCTTCCTGCTCGCGGACTTCTGCCCTGCGGCCGGCAGATATATTGGAAAGGATTTTTTCACGAAAATCATCCGGCTTTGCGGCAATAAGATAGGCAATTTCAGATTCTTTCATTTCTGCAAGCCGTTTCTGCACAAACTGGTCATCTGTGTTTACAACGTCATCAAGGGTAAAGAGCCGGCTTCGTAAATCCTGCCCAAGGTCAGGGTCATCATCTGAAAGATAAGAAAGAATATCCCTTTCTGCACCGACATCCATTTTTTTAAGAATCTGTGCAAGGGCGTTTCTTCCGTCCACATTCTCTGAATCGTCAACTTCCATGTGAAGGGATTTTTCATGCATTGCCTGGTCTATGCGGCGGATAATGTCTGGAGAAACGGACTGCATTTTTGCAAGACGGAGTACAACTTCCTTTTTTTCATCTGCCTGCATGGAATTAATTACGCCGGCAGCCTTTTTAGGATCAAGATGAGAAAGAACGATTGACTGAACGCCTACGTTTTCACCTTTAAGCAGAAGATAAACCTGAGAATTTTCCATGTCATTAAGATAGCGGAAAGGAACTTCTCCCTGCAGGGGCATGGCTTTTTTTATCATCTGCTCTGCCCTGTTTTTGCCATAGGCTTTTTCAAGCATTTCACGGGCAGTTTCTACACCGCCTTCGGTTTTAGCCTTTTTTACAAGGGCGTTGAATTCTTCAAGAATTACCGATTCTTCTTCCTTGCTGACACTGCGGATAGAAGCTATTTCTGGGATGATTTTTTCAATTTCTTTTTCGCTTAGATGAGGAAGAACTTTTGCCGCTTCATCTTCGCCAATAATTAAAAGGAATTTTGCAACACGACGATATACAGAATCCTTTCCTTCCTCCGTCTGCCCGGATTCAGGAACCTTAATAAGGCCGCCACTTTTAAGAAAGTCAGTTGCATCATTCAGGCGGCGTTTTGTCTCTGCAATGGATGCAGCTTCCCGCATTTTTTCTTCCCGCTTTTTCTGCATATTTGTAATTGTAACGGACTGATTTTGCGGAGCAGAAGCAGTTTCTTTTGTAAAATGCTGAAGGCCAGAAGCCCAGGAGTCAGAAATATTTTTTTGATTACCTGATGTTTTTTCTGACTTATCATCTTTTTTGCTGCTGGCTGCACTGTCTGCAGTATTCTTTAAATATGCCGCTGCGCGGAAATCCTTTACATCCATATAATTAAATATAGCAGAATTCTGTTAAAAAAGAAAGACTTCCCTAATATCTGCGCCGACAGGATTCGGCGCGCCGGTCAAAAACCTCCTGTTTTTTCCCTCTGCGCCGCCTCCGCTCGCTGTCGCGCGCATCCTTGCGCGCTTTTCGTAAAAAAAGCTCCGCACTGCTCGCTTTTTTTACGCGCTCGCTTCGTTTCGAATCCTGTGTAAGGCCGCCCGGCAGGCGGCCGGTGTTCTATAGCAAAGCGTTAAGAAAAACGCGTCAGCGTTTTTTAGCTTTACCTCATTAAAAACCGTCTGCAATGTAAACTAAAAAATCCTCGCCAAAGCGAGGATTTTTTTCTGGGCCGACAGGATTCGAACCTGTGGAATGCGGGCACCAAAAGCCCGTGTCTTACCGCTTGACGACGGCCCAATTTATCACCAAGAAAACGACAGCATTAAGACTTAATCTTCTGCACCACCGATTTCTATATGACCAGCATTATACTCAGCCAGAATCTTATCCTGAATTTCATTTCTGAATTCAGGGCTGATAGGATGAGCAACATCTTTGTATTCACCGTTTGCCGTCTTTCTGCTTGGCATAGCGATGAACAAGCCGGTTTTTCCTTCAATAATCTTTACATTATGAACGACGAAACAATCATCAAAGGTAACTGTAACGTACGCTCGTAACTTTCCCTCGTCTTCTACTTTCCTGATACGCAATTCAGTTATCTGCATTTTTCCACCTTTCTTTTTATCCGTACAACTATACCGTCTGTACAAGTTTAGAATCAAAAACACCAGCAAGCTTCCGTTGAATTTCAACTGACTGCTGCCGCAATGTAAACACACCATAAACTGTTGAACCGGAGCCCGACATTTCAGCATAAGGGCATCCTGAATTCTTCAACAAATCCAAAGCTTCACGAATTTTTTTGTACTTATCCGCGATAGCTGGTGTAAAGGTATTTACAAAGTTCCACTCTTCTACAGACCTGTTATATACAGATTCCAAGTCAGAAAAAGCAGTCCCTGTTACCATTTTTCTTGCAGCAAGAAAGTTATCTACTAGAGAATAAGCCTCTTTAGTAGAAGAACTTACATTTGGAAAAACCAGCAACAAAAACAAGTCATGCCGAGGTTTTATCCTTCTTACAACTTCACCACGCCCAGAAACAACAGCACAAGCCTTTCCTTCTTCATCTGCATGCAAGAAGAAGAAAACATCACTCCCAGTTTTAGAAGCAATGTAATCTGTCTGGCTTTCAGAAAGCAACACACCGCATGATTTTTCAAGCACCCGAACAAGAGCCGCTGCATCAGAAGAGCCTCCGCCCAATCCTCCGCCTGCAGGAATTCCCTTTTTAAGTTTAATATTAACCCCGGGAACATTGCAGTTTACAGTCTCACAGAATGCCTGATAAGCCTTTTTTAAAGTATTATCTTCAGGCAATTGCATGGAATCGCAACTTACCTTGCAGTCTTTTTCAGAACTGAAAGTAACGTTCAATTCATCATACAAATTAACTGTCTGAAATATACTTTCAATATTATGAAACCCATCTTCACGCTTAGGCAAAACATTTAATCCGAAATTAACTTTTGCATAGGCTTTAACTGAAGCTTCATAATTCATATTATTATTCGATTATACTAAATTTTATTATTTTGTCAAATGCCCGTGAAGAAAATATATCATAAACGTAACAATATTTTGTTATTTCAAAAAGTCTGCTTTAAAAAATTCAAATTTATACCTGTAACTAGTTGACAATAAGCCTGCTGTGATTTAAATTCTAGAAAAGTATAAATCCGAGGTTATTATGTCTGCTGATTCCGATTTCGAAGAGATGACTATGTCTTTTTCTTATGATGATGATTTTGATGATTATGAAGAAGACTTTGATGATGATTTTGACGATTACGATGAAGATGACGAAGCTCTGGACGACTTCGACGATGACGAAGATCTTTATTTTGACGATGTCTTCAAAGAAGAAGATGTAGACGAACCGTATGATGATGTTGAAGAAGAAGACGGTTACGGCAGCTACAGAAGCGGCTTTGACGACGAAGAATAACAAAGGGAATATCCAACAAGTTTAGAAAATTTGATTTTCGGGCCTGACCCGAAAATCTATTTTCAGTCAGAACAAGGACTTACAGATTACCGCACTTATCAGAAATCCCCTTTATATTATATACTACAGTTCTATAACCTTCCCTGCATGCCAGAGTTTTTCCAAATCATAGAATTTTCTGGCAGTATCTGACATAAGATGAACAACAATTGGACCTAAATCTATAAGGTTCCAGTCATCTCCATCAGGACTTTTTCTGTTTGTAACATGAATTTCAAGATCATTATCCTTAATATAATCTTTAATCTGTTTATACAGACCCTGCCAGTGAACAGAACTGTTTACGGTAACAATTACAAAATAATCTGTCCAGCTGTTCAGACCGCTAATATCAAGCAGAACAACATCATTTCCTTTTCCATCAACCATCAGTCTGGCAATTTCTATAGCCTTTTCTTCTGTTGTTTTCATATTTATAACGCTCCTTTTTACCTTACGTAACGACCATCAAAATCCTTTCCAAGGATAATTGTAAAGTCAACATTTGCTTCAGAAGAAGAATCAAAAACTTCATCTTCTGCATCAGGCTCTTTTATATTCGTACAATGGATAAATTCTCCCACAAGTTTTGCTACAGTTTCATTTCCAATATGGTCAATAATTATTGTTTCTTCATAATCATTTCTGTTAGCATTTACAGGGCTCAATACGTCATAACTGGCATTCTGGAAAAGAATTGCAGTATTGCGGGCAAGCCCCTGAACTGTAGTTCCGTTCTGAATTTCTATAACGTAAACACGGCTTGTCATGGAATCTGCCGTAGAATTAAGAATTGCAATAGTCTGGCGTACAGCTTCCTTAATAAATTCTCCGTTATTATCAGGGAAAAGCAGGAACTGATCATCTACACGGCGCAGAGAACCTGTAATGGTCTGCCTTACAATAGACTCCGAATCAACGTCGGCAATCTGCTGTATTAATGTTTTTTCTTCTTCTTTAGTCAGATTTGAAACAAAACAGTCTGAATAGATATTAAAATTATCCTCATTAAGGAAAATTTCATATTTTTTATCATGAATACCGCTCAAAAAGGCTGCCATACAGTTCTGATAGCGTTCCTGAACATCATATTCATTTTCTTCTGGCAGCCTGTATTTCAGATATACGGCAATTTTATCACCATCAAGGTTGATGGCTCCAGAAGGCAGAAGCCAGCGTTCTCCACTTTCAGAAACAAAATCTACAGGTTCTGAAATAAAGACCCTCATACCGCCCAGATAGTCAGACAGCTTAATAAAGTCATCAAAATCAAGGATAATATAAAAAGGAATTTTTATTCCCAAAAGTTTTTCAACTTCCTGCTTATAGGATTCCACTCCAAGTTCAGAATAAACGCTTTTTAGTTTATCAACCCTGTTAAGAGACTGCCAGATTGAACCTGTATGAGCAGGAAGATTTATAAGGGCAGCCTTATAGGATTCAGGATAATAAATCATTACGCTGGAAAAAAGGACTTCAGAATCTTCATCTTCTACAATAAACAGAGTCTTTAAATTTGAATCACGGTTAATCACTTCCGTTACGGCATTTGTTTTGAGTGCAAATGAAAAAATAAGAACAAGGACAACTGCAAGAATCAGAATAAATGCAATAAAAAGAAGCCCCTTCTGTTCATTCCTAATTTTTTTCTTCATTATTAACCATCCCTCGGTAATATTCTATCATTTTTAATGTTTCAGGATAAACGACATACCCTTTCTTTGTTATATATTCATAGTTTTCTTCAAGTACAGAAAGAAACATTTCATCCAAAGAAAGCTTAAAAAGGTTTTCCCTATATTCATCTGTAGACTGCGGACGTCCCGGTTCAATCTTATCTGCAAGAAAAAGACATTTTCCAAGATTGCAGATTCCAAGTTTTGCTGAAGTGTGATTTGCAACAGCCTCTTTTATCTCTGCATCTTTTATACCGAATTTCTCTTCCATCAGAACGGCTGCCGCACGGCCATGCAATAAAGACGGAAGATTTTTTTCAATTTCCAGAACAGGTTCTCCGTCTTTTAATGAAAGTTCTATCAGCTGGTCATCAGGAAAATCCTTACACATATCGTGTCCAATTCCTGCAAGATAACCTTTTGTTTCATCTAAACCATAATGACGGCAAAGGCGGGCTGTCATTTCTGCCACGCGAACAGAATGTTCAAAACGTGTCTTTTTAACATTCTGTCTTGTAAATTCCTTTACCTCTTCAATCAGCTTCAAATAATCCATATTTTATTCAATATACTTTAATTTGTTTTCAAAAACAAGTTAATGCCAGCTTCAAAGCCTAATTTTCAAGTCCCGGGTATTGAACATCATCATCATCATCGTCTATAACTGCACGGGAGGCAAGAAAATCACTTCCAAAAGTTTTTTCTTCATCAGATTCAGAAAGACTCTTCTTTTCCTGCCCCTTTACCAGTTTTACTATTTCAAGGCGGGCTTCTTTCATTCCCCTGCCACCAGCAACGGAAACAGGAATTACAACAGTATCAGGCTCTTCTGCACGAATCTTTTCTGCAAGTTCAACAGCGTGCTCATAGGCACCTTCTATATCTATCTTATTGCAAAGAACAATGCGTGGCTTTTCCATAAGCTCGTCAGAATATTTTTCCAGTTCATCACACAAAGTTGAATAAGCTGTCAGATAATTTTCATCGGCACAGTCAATCATAAAAATAAGGCAGGAAGTTCTGGTAATGTGCTTCAGAAAGGTATCTCCAAGCCCCAGTCCTTCTGAGGCACCTTCTATAATTCCCGGTATGTCTGCAATAATAATATCACTTTCATCATCTATTCTTAGCACTCCAAGGTTTGGAATGATTGTTGTAAAGGGATATGGCGCAATTTTTGGACGGGCGTTTGTGAAATATGTAAGCAGGGATGATTTTCCTGCATTAGGGAAACCTACAAGCCCTGCGTCTGCCATGATGGAAAGTTCAAGAGTAAGCATGCGGCTTTCTCCCGGCTGACCTGGATTTGCATGACGGGGAGCCTGATTTGTGGAAGTCTTAAAATGAACGTTTCCCCAGCCGCCGTTACCGCCTTTAAGGTAAGTAAAACTTTCATCGCCTTTTGCAGTTGAAAAGTCGTAAATGATTTCGCCAGTTTCTGCATCACGGATTGTAGTTCCAGGCGGAACAGGAATAACACAGTCTTCTCCGTCTGCTCCAAAACGGTTCCAGCCCTGACCGTCTCCGCCATTTTTTGCCTTAAAAAAGTGACGGTGACGAAGTTTTGCAAGAGTACGCATATTACGCTTTACGGTAAAAATTACATCTCCGCCCTTTCCGCCGTCTCCGCCGTTAGGTCCACCGTGAGGAATATATTTTTCCCGGCGAAAAGCAACACATCCGTTTCCACCGTTTCCTGAGCGTACTTCAATAGTAGCCTCGTCTGCAAAACCAATCATAAAAGCTCCTGTTTAAGGCCTCCGGCGGCCTTTTTTATAAAAAAAATACCCGGCTGATTTACGTCACGCCGGGTATCTACAAAATCTAGCTAAAACTTATTTTGCAGCTTCAACAGAAATGTATTTGTGATTCATGCGTTCACTGAAAACAACTTTTCCGTCAGCAGTTGCGAACAGGCTGTCATCTCCGGCTTTCATTACATTTTCACCAGGATAGAATTTTGTTCCGCGCTGTCTAACAAGAATTGAACCTGCAGTAACAGTTTCACCAGCATATTTCTTAATACCCAGATTTTTTGGATTTGAATCGCGGCCGTTTTTGGCACCGCTTCCACCTCTAGTTCTTCCCATAGTAGTCTCCTATTTAAAGATTAAAATCAATTATGCAAGTGTGATAGAATCAACACGAACCTTTGTATACTGCTGTCTGTGTCCAATAAGACGATGATAATCTTTCTTAGACTTGTACTTGAATACGAGAACTTTCTTGTCTTTGAAAGTTTCTTCAACTACAACAGTAACTTTTGCACCCTTTACATAAGGAGTACCAACACTGATTTTATCTCCATCACTTACCAAAAGAACTGTGTCGATGTCGATTTTTGTACCTTTTTCAGCATCAAGCTTATCTACAGTAAGGACAAGGTCTTTTTCTGCCTTATACTGCTTGCCCTTGAATTCAATTGTAGCGTACATACAATACCTCTATATACATTTATAAGCGTCCAGAGCAGAGGAAAAAAGGAAACGGAATCCGAACTGCAAAAGACTGATGATCAGACTATGTCAGAAGTGTAAAACGGGGATTAAACACTACTAATCCATAAGTCTAAACACGTATCAAAGATAATATCAGAAAGGGCTTTTTTATGCAATAGGCAGAGTAAAGACTGAAAGAATAAAGGCGGACTTTACCGCCTGCTGTTTATTAAAAAATAAAGGACAGGCTGAACAAAGAATCAGCCTGCCCTTTTGAAATTGTTCAAATTGACGACGACATAACTAAAGGAAGTTTTGCCGCCGCATTTATTCAATAGTCATTACACCATTCGTGTCATAGCCCGGCTTAACCAGGCTATTTCTTACACTCTTTCAGTTGGGAATGACTTAGCATCTTTACCCATATAGGCAACAATGCTTGTTCCGTCCTTAATCATGCTGACTGGAATTACAGCGGCATCAAGGCGTTTTCCATCTACTTCAATGTATTCAATACCCTTAGAAACATGCTGAGGATTCTTTACCTCAATCTTAAGGTTCATCTTGCGCCAGCGGCGTTCTACACTGAATCCATCCCAGTCATGTTTAATACATGGATCAATCAAAAGACCATCATACTGAGGTTTAATTCCCAGCATATACTGAGTGATTGAGTAGTAGTTCCAGGTTGCAGCACCAGAAAGCCAAGATGTTCTTGTGTTTCCAGGACGTTTTGAGTATGCAGAATAAGTTGTCTGTCCTACAACGTAAGGTTCACTCTGACGAATTTCTGCCTTATCGTTATATGCAGGAGGAATAGAAGCCTTACAGTATTCGTAAGCACGGTCTCCGTTTCCAAGCATTGTTTCTGCAATAACACCCCAACCCTGAGTATGATTGAAGATACCGGCATTTTCCTTAATACCCTTCAAGAATACTACAGATGTCATAAGGTCTGAACGAGTCTTTACAAATGGAGGCGCACAAAGCATAAGTCCATAAGGAGTTGCAAGCTTTTCTTTTACAGCTTCCATACAAAGCTTAGCCTGTTCTGCAGTTGCAGCAGAAGACATAACAGCCCAAACCTGAGTATTAAAGTAAATCTGACCTTCTTCAATTGACTGAGTACCGTAAACAGTTCCATCTTCGCCAACAGCCCAGATAAACCACTTGCCGTCCCAGCATTTTTTCTGAATATTTTCATCAAGAGTTTTGCGCTGTGCCAAAGCCCAGTCAGCTTCATCTTTCTTTCCAAGACGAGTTGCAATATCAGCATAAGTTGTAAGACCTAAGCGGAGCTGGAAAGCAACGAAAAGAGATTCTCCGTGGTAACCAAGTTTAAGACAGTCGTTCCAGTCTGCAAGAAGACCGCAAGGAAGTCCGTCTGCACCCATTCTTTCAAGGTTGAATTCAAGGGCACGTTTAAGGTGACCAAATACTGTAGCTTCTCCACCATCAGCATAAGGAACTACTCTGTTATAGAAGTCAAATTTACCAGTTTCTGCAACAAAACATGGAACAGCGTTGAAGAACCATTCACAGTCATCTGAGCGGAATTCTTCTGGCTTTGGAGCCTTTTCGTGACCAGCGTTGAAGTCCTTAGAAATTACAGGAACAGCACCACCATTCTGACACTGACCAGAAATCATTCTTACAAGGCGTTCTTCTGCTTCTTCTGGAATTGCAGCAGAAACACCAAGAATATCCTGTACAGAGTCGCGGTAACCAAGACCATCACGTTCTCCGTTGTATACTAAAGATGCAGCACGAGACCATGCAAAGGTAATCAAACAGTTATACAATCCCCAAACATTTACTGTGTGGTTAATGTCTTCATCTGGAGTGATTGCCTTGAATGAACCGAGTTTTGCATGCCAGTTATTAACAAGCTTTTCAAATTCTTCATCAGCACGCTTAAAGTTACCAAATTCATTAACAATCTTCTGGCCAACAGCGCGGGCATCATCAATACCCAGCATAAGCATAACTTCTTTTGTTTCGCCTGGTTTAAGTTCAATATCTGCCTGAACTGTACCGCAGGAGTTATCACCATAGGCTTCAGAGTTTGTACAGGCTCCGTCTACAACAGCCTTTGGATGCTCGTAAGAACCGTATGTTCCAATAAATGCCTCGCGGCTTGTATCAAAACCTGTCATTGGGGCACCAACAAGAGCAACCCACTGGCTCATATATGCACCGCCAACTTCCCATTCAGGGTGCTGGATGTAAAGGTTATCCTGAATTGAATAGCGCAAGAGATTGTCACCAACTTTTTCACCCTTTACGATAAAGAGGGAATACTGCAGGTTTACTTGATCCTGAGTAGTATTCCACTGGTTAGCAAATTCACAGTAAGAAAAGGCACGAATCTTGCGGACTTTATCGCTTGTGTTTGTAAGCTTAAGTCTCCAGTATTCAAAGTTCTGTCCAAGAGGAACGTAATATTTTGTTTCGCTCTTAATTCCCTTGTATTCAGATGTAATGATTGTATAAGCGGTACCATGACGGCATTCACTCTTGTACTGGTCAAGAGGTTTTCCTACAGGCTGCCAGGAAGCTGACCAGAAATCTCCATCTTCCATATCTCGAAGATAAAAGTAGCGGCCAGGCTGATCCATTGGAACTGCATTAAAGCGAAGACGCATGAATCGTCCCTGTGCACCAGATTTGTAAAAACCGTATCCACCGGCATTATTTGTGATTACAGCACCATAAACTGTAGATCCAAGATAGTTACTCCAAGAGGTTGGAGTATCAGGACGAGTGATGACATATTCTGCCTTGTCGTCGTCAAAATAACCGTATTTCATTTTCCTTCCTTGATTGTTCGGGGAAATCCCCGATAAATATATCACCTTAGTGTAATTTATGAATGAGGATAAGTCAATTAAGATAAAAAAAACAAATGATTTTTTTCAATACAAATATAGAAACGTACTTTTGTTGACAATTGCCCTGCAGATATTTACACTTCATTTATGTTAAAAAAAATAACTGCACTTTTCAAAAAAGAACTGATGCTTTCTGTTTCCCTTATAGCAGCAATTGCTTCACTGTTTATAACCCCGCCTTCTCTCCGGCTGCTTCATGACATAGACTGGAAAACTCTGGCAACATTATTCATGCTTCTTTCCGTTCTGGAAGGTTTTAAGAAAGAAAATATCTTCCGCCCGCTTTTACAGCGCACCGGCCGCCTTTCTACTATCCGGGGCCTTACAACTTTTTTTGTTTTTTCAGTTTTCTTTTCTTCAATGTTCGTTACAAACGACGTTTCCCTAATCATTTTTGTACCGCTCACCATAATCCTTTTCCGCGCCGGCAAAAAAGAGCAGTATACAGTGCCGGTTCTTGTTCTGGAAAACATTGCGGCAGTCCGCGGTTCCCTGCTCACCCCTTTTGGAAGTCCCCAGAATTTATTTTTATTCAGTCAGAGCGGGCTTTCTGCAGCAAGTTTCATGTTCAGAATGCTGCCCTTATGGGTAGTTTCAGCAGGCCTGCTTTTTCTTTTTATTCAGTTCATGTACAGAAAAGACCTAAAAGAAAAAATTATAATAGAAGAAAGTGATTTTTCTGCCCCATGGGAAGCAGAAGGCAGAAAAAGAAGGATTGTATATCTGACTCTCTTTATAATAATTATTGCAGCAATAGTAAGCCGCACCAGATACTGGCCTGTCATTACAGTAATGGTAGCCCTAGCCCTGCTTATATTTGACCGTAAAATTTTAATAAAGACTGATTACGTTCTGCTTCTTACATTCCTCTGTTTTTTTATTTTTTCTTCTTCTATTGCAGCAAATCCTGCAATTTCAGATTTCTTAAAAAGTCATGTTGCAGAAAACGAATACTGGTGGAGCATTCTTTTAAGTCAGCTGGTATCAAACGTGCCTGCCTCCATCATCCTCTGGCCATTTACAGCAAACATTACAGCCCTGCTCTATGGGCTGGATTCTGCAGGCCTCTGCTCCATAATAGGCTCCCTGGCATCTGTTATAAACTACCGGCTTTATGCAAGAGAATATCCAGGCAGAGCCATGTACTTTATGAAGTGGTTTGAAATAATAAGCCTTGCTTTTTTTGCGATAGTAGTGATTCCCCAGTATTTTCTGGGAAATTCGGGGCTGTTCCGCTAAGAGTATTCTTATTTTAACAAAAATCAGTTTCTTTTCCCAAAATAATGCCTTATAAAATATGACAGAGGTAATTATGAAGCATTATTTTAGATTTTTAATTCTGGCCTTTCTTTTAATTTCAGCAGCGCTTTCTTTCACAGCCTGCGACAACCTTTCTGTTGAAGAAACAGATTCAGAAAGCAGTACAGGCTCGTCAAATACGGCTGGCACAAAAGGCTCAGGAACAAGCAGTACAGGCAGCAGCACAGACACAAGTGCCACTGCTACAGACTCAGGCACAGACTCAGAATCATCCGGCAGAGAAAGTTCAGGCACTTCATCATCAGAAGATTATACAGCAGAAAACTGCGCCCTCTGGGACTACAAAGTTTCATCCCCGATTTACGCTTTAAGTTCAGATGTCACAAAACTTGTAATATCAGGCACGTGTAAAAATCAGACTCTTTATCTTGCAAAAACAAACCCTACAGCCAAAAGCATTTCTGCATCAAAAACCCAGTATATTTCATCCGCAGAAAACCTGACCCTTTATACAACAGAGTCAGACACAGATTCAGAAACAGAAAGCGGGAGCGGAACAGGCACCGCTTCATTTCCTACCCCCGGTTCGCATGGAGGTCCTGGACGAAGACATTTTATCCCCGCATCTTTTTCTGAACTTCAGATTTCAGATTATTCAGCAGAACGTTCTGCCACATCATCATTTGAAACAGATACTGCAGTTGAACAGATTACTCCCATAGAAGGAGAAACAAGAAAAGAAATATACATAGATGCAGACACAGAAATGTCAAGCTACCGAGCCGCAGAAGCAACACTGCAGGCAGCAGGAAAATACTGCTACATCTGGCTTGTAGACGGTTTTGAAGACATATCACAATCTGTTTTTACGGAAATGGCAGAAAAATTTGATGAAATCTACCAGATGATAAGAAATGTTTTTGGAAATGAATCAGATGAAATTTATTACAGATATTCAAACGGAAGTTTTTCCACAGCCCCGATGAACTATTTAAGCGATACAGGAAGTATGGTTAATATAGTGGTTTATGACATAGGTGCTGACCATTCAGACAATGACTCCACCGGGGTTCTGGGCTATTTTTATGCAAAAGACTATTATCCTGACGGCAGTCACATAACAAGTCTTGGCGGAAGTTATCAGGGAGATGTAAGAAAATATTCAAATGAAGGAAAATACTTTTATATAGACGCATATTATCTGCAGAGCCAGCCTCAGATGATGTATTCAACTATTGCCCACGAATTTCAGCACATGATTAACTGGGGAGTTAAATACATGGAACAGGACATAGACTGCTCTACAGGATTTAATGAAATGCTTTCCATGCTTTGTGAAGACATGATGCAGGAATATCTTGGCATAAGCGATTCAGACAGTCCAAAAGGAAGGCTCCCCATGTTTGAGCAGTGTTATGCAGACTGCGGACTTGAATACCGTTCATCAAGCAGCTACCTGCAGATTCTTTCCTATTCTTCAAACTATGCTTTTGGAAGCTGGATTGCAAGGCAGTTTGGCGGGGCAAAAGTTATTTCTGAAATGTCAAAAAACGGCTATACGGATACAGAAGCCATAAGGGAAGCGGTAAACAAAGTGAACGGAACTTCCTATACAATGGAAGAACTTCTTAAAATGTACAGCGCAGCCTGCCTTGTCCTTCCAGATTCTACAGATACATACGACTGGCCTACTTTTTACAAAGAAACAAGCCTTTCAGAATCAGACAACCTGTATTACACTGCAGAAAATATAAATTATTCCTATCCTCTGACTTCAATAAATCTCTGGACTTTAAAAGAAAGCCTTGCAGACTTTTATGCACTTGTAGAAGAATCTTCTGCT
This sequence comes from Treponema sp., assembly GCA_017470605.1. Lineage (GTDB taxonomy): Bacteria > Spirochaetota > Spirochaetia > Treponematales > Treponemataceae > Treponema_D. Next base: position 90,738 of record JAFUYH010000010.1, read on the forward strand.
TCATCATATTATAAATTTGATGGCCCGCAGTTATACGGCTGCAATGTACAAAAAGAAATCCGCCCTTACGGAATGACTCTTGTAAAGGCGGGTCTTGTTACAGAAGATGATGAAGAAGTAACAATAAATTTTGGAAACTCTTCACCTTCTGCAGACGAGAAGGTTTATGTAATTATCAGATAATCTCTTAAAAAACTAGATGAAGTTCTTTACGCCGTCCAGATCAAGGGTGGCAAAAAGATCTTCTATAGTTTCACGACGGCGGATTTCCTTAAAGGAACCGTCTTCGCGCATAAGCACTTCTCCACATCTAAGTTTTCCATTGTAATTAAAGCCCATTGCCCTTCCATGAGCACCGGCATCATGAATAATAATCAGGTCACCCCGTTCAATTTTTGGAAGAGGTCTCTGAACGGCAAATTTATCACAGTTTTCACAAAGGGAACCTACAATATCATATACTTCAGACTTAGGAGCGTCTTCTTTACCACTTACTGTCACTTCATGATAGGCACCGTACATGCCGGGTCTCATCAAATCTGCCATACAGGAATCTACACCGATATATTCACGATATGTATGTTTTTCATGGATTGCAGTAGTAATAAGCCAGCCGTAAGGGCCTGTAATAGGGCGTCCACATTCCCAGTGAATTTCCAGAGGATCCAGACCTGCAGGAAGAAGAACCCTGTCATATTCTGCACGTATTCCTCTGGCTACTTCATCATAATCAACAGCCTTCTGCTCTGGACGGTAAGGAATGCCAAGGCCTCCACCCAAATCAACAAATTCAATACGGACACCGGCTTTTTCTTTAATTTCCACACACAATTCAAAAAGCAGTTTTGCAGTATCAACAAAAAATGCAGGATTCAGTTCATTTGAAGCAACCATGGTATGAAGGCCAAAGTGCTTAACACCTTCTGCCTTACAGATACGATAGGCTTCTATAATCTGAGAGCGGGTAAGACCGTATTTTGCTTCTTCCGGCTTTCCGATAATGGAATTACAGCCCTGCTTTTCTGAGCCCGGATTATAACGGAAGCAGATAGTTTCAGGCAGTTCACCACCCAAAGCATTTTTCAGAAATTCAATATGAGTAAAATCATCCAGATTGATTATATTTCTATGGTCAAAGGCATATTTGTATTCAGAAGCAGGAGTTTCATTAGAAGTAAAAATAACTTTTTCCCGTTTTATACCGGCAAGATCAGAAAGAATGAGTTCAGGCAAGGAAGAGCAGTCTGCCCCACATCCTTCATCTGCAAGAATTTTTAAAATATAAGGATTAGGACAGGCTTTTACGGCAAAATGTTCGCAGAAAACTGGAAAAATGCTGAAAGCCTTGGTAAAGCGTTTCATATTCTCGCGGATTGCTTTTTCATCATAAAGATAAAATGGTGTTGGAAAATCCTTTACAAGATTTGAAAGCTGAGAATCTGAAAGTGGAAAATTAGAACTCATAATTACCTCGTCAATAAAGATGTTGCCCGTTCAAAAAAATATTTTTGCTCAGGTTTTAATAACTATATCACAGTATAACAAATTCATTTATTTTATAGAATTAAAATTTGTTTTTTTTTGATACTTACATTACAATTATAATATTATAATTGGAGAAGAGAAAAGATGAAAAAAAAATTAAATCCTAAAAAAATTAAATTTACATTCTCCTTCTCCGTAGGGATAGTAATTATCCTTATTGTTACAGTGCTTACAAATACAGTAATGTCCCGTTCCTTAAAAAATGCCCGCGACTCTTACTATGAAAGCTGCCATAAAGTTGTAGAAGGCTATTCCCAGTCAATTTACTGGTATCTGGAAAATTACCACACATCACTTTCTTCTATATATAATGAAAATCTTTTTAAAAAAGAAAACGCGGAAGATATTCAAAAATGGCTGATAGACAATCTTCCTTTTATAGATGAAGATTTCTGCATTTTATATTACGTTACTCCAGACGGTAAAGGTTATTTTTCTAACGGAGCAACAGTTGACCTTTCCGACAGAAGCTATCTGAAAACCTACACAACAGAAAAGGGCTCTCTTTACGTTACAGATTTTATAACCACACCCTATACAGACTACCCTATTTTTATAATAGAAGAACCTGTATTTTCAGAAGATAATGTATATTACGGAATGCTTTGTGCCGCAGTAAAAATCCAGCTTCTTGAAAAAGTTACAAAAGAAATCAAAATCGGAGACAAATGCAACATTTACCTTCAGGACAGAAACGGAATCTTTCTTATTCACCCTGATTCATCTTACATAGGAAAAACCTTTGTTCCTTCTAACCCGCAATTTGCTCATATAAGTTCTGTGATAGTTTCAAATTCTACAGAAGGACTTTTAGAAACAGAAAATGAAAACGGAGAGATTGTAGACCTTTTTTATACTAAAGTAAGCAACTGCGGATGGACTCTGGGACTTGCCTTCCCTAAAAAATATCTTTTGCAGCTGTACAAACAGCAGAACAAAACCAGATTTATTATTTTATTTATTTCTTTAATTTCACTTATAATACTTATTTTACTTGAAAACATTATTCTGGATATTTTTTATAAAAAACAGATTATAAATACGGATTATGATCCACTTACAAACCTTTGGACAAGACAGAGATTTGAAGCAGAAGCGTCTAGAATCATGAAGCGCTACACCAGAGCAAAGTTTATGCTTATTGAATCTGACATCCGCGGATTTAAATTTATAAACCAGAATTATGGAGAAGAAGCGGCAGACAAGATAATTTTCTTCTATTCTACCCTTCTAAATTCACTTACTAATGAATATCACGGAATTATAGGAAGAGGCTACGCAGATCATTTTTATTCATTTATCAAAATTACAGAAGTCCGCAAGGCTATGGCGGCATTTAGAAAGGGAATGGAAGAAGTAAATGAAAAATTAAAAACTTATGAAATTCCTTTCTTCCCCAAATTTGGAATTGCATTCCTTATGCCTAATTCTGCAGAAAGGGAAACTACAATTCAGTCTCTTATAGGCCGTGCTTCTTTTGCAAAAAGTACAATTAAAGATAATATGATAACCCAATATTCCATTTACAATTCCAAGCTTCTGGCTCAAATAAATAAGGAGCATTATCTGGAATCTGTAATGGAAGCTTCTCTTGAAACAAAAGAGTTTTTTGTAATGTATCAGCCTAAAATAGCCCTTTCCAGTGACAGGATTGTTGGCGCAGAAGCCCTTGTACGCTGGTATAACAAAGATTTAGGGCTTCTTACCCCTGATAAATTCATCCCTCTTTTTGAACGCAACGGTTTTATTACAAAACTGGACTTTTATGTTTACGATCAGGTATTTCAGTTTCTAAGCCGTCAGATTAAGGAACATAAGCCTGTAGTTCCAATTTCCCTGAATATGAGCCGCAATCACAGTAAGCCTGATAAATTCATGCATGATTTTATGGCACTTTTTAAAAGGTATTCTATTCCGCCTCACCTTATTCAGGTTGAAATTCTGGAGCGTTCTGTAATGGACAGCAATACCCTGCAGGAAATTACAAACATGCTGCACAAAGAAGGCTTTACAGTTGCCATGGATGACTTTGGAAGCGGTGAATCTTCTTTGAATATGCTTACAAAAGTTCCTGTAGATGTCCTTAAATTTGACAGGGAATTTCTGCTTTCTTCAACAAAAGAAAACGGAAGCATGGATGCCAAGTCTGCTAAATTCATAGAAATTTTAATTGATTTGAGCAAGCACCTTGATAAAGAAACTGTTTTTGAAGGTGTTGAGACTCAGGCCCAGAGAGACTTTCTGCGCTCCATTGAATGTGACCAGGCTCAGGGCTATTTTTATTCAAAACCGCTCTCTGAACAGGATTACATTCAATTCATAAACATGCATTCCTGACAGCAAAAAGAAAACCGCAAAGCGCTCGCGAGATTTATCGAGCGCACCCATGTATGGGGGGCAGCTTATAATGCAGCCAGATGTTTATTCAGGAGCTCTGTTGCCTGCTTAGGGTTAGCCTTTCCATGAGACTGTTTCATAACCTGCCCCATGAGCCATCCCACAACGTTTGTCTTTCCGCCCTTAAAGTCTTCTATAGCCTTAGGGTTGGCGGCAATTACATCCTGAACAATCTTATCAATTTCACCTGCATCGCTTACAACTTCCATGCCCTTCTCTTTGATGATAAGTGACGGCATTTTGTTTGTTGCAAGCATTTCGGCAAAGACTTCCTTACCCTGCTTTGATGTGATTTTTCCGTCTTCGAGGGCATCGGCAAGCTCTGCAATGTGAGCTGGTGTAAGGCTTATGTCTGTAATGCCGATTTTCTTTTCGTTCAAAACAGCAAGAAGTTCTGCAAGAATAAGGTTTACAGCCTTTTTAGGATTCTTTGACTTTGTAGCGGCATCTTCAAAGAAGAGAGCCAGGTCTCTGGTAGAAGTAATTGTTTCTACGTCAAAATCTGTCATGCCGTACTGAGCCTTATAGCGCTGGCGTTTTGCTTCTGGAAGCTCGCCAACCTTTTCTTTAGCAGCAGCAATAAGTTCTTCGCTTACTGTGAATGGTTTAATATCAGGTTCAGTAGTAAAGCGGTAGTCTACAAAAGAGTTCTTTGTACGCTGAACTACAGTCTGGCCTTTTTCTTCATCCCACCCCATTGTTACCTTAAAGCCGGGATTGAATTCCTGACGGTCTTCCTGGAATTCCTTGAGCTGGCGCTGGGCTTCATAAGTGCAGGCCTCGCGAATTGCCTTAAAAGAGTTCAGGTTTTTGATTTCGGAAATCGGTGTGTGCCAGAGTTTTCCGTCTTCCCAGACGTTAAGGTTGATGTTGGCGTCACAGCGCATATTACCTTCTTCAAGGTTACCGTTTGTTACCTTTACATAGCGCAGGATTTCCTGAACAGTCTGCATGAAAAGGGCTGCTTCTTCCGGGCTGGTCATATCCGGCTTTGTTACAATTTCTATAAGCGGAGTTCCGCAACGGTTGTAGTCGATGTAGGAGTGGGCACCCTGAAGGTGGAGAGACTTACCTACGTCTTCCTCAAGGTGGATTCGTTCTACGCGGACACGGCGGTATTTCCCATCTCCTACAATACAGTCCTGACCAATGAAATTCTGAGGTCGGCACTTTGCTCCGCCCGGCTGTTCGTCTTTAGGATAGCTTCTGAAAGGAAGGTCTACATAACCGTCTGTACAGAGGGGAATATCATACTGGGTAATCTGATAGCCCTTTGCAAGGTCAGGATAAAAATAATGCTTGCGGTCGAATTTTGTAAAACGGGCAATGTTACAGTTGAGAGCCTGACCGGCAACTGCTCCCAGCTCTACATAACCTTTTGAAATACGGGGCATGGCACCAGGCAAGCCCAGACATACAGGGCATACACGGGTATCAGGCATTCCGCCGTAGCGGTTTTCGCAGGCACAGAAAGCCTTGGTTTTAGTCAAAAGCTGAGTATGGATTTCACAACCGATTACAATTTCCCACTTATCAATCATCATTTTCCTCTATAATAAAACTGCAAATATGAATGCAGAACAGATTTTATAATAATAACGAAAAATTGAACTTCATACAATATACATGGCAAGAGCATTCAGGCAAACGCATTATAAAGTTTGCACATTTATATGGCAGTCGCCAAAAATCTCAAAGCCTTTTCAGCCTCGGTTTCACTGCCATCCATCAGATTTTACAGAGCACTGCATTATAATGCGTTTGCCCTATATTTTATGGTGGAAAGAACCTGTATTTCAGTGCTATAATATTTACATAAAAGTTTATCAAAAAAGGGAGTTTTTTATGAAAAAGAAACTGTTCATCATCCTTTCTGTTTTTTCAATCCTTTCTCTTTTTTCATGCAAAAAAGAAGAATACAAGCCGAATTCAGGAAAAACTGCACCGTCAGAAAAACTGAAGCTCACCTGCCGCATTGTGGAACCTTCCACCTGGTATGGCAGGGAAACTCCAGACCAGCTTGCCCTTTATTTTGACGGTTCAGCCGCAAAACTGGAAGATGTAGGAAAAAGTCCTTCGGGAACTGTTTCCATCAGCCCGGAAATTGCAGGAAGCTGGCTTTGGGAAAACGATTCAAGCCTTATATTCCAGCCTACAGAAAACTGGAAGCTTGATACAAAATATAAAATCTCCCTGGGGCAGAATCTTTTTGCAGACAACGTAAGCGTAAAGGCAGACATAAGTTTTACGACAGAAGAATTTTCTGCTGAATTAAATGACACAAACTTTGCAGTAGATCCTGAAGACCCTAATATAAAGAAGGTATATACAACAATTTCTGCGTCAAATCCTATGCAGAAAGAAGAAATCGAAAAATTCATCACCTTAACCCTTGAATCAAAAGGCAGCAAAAACACAGTCAAAACAAACATAGGATTTACAGTTTCCTTTAATAAAACTGCAACAGAAGCCTACATTGCCAGTGACAACATTCCAATGCCGCCTAAAACTTCTGAACTTAGCGTAAACCTTAAGGCCGGCATTAAATGTGCAGACGGTTCAGCCTATTCAAAACACCCTGATTCTGACACAGTAGAAGTTCCAGGCCTCAGCGATTATGTAAGAATCAACAATATTTCTCACAGTCTTGTAAAAAATGATGACAATAATTATGATCAGGTTCTTTTTATAGAAACAAAGGGTGATATTTCAGCAGAAGAGCTGGAAAAGCACCTTACAATTTACATGCTTCCAAAAGACAGACCCGAACAGCAGGGCTGGGAGGCAGTAAAAAATTACAGCTGGTATAGCGGAGACCCAAGCATTACAGACCTTGTAATCTCTAAATCAGAAAAAATTCAGGCAAAAGCAATTCCAACAGAAACACCTTTTTCCTCTACAAACTCCTTTAAGTTTAAGGCAACTCCTTCCCGCTCCCTGTATATTCAGCTTTCAGGCGGACTTGTTTTCCATGGCGGTTACAGGCTTGAAGAAGCAACAAGCAGCGTTATAAAAGTAAGGGAATATCCAAAGGAACTGGGAATTCTTTCAGAAGGAACGATTCTTTCCCTTTCCGGCAGCAACAAGATGGCAATGTATTCCCGAGGTGTAAGAAAAGTTTACTACACGCTTTCAAGAATCATGCCAAAAGACATTAATCACCTTGTTTCCATGTCTAACGGAAACATGAAGAATTTTTCATTCAACAATTATAATTTTAATGAAAATAATATTGCAGAAAGCAAATCTTTTGAAAAAGATATTTACGATGCTTCCGATGAAGAAATCTCATATTTTTCTTATGATTTTTCAAATGACTTAAAGGCAGACAGCAGAAAAAATCTGGCAAACGGACTTTTTATCTTTAAGGTAGAAGGCGGCGGAATGTCTGACAAACGCTTTATTCTTGTAACTGACCTGGGCTTCTTTGTAAAAACCGGTACAGACGGTAAAAAAGACGTTTTTGTCCAGTCAATTTCTACAGGCCGCCCTGTTCAGAATGCAAGCGTAAGCATTATAGGACTAAACGGAAACTCCCTGGTTTCCATAGCTACAGATAAAAACGGACACGCAATCCTTCCTTACCTTTCATCAGATGACTATTCAGCAGAACACAAACCGACTGCTTACGGTGTAAAAACTTCAAATGACCTTTCTTTCATGCCTTATTCTGAAAGGGGAAGAAAACTTGACTATTCAAACTTTGACGTTGGCGGAATTTACGGACAGACAAATCCAAATACCCTTACAGGCTACATTTTCTCTGACCGGGGCATGTACAGGCCGGGAGACACTGTAAATCTGGGCCTTATCGTAAAGGCCGGAGACTGGGATATTGACCTTTCAAACATCACTTTTGAATGCAGTGTAAGAGACGCAAACAGCAAGACGATTCTTTCAAAACAGTTCCAGCTGGATTCTTCGGGCTTCTCAGAAATTAATTTCAGCACTCAGGACTACTCGCCTACAGGCCTTTACACAGTTTCCGTTTACCGCCTTATTCAGCAGAATAACCGCATTACGAGCGAATATCTTACGGGCACTCAGGTAAAAATAGAAGAATTCCTTCCTGACACCCTAAAAATTGCCGCAAGTTTTAATCCTCTTCCAAATGAAGGATGGATAAATCCGGGAGATATAAAGGGAAGCGTTTCCCTTAAAAATCTTTTTGGAACTCCTGCCGCCGGCAATGAAATAAAGGCACAGATGACTTTAAGCCCCGGCTTCCCTAGCCTTAGAAGATACAAGGATTACCGTTTTTCTGACCCTTACTATAAAGGAAAGACTTTTGAAGAATTCCTTGGAACAAAAACGACTGACGAGAATGGTGAAGTCAGTTTTGATTTGAATACCCAGAAATTTGAAAAAGCCACCTATTGCCTTGATTTTTATGCAGAAGGATATGTAAAGGGAGGCGGACGCAGTGTTTCCCAGAATGCAAGAACCTATGTTTCTCCACTCAAATATATAATCGGCTATAAAACAGACGGAAGCCTTTCCTATATTTCAAGAGATTCTGTAAGAAAAGTAAGTCTTCTTGCCATTGACCAGAATCTTGAAAAAACTGACGTAAAAAACATCACGCTTAAAATAGAAGAAATCAAATATGTTTCTACCCTTGTAAAGCAGTATAATGGACAGTATAAATATCAGTCTGTAAAAAAATCTTATCCTCTTACATCAGCCAAGATTGATATTTCAAAAGATGGCTATGAATATCTGCTTCCAACAGGCGAAGGCGGCGAATACAAGGTTTCTATCATTGACGATTCGGAACTGGTTTTCAATACATTTACCTACTCTGTTGCAGGCACGCAGAATATTACAAGAAGCCTTACCAGAACTGCGGAACTGGACCTTCGTCTTGAATCAAGCGACTTGAAGGCAGGTGATACTGCAAAAATCTTTATTAAAGCACCTTATGCGGGTGCAGGCCTTATTACAGTAGAACGCGACAGGGTCTATACAAGCAAATGGTTCTCTACAAGTAACCTTTCTACAGAGCAGACTATAGAAATTCCTTACGGACTGGAAGGAAACGGTTACATAAACGTAATGTTTACCAGAGCCGCAAATTCAGAAGAAATATTTATGAGTCCTTTCTGTTATGGTGCAGTTCCATTTTCAATTGATAAGGACAACAGGACAAACAAGATTAAGATTGATGTACCAGAAGAAGTAAAATCAGGAACAGACCTTACCATAAAATATTCATCTTCTGATAAGGGAAAGATTGTAGTATATGCAGTTGATGAAGGAATTCTGCAGGTTGCCGGCTATTCCATGCCAAATCCTCTTTCTGAATTCTTTAAGAAGCGGGCTCTTGAAGTTTCTACGACTCAGATTCTTGACCTTGTGCTTCCTGAATATGAAATTTTACGCGCCATGTCTGCAACCGGTGGTGGAGCCGGAATGGATGAATTAAGCAGGAACTTAAATCCGTTTAAGCGCAAGCAGAACAAGCCGGTTGTTTTCTGGTCTGGAATTGTGGATACAGATTCTTCTGAGCATGAACTGACCTACCATGTACCGGATTATTTTAACGGAAGCCTCAGGGTTATGGCGGTTGCTGTTTCCAGCAGGACATTGGGAGCTGCCCAGACCAGCATAAAGGCTACAAACACCTTCATTATTTCTCCAAATACACCTCTTGCAGCAGCCCCTGGAGATGAATTTGACCTTTCCGTAACGGTTACAAACAATCACAAGGGAAGCGGAGAAAATGCAGCAGTTACATTAACTGCAAAACCTAGCAAGCACCTGGAAATTCTTGGTGATAAAACTTTCAATCTTAAGATTTCAGAAGGTAAAGACGCAACCGTAAACTTAAAGGTTCGCGCAAAGAAAGAACTTGGAGCCGCAGAAATTACATTCACGGCAAATGATTCCACAGAATCATCTAAGTTTACTTCTACAATGAGCGTAAGACCTTCCATGCCTTATCAGATCTGGATTGCATCGGGTTCTACGGACAAAAAAGAAGCCCAGGTTGATGTAAAACATTCAACTTACAGTGAATATTCAAAAAGAAACCTTTCTGTTGCAAATATACCGGCTTCATTTATGGACGGTCTTGACTTCTACCTTGCAAATTACCCTTACGGATGTTCAGAACAGGTTACAAGTAAGGCCTACCCTTACCTTTTTGACGATTTTGTAGAGGCAGCAGGAAAGACCAGAAAAGATGCAGAAGAAATGGTTAATTCAACTATTGCCATACTGCAATCCAGAATGAAGGATGACGGAAACATAGGCTATTGGACAAATGCCAGCCCTGCAGACCCTTACATCACCCTCTATGTTGCAGAATTCCTTACAGATGCAAGAAACCGCAACTTCTATGTACCGGCCTCATTCTTCAGCCAGGTTCAGACTGCCGTAAGAAAAATTGCCGGAGGTTCAGAAGATTCTGATTATTCGCTTTATCTCCGAGCCTACGCAATCTACATTCTTACAAAGGGTGAAATGATTACCACAAGTTATATAGAAAGTCTTGAAAATTCCATTACCAGAAGGAATTTCAATCCTGAAAGTTATGAAGGACTTTACCTTGCCGCAAGCTATGCAATGCTCAAGCAGGATAAACAGGCAAATGCCCTTCTTGGAAAAATTAAATGGAAGAAGAATTTTGATTCATCATGGCTATATCATAACTCCCTGCATTACATTTCTACTTATATTGATGTAATTGCCCGCTACTTCCCAAGCAGAATTAAAGACATAGACAAAGAAGAAATAGACGAGCTTTGCAGCTATATGTCTAATGCTTATTACAATTCAATGTCCACCGCCTCTGCATTAAGAGCCTTTGAAAGCTGGACAGATTCTGCAAGTCCTGAAAATTACAAGGTATTCAGCGTGATTGGAAAAAATGAAAGTCCTGTAACGATTGCAGGAAAGCCTGTAATGAAGGCAGATTTTGCCCCAGACGCAGAAAAAATCAAGTTCATTTCAGACAAGACAATGCCTATGTACTACCAGACATTATGCGCAGGTTATGAAACCGACATTCCAGAAAAGGACGTAAAGAGCGGAATTGAAGTTACCCGCGAATACTGCACTCTTGAAGGCGGAAAACTTTCTTCTGTAAAAGTCGGAGACGATGTAATGGTAAAGATTTCATTCCGTTCTCTTAAAGGCACTGTAAACAACGTGGCTCTTGTAGACTTGCAGCCGGCAGGACTTGAAGGCGACATTGAATCCATCAGAAACTTCAGGGATAACAGATGGACTCCTGATTATGTAGACATCCGTGAAGACAGGGTTGTTATTTACGCAAGTGCTACAGAAAAAATCCAGACCTTTACTTATACTGCAAAGGCAATAAACTCAGGAACCTTTGTTGTTCCTCCTATGTTTGCAGAAAGCATGTACAACAAGGACATAAGGGCAATAGGAGTTGCCGCTCCACTTAAAATTGAAGCGTCAAAATGAAAGTAAAGGTTCATGACGGACTAAAAAAAATGCTGAAATCGCGGAAGGCTAAAATCTGGCTTTCTGTGATTTCAGTGCTTTTATTATCATTGATTATTTTTTCCGCTCATATTATCTACATGAATATTTATGGAAATATTTATGACGGAATTGAATTTTCGCCTTCTTACGAAGACAGAAAGGGCAGGCTCCTGCAGGTCTTTCTTACAGAAGACGAACAGTACAGAATCTACAGACCTCTAAATGACTATCCAAAAGAATTTATAGAAGTCCTTTTGATGCAGGAAGATAAATTCTTTTATTCTCACTTTGGAATAAATCCTGTTGCCATAATAAAAGCAGGCTGGCAGACTTACGTGAAAAAATCACGGCGCATGGGGGCTTCCACAATCACCATGCAGACGGCAAAATTAAAATACGGCATTTACACAAGGTCAATTCCGGGAAAACTAAAGCAGATTCGCAAGGCACTTTACCTTGAACTCTGCTTTTCTAAAGATGAAATTCTTGAAGCCTACCTGAACCTTGCCCCATGCGGCTATAACATTCAGGGCTTTGAAACGGCCAGCTGGTTTTATTTTGGAAAATCTGTAAAAGACTTGAATCTTTCTGAAAACATCATGCTATGCGTGCTTCCACAAAATCCGCTGAAAAGAAGTCCCAGCCCTAAAAACACGCCTTCGGAACTTATAGAAGCCCGGAAAGTGCTTTTTTCATCATGGATAGAAAAGCACCCGGAAGACAGAGACAAGGCCCTTTACATGGATATGCAGCTGAGCGTGGAGTGCGCCCTTCCAAATGAAGCAAGGCACTTTACGGAAATGCTGCTCTATGAAAAAAATATCCGCAGCCAGCAGCCTGTCCGCACCAGCCTGAATCTTGAAATCCAGCAGAAATGCGAAGATATTTTTTACCAGTATCTGAACAGGAACCGCAATTTTGGAATAAATAACGCGGCAATTCTTCTTGTAGACTGGAAAAACATGGAAATTGTGGCAAATATCGGTTCTGCGAATTACTATGACGACTCTATCGAAGGCAAGGTGAATGCAACAACTGCAAAACGCTCCCCGGGCTCTACATTAAAGCCTTTCATTTATGCCATGGCTTTGGAACAGGGGCTGATTCAATACCGCACAATGCTGAAAGACGTGCCTACTACCTTTAATGAATATTCGCCAGACAACTACGGAAGTATTTTTAAGGGGCCTGTTCAGGCCTGGTTTGCCCTTGGCGACAGCAGGAATATTCCGGCAATTTATCTGGAGCAGAATCTGAAAGAGAGGAATCTTTATGACTATATGACCCAGGCAGGAGTTACTGGTCTTAAAGAGAGGGAACATTACGGTCTTTCAATTGTTCTTGGTACAGCTGATGTTTCCATGCTGGAACTGGCAGAAATGTACTGCGCAATTCCTAACGGAGGCCTGCAGAAAGAAATAAGAAGCACAGTTCAGTCCTCACCTAAAAAAGAAAAGCGGATGCTTACTGCCGAAAGCGCCTACATAGTAAGAAAAATGCTGGAAGAAAATGTGCCCCCCTACCAGAATAAGCCTCTGGAAATAAAAGACATCCCGGTTGCCTACAAGACAGGAACTTCAATCGGGTTTAAGGATGCCTGGTCTGCTGGAATCTTTGACCGCTACGTGCTTATTGTCTGGGTGGGAAACTTTGACGGTACAGGCAACAATGCATTTTTAGGACGCCAGACGGCCGCTCCCCTGCTCTTTAACATTGCCTACAGCATTCTTTCTGCCACACCGCAAAATGCCCTTTTACCGCCACCTGCCTGCCCGGAAAATGTTACAGAAGTAGAAGTCTGCAGTATTTCCGGCGGCCTTCCGAATGAAAGCTGCCCTCACACCCAAAAGGCCCTTTTTATTCCGGGAGTTTCCCCGATAGAAAAATGCAAGATTCACAGAAAAATAAACATAGACATAAGAAGCGGCTACCGCACGGACGAAAGCGGAAAACCTTACGTGAAAACTATCGTAAGGGAATTCTGGCCAAGTGATTTACGGGCCCTTTTTGAAGAAGCAGGTCTGCCCCGCATTCTTCCGCCATCCTACCCGCCTGATGATTTCCGCCTGGATTACGGCAGGCAGGGCTATCCTCCGCAGATAACTTCTCTTTTGGGAGGAACGGACTATATTTACCGCAGAAAAAGCCCGGAAAACAACAAGGTTCTTTTATATGCCGCCTCTGATGCAGACACCACAGAACTCATCTGGTTTAACGGTTCAGAATTTATAGGCAGGGCTTCTCCAAGTCAGATTCTTGAATGGCCCATAAAACCCGGGATTCATGAAATAACAGTTACAGACCAGAAAGGACGCTCTGATTCAATTACAATTTCTGTTATAGAAAGTGAATATTAAAACCTATAAAAAGATTCCCCATGCTGGCCGGGAATGATAAAAAAACCGGCAGAATATTCTGCCGGCAAAAAGGAATGGACTTAAAACTTTTTATTTTTTTACAATCAGATTATTAGAAAGAATATGTCCAGTAAACTGGGAATGCAAGAGAAGTTGTACTTCCTGCAATTGTTATATTTGCTCCAGCTCCAACTTCGTTGTTATCGTTGATTGCAAATGTAAGGGCTGGACTGATTCCAACTTCCCATCCGTCTTCATCTGCATCAAAGTCAGATTTGAAACTTGCGGCAACAGAAACTGCAAAAGGGTCGGAAATCTGATAGCCGAAAGAAGCGCCAAGGTAGAGGTCAAAGTCTTCATCTTCATCACCACCAAGAGCAAGAACTGCATCAGCACCGATTGAAATTGCATCTTTTTCAAATGCTACACCAACAGAAGCAAGATTTCCTGCAACATCAGCAATGCTTCCGTTGTAAGTAAATCCACCGTTGATTGTAAGGCCTTCTACACCGATGAAAGAAACATAAGCACCGATTGAGCGGTCGTCATTAATGATATTGCGGAAAGAAGCACCAATCAAAAGAAGGTCTGCAATTTCGTATTCAGCACCGGCATTAAGATATGGATTTGCCCAGTCATCATCACCATCAAACAAAGATGTGAAATCAAGACCGGCAGCAATTACAAGACCTTCGATAGGACGAATAAAGAGGCCCAAATCACTTCCAATGTTTCCTGCATCTGCAACATTGTCATCTTCTACAGGAAGATAAGAACCTGCAAGTGCATAAGCCTTGTGAAAACCGATTCCCAAAAGTTCAACAGGACGGAATTCGATGAAATAATCTTCAACGCTATAGCCTGCGGCAAAATTTTCCTGACCGATATACAGATAGCCATTATCATTGAGAGTTTTTTCTGTACCGATTCCAAAAAGAATATCAAGACCGAAGTCAAGTTTATCAGAAGAGTATTCTACAACAGTTTCGTTTTCAAAACCGGCAAAAGAGCCTTCGAATTCTCCTCCATTAATTTCGATGTTAACAACATCAGAAGACACAGTGTTTTCAAAAGAAACTTCCTGCGCAAATGCAGCTGCAGCAAATGCAAAGAGAGATGCAGCAAGCACCAATTTTTTTGATTTAATCATTTTTTACCCCTTGTTAGTTTCTACTAACTAATTAATTAAAACTAACGTTGAGATATTATTAAATTCTTAAATCATTGTCAATAATTACAAATTAAGAAAACAATAAAAATCAGTTAGATTTTTCCTCTTTCTTTCAGAATAGTTTCTACGTACTCTACCATTTCGTAAACAAGAGCATCGCAGTGAGGTTTTCTCTGACCGCCGGCCGCAGCATTTGCACGGAGCAGATCTGCACAATTCAGCATATCGCTATGGCGGCCCTGAAAATCCTTTACAAGTTTCTGAGTAGTAGCAGGATCATCAACATCAAAAAGGCCTAAAACCATAAGGCCGCCTGTAATTACACCACAGGTAATGCCAGACTTCATTCCGCCGCCAAAGGCAACTGCAAGCTTAAAGGCTGTTTCGTCATCAAGATCTAGTGACTGAGTAAAAGACATTAAAACAGACTGGGCACAATTGTGATGAGGTTCAACAATTGCGCGGATTTCTTTTGCACGTTCAAGATATTTGCTCATTTTATCTGCTCCTGTGTAAGCCCACTGGTGGGCCGTGTTTTATTGAAAAGCGTTAAGAAAATTGCGCAAGCAATTTTTAGCTTATCCACTTATTCAGACCAGCGGGTGTATTTATCACATTCAAGAATTTTCTTTGCATTTGCAACACGCTCAAGGGTAGGACTTTCAAGGTCTTTGAGGGGATATTCAATTCCCAGATCCTTGTATTTCATTGCTCCAAGACCGTGGTACGGAAGCACTTCTACCCTTTCCACATTGCCAAGAGTTCTGATAAAGTCTCTGGTCTGGATAAGATATTCGTCATTATCAGTAATTCCAGGAACAAGAACATGACGAATCCAGATTGGCTTTTTAATTTTATCCAGATAGGCAAACATTTCGCGGATATTTTTTCCACTTCTGCCTGTGAGTTTTACATGCTCCTCTTCATTAATGTGCTTAATATCCATCAGAAGAATATCAGTTACTTCCATAAGACGCTGAAATTTTGCAAACCATTCTTTGTCAGCTTCGCTTGCGTCCGGGGCTTCTCCGTTACGGAAGGGGGCACCCGCAGTATCGATGCAGGTATTTATTCCGCGTTTTTTTGCTTCCGTAAAGAGTTCAATCAGAAAATCGATTTGAAAAAGAGGCTCTCCACCGCTAACGGTAATTCCGCCTTTGGCTCCCCAGTAGGCACGGCAAGTTTCTGCTTCTTCCAAAAGCTGCTCTACAGTATACAGTTTACCGTCCTTCATATTCCATGTATCTGGGTTATGACAGTAAAGACAACGGAGCGGACAACCTGAGAAGAAAATGATAAAACGAACTCCAGGACCGTCTGCCGCTCCAAAACTCTCCAGCTGGTGAATATAGCCTTTCATAAAATGCCTCTTATAAAATAATGTTGATTATACAGAAAATCGGCTCTTTGTACTAGGAGGGAGGGGGGAACTTGCTGACCTGCGTGCGGGGAACAGAGGGCGGGGTGTACGAAGAGCCGGGAATACAAGGCCACATTTTGCAGTCGAAACTAGCGGGAAAATGACTCCCAGGAAGCCGGCTCGGGAACTTCAAACTTCAGTTTTTCGCCGGTAAAGGGATGGGTGAACTCCAGAGTGCGTGCATGCAAACAGAGCCGGCCCAGAGGATTTTCACCTGAACGGTGCTCCATGTCTCCTAACAGGGGGTAGCCGGCGGCCGCCAGATGCGCCCTTATCTGGTTTTTCTTTCCGGTATCAAGTTCCAGCTCAAAAAGCAGGTATTTCTTGCCGGCTTTTATCACTTTGTAGTGGGTGCAGGCCGGCTCCGTGCGGAAGGGATGCCCCTTCTTATCGGTAGCCCCTGGCTTTGGAACAAAGCCGATATTGTAAGCATTTTTGGCCAGAGGAGCATTTATCTCCCCCTCAGAACCGGGGCGGGCATCAATTTCAAAGGGCAGAACCCTCATTTTTGGAGCGCGGTATGTAAGGGCACGGTATACCCGCCCGCTTACCATTTTATGCCAGCTGTCCATGATTTTAGTCTGAGCCTTTTCTGTGAGGGCAAACATCATTACCCCGCTGGTTTCGCGGTCAAGACGGTGAACGGCATAAGGATGGTGGCGGCCGTTTGCAAGCCCGCGGGCACGCAGCAATTCTTCCAGCACAGACTGAGCCGTGCGCCCCTTAAAGCCCGGAAAAGGCACGCTTAAAATACCTTCAGGCTTATTTATAACCGCCAGATGCTCGTCGTAATATAAAATGTCAATCTTCTGATGTCTGCCTTCCATAGCGGCTATTCTATCACTTTAAGCAAGCCACGTCATCTACTGCTTTTTCTAATCATAATCCTCGTATTTTTTAGGAAAAGCTGCGTATTCACCAATTATTACAGGTCTACCAATGCGATTCGTCCAGCGTTCATACATGGTAAAATCCTGATTCAGGTCATATTCGTGCTGCCAGGGAACCCATTTTGCAGTCATTGTTGTCCAGGTGGCGTTATTAAAGCAAAAGCCCTGAGGAGTATAATTGTGAACTTCTATAATCAGATGATTTTCTGCACTATCTGTCACCCGGTCTAAAATCTGCATGTCACGGTCGGAACCAGAACAGCCCCTTGGTGAAATAACAAGATTACGCTTGGCATGATTTCCACCCTGAGAGCGAATAGTATCAACAAAAAGCTGATTCCACTTATTAATATATTCAAAGGTTGAAGCCGGAGGCGACCAGGAATCGTTTTCATCAGTTACTTCATTCATGCTGGCAAAAATAAGACGTTCATCATAGTCTTCAAATTCTTTTGCAATCTGAGTCCACAAGGCTTCAAATCTTTTACTGTATTTATTGTACATATTTTCTGAGGCACAAATCCAGCCGTCATGGTGAGTGTTCAAAATACAGTACATTCCTTCATCAATTACATAATCAACAACCTGATGAACTCTAGCCATCCATTTTGGGTCAACCTTGTTATCTTCTCCGATATGTTCTGCCCAGGTACAAGGCACTCGCACCGCATTAAAGCCAAGACTTTTTACATAGGCAATCATCTCCCGTCTAGTTTCGGGCATTCCCCAGGCTGTTTCAAAAGCCTTTACTGAGGTTTTGCCATCTTCATCCTTTTCGCCCCACTGAATAATCCAGCCAACTTCATCTGTTCCCTCTTTTTTCCAATCATAACTTGTTGCATCAAGAGTATTTCCCAGATTCCAGCCGGTTTTCATATTATGAACCGCTGTTGCGGCATCTTCTTCCACAAAGCCAGAACCTTTTTTCTGATAAGAAAATTCTTCTTCCGGGTAAGCTGCCATAATTGCATCAATAATCTGCTGGCGACAAGTCAGATTTTTTCTATCAACCAGATCATTACAATCCCACCAAAAGCCTGTGTAATTATACTTACGACAAAGCTTATGAAAGTAAGTCGCATATTTTGCCACATCTTCGTCATTCCAGCCAGTTTTTGGGCTTTCCTGACTTTCTGCAGCAGACTTTTCAACATTTTTCTTTTCAGAACTTTCGTCCAACGAATGATTCTTTGAGCATGCAAGACAAAGGCTCAAAGCCAAAAAGATAAGCAAAAGGATTGTTGTGCTTCTAAAAATTTTATTCATCTTTTACCTCACTAAGATTTATACAAAATTCTGCATTCAGCTTTGGCAGCGGCAGTCTGTATTTTTCTGCAAGAACAGGACCACAGGAATTTGACCCCACTCCTGCCATTTTGTAATCCAGGCAAACAATGTTATAAGGTGATTTTTCCAGCTCAAAATTGTGACGCTTAGAAGAAAGCTCTTCCTGGCTGTATTCAGAGGCATTAAAAGAAAAGCCATCCGCCCTCACTTGTCCGGCAGCCCGGTGTCCATCAGAAGCCCAGAAAGAAATTTTTCTTTTTCCATCACATACGCTTGCACTTTTGCAGTTGTAATGAGAAGAGTTTTCCTGAGGCTTAATGTAATCTTCAAACATATCAGAGATTTTTGAAGTAAAGTTTCCCATCCAGCTGGCCTGGTGCTTATCAATATAACTTTCGCCGGGACCGTATCCAAAATAAGAAGCAGTATCAAAAGCCTTAGAAAGAAAAAGCCTGATTCCAAAACGTGGCAGGAAGGTAAGCTTGTTTGTTGCTTCCAGCGCGCATGAAATCTTTATACCGAAAGATGTAAAGGTGTAAAGCACATCCATATAACAGAAAGGCTGATACATGGACCAGCCAAAAGACTGGCGCTCTTTTATTTGCACCCCACTTCCATCTTCCAGCCGATTTACACTTGCCCCATAACATTTGACAACATAATCATTAAGGTGAGCGCGGTACCAGTCTCCCCTCATGCTGTCGTTATCTGTAGGAGCACGGAAAAAGTTAAAACTAACAGGCTTTTCAAGGATTTCTTTTCCCTGATATACAATAGAATCCAGACAAGAAGTTCGCCGGTTAAAGCTATAAGTTGTCTCATCATATTTTATGGTGATTGTTAAAGGCTCTTCAATTACTTTGCACTTTGACTGGCAGGCGCACCGTGCTCCACCATCAACTGTATCCTCACCACCCACAGCCCCGCTAAAACCAATCTGCAGCTGGTCAAAACAAACTTCATAACCTTTTTTCCAGTAAAGGCTGTCTTTCTTTGCCGTAAAAATAAAGCGGATGTAAGCTTCTCTGTCCGTATATTGAACAACTTCTGGAACATTTACCAGAGTGCTGCCAAGTGGAGAAAGAGAAAAGTCTATCTTCTTTCCCTGAACAAGCCCCCCGTTCCAGGAAATTTCGTAGTGACAGTCCAAAAGTTCTTCTGCATTCACAAAGGCAAGCAGATTTGTAAAGGCAAAAAGGCCAGGCGCAGCACCAGCACCAGGCGCAAAAGCCCCACAGGCAAGGCCGGCTGCAGTCACCCGCACAGGCCTGTAAACCTGCTTTACTTCCAGAAGTCCTGTATGAGGTCTCCTGTCAGGATAAACAAGGCCGTCCATACAAAAGTTCCCGTCATTGTGCTTTTCGCCAAAGTCGCCGCCATAGCCGTATTTTATGCGTCCGTCCTCAGTTTTTCCAAGAATTACAGAATGATCGCACCATTCCCAGACAAAACCACCGCAGAAACGTTTGTTAGAATGGAAGATTTTGTGGTAATCCTCTAAATCTCCAGGCCCGTTTCCCATTGCATGACAGTATTCACACAAAATAAAAGGCCTTTTTTCATCCTTATTTTCCAAAAACTTCTGCATATCCGCAGGCGAAGTATACATCTGAGAAACAAAATCCAGCACATCATTAGAAGTATCATCCAGATGATGGGTGCTTTCGTAATGCAAGAGCCTTGTGTCATCAAGTTTTTTTACAAGAAGGCCCGCGTCACGCATATTTGTGCCATAACCACTTTCGTTTCCCAAAGACCAGATTACAACGCAGGGACGGTTTACATCCCGCTTTACAAGACTTTCAGATCTGTCCAAAATTGCCTTTCTAAACATAGGGTCAGAAGCAATCAATGCAATTCCGCCATAGCCCTTTGACCAGTCCCAGTGAAAATCATTATGAACTTCAACACAGCCGTGACTTTCCATATCGCCTTCATCAATCACAAAAAAGCCATATTCATCACATAGCTGATAAAAAAGCGGAGAGGAAGGATAATGAGAAGTACGGATTGCATTTATATTGTGCTGCTTCATTAAAACAAGGTCTTTTTTCATTTGTTCAAGCGAACAGTAATAGCCTGTTTCGGGGAAAGAATCATGATGATTGACACCACAGAATTTCACAGGCTGCCCGTTAATCTTAAGCACGCCCTCTTCAATTTCTATGTACCTGAAGCCCACTTTTTCGCCAATAACTTCCTCTCCGGCAAAAAAAGTCAGATTATAAAGATAAGGCTCTTCTGCAGACCAGAGCTTTGGATTTTTAACAGGGATTGAAATAGTTTCGCCGTCTTTTACAGAAAAGCTGCACAGTTCCCCTGCACCATCAGCCAGCTCAGTCGCTTCAAGCACCGCTTGAACATCCATTCCCTGCACCATCAGATTCAGGCTCCACTTTCCAGTCTTCTTATCAAAAATCGTCTTTACTCTATAGCTTTCAAGTCTTTTTACCGGCCGACTAAGCACATAGACATCGCGGAAAATGCCCGAAAGCCTTAATTTATCCTGATCTTCAAGATATGTACCGTCACACCACTTTAAAACTGCCACTGTAATTTTATTGTCACCATTCACCAGATAAGGAGTGATATTAAATTCACTTGTTGAATGAGAAACCTGAGAATAGCCTGCAAAGTCATCATTTATATAAAGATAAAAACAGGAATCTACGCCTTCAAAAACAAGAATGCGCTCAAGACCATCTGCCTTGTAGTTATAAGTGCGGCTGTAGACTCCAACCGGGTTTTCGTCCGGCACATAAGGAGGATCAAAAGGAATAGGATAAACAACATTTGTGTACTGAGCCTTGTCGTAGCCGTGAAGCTGCCAGTTAGAAGGAACTGGAATGGTAGAAGACGCTTCAATCCGGGTAAAATTATCCTCCAGGTCAATCACACTTTCAAAATAACGGAAGCCCCAGTCCCCATTCAAAAGTTCAAAACGCTGGGATTTTTCACGCGAATCAAAAGCATTCTGACCTTTTGCAAAAGGAATAAAGTAGTTGTGCTTTTCCAAAGTATTAACATGAAGCACTTCCATATTTTCATGATAAATCATCTGGCTTTTTGCGCTGCCAGCTGCGGCAATTTTTGACAAATCCATTAATACACTCCTACAAAAGAAATTACAGGTTCTTTACGACATTCATTTATTTTAATTCTCAGGCAGTCGGTCATCACTCCTGGGGCAGAAAGAGAGTCCCCGCAAAGCCTTACAATCTTCTTGTAACCAATCACAGTGCCATCATAAACTTTTTCAAAAAGTCCGTCCTTTTTTATTTCTACAGAAAACTTTTCTACCCTCTGGCTCTTTCTTATATCCTCTTGAATCACAAGATATTTTACTTGTTCTGGCTTTTCTAAATTAATGGTGATTGTAAAAACTCCCTTTTCCAAAGCCCCCTGCTCAGAAATCTCTGCATACTCTGCAAGATTAACTGCAAAGGCAGTTCGCAAAAAGTCACCAAGCTCCTTTAACCTGGCAAGGTCATTTTTGTGAAAAAGACCCTCCCTTGTTGGCGGAATATTCAGCAAAAAAGTTGCATTTCCACCCACAGAATTCATATAGATATTTACCAGCTCTTCCAAACTGCGCACTTTATCATCCTCATATACATGATAAAACCAGCCTGGTCTAATAGAGGTATTCACTTCCGCAGGATACCAGATTAGTTTTTCTTCACCACGTAAAAGCTCCCGGCTCCCTAAATCGCGGTCCCGGGCATCCACACGACGCTGGCGAAATTCTTCATTATCCTCCTGCTGGCTTTTTTCAGAAATTATTTCGCTATCCTTTGCCCGCTCAGGCACTACAGAGCATTCACTTTCCCGAGTATAACCCGCTTCGTTACCGCACCAGCGGATATCCGGCCCGCAAACAGAAATGCAGGCTTTTGGCTGCAGCTTTCTTATAACAGAATAATAACGCTCCCAGTCATAATACTGTTTTTTTCCGTTAGGACCTTCCCCACAGGCCCCGTCAAACCAGACAGAAAAAATCTCACCATAATTTGTAAGAAGCTCTGTAAGCTGATTAACAAAAAAATCGTCGTAAGCTTTTCCCTGACCATAAAGGGGGCAATTTCTATCCCAGGGCGAAAGATAAACCCCAAATTTTATTCCCTGAGCTTTACAGGCCAGGGAAACTTCCCGAACTATGTCTCCATTTCCATCTTTGTAGGGAGAGGCGGCCACAGTATGCTTTGTAAACTTACTAGGCCATAAACAAAAGCCATCATGATGCTTGCAGGTTAGTATTAAGCCTTTCATGCCGGCAGATTTTACAGCAGACACCCACTGGTTTGCATCCAGTTTTTGAGGATTAAAAATAACAGGACTTTCTGAACCATCCCCCCATTCCTTATCTGTAAAAGTGTTTACAGTAAAATGAACAAAGGCATAAAATTCAGTTTTCTGAAACTCCAGCTGACGCTCGCTTGGCACAACAGAAATTAATCTTTCTTCTTCAGTCATATTTGAATTGTACAACAGCTTGTCAAAGGCGTCATTAAACGATATTCTCAAAATATAACAATATGAATATTTAAAGGTGATTTTTTGTTTTTTTATGATTATCCAATTCTTGGAAAAGAAAAAGAACTTCCTCTTTATCTTATAAACATGGGCCTGCAGGAATGTCAGGACCATATTATTAGAAAAGAAGGCTATCCCTGCAGCCAGATTTTATTCTGCACAAAAGGAAGCGGAACTTTAATCATCGACAAGAAAAAGACAATAATTGGCCCCTATACTGCAATCTTTCTTCCGGCTTTTTATCCTCATGAATATTTTCCAAACGAAAAAGTCTGGGACATACACTGGGTAGTTCCAGGCGGTTCAGGACTTGAAGCTATTTTTCAAGGCTTTAAGCTTAAAAGCCCCGGAATATATAGGCTTCAGGATTCAAAAAAGCTTGAAAACCTCTTTTTTTCTATGCATGAAGCCCTGCATAGCGATTCTCTTTTTGGAAATTACAGAGCTTCAGGTTATTTGTATGATTTTTTAATTGAATTTTACAGGATTATTTCCAGTAAAAACCAGGGTATAAGCTTTAATCCAACAATACAAAAAGCAGTAGATTACATAAACTGCAATTTTACCCGCCAGATTACCATGGAAGATTTATGTGATGTCTGCAGGGTGTCAAAGCAACATCTATGCCTTTTGTTCCGTACTACCCTTCACGCCCGCCCCATGGAATATATAACAAAACGAAGATTACAGGCTGCAAAAGAACTGCTAACCGTCAGCCAACTGACCATAGAAAGCATTGCAGAAGAAACCGGCTTTTGCACCGCCAGCTATTTTTGCAAAATGTTCAAAAGATACGAAGGCATGACTCCCCTAAATTTTAAGAAAATGCTTTAAAAAAAGAACAACCGCCCCGATTACTCGAAGCGGTTGTCGACATCTGTCATTCCCGCGCTTGACGCGGGAATCTTTCCCTACTAGAGGCTTGCGTGGCAGGTACGAGCAATAACGTCGTCCTGCTGTTCCTTTGTAAGGTTGATGAAGCGTACTGCATAACCAGAAACGCGAACTGTGAAGTTAGCATATTCAGGTTTTTCAGGGTGAGCCTGGCAGTCCTTAAGTTTTTCTACACCGAATACGTTTACGTTCAGGTGGTGAGCACCCTTAGAGAAGTATCCGTCAAGAACGTTTACAAGGTTAGAAATGCGTTCATTTTCATCGTGACCAAGAGCAGCCGGGTTGATTGTCTGTGTGTTAGAGATACCATCAAGTGAGTACTTGTATGGAACCTTAGCAACAGAGTTCAAAGACTTGATAAGTCCCTTTGTTTCTGCACCGTAAGATGGAGAAGCTCCTGGTGAGAATGGAGCGTGAGCAGGACGTCCGTTAGGAAGAGCACCTGTAGCCTTACCGTATACAACGTTAGAAGTAATAGTAAGGATAGATGTTGTAGGCTCAGCATTGCGGTATGTAGGGTGCTTCTTAATCTTAGAAATGAATGTCTTAAGGAGCCATACAGCAATTTCGTCTGCTCTGTCATCATCCTGACCGTAGCGTGGGAAGTCTCCTTCTGGCTTGAAGTCGCATGCAAGACCGTGATCATCGCGGATAACCTTAACCTTTGCATACTTAATAGCAGAGAGAGAATCTACTACGTGAGAGAAACCTGCAATACCAGTTGCGAATGTGCGGCGAACATCTGTATCGATGAGGGCCATCTCAGCAGCTTCATAGTAGTATTTATCGTGCATGTAATGGATAGCGTTCAATGTGTTTACATAGAGATCGCAGAGCCATTCAAGCATTACATCGTACTTGCGCATAACTTCGTCATAGTCGAGGTACTCAGAAGTGATTGGCTGCAATTCAGGACCAACCTGAGCGTATGGTGTAAGTCCAGCACCTTCGTCTTTACCACCGTTGATAGCGTAAAGAAGAGCCTTTGCAAGGTTAGCACGGGCACCGAAGAACTGCATTTCCTTACCAGTCTGTGTAGCAGATACACAGCAGCAGATTGAGTAGTCATCACCCCAGATTGGACGCATAACATCGTCGTTTTCGTACTGGATTGAAGATGTATCAATAGAAATCTTTGCAGCGTATTTGCGGAAGTTTTCTGGGAGTCTCTTTGAGTACAATACAGTGATGTTAGGCTCTGGAGAAGGTCCCATGTTTTCAAGTGTGTGGAGGAAGCGGAAGTCGTTCTTTGTTACCTGAGAACGTCCGTCCTGTCCAAGACCTGCAACTTCAAGAGTAGCCCAGATTGGGTCACCAGAGAAGAGCTGGTTGTAAGATTCGATACGAGCAAAACGTACCATGCGGAACTTCATAACGATATGGTCAACGAGTTCCTGTGCCTTCTCTTCAGTAAGGATGCCTTTCTTAAGATCGCGTTCGATGTAACAGTCCAAGAATGTAGAAATACGTCCTACAGACATAGCTGCACCGTTCTGTGTCTTAATTGCAGCAAGGTATCCAAAGTAGAGCCACTGGAATGCTTCTTTTGCTGTTGTAGCTGGCTTAGAAATATCATAACCGTAAAGGGCAGCCATAGCCTTCATTCCCTTGAGTGCCTTAATCTGCTCTGCAAGTTCTTCACGCTGGCGGATAACTTCTTCTGTCATTGTACCGTTTCCGCAGTTAGCCTTATCAGCTTCCTTCTGCTCGATGAGGTAGTCGATACCATAAAGAGCAACACGGCGGTAGTCACCTACGATACGTCCGCGTCCGTAAGTATCTGGCAAACCTGTAAGGATGTGAGCCTTACGTGCCTTGCGAATCTCTGGAGTGTATACATCAAATACAGCGTCAGAGTGTGTTTTGTGATATTCTGTGAAAATCTTGTGAAGTTCTGGATTTGGTTTGTAACCATACATTTCGCAAGACTGTTCTGCCATCTTGATTCCACCAAATGGCATGAAAGCTCTCTTCAAAGGCTTGTCTGTCTGAAGACCTACAACCTGTTCAAGTTCTTTTCCTTCCGGACAGATATATCCGGCTGGATGAGAAGTAAGACCTGTTACAACATCTGTATCAAGGTCAAGAACTCCACTTCTTTCTTTTCCATCAAGTCCAACAGACTTTTTATTGTGTTCTGCTTTCTGTAATTTCTGAAGCTCGTCAAAAAGCTTTTCTGTAGCTTTTGTAGGGCCGGCCAAGAATGATGAATCACCATCATACTGAGTGTAGTTTGCCTGAATGAAGTCACGTACGTTGATTTCACTTGTCCATAAACCGTTAGGATTGAATCCTTCCCATTCTGGTCTTAAAGTCATATAAAACCTCTTTTGCTTTGGGACTCCTTTATGATTCCCTCTGCTTATTTATTTACCGATTTCCGTCAAAACTCCTTTATGATTTTTGATCGGAATGGAAAAACTTTCCGTATCGGTTCGATTACATAATAATACCTTGCATACAATTAAGCAAGTACTTTTTCATTTTTGCACACTAGTATTTTAGTTTTTACACTATATTTAGTGTGATTTTGCAACTATCTGCCATTTTTATACTATTTTTTTTAAATAAAAAAAAGGGAGAAAACTTTTATCTTCCCCCTTTGTAACTTCATCTGTCTAGAACTTTAAGGAAATACCGAACTTAGACATCGGATAACCGAATTCAAGATTCAATCCGAAGACATCTCCAAAATACCATGAAGCACCAATGGCTTCGCCTATATGGAAATAATCTGGAATCCAGTCAGAATCAGAATGAATAAAAGGAATGTTACCGCCAAGGCGTGATACTACATATACATCAAGACCTTCTGGAGGAAGCATCACATGGTAAGCAGCTTCTGCACCAAAGAAGGTTGCCCAATATGCACAAGTTTCATCATTTGCATCCTTGTAGCCGTAAGCACGGAGACCAGCGTATCCACCAAAAGTGAAAGGAAGTTTCCAGATTGGCTGAGCAAACTGAACTTCTACCATTACAGGAGGAATAAACCAGGCATTATCATAAACTGCCAGATAAGCCAAATCTGCGAAATACAAACCACCGTCAATATTAACGATTAAGTCACCTTTTTCAATTCCGCCACCATAATTGCACCAGCATTCAGACCAGTCAAAATCTTTTGCTGCGAGCGGTGCAGTCATAAGCAAAACTAATACAGCCATAAGGGCTTTAAAAGTTTTTTTCATAAAAATACCTCTCGAAATTAAATTCCAAGAGATACTTTAATGAGAAGATAATATCAGGTCAAGTGAGATAATGACAAAAATCAGAATAATGTCAAAAAACTGCTTTATTCCAGAATATATTCCTTATCAGGTGCAATGATTTCAACATTATTAAAACCTGCATCTGCAAGGTGCTGCTTAAAGCCTTCCTGCTGATCGCTTTCACCATGAACCAAAAAGATTTTTTTCAAGCGGGAAGTATCAGATTCTTTCAGCCATTCAATCATCTCGCTGTAATCGGCATGGGCAGAAAATCCGTTACACTTTTCTACCTTCGCCTCAACATTATATTTATCCCCAAGAATCATAACTTCTTTCTGACCGTCAAAAATGCGCCGGCCCAAAGTGTTTTCTGCCATATATCCTACAATCATGATTGTATTGCGGGGATTTGAAATGTCATTTGCAAGATGATAAAGAACACGACCGGCTTCACACATTCCGTCTGCAGAAATAATAATCATAGGGCCTTCTTTTTTGTTCAGGGCCTTGGAATCTTCTACACTTGTAGTATAAGTAAGGGAATTAAATCCGAATGGATTTTTGTGATGCTTTAAGAAAGCCTCGTTTACGCTTTCATCATAACATTCAGGATGAACGCGGAAAACTGAAGTTGCATTGCTTGCCATCGGGGAATCAACATAAATCGGAACAACAGGAATCTTCTTTTTATCTGTAAGCAGATGTAAATAGAAAACAAGTTCCTGAGCGCGTTCAATTGCAAAAGAAGGAATTATGATTTTTCCCTTTTTCTGACAGGCTTCACGCACGATTCGTTCCAGTTCCTTCATGGCAAAGTCGTGATTATCATGAAGTTTGTTTCCGTAAGTGGATTCCAGAAAGATGTAATCAGGAGCCGGCATATTGGTTGCAGGATTTCTGATTATCGGCTTGCACTTGCGGCCGATATCTCCTGTATAAAGCAGGCGCAGCTCCTTTTCCGGATTTGCCGGATTTGGATTAATAGTGATGTCTGCAAAAGCAGAGCCCAGAATATGCCCTGCATCAAAAAATTCCAGCTGAACATCCGGGGCAATGTACATTTTTCTGTTATAAGAAAGGGAAACTATCTGATTTGCAGCGGCAACACAGTCGTTTTCGTCATAAAGTGGCTTCCATGAAAATTTTTCACCCTTTTTACTTGCCTGCTTGCCCAAAAATTCAGCATCACGGGCCTGAATGCGGGCAGAGTCCATCATTACAAGATTTGCAATATCACGTGTTGCAGGTGTTGCATAAATATTTCCTTTATATCCCCGCTTTGAAAGAAGAGGAAGCAGACCGCAATGGTCAAGGTGTCCATGTGTCAAAATCACAGACTCTACCCTTTCATGATCCACGTCAAAACTTCGGTTCTTTTCATCAGATTCCTTTCGCTTACCCTGAAAGGCACCGCAGTCTACCATAAACATTCTTCCGTCAATTTCAAATATATGATTGGAGCCTGTAACTTCCTGAGCCGCTCCTCTTGAATAACATTTTACAGACATTTGAATTCCTCCATGATTAAAAAGCATTTACACAGTCTATTAAATTATAAGCCCATTTTTCTAATTACGCAAAAAAAAATCACTACTTCCAAAATCACTTATATTGGGATATAATAGAAGAATGTATATCCGCGAATTTAAGGAAGCACCTGAAAAACTTATTAAAAACGGAAAGGCAGAATTTGGAACTTTTGAAGGTGTTTCGCCAAGAATTGATATAAAGGGAATGTTCGCTCCCTATGCAGGAATTCCGGTTCCTGCATTTCTTTCAAACCTGCGCATAAAAAGCCGGTTAAACTATGTATTCTCAATTGATTCATATATTGGAAAAGCCTCCTTTATGGACTTTAAGCTGATAGGACTTGCAGAAATCGTATTCTGGAACAAGCAGTCCGGGAAAAAATATATTTACCACATGGTAATGGCTCCCCGCCGCCGGTTCGTTCCTACCCTTACAACAAGAGGAATCTGTGCAAGTTATAGAAAATCAAGATTTTTAAAGATTTCGTGGGGAAGAAGTCATCAGCATCATGCCCTGACATTTAAAATGAAGGGAGACAGCGCAAGGCCCTCTGCAGAAGGATATTTTTATTCTCCAGTAGTAGATGAAATGCACTGTGATGTTCTGAATGTGTGTCCGTCACCATCATCTTCAAGGTGCTCTGCAACCTGGCTGACTTCAATGAGCATAAAGGGCCATGTAACCCTTAATAAAGAAGAAGCAGATGATTCAGAAGGGCTTGGAATCATGAATTTGAACAGGGCTTATTTTAAACTTCACTCAAAATCAACATTAACTTACGGCCTTGGAACTGCAAACGGCAAAAAAGTTGTCTTTTTTATAAAAACATCAAACATGGATGCAGCAGACAGCGACAATTATAATGACAACACTCTTTTTGTAGATGGAAAGGCAACGGCTCTGCCGCCTGTTTACATCACTCATCCATTTGGACTTGATAACAAATGGATTATTCAAGATACAGAAAACATGATTGACCTGACATTCATGCCGGTATCAAGAAATTCTAAAACCTTAAACTTGGTTGCTTTAAGGTCTAGTTATGATAATATTTTCGGGACTTTTGAAGGCGTACTTCTCACTAAAGAAGGTGAAAAAATTACGCTGAAAGGATTCCCTGGAATCATCTATAAAAATTTGCTGAGGTTATAGTATGGACGAAATCAACAAAACAGCAGACTGGGCTCCGGGAACACTGGACAAAACAAGAAAGAACATTGGCGAAATAAGTGAAAAAGACGCCGCCGCCATGGCAAAAAAACTTGGCGGTCAGGTTATGTATGAAAGGTCTTCTTCATCTTCTGCAGCATCTTCGCCAAACAGAACAGGTCGCATTGTAAGGTCTACAGGCTCTGGAGGAAGCGGCGGCAGTGCCGGGGGAGCTGAAAGCGGCAGCAGTATGGGAGCAAGCGGATTTGCCACTACAGGCGTAAAAAAACACCGCAGAGAAGATTTGCCTTCCATTTCAAAGAAGACTGCGACAGCCATAGATAAACTGATGATGTCTCAGGAATATAAAATCAAGCCTAATTATGGAGTGTTTAACTTTGTACGTTCCTGGCAGAAAAATGGAACTGAAAAAATCCTTCCGGAATTCTATCAGTATACGCTCAAGCAGATGATTGACCATATGGAAGCCTTCATCACTGTCATAAAGACTTTCATTCAGATTTCACCGGCAACCTATAAGACAAAAATTGCAACCGGAACTGAAACTAAATTCAAATTCCTTAGAATGGTTGCGGGCTGGACCATGCAGGGCATAAAAACTGAATACTTCGACCTGCAGAATATTCAGGGGCTGATTGTTGCAGATTTAATTCCTGTAATACGTTCAATTTATAAATCACTTATTACAGTTTATTATTATGGTAATAACAAGATTCCTAAACTTATCAAGGAAATCTATGGGGATATGACGGCCTATCCTGATGCCCCAAAAGACAAACTTTCAAATTATGCAAAGCAGGCTATCACAGAATGGCTTTACATTGATACAGAAATCATAAAAAAACTTTATCCGCTTCTTATGAGAATGTGCTGTGATTCCTATGAATCCTACCCTTCTTTCTTTAATGTAAAAGCAGGTGAAATCTTAAAATTTGTTGATTTGCATAAATTCGATTTGCTTTTACCTGAAAAACCAAAAGAACCGACACCAGAAGAAAAACCTAAAAAGGCAGCTCCCCCACAGAAAGGACTCAAAGATTCATCTGTAGAAACCGGATTAAAACTTCTGAATCAGATGTTCCCGGAAGCAGGCTTTAATAAACTGGAAGACCACCCGGATATGTATCCATATTTCCAGCCTCTATTTAAGTTTGAAGACGGTTTCAATCTCCTTTCACCAGAAAATCCTCTTCAGGTTATTGTTGTTCTGCAACATATTATAGAAGACTGTTTCCAGGGATGCCGCAACATTAAATTTATAGAAACTGAAGAACCTAAAAAAGGAGCAGAGAGCATTCATGCAGTTATGGATGACTGGTCTGCATACAGGGAAGATACATTTGAACATCTTTACTGCGAACCGCTTCTTGATTTAGTAAATTCTATTTATGCTCAAGGAGATTACGAACAGTCTCATGCCGGAAAAAGGACTATTACTTCGCTTTTATGGCAGATGACCTACCACTTTTTGCCTAACTTTAAGTTTGAGCAGCTGATTCTGGAACATCCTGCTGATGAAAGTAAATACAGGCCTCTCTTCCACAGAACAGATTATGCACGAAAATTCCTTACTGTTGTAATAAACGAATGTGATGCAAATGCAAAAACAAAAGGCAACTGCAACCTGATTGAAAACCCGTGGGCCCACTACAAATTTGACATTCCGAATGAAGTTTCAAAGCGTCTGGATGTACTGCTGGGGGCACAGAACAAAACGGCAAATACAACGGCAACAAATGCAAATCTGCTCAAATACACTCTTTGCTTTATTTCTGTTCTTGACTGGTGGATTAACAACCCTGAAAGTCCTGCATACACAACAAATCCTATGCATATCTGGAGGGTATCAACAGAAGACGGAAGGCCTCTTTTTTCTGTTCAGGAACGCAACGACCAGAACAAACTTTTTGTTGAAGCAATTAAGGCAAGCTATAAGAACGGAGCCAAGTAGTTATTTGCAGTGTTCCACTAAGAAAGGTATTGCTGATTCGAAATCTACGCCGTACCTGCCGACAATCGAAGATGCGTTAAAAAGCAAGCCGCAAGGGTTGCTTTAGCATCATCGAAAAGACGGCTCAAAAATAGGCAAATCTATTTGCAGTGTTCCACTAAAAATGGTATAGCCGCCTCGAAATCTACGCCGTACCTGCCGACAATCGAAGATGCGTTAAAAAGCAAGCCGCAAGGGTTGCTTTAGCATCATCGAAAAAACGGCACAAAAAAAGGCAAATCTATTTGCAGTGCTCAACCAAGAAAGGTATTGATGATTCGAAATCTATGCCGTACCTGCCGACAATCGAAGATGCGTTAAAAAGCAAGCCGCAAGGGTTGCTTTAGCATCATCGAAAAGACGGCTCAAAAATAGGCAAATCTATTTGCAGTGCTCAACCAAGAAAGGTATCGCCGATTCGAAATCTACGCCATACCTGCCGACAATCGAAGATGCGTTAAAAAGCAAGCCGCAAGGGTTGCTTTAGCATCATCGAAAAGACGGCACAAAAAATAGGCTAATCTATTTGCAGTGCTCAACCAAGAAAGGTATCGCAGATTCAAAATCTACACCATACCAATTATAATCCCCATGCTCCAGCGTCCTGCTGATTGATTCAACCACAAAGTCTGCCGCCAGTCGGCAGGCTTTGTTTAATTCCATACCGCGAACCACAGCACCGGTAAGAACACTCGCAAAAATATCCCCGGTTCCATGAAAGCTCTGACTCATTCTTTTATGAAAATACCAGTCAATTTTATCTGCGGCAGAATCGTACATGGCAATTCCAATCTTTTTATCATCAAACTGAATGCCCTTAAGCACAATTTTTTTTGCCCCAAGTCCGGCAAGTTTATGTAAAAGATCTTCTATATAATTGCGGTCATAACCTGTAGCCTTGTATTCAAGCCCCAGCATACAGCAGGCTTCCGTAAGATTTGGAACAATTACATCTGCATGAGAACATAATTTTGCCATTGCAAAGGCAAAATCCTGGGTAAAGCCTGTATAAAGTTTTCCGTTATCTGCCATGCAGGGATCAACAATTACAGTAGTGTCATTTTCTGCAAAATCATTAAAAAGTTTTTTCATGAGTTCAAGCTGTTCAAAAGAACCAAGATAACCTGTATAAATTGCATCAAAATGAAGGCCTTCTTTTTTCCAGTGGTCACAGACAGGCTGAATGTCTGCCGTAAGGTCGCGAAAAGTAAACCCCTGGAAAGCAGTATGGGTAGAAAGAACCGCTGTAGGAATAACGCAAGTTTCCACCCCCATAGCAGAAATAACAGGAAGGGCAACCGTAAGAGAGCATTTTCCTACACAAGAAATATCCTGAACTGTAATAATCCTTTTCATTGCTTTGTTCTACCCTATTCCGAAAAAAAAATCTATACTTGTTGCAATTTTTTTATTATATTATAGATGAAATAAAAATTTTAAGAAGGATTATCATGGCAAAGAAAAGAATTCCAATCACTCTGCTCTGCGGCTATCTTGGAGCAGGAAAAACAACACTTTTAAACAGAGTCCTTACAAATCAGAAGGGCTATAAAGTTGCTGTAATTGTTAATGATATTGGCGAAGTTAATGTGGACGAGCGCCTTATTTCCCAGGAAGCAAAAATAGAAGATTCAAGTTCACTTGTTCCTCTTACAAATGGCTGTATCTGCTGCACCCTCAAAAGCGATATGGTAAAGCAGATTGAAGACCTGATGGCAACAGGAAAATTTGACTACATCATGATAGAAGCTTCTGGTGTATGTGAGCCAATGCCGATTGCTCAGGCCATTGAACAAATTGAAATTGGTAAACTTGATAACGTTGTTGGCGTTGTTGATGCCAGCCGACTTGTAGAAGAATTTGATGAAGGAAAGGCCCTTCTTAAAGAAAATATTGATGAAGAAGATATTGAATCTCTTTTGATTCAGCAGATTGAATTCTGTTCTACATTGATTGTAAACAAACGCGACCTTGTTACAGACGAACAGATGAAGATGGTTCGCGCCGTAATCAATAAGATTCAGCCTTCAGTAAAAGTTATTGAAACGACACGCTGCGAAGTTCCTGTTGAAGAAATCATGGGAACAGACCGCTTTGATTTTGAAACTGTATACGCTTCTGCAGGCTGGGTAAAGGCTCTGGAAGAGCATGATGCAGAAGATGATGATGACGACGATGATGATGAGCACGAAGGACATCATGAGCATCATGAACACGAAGGTCATCACCATGATGACGACGACGATGAACACGAAGGTCATGGACACCACCACCATCACCATGAACACAAACATGAAGGTGAAAGTGAAGACGAATACGGTATCGGCTCATTTGTATATTATCGCCGCAAGCCATTTAACCGCCAGAAACTTGACGAATACGCATCACGCTGGCCTCGTAATATTATCCGCTCAAAGGGTGTAATCTGGTTCAGTGATGAAGAAGACATGGCTTATGTTCTTGAAACAAGCGGCCGTCAGATTCAGGCAGGATATTCAGGAAACTGGCTTGCTTCATGTCCTCCTGCAGAACAAAAAAGAGTTCTTGCAGAAGAACCAGAAATGAAAAAAGACTGGGATGAAAAAGTCGGCGACAGAATGATTAAACTTGTTGTAATCGGACGACATCTTGACCGCGCCCAGATTGAAGCAGATTTAGATAAGTGCCTTGATAAATAGTTTTTGCCCTAAGGCTTTATGAAAAAAAGACCGGAAAATTGCTTCTTAAAAAAGAAAAAGCAAAAATTCCGGTCTTTTTTTTACAGTCTTTACGCTCTCCGAACTGAAAAAGCCCTATTCAACTTTTATAAATTCGCAAGAAGAACACAACCAGCTTTTTCCAGCCAGAGGTTCTTTAGTCTTAGGATTAAGATCCATCAGATATAAATCCCTAAACTCCTGTCCTTTTGAATCGCTTGAAAATGCGAACATCGGATTTTCTACTCTTATGTTAGTTTTTTTAAGTTCAGCACCGTTTGAATAAAAGCACATCAGCTTCCTGGAAGTTGAATCCCAGAAATAAAACGGAGCTTCCTTATAGATGCATTCCATGGTATTTTCATAGGCACCTGTTCCAATAACAATATTTCCCAAAGGATAAAAGCCTATGTCATCAACAAGGATTCCTGTATATAAAAGATGATTTTTTCCTTTTAAATCGCGGGTCTGCATGCACAAACCAAACTGATTATGTTTTATTTCTGATCCAACGTTGTTCTGATAACAATCAGCGCACACGGCCTTTAAGAATTCCAGACCATCGGCAGTCTTTACTTCAAGGCAAACTACAAGTCTAGGGCCAGCACTTTTTGCTTTAGGAAAATCATAAACAGGCTCTTCATTCAAAAAAGCAACAGTTACCCTCTTGTAAGACATTTCAAAAATACCGCCCAAAAGATTCTCATAATTTTCTGTAAATAAACTTAAGTATTCTTCCTGAGACAGTTCCTGCATGGGCTGTAACTGACTCCACTTAATCTGAGCAGCAAGGTCAAACAAGCCTGCAAACAAGCAAAAAAAGAAAACATAGTATTTTTTCATATTAAACTCCATAGAACAAGTATAACATAGATTTTATTTTCCACATCCAGAATCTTTTTTATTTTCTTCTTTTTTTGTCTCCTCGCCACCATCAGACTTCTTTTCTGCAGCAGTCTTTTTAGGTTCCTTACCGGAATTTTCATTTTCATAAAGTCCACAGAAACAGCCAAAATAACTATCCAGTCTGTCACCAGCAACAAGATCTGACGTACTCATAAAGCACAGTTCTGTTCTGCTTCCTCCGGTATGCCCCTGAATAAATATAAATCCACAGACTTTTCCATCCGCATCAAACTGTCTTGAAAGGACTGTCGCAACATGACCGCATCTTTCAGGACTGTTTGGCATAGGGGTATCGGAATTTTTCCATAAAAGACAGGAACCCGGTGTAATGCATTTCGGATCTTTCAGATACTCTTCTACAGCCTTCTTTTTTTCTAATTCTGTCTTATACTTTTCTTCTTTTCTGAACTCATTATGACGTAGATAATCTCTGTCATAACCAGAACAGCTTTGACTGACTCCGTTTTCTGCTGCGTACTGAGCAGAGGAAGTCACCCATTTTGAAGCGACAAATTCTCCTTTAGCATATAAATCACCAAATGCTTTTGTTATATCCGAAGTAATCGGCAGATTTGCAGCCAGACAGGCAAGATAATCTATACAGGTTGAAGTATCCGCACAGTCATAACATAAAGGCAGGCCCATACTTCTTATCATGTCCCCATCCATATAACCTGATTTATTAAACTTTGTAAACTGCAATACAGCGGCGGCATACTGTGCATTCTGAGAATTACTATAGGCCTGTTTTGAAAAGCCTTCTTCATCAAAATAATTTACAGGATCGCAAGCACAGAAGGCAAACATATTCATACCTCTTTCAGCCGGGTCTCTGGTTGTAAATGACTTCATAAATGGATTATAGTCTCTAAAACCAAAATCTGTTGAAAACCAGAGTTCACTATAATAATCTGATTTCAAGGAATTTCCCCATGTATCATAGAAGATTGAATGATTATTACCAGAATTGTCATCATATCTGCAGACTGACCGTCCATGATAATCTGTAACTATATACTCAACATCTTTTCCAGAACCATAAAAGCCATCATCGTAAATAACAATAGAAGAATTATCGCCTAAGCAAAGAATATGATAAGAGCGTTCATTATTTCTTTGTAAATTAAAATCGCTTTCTACGGTTCGTACACTTCCATACTCTGAATATCCGTTTGTATCTGCAATCCTATATTGCTGGTTGTCATTCTGATTATTGAACGAGTAGTAATCTGATGCAACCGCTCCATTTTTCATCATCATCTCATTGCATAACAATGAATTAGAAAAGCCATCATAAACAAAGCGGTGAATATCCCCGCCATTAATTGTTTCAGAACAGCGTCGGCCCAGAGCGTCATAAGTGTATTCATATAACAGACCTTCACCAGACACTTTATTTCTCACTTCAATTCTCACAGGCCTGCATTCTGCCCCATAATGAAAAATAACATCACTTGTAATTCCATTAAGACTTTCCAGACAGCCGTCATCATTCCACTTAAATCGTATTCCACCAGACTGCGTATTATCAGCATATTTTGACACAAGCCGGTTCAAACAGTCGTATTCATAATGAATGACACAAAGATTATTTTTTACAGAAGAAATTGAACCTGCAGCCGTATATGTATAATATTCTTCCCAAGAGTCCTGGAGACTTTTTGCATGAATAAAAGACTGGCATCCCGCTTTATCAATTATGGAATTAACGGCACTTACTTTATCATAAGGAATCACAAGCGTCTTTTTCATGCCAGAAAGGCCTTCTTTAAGGCTAAAACCACACTCTTCTGCTTCTTTTTTATAAAAACCTTCCCATTCTTCCGAATAAGGATAGTTGGTATGCTGCAACCTTGCAGATTCATCATAATCAAACAGACTGAATTCACCATTTTTATTGCATACAGCAGAAATCCTTCCATAAGAATCATATAAAATGAAATCTGCAGAAATGATTTGTCCAGAACGGTCTTTTGAAACCAGAGATTCAGTCTCTCCATACTGATTATAAGTAAAGCTTGTAACAATTCCATTAGAATAGGATTTCTTTACCACTCTAGATAGAGAGTCATATTCTAATTTTATCCACACTCCAGAAACTGAATCTTCAGCCTTTACTGGACGCCCGCAATCATCATAATAATAAAAAATGTCAAAATTATTTGCTTTTTTTTCTATACATCTTCCAAAAGAATCATATTTATAATTCAATGTAAAATCAGCTTTTTTATCAGACTGTTTTATTAAATGCCCGAATGAATCATAGGAAAACTCAAGTTCAGAATAAGCATTTTTTAGATTCGTAATCATTCCAATTACATTCTTTTTGATTGTTTTTATTTCACCATTACCATATTTTACAATTACAGAATTATTGGAATCATCATATATATACTCTTCCAAACTTCCAGAAAAATTCTTTTTATTAATCAGTCTGCCTTTATTATCAAAAGTGCAGTCAGAACTTTTCCCCAAAGGATTTTTTTCAGAATTAATAGAGCCATCAGAGGACAATGTATAGAGATATTTATAGCCATTAGCATCAGTAATTGAAAAAGCCTTTGAAGAGTAATTGCCATACAAAAATTCCCCAGTGTCATAAGACGAAACTTTTGAAATTTTTCCAGCTGAATTATATTCAAATGAGGTTCTTCCACCATACTGATTGAAGCGTTCAATAAGGCGGCCTGAATTATTATATTTATTCCGTTCCAGAAATCTGTTATTTTTTTTCTGACTGAGAAGTCGCCCAGAAACATCATACATACTTTCCGTCACAATTGCTCCGCCATCAGAAATTCTTGCAAGCCAGCCGAAAGGTGCGTAACCATATAAAGTTTCTTTTCCCGTAAAATCCTTCTGGCTTATGCAATTTCCAAGAATATCATATGCATAATAAAAATGACCGTCCAAATCATTTTGCTCAATAATTCTTCCCCATGCATCCCGCCTGATAAAACGAAAGGCCTTATCTCCATGCTTTATGGTTTCAGTTCCTTCTTTATCATTGTAGTCTACCTGATATTCATATTCAGTCTGCCCTAAATGATTTTTTACACAGAAAGATTTTTCACGCCCCTTTTTATCATAAGAAAAAGAAGTCTGATAAGAACGACCTTTTTCACTTATAAGATTTCCATCACTATTATATGCAAAGTTTTTTGCAATACCCGAAGAATCTTTTATACACTTCAAAAGACCGTTAGAAAAATATTCATAGGTCTCTCTTATACTTCCAGCTTTGCTGAAAGATATAATTCCACCACCAGAGCTTTTATACTGATAAGACTGAAGGTTTAAGTTTGAATCGCGGATAGATAAAAGCCGACCAGCCTTTGAATAAGAATAGATTTTTTCATACCCATCAGGATAAATTCTTTTTGTCAGTCTTCCCAGATTGTCATAAACAAATGAAGTTCCCTGTAAATCACCAAATTCAACAGATACAAGAGTAGAATCAGACTTCTTTGTATATTTATACTTTTTAATTGTCAATGGAGTTGAAGAAACACAGATGCTTCCAGAGCTGGAAGCATCTGTTACGCATTCCTTTTTTTCTTCTGAAATTCTTCCTGCAGAATCATATGAAAAAAGAGTTTTTATCCCCTGCCTTTTCAGAAAATTATCCTGCGGATTATTCCATACCAGATAACTTTTTAATTTATATTCCGGCGTATAAGAATATTCAGCGAAAACTTTTCCATTCAGAGTAATACTTGTAATATTACCCCTACCATCATAAGCATATTTCTCTTCATATGTTATATTTCTGAGCAAATCTGTTTCTTCAGTCT
Source organism: Treponema sp. (assembly GCA_017470605.1). Classification (GTDB taxonomy): domain Bacteria; phylum Spirochaetota; class Spirochaetia; order Treponematales; family Treponemataceae; genus Treponema_D. The sequence goes on from JAFUYH010000010.1 coordinate 129,985, forward strand.
TTACAAGACGTTTCCTACTATCAAAATAATTTACAGTCTTCTTTCCGTTGCCGTTTCTGATAGTTTCAGAATCATTCCCATACGAAATTTCCTCGTCAAAACCAGCCGAATCACTTGATTTTATAAGACGATTTTTTAAGTCATATTCCCATATTACGCTGTTCATACTTCCATCAGACTTAATTTCTGTCATCTTAGTAGGACTTCCATATGCGTTATATTCAAATTCAACTGTTATTCCATTTTCAGAATAACCTTTTAATAAACCGTTTGAATAATACCAGTAAGTTCCGCATAAATTTCCGCAGAAGTATGAAGCGGTAAGATTTCCATTCATATCATAAGAATAGGAATTTGAAAAACCATCCGCATCTGTTATTCTTGTAATTTGATTAAAAGAATTGTATTCATATTTCTGAACAATGCCGTCATCATCCTGAATTTCCACAAGATTAAAACGTTCGTCATACTGATAATATAAACTTCTTCCATTCTTTCTGGCACAAGCTATTAAACCAGACTGATTGTAAGTAAAAGACAGATTGTTGCCAGATGAATCTATAACAGAAAGAACATTTCCACTATCATCAAATTTTGAAACATCATAAAATCCGCTGGCAGAAGTTCTTTTCATTCTTTTTTCACTGAAATCTATATAAAACGATTCTTTAGAGCCACACTCGTCCGTAACAGAACTGACTACCTTTTTCCCGTTATTCATCTCATAAGATATATTTATCGAATTTCCGTCACTCTTCAAAATCGAAAGAAGACTGTTATCATCATCATATAAAAAGCTGACTTTTATCCCCTCAGAATCAATCGCACTGGTAAGCTTATTTCCTATATAAGAAAATGCTGCTGAACCAGAACAGCTGCCGCTGACTTTAGTTATAAAACCAAGAGAGTTTCTGGAAATATTGATTACTTCCCCAGTTTTTAGTTTTACAGCAGATATTTTTCCGTCTGTACTTTCAAAAAATGTTTTATTTCCGTTTCTATCAACCTTAAATGCAGGAATTCCGTATTTTGAAAAGAACTCTTTGCTTCCATCCTGACATACCATACAATAACCGCCAGTCGGGATTTTCTTTTTAATGGTCATGTTATGTACATCAAGACTGTAGACTACAAACCTGCTGGCAGACAATTCGCCCATCGGAACCCAATATTCGCCGTTCCATTTCAAAATAATTTCCAGACCATTTTCATCTATCAAAATAATATAATCCTCAGAACCAAGGCAATTTTCCATAAGAGAATAAGGCCCGTAAGCCGAATATTTGTTTAATTCGATAAGTTTATTGTTCTGAGCCTCCATTTGAAGCATTTCTTCAAGTTTTTCCTGATACATTTCTTTCTTCTCTATTGCGACTTCTTTTGTATTATCCAAATCATCATCAGGATGCTTAGGGTGCGCTTCATTGTATTCATCACAAATAGAAATAATTTCATCATATTCGGCAATAAGCTGCCTTAAACTGTCAATCTCTTCCTGAAGGGATGGTGAACAGCAGCGTATTATTCTTGAGTCTAATGAAGAAGTCCAGTTATATCCAAAAGATTCAGAATAGCCTGTATGAATCAGATTTCTTTTTATACGGAATTTATCAAGAAAGTCCTGGGCTACAAAATCCTCATATTCCAGAACATATTCTCCAGTAGACACTTTTACAGGATCACCTGTAGTTTCATACTTTGCATATAATTCTCCAAGACTATTGTAAATCGCAGTCGTTGCGTCAGCCTTTTTGCTTACTTCTTTGTAAGCCATATTTAACAGGCTTTCCTGATATGAAATATAATTCTTTAAAGCATCCTTTTCCTGATTACATAAGGCAACCTTTATTTTTTTCCCCTTAGCAACTGTTACATCACGTCCTTTTTCAAGCAGTTTCTGAAGATCCTTTATCTTATCCTGCCTTTCAATATATTTTTTTGTTGCTTCCGTAAGGGAATTTTCAGCCTCCCTTGCTTCAATTTCCTTTGCTGCAATTTCAGCAGCCTGTTCTGCAGAAATTCCTCCGCCACCATGATTTTCCCCAGTGCCAGAAGCTGAATCAGTTCCGCCGCCTCCGCCTGAGTTTTCACCTTGACCGCCCCCATTTCCTCCGTTTTCACCGTTTCCAGATGGTGCAGACGGACTATCAGGAACATAATAAAAATACTTATCTCCATTACTTTGTACGCTTTCATGAACTGCCGCATAAAACGAAAAGATTCCTACAAGCCATACAAAAAGCAACATAAACTTTTGTTTCATTTTCTACTCCTTGCGGTTGGATTTGAAAATTAAAACCTAAAAAAGTAATACCACTGCTCTGAGGCAACTAAAAGGATGTATAAAACAGTCTGTCTAAAAGGCTGCTGCCTGTAACAGAGCATGGAACATAACCGATACTGTCTGATACAAATGAAATCTGCTCTGCCGTCTTATTTTTTATATAGTAAGAAGGATGAATAGACAGCATAAGCCCATTTGTTCCCAATGTCGAAAAGTAAAAACCTATTCCAGACCTGTTATTCATGTAATTCTGATTCATATCACTTCTATCAGAAGCCCAGCTAGACACTACAGCTGAAGAAAGACTTGTCATTACTGCATCATAATATCTGCTCAAAGAAATTGACCTGCTATCAAAATAATAATTCAAATTCGTTACAGCAGACCTTAAATCAAGATAAATATCACTGTTCGCAGTACCATAACAATATCTTTCCGTATCACAATTATAATTGGAATATAAAAGGCCCATAACTTCATCGCGTACAGTTCTATTGGTTATATATCTTCCCGCCATAGCCATAAATGAATCAAATGCAGAGAAAAGACTTCCTATAGCACTTGTTTTTATAGCAGAAATTGATGCTCGTGAAGATGACTGAAACTGTTCAGAAAACTGTCTTACTGCACAATTACAAAGGATTTCTGCACTTTTCTGATTTGAAGCCTGAAAATAATCAAAAAACTTCCTGTAATTCCATCCGGAATATAAAAGAAGACCTTCTGAACCTACAATATAATTCGTGTAATTCTTTAATTCATAAAGGACTTCCACTTCTGCTCCAAAACAAGTGTCAAAGCCAATAAAATCCAGTTTTGCTTTTGCAGAACTATTCTGTAAAGCCTTTCCAAGCTGTTTCAAGGTCATGTAAGTTTTGGAAGAATCATCATAAGCAAAACCTTTATATACATTCTCTTCATATATTTCATTAACATCACTTCGCCATCCTGTACCATGCCCCCACATAACCAGTCCATAGTGAAGAGCAGGATATTCTTCTTTCATAAATTCAAGAGATGATTCAAGAACTGCCCCCGAAGACAAATCCAAAGCAATGGATGAGCCTTTTTTTAAGGACAGTCTTTCACAGTCTATTTCCTCAGATATTATTTTTTGCGTAGATGACGAACGACCTGTTTTTAGTTTAAATAATTTGGCTCCACTCCAGTTTCCATTACTTGTATCATATAATTCGCTGCGATCAAGCAAAACAAGGACACTTGTCTGCTGCGTATTCAAAGAAGACATTTCCATTTCACATAAATCTTCAATAGCGGAGGCTTCCAGATTATTATCAGCGCACATATAAACAAGGATACTCCATTCTCTTTCAGACACCTCAGGAGAAGTAATAAAATCATATTCCGTATTATCACCATCTTCCTGTATTGAATCATTATTTGAGTTTCCGCTTTGACTGTTATCCGTTACACTTTCATCTTCATAGTTTTCATCATAAGAAGGAAGCTCTGGATATTCATAAGGAGGAATTACAATTTCAGGCTCATCAAAATTGCTGTCATCAAGATTGTTTTTACCGTCACTATCTTCTAAATCATCTGATAAGTCAGAATTGCTGATTTCTTTCTCCGCCCCAAAAGCCAGTTCATCTCCACTAGTGTCAGTATTACTGCCAGTAGATTTGTTATCACTTTCTGTCGATTTTTCAACTTCTACTCCAGACGGCTCTTCTCCTCCAGTGTCACTTTCACTTCCAGACGAACTTTCAATTGCATCAGCAGGTTCACTCCTCTCCTCGCCTTCACTTAAATGTCCCCCATCATTCTCATATTCCGCGCCACCATCTCCCCCTGAACTTTCTTTATTTTCTTCCTCAATCACAGCCCCCTTGATTTCATAAACAGCATTTGGATAATCACTACATGAAAAAAGAAATATGCCGCACAAAAACAAGACATCAATTATCTTCAAAACCTTTCTCTGATTTTTTTTCATTAATTTCCTCCCGTTAATACAGAGCTAGCCCAAAAGGATCATTCCATGATGAACCGTCTGAATATACAATCCTGCTTATATATACATAATCAATATAATAGTCAGATTCAGGTTCATAAGTAAAAAATGAATCAAGGCTCAGCATAAAATCCTCTGATTCTCCTGCAGAAATATCAGTTTTTACATTCAAAACTAAATTACTCCTAAAAAGTGAAACAGGCTCCCCTTCTTCATCAAAGAGATAAAAAACAATATTGAACTCCGAAACTCTTTTTTTCCCATTATTTTTGAAAGAAAGATTCAGACCTGCAATTTCATATTCATCACAATCATTCATATCAAGAGTCGCTTTTATAGAGTAAGGTATTTTCTCACTTGAAAAACCTTTGCAGCTAATAAATAAAAAAATGAAAAATAAGGCAAATACATTAAATCGTATCTTTTTTATCAACATTTTCATCCCCCTTTTTCATTTGTTCAGCCCGGATTATTCCATCACACAGCTTTTCAACTTCATCAAGACACTCACAGCCAATACTCTTTCTGTATTTTTTAATTTTTAAGAGAAGTCGTTTTGCGGCATTTTTTTCTCCCAGTGCATATTTGCCGCAGGCTTTGTAAAACAATACGGCTGATTCTGTATAAGAGCCTTTACTTACAAGAACAGAGTCCAGAATCTCAATCATTTCCTTTATATTCCCGCATAATAATTTTTTCTCTGCACTTTCTAGAACATGATTCACACTGGACATCTGGCAGCAAAAAATATTTCCAGAATCAGAAAACCTGTATTTGATTCTATCCAGCAATTCATAATCCATTTTTTCACCGCTTAACTCATAAAATCCTGAAGAAATGTCATAAAAAGTGAAAATTCCATTTTCATTTGTCATTGCAGACTGAATGCAGACAGCGCCCTTCCAGCAGGTAATCACAGCATCTTTTACAGGCCTGTTATTCTCATCAATTACAAGACCACAAAGATTGCCCTTTCCCAAAAACTTTGGACTGCTTGCACACCCCTGAAATAATAAAATCAAATAAATGATATAAAACTTAAAAAGCAGATTTCTTATTTTTCCATTACCACAATTCATTTTTCCTCCTTCAGAACAATGCTCTTCATTCTTCCTTCATCATCTTTGTAATAAACAATTCTCTCTCCATCGGCTTTTATTACTTCTCCTACCTTGTTTTTTATTTCAGAATCAGACTTCTGAACATTTCCTGTATATGATTTCTGTCTGTTTTTCTTTATCTCAAAAAATGAGCTTCCCGCTGATTTAAGTAATCGTCCGGCATTTGCCGCAGTCTCATTAGCCGAAGTCTCATTTGCCGAAGTTCCATTATCCGCAGTCTCATTTGCCACTTTCATAAAATCCAGCAGAACAGCAGCACCATCACTTCCAAGCCGGCTCATTTTTAATCCCGACAAGTACAAATTATTCTTCTCAACAAAGTCACCGATTTCAGAAAAAACTTTTCTTCCATCTGACTCAACTTCAAAGCTGATTGAATATGGATTTACCTTTTCTTCAAGAATCAGACACTTATGGAAAATCAAAAGATTCCGAAGTTCCCCCCTGACAGAATCATTTTCAAGAATTACAGAAGGATGCACATAAGGATTTTTACAAGATGCAGTCAGAGTCAATCTGGGCGATTTATCTTTATAGACAAGCGGCGAAAAATCCAATTTTGCAGCAGCAGGCACTCTTCCATAAAAATCTTCAGGAAATATTGAAATTACTTCACAAGTAAGGATTTCTGAAAAACCGTCACACTTCCATTCAATTTTTTCTAAATTATTTTTTCCCCCCGTAATTGCAAATACTTCTTCCAAAAGCAAGCCCGGAACAAGATTATTCTGTCCATATAATTCTTCCCTTTCATTTTTTTTATCATCAGTATTAACTATCAGCTCTTTCTTCACATTTTTTTTGCCTTCTTTCCCCAAAAAAAACAGAGCAGAAAAGGCAAAGAAAAATAATAAAATACAGAAAGACTTTACCGGCATTGAAATAAATTCAAAACGCCGCCCTTTTACATCTTCAAATTTCATTCCTATAATTCTTGAATAAGAATTATTCAGTCTGGCCTTTGCGTAAGAAAATCTATTCATGACAACCGTATCAACATACAAGCCGCTCTTTTTTATAGTAATCTTTGAATCACAGCAGAATTCGTCAGAAAAACAAGGATGCCTTTTTACAAGTTCACTGAATATATAAGATGATTTTCTCTGACCGATCAGATTTCTTACAGGGAGAGGAAATATATAATGTTCAAAACTGTCTTTTTCAACAGGATTATTTATTTTTTTCATCTGATTCTCCTACGCCTCCAGCTTCGCCTACAAATGAATAAATTTCTCCAGAAACATATCCATTATTCCATCTTCCATATAAAAGCCTTTCAGCTGAAACCGGAAGAAATTCCGCCGCATCAGACCACGCGATATAGTCCAGATTCCACAAAGCCCTGCAATTTTTCTGCCATTCTTCAAGAGAAGAAAAACCGCATCCTTCACAGGTATTAAGGAAACTTTGGGATATAAAAGTCAAACTGTCCTTTTGAAGGGTCAGATTTCTTTCTATTTTATCCATTGCAGAAAACTGTCTGACAAAGCCTGCAGTAATCATCATGAAGAAAAGCAAAACTGCCAGATAAATAGATAAATCAAAGAACTTCATCTTCTGCCATCCTGATTGCCGCTTCATTGCTTTTTTCAATTTTTTCTGACAAAAGCTGAACCTGCTTTTCCTTTAAGCGAATGTTAGTTTTTTTAAGGGAAAGAATGCTAGAAAAAACTGACATCAGGCTGACCATAAATATAGAAGCCCCAACAAGTCCGGTCTTACTTCCATGAAACGATATCACTTCCTTCTCCTTCTCCACCCTTCTTTTTATCTGCTCCGTATGACACAAGTACAAAGGGCAGATTCTCAGGTACCTCTGACGGCATAAAGGAACTTTCAGCGCTGATATACTCAAAATCGGAGCCCCAAGGATCTGCACCGGGTTCACGGTCAAGGTATGGGCCTTGCCAGTTTTCCGGTACAGGATAGAGAACTGGTTTTTCCCACAAGGCACTGAGCCCCTGTTCACTAGTCGGAAAACGCCCGCAATCCAGGAAGTAAGCCTGTAAGGCAGAGCTGAACTGTTCAATCTGTGTCTTTGCGGAAGTTTTTTTTGCAAGGGAGATAAGTTTTGTTGCAGACACGATGCTTCCCGCAGAAAGTACGGCTCCGATTGCAAGGACGGCGATGGTTTCCACAAAAGTGAAACCTTCCGACATCTGCTTCCATTTTCCTTTCCTTTCTTTTTCGTTTTCATCATAATAAAACGCCTCCTTTTTTTTCATTTCTCCTCCATTTACATCCAGGACATATCATTCATAAAAGGCATGAAGATATGAATTATCAGAATAAGCAGGAACAGGCCTGCAATACAAATAAACACAGGTTCCAGCAGCTCCAGACAAATCCTGCGCTTTCTTTCAAAACGGGCCTCTTCCCACAATGCCAGTTTTTCAAAAACATCAGACCTGGAAGCCCCTTTTTCTGCAAAGTACAGGATTTCCATCATCCGCCCCTTAAGCATCAAAGCATCACAAAGTCCCATTCCATATTCAAGTTTTGATTTTGCCTCAAGCATCTTCATTCCTATTCTGGAATTTACTCCTGTAACATAAGCTGAAAATCCTACAGCAGCAGAAATTGAATTACCACTTTTTACAAGAAAATCCACTGCAAAAAATGCATCTGCTAATTTATCTTCTTTCAAAATTCCCCTGCATAAAATAAAGATGGCTAAAGCCACAGCTATAAGAAAGAAAAACAGAGAAATCAAAGTTCCATCCACAGCAGCATTCGTATATTTCAAAAGCAGAAGCCCTGCTGCAAAAGAAAGGAAAATGACAAAAAGAGGATAAACAGATGCTTCTGCAATCTTCATCTTTCCACTATATTCCCGCTCGCATTTCTTTTTCAAAAAAGAAATCGTCTCTATCAGATTTCCGCTTTTTTCAGCCAGCATGATAAAGGAAATATATACTTCCCCAAAACGCATATAGGGACATTCTTTCATCGCATTAGAAAGCGAATTTCCATGCCTTAATGAAGATAAAATATAAGCCGCCGTATTCTGCAGACGCTTCTTTCTTCCATTTTCATGACCAGCAATAACTTCAAGACTGTCAGCAAGACTAAGCCCCTGCTTTACAAAAAGTTCATCCAAGTCGTCTGTCAGTTTTTTTATCATTCCTACCTCCGTTCCATATCCTTCTCACAGGCCGCCCCTCCTTATAATTTTTCCCCATCACAGCCAGAGACTTAAAAAACTTAGCCTCATAATTATCAGCATGAATAAACAGGGCATCTAATTCTTCAGCACCCAATTCCGGCTGAATCATTCCAAATTCTTCATCTGGAACAGCAACATCAGCAAAAAGCTGGGCATTATCATCAATGAATTCCAGTTCCTGGCAGATTACCCCCTGCAAAACAGAAGCAATAAGTTTTCTGTCAACTCCCAGATTTTCAAGCCTTAAAACAGCCTCTCCAGCCGAAACCGTATGAACAGTTGCAAAAACAAGATGCCCTGTCATAGCCGCCCGCACCGCCGTTTCCGCAGAAGCCTCATCCCTTATTTCACCAATCATAATTATGTCAGGATCCTGCCTGAAAACATGCATAAGGGCATCAGAAAAAGATTTTTTTCCATCATTTACCCTCACCTGACACACACCAGGAATTACATACTCAGGAGGATCTTCCAGGCTTACTATTTTCTTTCCTCCAAAATCCTTTTTTCCTATTTCTGTAAGCACAGAAGCAACCGTCGTTGATTTTCCAGAACCAGTCGGCCCGCATACAAGAACAAGCCCGTTTTTCAAATTTTCCATTTCTTCAATCAGTTCAAGCTGCTTTTCATTAAAGCCAAGATATGTCAGGTCTAAAGGAAGTCTGGAAGTATCAAGAATCCTTAAAACAAGAGACTCTTCCTGCAAAAGCACTTCGTCATAAACCGGCATAGAAGACACTCTGATAAATAATGGACTTTTATTTCCATATACAAAATGCCCATCCTGACTTTTCCGTCTTTCAATTACATTCATTCCTGCCAGCAGCTTGATTCTCTGAACCAGTTCATTTCCCTTTTCAATCTGCAAATCAATATAAGACTCCAGTTTCCCGCAAACCCTAAAACGGACACATCCCTTTTCAATGTGAACATCTGTCGCAGATTTTTTCCTTGCATCTTCAAGAATCGTATCCAGCAATATAACAGCCGCAGCAGTCCCCTCACTTCCATCTAAAGCCTTATCCTCATCATGCCCTGCAAAATCCCCCTGACTTTTATACATCCTAGAAACATAATTTCTGATTTCACTTCTCTTTCCAGCCTCAAAAGTTATTTCAGGCAAATTTCTGAATATTTCAGGACAATTTTCCAACCCCTTGATATATTCAAGATGATTTATAAAAGCCCTTTTTAACCTGCCCTTCAGAACTTCATCTTCTGGATTTTCAATCAGAAAACTGATTTCAGCACCATTTTGATTTCTTACGGCTGCCCCATTAAAAAGACAATATGCAGGCGCCAGCTTAAACAAATAATTCTCTTTCTTTTCAATAACATCCGCTACATTCATAATTCCACACTCTCCTCTGCAGTAAGTTCATCAAAACTGCTTCTGATTTTTTTCATTTTTTCCAAAAGCCATTCTTCATCATAGGAGTCTTCTTCTTCACAAAGCGAATCAAGAAGATGCGGCACAAGATAAATTATCATCTGGGACTTTTCCCTTCTTCTCTCCCTATTCTTAAAGAACCAGCCGAGCAAAGGCACTTTTGAAATAAAGGGTGTCCTTTTCTGCGAAATCTCATCAGAATCCTGAACAAGACCGCTTAAAACAATCGGTTCCCCGCTTTTACCATTAACTTCTGTAGTTACAAGTTTTTCTGTTGTTGGAGGCGGATTTCCTGTAGAAGAAGAAGTATCAATTCCCTGCCTTGAAACAGAAGCAGAAACCTTAGTAGTAATAACGCCATTTCCACTAACCCAGCCAAGAACATCAAGTTTTATACCAGACGATATTTCACGCGTTACTCCCGAATAAACAGGTTTGCCGGTATCAGGATCCACATTATTATCCCTATATCTGTAAGTATTCGTACTTTGAAAGGCAATCTGTTTTCCAGAAACACCATGCAAAGTCGTATCTGCAAATACCTTAGTACGATTTTCTTCAATAGAGGCCTGCAGCCCCGCCGCAAAAGAAAGCCCAAAAGCAGCCACAACATTCAGATTCAGACTCATAACACTTCCCAAAGAAACCGCCGCATTATTCCTGTCCCCCAAGGAACGAACCTTTGCATTCAGATTAGAGGCCCACTGATTCTGCCTTACATCATCATATTGAAGGATTAAAAGATCATAACTCAATCTTGCAGAAGGTCTGTCACAGACAGCCAATTTTTCGCACAAATCCTCGTAGGCAGCTTCAGTCCCATTAAAATACAGGCAGGAAGAATCATCCGCCATAAATAAGGAGTCGCGGTCTACATCTGGCGGAAGAAAGTCCATAAGTTCTTTAGGCTGAATATATTTCAGATGCACAAGATAAGTTGATTTCTTTACATCAAGTTCCCCAATCAACTGACTTATCTGCATAGCTTCTTCATCCGTACAATTACATATAAAGCCCTCATTATTCTGCAAGACAATGGATTCAAGTTTAGAAAATCTTGCAGAAAGAACAGGAAGCAAGTCTTTGGACTTTGCAAAACGCAGGGGGAATTTTTGCCACCTTCGGTTTTTAGAAATCAGAGCATTTTTTGAACTTACGTCTGCGTAAAAATAGTAAATATCTTCGTCAACAAAAAATCCAAAACTGTTCTGAGAGCAAAGTTTTTCCAAGGTACCGTCAAAATCAAAACCACAAAAAACAGACCGTTGAACTTTTACCTCGCCATTTCCAAACACGCAAAAGCTGGGACCTTCGTTTCTCAAAGAAAAGAGCCTTTCTACTACCTCTGAAAAAAGAACATCCTTTACATCCACCAAAAAAGAGCCGTCATCATTACGCAAAATGCGCAGATTTTCTTCATACCCTACAGCATCCCGCCGCCAGTTTTCAGCCTTTCTAGCCACATGCACGCCACCGGCAGTAGCCTTAACCTCATAATTTCCGAACACTCTGGCAAGGCTTTCTATCATAGAAGATTTATCAAGCCCCTTCAGGTGAACCGAAATTTTCTGCGCAGACAAAGAGTCATAAGTAATCACAAAATCCATAACAACAGACAACTTTTCCAAAATCTGAGAGGGAAGCAAATCACAGGCATCCAGATAAAACAGACCGTTTTCTTCCCATGCATTAAATCTGCTCACAACCCACATTTTTTCATCACGCTTTACAAACAAACGGTTACCCAGCAAAAAAGCATCAAAAGCAGAATAAAAATCACGTCCCGTAAATTTCAAATCCCCCCGCCCACTGACAGTGTCATCGGGAACAATCGAAATACCGGTATCAAGCGATACCGCATACAGAATGTCCTTTATTTCACAATCCGAAAAATCCCAGCTAAAACTTTCCTTCCCACCAACCGCATATAAAGGAAAAAGAAAAATCATAACCTGAATAATCAGACCGAGCTTCAACCTCTTTTTCCAAGTATCCATCTGTTCCAAAGACAAGTACCTCCTATATATATACTTGCCTTTAAAAATCATTTTCACCAATTTTTAAGAAAAAAATTTGATTTTTTTTTATATTTTTTATGTTTTTACACCATAAGCCGATAATTCAAGTATGAAAAAGCAAAAATTTCTGGTGATTTCAGCCATAGCACTCACTTTATTTACAGGAAAACTTTCTGCTGCAGCACCAACAGGCTATCAAAATTATGACTTAGACATGCTCCTGCATGAAATTAATAAGCCCGGGGCACCTATCGTGACCGACGACTACATAATTTTTACAGTAAGTCCAAAATACCGCTTTGCAGGAATTGCCTTTGATTTTGAAGACTATCAGATAATTCACCCCTTTCAGGTTTTAACTCAGACCGATGATGAAGAAAAGAAAAGCCGCAAGCACATGTTCTATTGTTATGACCGTCAGCACAAACTCACAACAATAAAATATAGACTTGTTTTGGATGGACTTTGGACAACAGACCCTTTAAATCCGAATAAAGAATATGATGATAATGTAAACCTTTATTTTTCCCGCGTAGATGTTTCAGACGGAATAAAAATCTACACAAATGCCAGCGAATCAAATACAGTTCACTTTATTTATAAAGGAGAAAGCGGCCAGAAAATCCATCTTGCTGGAACCTTTACAAACTGGGATCCATGGATTTATCAGTTAAATGAAACAAGCCCAGGACTTTACGAACTGGACTTGCCTCTTGCATCTGGAAAATATTACTATAATTATTATATTGGCCTTACCCCGATTCTGGACAACACGAATCCGGAAAAAATCTACACCAACGACGGACGTTCCGCCTCAGTTATCATAGTGGATTAGAAAGGAGGGGAAAGCCTTCCCCTCGCTCCAACCGCCTGCGGCGTTTTCCGCTACCCCTTCTCCTAAGGGGTAAAACAGCTTCGCTGTTTAGCCCCTTAAAATCCCCAAATCTTACTTCAAAGGCAACTTCGCCCCCGTTAACGGAACCTTTTAGCCATTTCCTGCAATTTTTTCATATCCATGCCTTTAAGAGCACTCGGGTCTAAACCACCCAAACCACCTGCACTGCCCATTCCACTCATCATAGAAGGGTCAAGCCCCAGCTGATTCATCATGCGGCCCTGCATTCCCTTATTGCGGCTCACCTTCTTCATCATAAGCTTTGTTTTTTCAAACTGCTTCAAAAGTTTGTTTACATCCGCAACAGTAGTACCGCTTCCTTTAGCAATGCGCTTACGGCGGCTAGGACCAATAATCAGGTGATTCAGACGCTCTTTATATGTCATAGACTGAATAATAGCTTCATTTTTCTTCATGCCGCCCATATCAAGCTGAGAAGCATCCATTCCGCTCATTCCCGGAATCATATCCAGAATGCTCTGCATACTTCCCATTTTCTTAACAGACTGGAACTGCTCCAGCATATCCTGCAGGGTAAACTCATTGCGCTGCAGTTTCTTCTGCATTTTAAGGGCAGCTTCTGCATCCACAGTTTTCTGAGCCTTTTCAACCAGAGAAACAACATCACCCATGCCCAAAATGCGCGAAGCAATTCGTTCAGGATGGAAAACTTCAAAGTCTTCTGTTTTTTCACCAGTACCAATAAAGAGGATTGGCTTTCCAGTGATTGTTTTAAGAGAAAGAGCCGCACCACCGCGGGCATCAGAATCAAACTTGGTAAGGATTACACCAGTAAGCCCCAGCTGTTCGTCAAAAGATTTAGCAATATCAACTGCATTCTGACCAGTCATTGCATCTGCAACAAGCAGAACTTCTACAGGGCTTGTTTCCTTCTTAATCTTAACCAGTTCTGCCATCATATCTTGGTCAATCTGAAGACGACCGGCAGTATCTATAATAATCGTGTCGTAACCATTTCTGCGGGCAAAATCTATAGAATCGCGGGCATTTTTTACGGCATCTTTTGAATTTTCTTTATAAACAGGAACACCAATCTTTTCTCCAAGTTGAGAAAGCTGTTCCACAGCCGCAGGACGAACCAGGTCACAGGCGGCCAGAAGAGGCTTACGGCCCTCCTTCAAAAGCCTTGCAGCCAGCTTGTGAGCGGCAGTAGTTTTACCGGCACCCTGCAGACCAAGCATCAAAATTACAGACTGAGTATCAGGCCCCTTTAAGTGCAGGTCAACCTTAGTATCTCCCAGCATAGAAACCATCTTGTCATAGATGATTTTTGTAAACTGCTGTCCCGGATTTACTGCCTTAAGAACCTTTTCACCCTTTGCCTCTTCAATTGTTGAATTAACAAAGCGGCGCACAACACGAAGATTTACATCGGCTTCAAGCAAAGCCATTTTAATTTCTTCTACTGTGTCCTCAATATTTTTTTCAGTGATTGTAGACTTTCCGCTTAAAGTCTTAAAAATATTACTGAAAGTTCCCGTAATTTTTTCTAGCATTTACATTCTCCAAAACAGTGAGCAGGTCTATTTTTATTTCAAAAGGCTATCAATAATTTCATCAATAGTCTTTTCTTTATTCAAAATCTTAAAAAGTGCATCACAAATAGGAAGTTTTATATCTTTTTTCTGTGCAATTTCATGAACATATTTGCAGGCAATCGCACCTTCCGGCAGGTAGCCGATTTTTCCTACGTTTGCAATCAAATCATCAATATTCTTGAATTTTGAAAGCATGTCAGTTTTTATAATATCCTGACCAAAACGTCTGTTTCTTCCATATTTTGATTTACAGGTTACGTCCAAATCTCCCACTCCAGAAATAGAAGTAAAGGTTTCTGCGTGGCTGGCCCCCATTGCAAAACCCAGAGTCTGAATTTCATTCAAACCTGCAGCCATAAGAAGGCTTTCTGTGTTATCACCAATTATATCTGATTTTTCAGAAAGGGCATCCAGAGCACCATAAACAACAGCAACAACATTTTTTGCTGCGGCACAAATCTGAACACCAACAACATCAAAGCTGGAATATACAAGCAGCCCCGGAACTTTTAAAAGTTCCCGGACTTTTATAGAATTCTTTGGATTAAGGGAAGCGGCAACAAGACCTGTAATTTTTCCCATTGCAACTTCTTCTGCATGAGAAGGCCCTGCAACATAAACAGTACAGTCCTTGTAAAATTCAGGAAGAACTGACTCCATTGTTTCCAGAATCAGTTTTGGACCTTCTGCAGAAGGAACAAATCCCTTTGTAACGGATGCAATGATTGTAGAACCGTCCGCAATAGAAGGTACATCTTTTATCTTTGCCATTGTAGAGGCAAGAAAAAGTGATGGAGATGCAATAATAAGGAATTCTTTATCGGATGCAACCTTTACTATATCATTTGAACAGGTGATATTTTCACTAAGTTTATATCCAGTCAGAAATTTCTTATTTTCATGCTCTTTATTGATGGATTCAACAACTTCGTCTTCAAGAGCCCAAATTTCAACCTTATTGTTTCCTCTTGCAATTGCCTGTGCAATACCCGTTCCCCAGGCACCACCGCCAATTACACCAACACTTTTTCCAGACATATTTCCCCTCTATTTGTCATTTAGGCACAACCAGTGCATAGCAAAGCTGCTTTTTCGAGCCGATTTATCGATAATCCTAAAACAACCCGTATTGCTGTCATAACGAAGTTATACTCAGAGTTTGCGAAGCAAACTCTTAAATCTAGAAAAACGGTTTACCGTTTTTCTAGATTAATACCATCCATCCTCGCAGTCTTTCCAGTCGTAGAGTTCTTCCGGTTTGAACCAGAGGTTAATTTCGCGTTCAGCACTCTCGTCACTGTCAGAAGCGTGAATAATGTTGCGGTCTGTGTGAATACAATAATCTCCACGGATTGTACCAGGAATTGCATCTGCAGGTTTTGTTGCACCAACAACTTTTCTCATAAGAGCAACACAGTCATCTGCCTGCCATACCATTGCAATTACAGGACCTGATGTTACATAGTCTACCAAATCATTATAAAAAGGTTTTCCATCGTGTTCTGCATAGTGCTTACCAGCAAGATCCTGACTTACATGCATCATTTTTAAGCCAACAAGCTTAAATCCTTTCTTTTCAAGGCGTTCAATTACTTCGCCAACCAGACGTCGATTAATAACGCCCGGCTTTAACATTGTAAAACATCTACTCATAATTCAATTATTATATATTAAGAATGAAGACTGTTCAATATATCAGTTAGGGCAGACTAGGACAAACGTATTATAAAGTTTGCACATTTAAATCTGATGGACGTCCGTTACACCAAGGCTTGGAAAAGGCGGTTGAGCATTTTTTGCGAGGAAATCCTGCGGTTTTTGCAGGCAAAAATCCTCGGATTTCTTCTATGGCAGTCGCCAAA
>JAFUYH010000011.1 GCA_017470605.1 Treponema sp.
CATAGAAGAAATCCGAGGATTTTTGCCTGCAAAAACCGCAGGATTTCCTCGCAAAAAATGCTCAACCGCCTTTTCCAAGCCTTGGTGTAACGGACGTCCATCAGATTTAAATGTGCAAACTTTATAATGCGTTTGCCCTACATGGGAAATCACAATATCTTGACCCTAAAATCTTATCTTTCTATAATTTCCCACATGAAATATTCACTTGCTATTTTTGATATGGACGGAACCATCCTTAATACTTTGGATGATATGACAGATTCTCTTAATGAAATTTTAGGACGATATAAGCTTCCTCTGCATAGTCTGGACGAAGTGCGCTTTATGGTGGGAAACGGAATTCCAAAACTGATTGAACGTGCCGTGCAGGGGGGACGCAATCATCCTGATTATGAAAAGATTCTTGCTGATTTTATTTCTTATTATGAAGAACATTGCGCAATAAAAACTGCTCCTTATGAGGGAATTGTTGACTGCATAAAGGCTTTGCGTGCTGAAGGCATAAAAGTTGCCGTAAATACAAACAAGGTTGAGCCTGCCGCCATTGCCCTTTGTGATGATTATTTTCCTGGACTTTTTGACGTAATTTCTGGAAGCCGCCCAGGTATGCCTCCAAAACCTGCTCCAGACGGTATTTATGAAATATTAAATCGGGCTGGCATGGACGGAAAATCAGAAGGTCAGAAAGCGGTATTTATTGGTGATTCTGATGTGGATATGCAGACTGGCATGAACGCCGGACTGGACGTAATCGGAGTGGACTGGGGATTCCGCGGCTGCGATTTTTTAAAAGAACACGGTGCCCGACTTATCATGATGACGGCAAAAGAACTTGCTGACTATCTTGTAATATAGTAAAATCTTTGCAATATGGATTTATATCTTTCAAAGCCCGGCGTAATGTCTTGTGCCGGTGCAAGCATTGAAGAACTGTGGGCTTCTGTAATCTGTGGAAATCAGAATGGCATAAAAAAGGTAAAAGCCTGTACAGGTGAAGAATTTTTTGCAGCCCGAATAGATGACTCTCTTTTGAAAACTTCTGGTGCCCGCTATGATATGAAGATTATACGGATAGAAAATGCGGCACTGGAGCAGATAAGTCCATTTATAGAAGCCGCCAGTGCCCGTTACGGCGCAGACCGGATTGCTGTATGCGTGGGCTCCTGTGATAATGGAACGGAATTTTCTTTAGCCGGCCACCGTCGTTTTTTTGCAGAAGGTTCATTTCCCCCGGAATACGATATAGAAATGCAGGGTGCCGACTACGTGGCAACCTTTGTAAAAGAAAAATTCAACCTCCGTGGCCCATGTTCCGCCTTTTCCACAGCCTGCTCTTCCAGCGCAGGTGCAATTATCAAGGCAGCAGAACTGATTCTGGGCGGGCTCGCAGATGCCGCCGTTGTTGGCGGCGTTGACATTGCTTCTGATACAACTCTTGTGGGCTTTAATTCCCTGGAGGCTGTTTCTGATGAAATTACGAATCCCTTCAGTAAAAACCGGCATGGAATTACACTGGGAGACGGAGCGGCCTTCTTTGTTCTGAGTCGTGAAGCACTGGAAGCAGCCGGGCGGGAGCAAGATGTGCAGGTAAAACTTCTTGGCTGGGGAGAAAGTGCAGATGCCTACCATGCAACCAGTCCGGACCCAAGCGGGGCAGGGGCAGAAAAGGCAATACGCCGCGCTCTGCAACATTCTGGAATACAGGCCTGTGATGTAGGCTATATCAACATGCATGGAACCGGAACAAAACTGAATGACAGCATGGAATCTAAGGCAATTGACGCTGTCTTTGGCAAGTCTGCAGACTCTTATGCGGGAGTGGCCGTTTCAACAACAAAGCCTGTAACTGGTCACACACTGGGAGCCGCTGCCGCTCTGGAACTTGCCGTATGCTGGGCAGCCCTTGTTGAAAATTACGGCAAAACTTGCGATAATATTAAACTGCCTTTGCAGGTCTGGGATGGAATTCAAGACGAAGAACTTCCTGCCTTAAACATTGTGGATTCAAAAAATCCATCTGGCAGTGCAGATTTGCTAAAAGTCTGCCTTTCAAATTCATTTGCTTTTGGTGGTGCCAATGCCTGCCTTGCAATAGGTCTTGCACATTAGCCGCATGGGCTTAAATATGGAGAATAACATGAAAGAAATTCAACAGTATATTGAACACGATGAACTTATTAACTATCTTCCCCACAAGGGAAAAATGTTCCTTTTAAGTCGCGTTACTCAGCACGACATTAATAATCACACAATTACAAGTGAATACGATATTACAGAAAACTGCATTTTCTATGAACCTGAATTTGACGGAGTTCCAACCTGGGCTGGCTTTGAATTTATGGCTCAGGGAATTTCTGCCTTAACAGGAATTACAAACACAATGAAAGGCCGCACTCCGCTTCCTGGCTTTATTTTAAGCGTTATGGAATTTAAGGCAGATGTCGGCTATCTTAAAAACAATACGACAATTCAGATGAAGATTGCAGAAGACTTCCGCGATGATGAAAATCACGTTTACCGCTATGTTTGCGAACTTTACGCACACAAGGGTGATGAAAAACCTGCCGCAACTTCTAAGATTTCCGTTATGGAAACAGAAGATGCCCACGCCCTTTTTGGCGATTAATTAGAGAATTCCTTCCAACGTTTCAAAGAGAATTTCTGGCTGGACTGGCTTTGTTAAATGTGCATTTAAGCCAGCCTGCAGACTTCTCTGAACGTCTTCATCAAAGGCATTTGCTGTAAGGGCAATAATCGGAATTTTCTTTGCATCATTCCTTTGTAATTTTCTGATTTCCGAAGTTGCTTCCAGACCGTCCATTTCCGGCATCCGCATATCCATTAAAATTGCATCATAGTAGCCTTCTTCATGATTTTTGAACATTTCTAAGGCAATTTTTCCATTTTCTGCGTGTTCTGCTTCCATGTCGCGCATTTTCAGAACTTCTATCATAATCTGGGCATTAACTTCCATGTCTTCGGCAATAAGAATACGTTTTCCTGCCAGTTCAGCTTTTTGTTTTGAACTTGATAGAGTTGCCTGTTTCTTTTTGAGAGCCTTTTTAAATTCATCAATTACAGTTCCACTAAAGATAGGCTTAGCAATAAAACTGTCTACACCAGCAGAAAGTGCTTCTTCCAGAATGTCATCCCAGTTATAGGCCGTTAAAATAATGATGGCACTTTCCTCTCCTATTTCTTCCCTGATTTTGTGGGTTGTTTCAATTCCATCCATATCAGGCATTTTCCAGTCAACAATTATAAGGTTATATGGAGTGCGTCTTGCATGCCGAACCTTGATCATCTCCAGAGCCTGACTTCCAGACAAGGCAGTTTCGGTAGCAATGCCTGCTTTTTCCAGAATAAGTTTTGCATGCTCAGCGGCAACTTCATCATCATCTATTACCAGAACGGTAAGTTCATTAGGGTGAATTTCTATTTCTCCGTCTAGCTCTGGAGCATGGGGAGAATCTTCCAGGGTAAGGGTAACGGTAAATGTTGTTCCTTTGTCTTTTTCACTTTCTACTTCAATTTTACCATTCAGCATATCTACAAGGCTTTTTGTAATTGCCATGCCAAGACCTGATGAACCGTATTTATTTGCCGTTCCAGCATTTTCCTGTGTAAAGGCATCAAAGAGTTTTGGCAGGTATTCCTTACTCATGCCGATTCCTGTATCAGAAATAGAAAAGCATAGGGTTGTTTTTTTATCAAATTCAGCTATTTTTTTTATGTTAAGCTCTACTTTGCCGGCTTCTGGAGTAAACTTAATGGCATTTCCAAGAATATTAATTAAAATCTGACGAATTTTCATGTCATCGCCAATGTAAAAATCTGATATATCGCTGTCTGTGTGGCAGGCATATTCCAGACCTTTTTCATTGCATTGTCCGCTTGCAATGGTATTCACCTGCTCTAAAAGCTTAGAAAATGAAAATTCTTCATTACGGATAACAAAACGTCCGCTTTCTATGCGGCTCATATCAAGAATGTCATTTATGAGGCTTAAAAGATGCTGGGCAGACGAACCTATTTTTTCCAGATAATCACGTGTTTTTGGAGAAAGATTTTCTTCGTGTAATGCCAGATTATCAAGCCCTATTATGGCATTCATTGGGGTTCGGATTTCATGACTCATGTTAGAAAGAAAAACTGTCTTTGCCTTGCTGGCTTCTTCTGCTGCCTTTAAGGCATTTGAAAGCGTTTCGCTCTTTTCAAGGGAATCCCGCATTTCTTCATCAATATCTGTGAATCCAAGTCCTACTATATGAATTGCAGTGTCTTCCGGGTTTTCTGTATTCTTTACGCCAGCCATTTTCAGCATTTCATAAGTTTCCTGTCCGTTTCTGTTTACAACATAGCGGATGGAAATAAGTGGAGATTTTTCAAGGCTTTTACGAATATGGGCACTTGTTATAAAGGAAATAAATTTTTCTTTGTATGCCGGAATAACATATTTTTCTGCATAGCTTGCAAAAGTTTCAAAAAAAGGAATTTTGTCACCTTCTTTAAAAGGAGTCGGAACTGTGTTGTTTTTGCGGTAGCATACGGCAGTTCCAGTTTCCAAATCAAGATAATAAACGCTTCTGTAATCGCTTGCTAGAGCGGTAATCATGCCCGCCTGCTCATTACGCTTTTTTTCCTGTTTGGCAATCTGCTGCTGTAAGGCAAGCTGTTCTTCCAGTTCCTCCTGCTGCACTCTGTTTTCTGCATCTGCAACTTCCTTTAAAAGCGTTATGCGGGCTGTCTTCTTCATCTGAATAAACATTATTATAAATAAGGCAGTTAAAATGACAGCTGCCAGAGTAGACATAAAGAGGCTTCTTGTAATAATTCCAGAAGAAATGGAAGAAATCTGTTCACTGATAACACTTTCCCGAATAAGGTAGGTAAGCATCCAGTTTGTATTCTGGATAGGAACATAATACATTGTATCAAGAATCCCTTTATACGTAAAAGAAACAACACCTTCTTTGTGCAGCCTAAAGTCTTCTTGAAGTTTTTCTTCTGTAAAACCTTCTGCAAAGACTGCAGAATTTAAAGCAGGAAAAAGATTGTCTTCTGTTGCATTGCCACCCAGCACTTCATTTGTAAGGGGGTAGCCGTCCTGGGTATAAATGTTGCAGAATGTAGTAACCCTACCCCCCTGACCAATTTGCAGAGAAAAGCCTTCTAGCAGACGGTTCATGCTGATTTCCATAAAGCAGACTACCAGAGTCTGTCCGTTGAATTGAAGATGATCAACCGGCATTGCGATAATTACTGTACGGTTTGAAGTCTGAGAATTTTTTAGCGAAATTTCTGCACTGGAAATAGAGTTATAATCAAAATTGTATAAATCAATATCACTGCGGGTTCCCCGTGAAGTGTAAATTAATCCGTTTGTATCTACAAATGCGAATTTTTCAAGCCCATAGAGCTGCTTCATTCTGGCCTGATATGACTGCAATTTATCTACACTGGAAAGGTCATCTTTTGTTAATAAGCCTATAGCAACATCTAAATCACTTATATAGTCAGAAAGTTTTCCTTCTACAACCTGTTCTCGGCGGGTAGCAAGTTCATCAAGGTAAAGCAGGCTTACGTTGCGCACGGCTTTTTCTGTGTCTGTACTTGCAGTTTTTCCTGTCCAGATTGTTCCCAATACAAGGGTTAGTATTACAGCAATGCTTCCTGTTATGGTTGCCCACATAATGCCTTTTTTTATTTTTTTCATAGGCCTTTTTCCTTTTTGAGCTTTAATCTTTTATGCGAATATTGGTAATTGCGCACTGGTCTCCGGTAAGTGCCGCATAAACCTGAGGAATATCAGCTTTTACAGTAACAATACACTTAATGGAAATGCCTGCATTTTCAGTTACAACAATAATCTGCTTTCCTTTTACACTAAAAGAAACTTCGCAGTCCATTCCCTGTTTGTTAAGGTTTTTCCAGGCTTCCCAGCCTTCAAACTTTTCATTTTTATTTACAATAATCTTTGTTTCAGAAGCCGAAAGTTCCTGTTCCCAGTTTTCACCATCCAGTCTTATAAGGGCCAGTTCCAGATAGTCTGGTGAATTCATGTTAACTTTCTGGTCAGGAGAATAGTATAAGTCTATAAAAGGACAGTGCCAGATAAGGCGGGCTGTAGGAAGACTCATTGTATGGAAAGTAATTTTCATTCCGTCTTTTACAGGAATTCCGTTTGTGTGTACAAGACGGTAATTATCAATCTGAATGTTTGGAACATCTCCTTCAGGGCCCTGTATATAACTTATTTCTTCTGCAATTCGTGGAATGGCATCATCATTTTCTTCTATGCCTGTTTTCTTAATTCCAATATCAGTAATTTCACAGTGTTCGCCAGTAAGTCCCAGATAAAGGTAGCGGGTGCTGTCTGGCAGGGCAAGAATAATCTGAACAGTCTGGAAGGCATTTGTAATCCTTATCAAGGCATGGTCTTTAATTCTTATAGCTTCAACATCATAGTCAATATTTGAAGCAGAACGGAATTCTGTAACTGAATCTGAAACAGGAATCGTATCAGTCTGAACTTTTCTTGCTCCAAGACATTCAGTTTTTCCGTCAAAGCGGATTCTTGCATATTCAAAATAAAGCATATCCCGCTGCTTTTCTTCTGTTCTGTGAATTCTTGCATCCAGGGAGTCAAAAACAATAAATGAAGGAATCCAGACTTTTTCATCTGTAGCAGAAGCCGCCCTGCAGGTAAGGGTGATTTTTGTAATTTCGCGGTTAATCAGAATTCCTTCTGAATAAGATGTTCCGTATTCATCACAAGAAAGATAATTTTTACCAGCCAGTTCCTTTACTTCTTCACGTTCCTTCATCTCATATTCTGTATCTAAATCTATAAGATGAAGCATGATTTTTGCATACTGAGGGTCAAATTGAGTTCCCGAACCTTTTACAATTTCTTCCCGCACTTTCTGCTGGGGAATCGGGTCTCGGTAACTGCGTTTGGAAGTCATTGCATCGTAAGCATCTGCAACGGCAATAATTCGGGCAATATCTGGAATGTCATCGCCTTTGAGCCCTTCCGGGTAGCCCCGGCCGTCGTAACGTTCGTGATGATAATGGGCACCAATGCTCAGGTAAGGAGACTTGCTGATTCGGGAAAGAATCTGATTTCCTATTACCGGATGAGCTTTTATCTGAGCATATTCTTCATCAGTCAGTTTTCCGTTCTTATTAATTATGTTGCTTGGAATACCGATTTTTCCTACGTCATGCAAAAGACCGGCATAATAAACTTCTGCACATTCTTTATCACTTTTTCCTGCATGAATTGCAATCTGTTTTGAATAATCTGCAACGCGGGTTGAATGACCATGAGTGTAAGAATCCTTTGCATCTATTGCGCTCGCAAGGGCTTCTGCAGTCTGTTCAAACATAACGCGCATGGTTTTCTGTTCGTCCCTTAAGAAGTCAATTTCCATCTTATTGGCACGTTCTACAGATTCGTTCATGTCTACGATAACAAAGATGTAAAGAACAATTGCTTCCCCAACCATTGTAATGTTCTGAAGGGAAACTCCGTAAGAAAAAAGCTGAAGTATTGTTGCTGCAATAGGAAGGATATCAAACAAAAGGATAGGAATACGGATTGTACGCTTAATCTGCCTGTAATATTGAATTATTACAGAAAGCTGCAAAACCATACTGATAAACGGAAATATATAGCATACTATGAGTCCGCTACCCCTCTGGTAGCGGTTGTATTTGTCAAAAGTGTAATACCAGCCAGTAAACTGTGATATTATCAGCATGATGACGCCTACGGTAAAAAGAACTTCTACAATCCTTAATCGGGTTGGAGCTTCTTTTAGTCCGCATTCGTTTTTGTACAAATCTACAAGATAGAGGTTAAAGGAATGGATAATGCAAAGGGAAAAAAGAAATACACAAAAATTTGAAATGCGTACCATCCACCAGCCTAAAGTGCTTGTGTCTCCGCGGAAGATGTAGGCAAAGCGATCCATCAGAAGAAGCATGGCACCGACAATTTCTATGAGTATAAGGGAACGTCTTCTTTGTTTTGGAAGTGATTTTGTGAAAAAACTGAGTATAGCAAGAACAAAGCAGATTCCACTTAAAAAAAGCATGATGTTCTGCTGATGTAGTCGTAAGAACTCCATATCTATAGGTTGCTCCTTTTTTCTATCTTTCTATTATACCAGATGATTTTAAAAGTGGCTAGAAAAACATCATGCTCTATGGTAGTATAAGGGGATTGGAGAGTGTAAAACAGGAGTTGCTGAAAAATGGAAAATGCAAATGCTGATAAGAAAGTTCTTGTAACTGGAGCAAGCGGCGGAATTGGTCGTGCTATCGCTGTAGAAGCTGCTAAGGCTGGATATTATGTAATCTGCCATTATAATGGAAGTCAGGGAAAGGCAGAAGAAACTTTAAAGCTGATTCAGGAAGCTGGCGGTCAGGGTGAATTGATTCAGTTTGACGTTTCTAACCGCGAAGACTGCAAGGCTAAGCTTGCTGAAATTTCTGCAAAATACGGTGCCCTTTGGGGAATCGTAAACAATGCGGGTGTTACCCGTGATAATACATTCGTTGCTTTGAGCGGAGATGACTGGGATAAGGTAATCCACACAAATCTTGACAGCTTCTACAACGTAATCAATCCTCTGTTGATGCCAATGGCAAGCCGCAAGAACAAGCGCGGTGGCCGCATCATCACTATTTCTTCTGTTTCTGGTGTAAACGGAAACCGCGGCCAGACAAACTATTCTGCCTCTAAGGCCGGAATTATTGGTGCTACAAAGGCTCTTGCCGTAGAACTTGCAGGCCGTGGAATTACCTGTAACGCAATTGCCCCTGGTGTAATTGAAACAGACATGACCAAGGCAATTAATCCGGAAGTTTATGACATTATCATGAAGACAATCCCAATGGGACGTGCCGGAAAACCTGAAGAAATTGCCGCCGCCGCAGTATTCCTGCTCAGCGAAGGGGCAGCTTATATTACCCGCCAGGTTCTCACAATTGATGGAGGAATGTAGTTTATGGAATTTACAAAACCAAATGGAAAACGCCGCGTTGTTGTAACTGGAGGCGGCATGGTTTCTGCACTCGGACGTGATTGGGAAACCGCTTATGCAAATCTTAAAACCTGCAAAAATAAAATCCGCTATATGCCGGAATGGGAACGCTACACAAAAATGAATACCCGCCTTGCCTGTCCTTATGACGGCGAGATTCCGTCTTTCCCACGCAAAAAGATTCGCGGAATGGGACGCGTTGCAATTCTGGGACTTCTTTCTACTCACGATGCCCTAAAAATGGCAGGACTTCTTGCAGAAGATGGCGATGATGTAATTGAAGAACTTAAAAACGGACGCACCGGTATTGCTTACGGAACCTGTATGGGAAGCATGGATGCCATTGGCGATTTGGCAAAAATGGTTGAAACTGGAGATTCAAGCCACCTGAACAGCCAGACTTACATTAAGGCTATGCCACAGACAAATGCCTGCAACATGAGCGTTTACTGGCAGATTCGCGGACGTGTAATTGTTACAGATACTGCTTGTACTTCCGGTTCACAGTCTATCGGTTACGGTTACGAGGCAATTGAAGACGGCCGTCAGGAAATCATGATTTGCGGTGGTGCAGAAGAGCTTTCTGCTCCAGATGCTGCAATTTTTGATACTCTTGGTGCAACAAGCTGTCTGAACAAAACTCCAGAGGCAACACCAAAATGCTTTGATAAAGACCGCGACGGTCTTGTAATCGGTGAAGGTGCCGGAACTTTGATTCTGGAAGATTTGGAACACGCCGTAAAACGCGGTGCAAAGATTTACTGTGAAATTGCAGGCTTTGCAACAAACATGGACGGTTCCCACATCACTTCGCCAAACAGCGAAACTCAGGCAAAGTGTCTTGAAATGGCAATTGAAGATGCCGGTATTTCAAAAGACCAGATTGCTTACGTAAATGCCCACGGAACTGCAACTCCACACGGAGACATTTCTGAAACTCAGGCAGTTTATAAGGCATTCGGAAAGGCTGTACCGATTTCTTCTACAAAGAGTTACATCGGCCACATTCTTGGTGCCTGCGGTTGTGTAGAAAGCTGGCTTACAATCAACATGATGAACGAAGGCTGGTTCCATCCGAACGTAAACCTTGTAAACATCGACCCTGAATGTGCTCCTCTGGACTACATCACAGGCGAAGGCCGCAAGATTGACGCTGAATACGTTATGGCAAACAACTTTGCTTTTGGCGGAGTAAACACAAGCTTGATTTTCAAGAAGTGGCATAACGAATAGAAAGTTATAACTTAAATCCCCGGTCTGGTCGGGGATTTTTTATGTGAGGAATATAATGAACGAGATTTATGAATTTATTAAAAAGTGCGGAACTTATTATCTGGCAACTGTAGAAGACGGACAGCCTCGCGTGCGTCCTTTTGGAACCATCCATATTTTTGAAGACAGACTTTACATCCAGACTGGCAAGAAAAAGGAAGTTTCAAAGCAGATTCAGAAAAATCCTCGTGTGGAACTGTGCTGCATGAATGGCGGTGAATGGCTGCGCCTTGCAGGAGAACTTGTCCGCGATGACCGTCGTGAGGCAAAGGTTTCTATGCTGGAAGCCTACCCGGATTTAAAGGCAATGTATTCTGCCGATGACGACAATACAGAAGTCCTTTACTTTAAAAATGCCACCGCAACAATTTCCAGTTTTACCGCTGCGCCAAAGGTTATAAAGTTCTAATTTTAGTGTGATTAAAACTCTACCCTGCAGCCTCCCCAGCCTGTAATAATATCAAAATTACTCGCTGCGGAGAACTTGGTTTTTACCATTGCGTTTTGCCTTATAAAGGGCTGTATCTGCTTTATTTATAAAGTCGTGAATTTCTTTTGAAGAAAGCACAGAATTAATTGTATAGCCTCCGCTGAATTTGCAGTCTATATTCTGAATGCAGGCATCAAGTTTTTTCTTGAAATCTTCTTCACTGATATCTGGAATCATTACTAAAAATTCATCACCGCCATAGCGATAGCAGAAGTCTTCTCCAAAACTGTCCTGTAAATTTTTCCCGAATTTAGAAAGAAGTTCATCTCCATAATTGTGACCGTAATTATCGTTATAGGATTTAAAATCATCAATATCTATAAGCATAAGGATGACTTCGGAATTAAGGGCATTGTCAGAATCAATGCGCAGGGCATTACGGTTTTTCAGTTTTGTAAGCGGGTCGTATAGAGAAGCTCGCCTGAGCTGTTCTGCAAGGGCATGACCTACAACAGTACGTTTTGCAATTCTAAGGTACTGCTGGTAGTGGGTAATATTTACAACTAAAAAGAAAATCAGAAGAATCGGGTAATTGATTAAGGTTGCAGGGGTGATGCCTCGATATTTTACCATAAGGAGAAAAAAGACCGCAAAAGACAGTATGATTGAAGGTATAGAAATAACCGGCTTAATCATAAAAAGGCAGGCAAGAAAGAGTTCCAGAGTTATAAAAACCATTATCTGTTCGTCCAGTATATAGTCCAGAATGGAAATATACATTGCAAAAACAATCAGTACAAAAAGAAAAAGACCTATGCTGAGATTCAGAAAAAAATGATTAAAACAGTCTTTTTCTGGGCTGTGTTTGAAAGAATAAAAAAAGAGCTGCAGGGCAGAAAGAAAAAGCACTACATAGGCAATTCTGTGGTGAAGAATCCAGATTTCTGGATTTTCGACTTCAGCATGAACTTGAAATATAAAGGAAACTGAAAAAGTAATGAGTTCCAGAATCATAACGATAACGGAAACAATCCGCGAAATGCGGATATTAGAACAATCCAGAAAAAATTGAATGTCAGGGTGAAGAGTCTCTAATCCGAAGAATTTCTTTAGTCTTAAAAACATGCCCTCTCCTAAAACAGATTTTTCGCGACTTTCTTCTATTTTAGCATGGGCAGTTAAAAAAGAAAAGAAAAATATACCTCTCCTTTAGGGCAAACGCATTATAAAGTTTGCACATTTAAATCTGATGGACGTCAGTTACACCAAGGCTTGGAAAAGGCGGTTGAGCATTTTTTGCGAGGAAATCCTGCGGTTTTTTGCAGGCAAAAATCCTCGGATTTCTTCTATGGCAGTCGCCAAAAATCTCAAAGCCTTTTCAGCCTCGGTTTCACTGCCA
>JAFUYH010000012.1 GCA_017470605.1 Treponema sp.
CGCTGTAAAACTTGGTTTTGATATAAAAAAAGCCCGCAGAACAATAAAGTGGAAGTATATAGAAGGTAGTCTTTCTCATAAATACTTGCATAAAGACAAGGAATACAAATTTGTAAACGGAATAGACAACTGGGCAATGGCCTGGGCAGTTGGTCAGGTTTTTATAGATTTCCCTGTAAGGGACAAACATCTTTCTGTCTGGGGAATCGACAATGACGGCTTCTTGTGGCCACATGAATATGCTGTTTTTTCAGACCTTATGTTCGAAAAGAAGGGTGATGATTACATAGTCTCTTTTTCTAATGTAGATGGTATAAAGCGGGGGATGAAATTTACAGGAAATCCGGAAGACCTGAAGAAAATATCTTATGGCGGACGTGATTTATACCGCTTTATAGTTTTTCCAAAGAACTATACTTCACAAACTGAAATTTCCTTAGATGGTAAAACTTATACTGTTCCTGTAAATTATAATTATGCTATTGCAACGGCTGCTGCCCAGGCAGGTTTTGCAGAAACAAAAGACAGCGTTTATGTTTCCTTAAAAGATTTTGACTTTAAGATGGATGAATCAAAAGAGATTCATGACCAGACAGAAAAAGAATTTTATGATGTTCTGGATAAAGTAAAGGCATGTGTATTGAATAAAAAATCCGCAGTAATTGATTTACGTGGAAATCCTGGCGGATATTCAGGCTACGGCATGGAATTACTTGCTTCTGTTTTTTATGGCAGTAATGAAGGTAAGGTAAAGCAGTTTCCGGCTCTTGCGGGGCAGTATAATTACGGAGCTCTTACTTTGGAAAGCCCTGTAACTTTAAAACGCCGTTATGATGAAATCATAAATTCTGACAATTACGGCTCAGATACAAAGAAAAAGATTACTGAAAAATATGAGTATGCCCTTAAAAACGGAAAAAGACTTTGGGATGGTTTGGATAAGCCTGTAATAAATGAAATTCCATTGCTCAAAAATGCTGAATTCAAAGGGATAATCTATATTCTTATGGATGAAGGTTCCGCTTCTGCTGCAGAAAATACAATTGCATATTCTTACATAGAAAGCCGTGATAACATTGTTCTTGTTGGAATGAACACAAGCGGCTGTATAGATTTTGGTGATGTCTACACTTATGAGCTTCCAAATTCAAAGGTAAAAATGCATCTTGCAGGCTCAGATATGCGTCGGATTCCTGTTTTTTCTCAAAATTCTCACTGGCACGGAGACACAAAAGGCTTTTACCCGGACTACTGGGCTGGCAATGCAGAAGTTTTAGATACTCTTGTAAGCCTTACAGGAGATGCAGAACTCAGAACAGCCCTTAAGGGACTTGAAAAAGGGCAGATGTAAACAATTTTATTTATTATGTTACGGGATTTTTTTTCTGTGATATAATAGTATGAATGGAGCAATATCAGGTAGGAAAGCTTTTAAAAGAATACAGAAAACGCAAGAAAATTTCGCAGGAAGAACTGGCTTTTGGGCTTTGTGAGGTTTCAACTCTATCACGTATAGAAAGGGGTGAACAAATACCAAATAGAAAGCTTGTACAGTTATTATTTGAACGACTAAACGAAGGTTTACCATCTCTGGATATTCCCATGAATAAATATGATTTTGACAGATATAATCTGGAAGTTCGTATTCAGTCTATGGTGGCAAGAAACGATTATGAAATAGCTGAATTATTGCAGGAATACAGTTCTCTGGAACAGAAAATGAATAAATTTGAATTGCAGTTCCATGAATTCTATCAGGCCTTATATTATATGCGGCACAGAACAAAAACAAATGAGGATGTGCTTAATGATTTTTGTAATGCGATGCAAATCACTATAAAGGATTTTAATTTGGATACATGTCTGGAGTCTTATCTTCTTACACAGACAGAAATTTTTATTTTGAACAACATAGCAATTACAGAATATTATATAGGCTGGCATGAAAAGGCTATAAAAAGAATGGAGTTTTTGAAAGCCTATTTTGATACTAATGATGTGGAAGAAAAAGAACGAATATATTCCTATAAAATTTTTTTGTTTCATTTATCCAATTGGACCGGGGAAGCAGGAGATAGTAAGAAATCACTGGAATATGCAGAAGAAGGCATAGAAGAATGCAGGCTTTATGGAAACCTGCACATTTTTCCTTACTTTGTTTTTAATAAAGGCTATGCACTTGCAGAGTTAGGGCAAAAAGAGGAAGGAAAAAAATATATAAAAATGGCCTTTGATATGATGAACTTGCTCGGGTTTAAAAAAGATTTGGAATACGGTATGGAAAATGTAAAAAAGACCTTCGGATTTGATTATACGTAGTTTTATCTTTAGATATAACAGAAAATTATAAAAAAAATCAAAAATTTGCGTAAAACGCTATGGTGAATTGAAATAACTCCCCTTAAACTTTAAAAACAAAATATACTTGCCGCTAAGGCTGATAATATGAATAACGGTTATATTGGAGATGTACTATATATGAAGAAAAAAGCTTTCTTTTTTATCATTTTAATTTTATTACACTTTTATCTCTTTTCAGAGGTTAGAGTACCGTTTGAGTTAGGGGAAGATGGTCAAATATTAATTACAGTTTTTGATGAGAAAGACCAGAAATATATATTTAAATTTGATACTGCAACCACAGTGAATGTTTTGTTTTCTAATGGATATGAAAAAATAAAAGTCACTTTTGATTTTGATATAAAAGATGAATTAAAAAATTATATTCAAGAAAACTATGCTTATTTATCTGATGAAGATCTGGAATCTATGATAAGCGAATATTTGAATGCATCGTATAATTTTAAACTAGGAAATTTAAGAAAAGATAATCTTTCTTTTAATGATACAAGTTTTGTTTATGATTCCAGTTTATATGACGTTATTGATAAAAAAGTTATAGACGGTATTATTGGAATTAATTTTTTTAAAATAAATAATAATATCCTTATTGATTACAATAATAAAAATATTGTTATTGATGGTGCTGTATTAGTGGGTTCACCAGTTTCCATGAGTAAACTTGAAGAATTGAATATGTACACAATACCAATTAAAATAAATAATATTAAGCAAAATGCAATAATTGATACAGGGGCTGTATATTTTTTTATGCGTAATGAGTATAAAAAATCAAAAAAATATTCAGAGAAGGACCTCCTTTTTTTTATAGATGAAGGAATTAAATCTACGCCTATTCTTGAAGATAAAGCTGTAAAATTGACAATTGCAAATACGACAATTAACATAATTGGACATTTCCCTGATGCTAATAAATATGCTTCAACAAAGTCGGGATATATAATTGCTCAAAAAGTCAATTTGTTGGGATATGATGTTTTTAAGAATCATAAAATTCAGCTGAATTTTGAAAATATGGAGTTCAGAATTGAATAAAATAAAAATCATTATTATGACAGGCTTGCTTATTTTATTGCCGCAAGCAATACATGCAAAAATTACTTGCTTTTGGGATTTCGGTCAGATTTCTGCCTCTGGGGTGTTCAATGAGGAAAATGGGGTGTTTGCTCCTCTGCTTGAATTACCGGATGCTTATTTTGTCGGAGAAAAAACGGGTTTATTTGCTTCTCTTTGTCCTTTCTCCATTAAGTTTGCATATACGCCGCAGGATTATGAATACGAAGGCCACCGTGAAGATTGGTCTATAGATTCAGTTTCTTTTGTGAATATTGATATAGGTTGGATGAAGTATCTGGGAGATGATTTTCTTCTTGAAACTTTTGTTGGCTTGAATACTGTAAATGTAATGGACATGAAGAGTTTTTCTATTTCTCCTGCACTGGAAATTTCATGGACTCCAGATTTCCTAGCGGAGTTAGCAGACACTTCAAAAATCCAGTTCATGCCTAAAGCAGTATCTTTGACTGCCGGAGCATCATTTTGCAACAGAAGAAATTTTAGACCGGATTTCTTTGTTTCTTTGAGCCTTGATTTTATACTCTTTGCAGGTTTGACAGGTACTTTGATTCAAATGTAAATGTTAAAAGAACATCTTTGTTGAAGATGAAAATCCCCTCTGTTGAAAGAGAACAGAGGAGAATAGAAGATAGTATTTAATAATACCAAAATCTGTTGAATACCATCAGAAAATCTAAAAGGTTTATATAGTGATAGAAACAGGGTAGTTTTATGAAACAACTGATTGTAATAGTTATTATCTCTATTTTAGTAATGTCTTGCGGAAAAGTTGATAAGGGGTTTTCTAGAAAAGAAAATGCAATTCCATTTTGTTTGGATGCAAAAGGTTATGAAGACTGTCCTGTTATTTCAATAAATGTTTCATCGAATCCATTTGTTAGGAATTATTATAGTTTTTTAGTAGATACAGGTTGTGAACATAGCAATTTCTTTGATGAAAAAGATGAAAATAACTTCATTATCTTGAATTTCTTAAATAATGCTTTTGAAAAAAAAAACATTTGTAAAACAAAAAAGAATTAGACAGGTAAAAGGTATAATAGGAATTGACTTTTTAACTCAGTTTAAGAGAGTTGACTTTGATTATAGAGAGAAAATTATTGAATTTAATAATCCGTCGTTTTATACGAGTAAAGAATCTGATATAGAATTTTTATTGGATGATAATATTATTAGAAAAGTTCCAATTATTAGAATACGTATTTTTAATTGCGAAGATAAGGCTTTTATAGATACAGGGAGTCAAATTCCGTTTATATTGCGAAATACTGATATTAATCGCGAACTGATAAGGAATTTTTCAAAAGTTGCTAATAGTTTATCCATAACAGACTTGAATGATAATAATGAAGTAAAATACGTGGATTTTGATATAGGGAATCTTCATGTTAATAATTCGCAGGCATATAATTACAATGATTCTTGTATAATTTCTTCTGGTAATGGAAGAGGTTATGTGGCAATGTTTTATGATATTGGAAGTCCTTTGTTATGTGTTTTTGGAAGATTCCAGATTGACTACGAAAACATGAAGTTCAGAGTTTATTAATCTGTTTGAGGAAATTATATGAAGTACATCCAGCATTTAGACGAGGAAGAAAAATTAATTAGAGATACTGTAGAATACCTATATAAATTGAACGGAAGTATAAAGTATGCAGATTTATCAGAAACACATCTTACAATTAATCTGTCTAGTTATGTATTAAAAAAATGATTAACCAACTTCATAAAGGAAAAGGGGATATGTATGAAATTAAGAAAAGATATAAGTTTTAGAGGAATAATTGGAAAAATCGATTGTTATTTGACTGTTTATATCTTAATAATACTTGGGCTTATGAAGATATATTCTGAGAATTTAATTATAAGTTTAATTCCTGCATGTATTTTAGGGGGTATAGCGGGGCTTTTTACTTCGAAGAATAATATTTATTTAGAGAATTCATTTTTATATTTTAAGAGAAATAAACAAAAACCTAGTCCAATTAATGATATTCCTATAAAAATTGAAAACATATCTTGTTATGGAATATGTGAATTATTCCCAAAATTTACTGTTTGGTGTAATTCTTCCGATAACATCATTCTCTTTTTCAAAAATAGGAAAAATATAGTTTTTTCCGTGAAAGAAAAATCAACAATACTTGATTGGCTAAATCAAAATGGAATTTCTGTGACTTCCAAGAAAACATATAGAGGTAAGATAGAAACTATTTTTCTAGCTTTGATAAGTTTTTGTGAGACTCTTTATCTGAAAGAAAATACCTCCGTTTACAGAAATGTATACCTTATTACTTCGTTATTATGTTTGATTTTCTGGCTTTTTTATATTTTTTCAGGTCTTTGTCTGGCATGGAAATATAGTAAAAAAAGAAAAAGTTATGAACATAATGATGCATAGGAACAGATTTATGAACCTAAAAACCTTTGAAGAAATGCAGCATACTTCTGTTTTCTTTATCCCCGGCATTACCGCCGAAGCCCGCATCATTACAGACCGCACCACCGTACTGCGCATGGTTCTGCGAAAACTGGATTTTTTGAATTAATATTCACTTAATTCTTTGTATCCCACTCCACCTGCACGCTGCGTTCTTCTTTGTGGGGAATGCGCTGGTAGGTTAGGCAGTCGGCACGGTGAACGGAAACGCCCTTTGTGCGGGTAACATAACCTGCAATTAAGTCCGGATATTGAGGGTGGCAGCACTGGGCCAGATTGTAAAGAACATTTCGCTCCCCCTGAACAAGAACGTTTTTCTTTGGACGGCTTTGTGCTTCGGCTGCTGCCCGGTCTGCGTTGCTGGGGCGTTTCTTGCGGCGTTTTCCGCTCTGCGTTCCAGGAGTCCAGACTTCCGTGCCTGTTCCCGCTCCGTTTAAGTTTGCTCCGCCGGCAGCCGTATTCCCCGAACTTCCAATGCCGCCGCCCCCGCCTGTACCCGCAGCCCCGTTTTCTCCAGCCTGCGACATCTGGGCAAGAGCCAGCCTCTCGCTGAAAGTGGGGTCGTTTTTCATCAGCCAGGAATGAATCTTCTGCCTTGCCTTGCTTGTTTTTACCAGCTTCAGCTGGTTTTCTGTAGGGTGAGCCTGAGGATTTGTAATTACTTCTATTATCTGGGTGTTTTCCAGAGGCTTAGAAAGCGGAATAATCTTTCCGTCAGCCTTTGCCGCAATCACCTTTTCTCCAATAGAAGAATGAACCGCGTAAGCAAAATCTATGGCATTTGCCCCCAGCGGCAGTTTTTTTACGTCACCACGAGGGGTAAAAACGTAAATTTCATCGCCTAAAAGCTCGTTTTTTAAGGTTTCAAAAGAATTTCCTTCAATCAGCCCCTGCTTAAACTTCTGCAGCTTGTTGTAAATCTCAAGTCTGTCTTCTTCAACAAGCTCCCTGCTCATTCCCTTTTTATAAAGCCAGTGGGAAGCAATTCCGTGTTCAGCCATGTTGTGCATTTCGCGGGTACGAATCTGAATTTCAAGCGGCTTTCCTTCGCACATAACTGTTGTGTGCAGAGACTGGTAGCCGTTGCTTTTTGGCATGGCGATGTAGTCCTTAAATCGTCCGTCCAGAGGCTTCCAGAGTCCGTGAACAATTCCCACAAGAGTGTAGCACTGGGCAGGAGTGTCGCACAAAATTCGCAGGGCTAAGAGGTCAAAAAGTTCACCCGCTTCCTTGTTGCGCTTTTTCATCTTCTGATAAATGGAATAAAAATGCTTTGCCCGGCTTTGAATCTCTACAGGAATTCCCATTTTTTCAGCCGATTTATAAATTGAATTAACGGCCTTTTCCAGATAGGCAGAGCGTTCGTCCTTTTTCTGGGCTACAATTGCCTTTATCTGAAGAAAAACCTGCGGATTTATATATTTCAAGCTCAGGTCTTCAAACTCGTTTTTTTCTGCCTGCATTCCAAGCCTGTCTGCAAGTGGCGCCCAAATCTCTATCACAGATTTTGCAATTTCGTGCTGTTCTTCCTTTGTAAAACTTTTCAGGTTGCGGATTCTGTCCAGACGGTCGGCAAGAGTTAAAAGAATAATTCTTGCGTCATCACACATTGCAAAAAGCATGTTGCGGATGGCGTCTGACTGATTCAGAGTTTTCGTGTTAATAGGCAGATTTAAAATCTTATTTGCAGTATTTATGATTTTATTTGTGTTTTCGCCAAACTGCTTTTCCAGTTCTTCTGAACTTACGTTAAATTCATGAATAGAATGGAGGATTGCGCAGATTATCGTGTCGCAGTCAAGGCGGCTTTGAGCCAGAATGTTTGCAACCCTAAGGGGATGAAGGTAATAAGGAGTTCCGCAGCTTCTTGTTTTTCCGTCAGAAAGGCGGACAAGAAGATTCCATGCTTCCGCGATTTTACTTTTTTCTTCATCAGAAAAATATTCATGCATCTGAAAGAATTCAGAAAGTAATTCAGAAGGATTTGAATAATCAGAATGAAAAACAAGCTCCTTACTCACAAAAAATCTCCTTTAACTTAAAAATAACAGATTTTTTCATTTTATAGTAGTAATTTTTTATTATATTATTTGTTATACTTTTATAAGAGAAAAAAAAATGAGGAATATGAAAAAACTTTTTGTAATTGTGACACTGCTTATTTTTTCTGCCGGCCTTTTTGCACAGAAAATTACAGTTGATGACGCTGTAATTCTTGCGGCAGATAATAATATTTCTTTGAAACAGCAGAAATTGTCTTTAGATTTTCTGAAAAAACAGAAAAATGCTTCCTGGAATTCGGCCAGTCCTTCTTTGACTTTGAGTGCAAGTTATGGCGGTTCTCAGACTGGTACAAACGAAGCCTGGTCAAAGGGGGAACAGAATAAAAATGACCCGGCTCTTTCTGCAACTGCTTCCGTAAACATTCGCCTTTCGCCTTCTTTGGCAACTTCAATCAGAAGTGCCAGACTTTCTTATGAAGCAGGTGAAATTTCTTATGAATCTATGGTTCGTTCTATTGAACTTAGCGTCCGCAAGTCTTTTTACAATCTGATTTATAGCCGTGAAAATATTGCCGTTCAGGAAAGTGCCCTTGAAAGTGCAAAGCAGACCTATGAATCTAACCGGGCAAAATATAATCAGGGAAGGCTTTCTGAACTTGATCTTTTAAATGCACAGTATAATTATGAAAAAAAGCTGCCTGCTCTGGAAACCTTAAAGCAGTCTTATGAAATTGCATTGGATTCTTTTAAACAGGTTCTTGGAATTGATTTGCGGGAAAAAATTGAACTGGAAGGAAGTCTGGAAGAAGCCGCAGATATTACAATCACAGAAGACGTTATAATGATGAATCTGGACGATGTTCCGGATGTAAAAAAGGTGCAGATGAATATTGAAGCTGCAAAAAATTCTCTGATGGCAACCCGTTTTTCTGCCTGGGGGCCTTCTCTTTCTGCAAGTGCCAGTGCCGTAGAAAATGTTACAAACGAAACTCTTGTCATGAATTATTCCCTCGGGCTTTCTATTCCTTTAGACGGATACCTGCCCTGGTCTAGCGGGGCACTCAGTATAGAAAGTCAGAAAACAAATCTTGAAAACCTAAAACTTTCTCTGGAAGATACAAAAACTTCTATCGCAATTAAAATCCGTAGCAGTTACAACACGATTACCCAGGCACAGACTCAGCTTGATATGTATGAAAAAAACGTTACTCTTATGCAGCGTGCCTACGACATGACTCTTTCTGCCTATAATGCCGGTTCAAAAGACCTGCTTTCTCTACAGACTGCGGCAGATAATCTTGCAACTGCAAAAAATACCCTGCAGAATCAGCGATATACTATTATTTCTGCAATTCTTGAACTTGAAAATTTATTGGGAGTTCCATTCGGCTCACTGGGAACTTCCGAGGAAAGGTAATATATGAAGAAAAAATACATAACTGCCATAACTGTTATTGTGATTGTGGCTGCTCTGGGCGGAGCCCTTCTTGCAATCAACCATTCAAAAAAGGCAAAGGCCGGTGGAATGGGAATGCCTGGCGGCAAAGGCGGCTGGGGCGGAGGCGGAGGCTTTGGCGGTGGGGCACAGGAAACTTCTGTGCGCACAATGACTGCAAAAAATACTGTCCTCACAGACTTTGTAATCACAAATGGCGAAATAGAAACTCAGACTTCAATAGAAGTTTTTCCTTCAATCGGCGGAAAGGTTGTAGAAATGAAGGTTTCGCTTGGCTCGCCTGTAAAGCAGGGCGATGTTATTGCCTACATAGACCCTTCTGAACCGGGCAGTTATTATGCAAAAAGCCCTGTAATTGCCCCGATTTCTGGCAGTATTATTTCTTCTCCTGTAAAAACCGGACAGAAAGTCAGCGTAAGTTCTGTAATCACAAAAATAGGTGATATTTCAAATCTTCAGGTTACGGCTAAAGTTCCTGAACGTTATGTAGCAGACTTGCGGATTGGGCAGCGGGCAGAAATCACATTGCAGGCTTATGGCAGCGAAAAGTTTTATGCAAAGGTCGTTCGCATTTCTCCTGTTGTAGATGCAGCTACCCGAACAAAAGAGATTATTCTGAACTTTGAAGAAAGTTATGAAAAAGTAAATGCCGGAATGTTTGCAAAAATCAAACTCTATACAAATGATTATGACGGTTACCCAGTTATTCCTCAGGATTCTGTAGTTAATAATAATGACGAATATTATGTTTTTGTTGTGAAAGAAGACAATACCGTAGAAAAACGCCATGTCACTCTTGGAAAAAATATAGACGGTTATTATCAGCTTCTGGAAGGAATTTCAGAGGGCGATTCAATGGTAATAGAAGGTATGCTAACTTTGTTTGATGGCGCCAAGGTCCGCGATGTAGACGCACCTGCACCGGCACAGGCACAGGCTCCTGCCACTGACAAGCCTGCAAAGGAGGGCCGCTGATGAGTCTTTCCAGACGGACAATGGAGCACCCGGTTTTAATCCTCATTGTTTTTGCCCTGCTGGGAATGCTCGGAATTTTCACCTTCAGCAAGGTTGCGATAGCCCTTTTCCCGGAAGTAGAAAATCCTTATTTGATGATTATGACCACCTACACAAACGCGGGGCCGGAAGCCGTGGAAAAATCGGTTACAAAAGTGATTGAAAGCGCAGTTGTAAGTGTAAGCGGATTAAAAAGTCTTTCTTCTACTTCAACAGAAGGTTCTTCTACCGTAAGCCTTGAATTTGATTACGGAACAGATTTGGATGAAGTTGTAAACGACCTGCGCGATAAACTTTCCAGGGTAACGCGTTCCCTGCCGGATGCGGCCAGTACCCCAAGTATTTTCCGCTTTTCCGGCTCATCTTCTTCCATTATGCGTATTCTTGTGCGGGGAAACCGCTCTGTAGATGACGTAAAACAGATTGCTGAAAGCCAGATTGTGGATATTCTGGAACAGGCAGAAGGGGTAGGGGAAGCCAGCGTAAACGGCGGACGAACCGCTCAGGTAAATGTTCAGCTGGACCAGAACCGCATGGCGGCCTATGGCTATACAATTCCTACTGTTGTAAGTGCCCTTTCCAAACAGAATCTGGAACTGGGCGGCGGTAAAGTTCAGGACGGACACAAAAACTACATTGTCCGCACTACCGGTGAATATACCAGCATAGATGAAATAAACGATACCGTAATTTCTACAATCAACGGCTACAACGTAAAACTCCGTGATATTGGAACTGCAAGTCTTGGTTTTGCGGAAACTTCCAGTGAATCCTTTATCAACGGAGAAAAGGGCGTTTATGTGGGCATCACAAAGCAGAGTGACGCAAACACAGTAACCGTTGCAAACAATGTTTATAAGAAAATTGAACAGCTGAAGACCATTCTTCCGTCAGATATTACAATGGAAATTATTTCCGATGATACAGATGCCATCCGCGAAACAATCAACACTCTTGTTCAGTCGGCCTGGCAGGGACTTTTACTTGCGGTAGTAATCCTCTTTATCTTCCTGCAGAACTTTAAGTCAACAATCATCATTTCCATTTCCATTCCTCTTTCCATCATCATCACGCTTTTTGCCATGAATACCTTTGGAATCACTTTGAACATGATGACTTTAACAGGTCTTATTCTTGGCGTCGGTATGATTGTAGATGCTTCCATCGTTATGATTGATAACATTTACTCCTACCGCCAGCGAGGGGCACGGCCAAAAGTTGCGGCAATTCTTGGAAGTCAGGAAATGCTCATGTCTGTAATTTCTGGAAACCTTACTACTATCTGCGTATTCGTGCCTTTCCTTTTCTTTATTGCAGATTTGGGAATGATGGGGCAGATGTTCAAGGGAATTATTTTTACAATCGTAATTTCCCTTGTTTCTTCCTTGATGGTTGCCATCTTCCTGGTTCCTGTTCTAGCCGGAAAATTCCTTCCTCTTTCTAACCGAAACGAGAAGCCTGTAACAAATCCTGTGCTTAAGGTGGTTTATGGCGCTTTCCAAAAGGTTATAGAAGTGATTGGACGAGGCTATGCAAAGCTGCTTAAGCTGGCCTTGAATAATCGTCTTGTTACAATTGTTGCGGCCCTTGCAGT
Source organism: Treponema sp. (assembly GCA_017470605.1). Taxonomy (GTDB): domain Bacteria; phylum Spirochaetota; class Spirochaetia; order Treponematales; family Treponemataceae; genus Treponema_D. Next base: position 11,949 of record JAFUYH010000012.1, read on the forward strand.
TCTGATTCTGGCTTTTGCCATGATTCCGACTATGAAAATCAATATGATGCCGGCCGGTAATGACGATTCTGTTACCTTAAACATTACAATGCCTGTTGGAACTCCTTTTGAAGAAACAAAAGAAGTCTGCATGGCTTTTGAACAGATTGTAAAAGACGAAATTAAAGGTGCAAAAAACGTTACTGTTTCTATTGGCGGTGGCGGAAGAAATGCTTCTACAAATAAGGGTACAATTCAGATAACCCTGCCGGAAACAGACCAGCAGATAGATTCCGCTGCTGATATGCAGGCAAAACTGCGAAAACATTTTGGTGAATTCCCGGGAGCCACTTTAAGTTTCCGTGCAGGCTGGCGCGGTCAGATGATGGGTAGTGATATTGACATCATCCTCCGTTCAGATGACCTTGATGCCATGCTCGATACGGCAGACCAGATTGCCGATGTAATAAACAAGAACCCTGAATGTGGAGAGGCTTCCATAAGCATGGATAGGGGACTTCCTCAGGTAGAAGTTGTGATTGACCGTCAGCGTGCCTACGATTTTGGAGTTGATATTACAACCGTTGCCCGCGAAATAAACTATGCCATTAACGGTACAACGGCCTGTGTTTATCGTAACAACGGAAAAGACTATAACGTAGTTGTTTCCTACAGGCCGGAAGACCGAAAAAAAATAGAAGATTTGGAATCAATTTATGTTCGCGGTTCAAACGGAATGGTTTCTGTTGCAAATTTTGCCACCCTTAAAAAAGGCCTTGGTCCTGTTTCAATCAGCCGTGAAAATCAGACCCGAATCATTCACGTAACTGCAAGCATTATTACAGAAACAAACGCAAATATTGTAGAAGACCAGATAAAAGAAGGAATTGCTTCTGCCTTTGTTATTCCAGACAGCGTAACTGTAAGCTACGAAGGTTCATGGGGAGATACAATCAGCCAGATGAAATTCTACCTTAAGATTATTGCCATGGCAATTCTTCTGGTATTCGGTGTTATGGCCGCAACTTACGAAAGTTTTAAGGCTCCATTAATAAACCTTGCAACCATGCCTTTCCTTGTAATCGGTGTAATCTTCCTTTATAAAATTACCGGGCAGGCACTTTCCATTATGTCTATGGTCGGAATCATCATGCTGGTTGGTATTGTTGTAAATAACGGTATTATTCTTGTTGACTACACAAACCTTCTGGTTGGTCGTGGCGTTCCACTTATGCAGGCCTGCTATGAAGCCGGAAAGAGCCGCTTCCGCCCTGTTCTGATGACAACCCTTACTACAATTCTTGGTATGCTGCCGATGTGTTTTGCAACCAGCGGTCAGGCCATGATGGTACAGCCGATTGCCATGGCGGTTGTTGGAGGTCTTATTTCCAGCACTTTTGTAACCCTGCTCATTATTCCGGTGTTGTACAGCCTTGTTATGAAGAAACGTGGCAAGAAAGTTGCGGTGGTTGCCCCACAACCCGAGGGGCCTGCACCACAATCCTCGGCGATTGAGCCTCAGCCCGCGGTGGTTGAGTCACAGCCCGCGGTGGTTGAGCCTGTCGAAACCACCAGTCCAAACGCCTAACCGTCATTTATATGTCATTGTCCGGCTTGACCGGACAATCTATTCTGGAGGAAAAATGAACGAATATCGTGCAGAAATAATTGCAAATCAGTCTGTGATGGATGATATAACAGAGCTTCTGGAAAAAGAAATCCCTGATTTTGAATATACAATGATTACGGAAACTCACGGCAAGGGATTAAAAACAAAAAAACTGGGCGACACCGTCTGGCCAGAAATGAATTTCATTCTTTTTGCCTATGTTTCTTTAGAGACAGCAAAAAAAATAAAAGAAGTGATTGCAGACCTTTGCGGGCGTTTTCCAAAAGAAGGCATAAGCCTGTTCTTTACAAAGGGCGAAGATTTGTAGAAGTGAAGGATTGTATATATAAAACGGCTATCTAAAAAAAATGGCGCGAAGGAGTAAAACGACTTTCGAAAAGCCTCTATTTGTGCTGCCGCCACGGTGATTGAGCCTGCCGAAATCACCATTTTCTTACATCCCCGCTTTCTTTTCTCCGTAAAGTACCCGCTCCTGTCCTTCCAAATCTGTAAAGACCTGAGTGTTTCTAAAACCTGCGCGGTAAGAAAGGTTTTCTGCCCCCCGCATATTGTATTCCCCGGTTTCCATCAGGAAAAAGCCGCCAGAAACAGTGTGGTCGTAAATCTGGGGCATTAAATTGCGGATTATTTCAAGGCCGTCATCACTTTCTGCCCGGTCGCCTGTAATGGTAATGTCGCCGTCCAGAGCAAGGCGCGGTTCACTGCGTCCGTCCTTTAAAAGTTCGTCTGTAAGGCTGGAAGGCACGTAAGGCGGATTTGTCAGCACCAAATCAAACTGGTAGGGCAGCTGCTCAAAAAGATTGCTCTGAACAAAGCGCACCCGCTCCAGCAGATTTTCCTTGCCGTCAGCCCCCGCCCCCAGCAGCAGGGCTTCTGCATTTTTCCGGGCAATTTCCAGGGCGGGGCCGCTTATATCTACCAGAGTAAACTTAGGGAGCCTTTCCTGCGGCACCCGCTCGCTTTCATAAAGTGACTTCAAGACAGAAAGGGCAATGCAGCCGCTTCCCGTGCACATATCGCAGACCGTAAGCAGGCGGTCTGGATTCGCCTCTATTTTTTCAAGAATCAGCTCTACGGCGCGGGAAACCAAAATCTCTGTGTCCGGCTTTGGAATCAGAACCGCCGGGGTAACTAAAAAATCATAACCGTAAAACTCTTTGTGGCCCGTAATATAGGCAACAGGGAGCCCCGCAGCCCGCCTTTCAACCGCTTCATTCAGCCACTCTTCCTTTTCTTCAGAAAGTTCCATATCCCTCTTCATTAATAGTTCTGTTTTTGTAAAGCCCAGGGCATGTAAAAGCAAAACCTCCACGTCCAGCGCAGGACTGGGGGAGGTTTGAGTGAGATTTTTGATTGATTCGGTTTTGAATTGTTGGATAGTCATAAAAAAAGATATGGATGACTTAAAAGTATACTTCGTGTGGTCATTGAGCCTGTCGAAATCTGTAAATATTGCGACAGCAATAACCTTGAGTGTGGTGGTTTCGACAAACTCAACCACCGGTACCTCATCCGGCTCGTACCACCGCCAGCGCACATGCCAGCGCTCACCCACCGTATGTCATTGTCCGGCTCGACCTGCTCTAATCGAGGAACCGTTAAAAAAAATGCACCGCATTTTTTAGGTTCATCCGATAAACCGCTCGAAACAACTGGTTGTTTCGGACAATCTTCTACGCATTTTCTTTAAGCTGCTCTTCCTTAGCATAAACGTTCAGGGCGTCCAGCATATCGTCCATATCTCCCATCATAAAGCCCGGAAGGTTATGAGCCGTATAGTTAATGCGGTGGTCTGTTACGCGATCCTGAGGGAAGTTGTAAGTACGAATCTTCTCAGAACGGTCACCGTTACCAACCATGCTCTTGCGGGCAGAAGAACGCTCTGCATCCAGCTTGCTCTGTTCAAGGTCAAAAAGTCTGGCACGAAGAACTTGCCATGCCTTTTCCTTGTTTTTAATCTGGCTTTTCTGATCCTGCTGAATAACAACAATACCAGTTGGAATATGAGTAAGGCGAACGGCAGAGTCCGTTGTGTTTACACACTGACCGCCAGGGCCGCCGGCACGCATTACGTCAACGCGCACGTCATTAGGATTAATCTTTACGTCAGCCTCTTCTGCTTCAGGCAGAACGGCAACAGTTGCAGTAGAAGTCTGCAAACGACCCTGACTTTCTGTCTGAGGAACACGCTGAACTCGGTGAACGCCAGATTCCCAGCGCAAGGTTCCGTAAACAAATTTACCAGAAATAGAAGTTACAATCTTGTTAAAGCCGCCCACTTCCGTTTCCTGAGCTTCCATAGTTTCTGTTTTCCAGCCCTTGCGGTCTGCAAGGTGACAGTACATTTCCCAAAGGTCGCGTACAAAAAGCGAAGCTTCATCACCACCAGCTGCCGAGCGGATTTCCAGAATGATATTCTTTTCATCAAGAGGATCCGGCGGAACCAGCTTAAGTTTAATTTCTTCTTCAATTTTTGGCTGCTTTTCTTCCAGTTCCTTAAGCTCTTCGCGCGCCATTTCCTTCATTTCTGCGTCATCTTCCGCAGTAATCATTTCTTTTGCGTCCTGAATTCCCTGCAAAACCTTCTTGTATTCGTCATAAAGCGCACACACTTCCGTAAGATAACCGTGTTCGCGCATGGTGTCCTTGTATTTTTTCTGGTCTTTTACAAGGTCAGGATCCATTACCAGTTCATTGAGTTCTTTAAGACGTGTCTCACATTCGTCAAGTTTTTTGATTAAATCCATAGTGGAAGTATCTTATCAGAAAATCTCAGTTTTGGGTAGGTGGGGCAGAAATGTCCTTTTCAGAAAATGAATAATTTAAAGGAGGATTTTATTCACACACTTTGTTAATTAATTATAAGTCCAGATTTTTCTAATGTCAAAATTTTTAAGTAAATTAAAGTTTAATAAAACGATTAACTTTGCTATATTTTATCAGTTTTCTAGAGGTATCTTCTGAATTTTTACAAAAATTCCATCTTTTTTTCTTGTACTTTTAATCCTCGTTTACTTCACTCACTTTGAGGAAGGAGACTTCCAGGAGGAAAAATTTATGAAAAAACGATTAAGCAAGCTTGCAGCAGCTTTTACTGCACTTGCCATGCTGGTTACAGCCTTCAGCTGTAAGACCCCGGAAGATGCGACGGTAGAAAAAGAAACCGCAGCAACCCCTGTAATTACTGTTGCAGACAACAGCGTTACAATTACCTGTGCAACTACAGGCGCAACAATCTATTACACAACAGACGGAACAGACCCTACTACCGCAAGCACAAAATATACTGACGCAATTACACTTACACAAGATATTACAGTCAAGGCTTTTGCAGTAAAGGCTGACTGTACGGATTCTGCCGTTGCAACTCAGGCATGTACATACGTAATTCCTAAAGTAACAGTAACATTCAAAAACGGCGATATCGTAGTAGATACCCAGACAATTACAAGCGGCACAACAGCAACCGCACCTGCAGCCCCTGAAAAAACAGGCTACACATTCGCCGGCTGGATTAGCGGCGAAACCACAGTTGCTGCCGAAGCAGAAACTTCCGCAATCACCGCTGACGTAACTTACACTGCTAAGTGGACGGCTACTGTGTATACTATTACTTATGAATTGGATGATGGAACAAACTGGGATGGAGCACCTGAAAGCTATACAGTTGAAACTGCAACGATTGCTCTAGGAACACCAACAAAGAGTGGATATTCTTTTGATGGATGGTATAAAGATAGTAGTTATTCTACAGTTATAACCTCAATTGAGAAAGGTACTACAGGAGATATTACGCTATATGCGAAATGGGATGCTAGTCTGATAAACTTATGGACTGCTGCAACTAACCAGTTGGCAACTCCTGGTTATCAATATGATTCTTCTCTTGTGGATGATGCAACAAAGGTAAAAGCCCTTGAATTAACTTATAAAGACTATAGCTATGATTCAATGACATTGAACTTGCTGAATCCAATTGATTTAACAGATAAGACTGTATATGTAGAAATGTACGGTTCTGCGGAAACCTCTGCTCTTAAAATAATTTATATAACTGATGATACACATCAGAACGAACATAATTTCTGTAATATTGCAGCTGGCGAAGAAAATACTTGGGTAACAAAGAGTGGAGGTACAGGTTGGACTGCATATGGAGTTGATAATTCTGCTGATATAACATCGATTACTGCTATAAAAATTGCATTCCAAAATGATACTACTACAACCCTTAAATTTGCGAAAATTTACGCAAGGTAAAAAAAATTACTACCCTCAGGCATGTCGCCAACGTGCCTGTTAGATAGTCCGGTTCTGCTTTGCGGGGCCGGGGCCGCCCGTTGAACGAAGGCTTCGGGCGGCTTTTTTATATTTTCTTTAAGTTCGACAGCCTGTAATTTCCTTTTGCAGTTCCAGAACTGCTTCCAGAGAAAGGTTTGTGGCTTGGGCTATCTGCTGTGGGGAAAGAATATTCATTTTAAGCAGGTTCTTTGCAGTATCAATGGCCTTTGTTTGGATGCCCTGTTTAATGCCACGCTCCATTCCCTGTGCAATGCCGGCAGCTTTACCGTCTTCATAATCATAAACACGTTGTCTTTCCCATTCCATATATTGCCGCCTCCACTGTGTATTATGTTTGGCTTCTTCGGTCAGTTCTTCAATCTTCCTAGAAAAATTGTCGCTTGCTTTTTGGCCAAGGACAACCTTTAGAAAAGCTTTCTGCTTTTCATTTAATATTTTATCACAATTTGAGGCAATAAAATAGTGTGTAAGGCCGCTGGCGGCCGGTGTTTAATAGCAAACCGTTAAAAAAATTGCGAAAGCAATTTTTAGGTTTACCTATTTATTCCCCTATCATTTAGGCAACCCCTTGTGTCTTCTAGGCAAAGGTTTTCAAAACTGTAGCTGGCAAGACCTTTTTCGAAAATGTCTGGAATGCAGATAAATATTACATACGAATCTTTTAAATCCTTATAAACCTGTCCGGATTTAAGACTGTCAACATCCATACTGCCCTGATAATAACGTGCACGCTCTGGAAGTTCTTTAGTATCAGTGGACTGCATTTCCAGATTAAATAATTGGGAAGAATTTTTGGCATAGACATCCAGTCTTATACCTTTGCTGCCAAAGTCAACTTCTACCGTTTCTTCACCACGCATTTCAATCCGATTAATCTCAATTTCCAGCAGGATTTCCAGAAGCTCCCTGCATACGTCAGGATTGTTCCTCATCACCTTGTAAAAGATAAAATTGTTTGCAATGGTGGCCCGGTTCCACTTTTCTTCCGGGGTTAATTCATGGTCATCAGCAAATATCATATACACCTCTCTATATATATACTTGCCGCCAGATTTCATTTTATACGTTTTTTTTCTAAATTTGATGAATTTTTTCCAGCGCCGGCCCCAGTTCTTCTGTCCAGAACTTATCTTCAATCACTTTGTTGTTGCAGGTGTGGCCAAGTTTGCGGTCTGCACGAATCTTTTCTCCGTGAAAATCGCTGGCAGCAGTAATAAAATAGCCGATTTTACGGGCACATTCTTCCAGACGCAGGCAGTCTGTCATGCGTGCTCCCGGATGAAAAGCCTCCAGCCCCATTACTCCGCGCTCAAAAATATCCTGCAGAGCTGCCGGCAGTTTTCCCCATGAAAGATAAAGTGACATAGGGTGGGCAATTACGGGTATCCCGCCGCATTCACGAATGGCCACAATCGCTTCATCCAGATTTGTGCCGACCCGCTCGCAGTACCATGGGCGGCCTTTTGCAAGGTATTTATCAAAGGCCTGCTGTCTTTTTCGCACAACCCCCTTTTCTACCAGCATTGCCGCAAAATGAGGCCTTCCTAAAACAGTATTCGGAAATTTTGCATACATTTCTTCTATTGTAATGTCCACTCCGTCAGCCTGCATTTTTGCACACATCTGTTCATTTCTCAAAACCCTGTTTTTCTGCAGATCGTCTATGGCAGTCTTCATAGAATCAGAAATCGTCTCAAGTCCTAAGCCCAAAAGGTGAAATTCCCCCTTGGAGCCGTTAATATTCATCTCTATTCCAGGAATAAAATTAATTCCTTCTTTTTCAGCCTCTGCTTTTCCTTCTTCAAGCCCGGCAACTGTGTCGTGGTCTGTAATGGCAATTGTATTTATTTTCAAATCTGCAGCCATCTTGATAATCTGAGAGGGGCTGTATTGCCCGTCAGATGCTGTTGTGTGAACGTGTAAGTCAATCATAACAGACAGAAGAATATCACATTTTTTTTACTTGTGATATAACAAAAAAGCGGTTATACTACTATAATAGTTATAAAACAAGGGAGCAGTTCTATGCCAAAGGCGATGCAATATACAAAAGGTTCTATCATATACTTTGAAGGTGATAAAGATGAACGAATTTTTATCATGCAGAGTGGTGCTGTCCTTCTTACCAGTACGGATATTGAATCCGGTGCTCCCGTAGCAGAACAGGTAAAGAGTGGTGAATTTTTTGGAGTAAAGTCTGCTCTGGGGCATTTTAAACGTGAAGAAACTGCTACTGCCGTAATGCCTACTGTTGCTGTTGCCCTTACTGTTCAGGAATTTGAAATCCTCTTTAGTAATAATAAAGCCCTGATTATGAAGATGCTTCGTGTATTTTCAAATCAGCTGCGTCAGATTCATAAAAAAATTGAAAGCATACTTCATAGCGAACCGGAAGACCAGCTTACAGGAATGCTGCGCGTCGGTCAGTGTTTTTATGATGAAGAACAGTTCCGTTCTGCCTGTGATGTTTACAGCAAATACATTAAAAGGTTCCCTAATTCTCCTAAAATTGCAGAGGCAAAAAAGATGTATGACGCTGCCAAACTTAGGGCAGATAAACTTTCTATGGTAAACAGCGGAGCAGCAGATTCTTATGAAGAAGTTCCTGTTGCCGCATCTTCTTTAAAGATTTTTGATTTGCCGGCTTTTGCGCGTTTTGCAAAGGATTATGAACCTGGTGAAGTTATTATTTCAGAATTTGAGCCGGGTGATTCTTTCTATCTGATTCAGTCTGGTAAGGTTCAGTTGGTAAAATGTGTAAATGGTTCTAAGAAAAATCTTGATATTCTTAAACCTGGTGAATTCTTTGGAGAAATGGCGATTCTGGATAATTCTCCGCGTTCTGCAACCTGTATGGCATCTGGAAAGGTTCGCTGTCTGGAGTTTAATAAAGAAAACTTTGAGCTTCTGATTACAGGAAACCCTCAGATGGCTCTTCTTCTGCTTAAACTTTTCTGTAAGCGTATTTATGACCAGAAACGCCGCTTTAAGATTCTTGTAATTAAAGATTTGCAGGCCCGTATTGCAGATGTATTCCTTATGCTTGATGAAATGAATCCTCCGGCCAGCGAAATGGAAAAACAGAGACGCTTTAATGTGACTGTAGCAGATATTTCTCATTGGGCAGGACTTTCTGTTGAAGCAACAAAAGATGAAATCACAAAGTTTATAGCAGCACACAGAATTGAAGTTTATGATACTCAGGTTGTTGTTAATAACATAAATGATATGCGCCGTCTTTATGAGATGCGCTCTGGAATACGTTGACATTCAAAGTCAAAAGCGATATAAAATAAAAATCTCGCCGACTTAGCTCACCTGGTAGAGCAGCGCCCTCGTAACGCGCAGGTAGTTGGTTCAAGTCCGACAGTCGGCTGTGTTATATGAAAGACGTACACGAAAGGTGGTACGTCTTTTTTTATGCAGAAGCCATGCTTATACAGGCCTCTTTTAATATTGAATTTACTTTCTAAAACCATTATATTTATGGTGGTATACGAGGGTTTCTTGGAGAGGCTTTTGTATATACAGAAATTTGGTCTGCTTTGCTGAACAGTTACTGAGCAGGGCAGGCTTATAGGAGTTTTTAATGACTGTTTCTGACATTAAACATGCCGGCATTAAGGCATGGGTTGAAGAATGTGTTAAGATGTGTGAACCAGACAATGTTGTTGTTGTTGATGGTTCTACAGCTGAATATGACCGCCTCATGAAAAAGTGCGTAGACGCTGGTCTCGCTACTCCATTGAAGGCAAAAGAGAACTGCTTCTTGTTCCGTTCTCTTCCTAGCGATGTTGCTCGCGTTGAATCACGTACATTTATCTCTTCTAAAAAAGAAGAAGATGCTGGTCCAACAAACCACTGGATTGACCCAGTTGAACTCAAGGCTACAATGAAAGGATTGTACACAGGTTGTATGCACGGACGTACAATGTATGTAATTCCATTCTGTATGGGTCCACTTGGTTCTCCAATTGCAAAATACGGTATTGAACTTACAGACTCTGAATACGTTGTTTTGAACATGGATATCATGACACGTGCCGGAGAAAAAGTATGGCAGTACCTTGGTACAGACGGTGACTGGGTACCATGTCTCCACTCTGTAGGTAAGCCACTTAACAATGGCGAAAAAGACAACGGAATCTGGCCTTGTGCTGACGTTGAACACAAATACATTTCACAGTTCCCAGAAGAGCACCTTGTTTGGTCTTACGGTTCTGGATACGGTGGAAACGCTCTTCTTGGTAAGAAGTGTTTCGCTCTTCGTATTGCAACTGTTATCGCTCGCGAAGAGGGATGGCTTGCAGAACACATGCTTATTCTTAAGCTTACTAACCCTAAGGGCGAAGTTAAATATGTAACAGGTGCTTTCCCAAGTGCTTGTGGTAAAACAAACCTCGCTATGTTGATCCCTACTATCCCAGGATGGAAGGTTGAAACTGTAGGTGATGATATTGCATGGATGAAGTTCGGAAAAGACGGACGTCTCTACGCTATCAACCCAGAAGCAGGTTTCTTCGGAGTTGCTCCAGGAACTTCTGCTGAATCTAACAAGAACGCTCTTATTTCTGCTGAAAAGAATACTATCTATACAAACTGTGCTCTTACTGAAGACGGTGACGTATGGTGGGAAGGAATCGGATATCCTGCAAAGGGTAAGCTTGTTGACTGGAAGGGAAATACTCGTGATGCTCTTCCTAAGGACAAGTCTCCTAAGGGTGAAGAATTCGCTCATCCAAACGCTCGCTTTACAGCTCCTGCTAAACAGTGTCCATGTATCGCATCTGACTGGGAATCTCCAGAAGGTGTACCAATTTCTGCTATCCTCTTTGGTGGACGCCGCCCTTCAACTGTACCTCTCGTACATCAGGCTCGTTCTTGGAACCACGGTGTATTCCTTGGCTCTATCGTAGGTTCAGAAATCACTGCTGCTTCTACAATTAATGCTGATGAAGTTGGTAAGATCCGCCGTGACCCATTTGCTATTCTCCCATTCTGTGGATATAACATGGGTGACTACTTCCAGCACTGGATCGATGTTGGTGCTAAGGCTGATCAGGACAAACTTCCTAAGATTTTCTACGTTAACTGGTTCCGCAAGGACGAAAACAACAAGGATCTCCCAGGCGGATTCATGTGGCCAGGATACGGCGATAACTCACGCGTTCTCGCATGGATTTTCGACCGCTGCGACGGCGTAGACAATGCTGTTGATACACCAATCGGACTTATGCCAAAAGATGGCGCTATCAATACTGATGGTCTTGCAGACTGCTACAAGAAGACTCTTCCAGAAATCCTCAAGGTTGATGTTGAAGGATGGAAGAAAGAAGTTAAGGATATTCGTGAGAACCACTATCCTAAGTTTGGTAAGCACCTTCCAAAGGAACTCAACGCTATTTTGGATGATCTCGAAGCACGCCTTAATAAGGCTTAGTTATGTGCAAGTTTGCCGGCAGGCAAACTTGGTAAGCAGCCGCAAGGCTGCGACATGACCTCGAAGCTCGTCTTACGTAAGGCTGCGACTCCCGTTCATGAATTGGCATGGGCGGGATTTTTTTTGAACACTTTTTACGTAGCAAAAATGCGTGAATCAAACAATAGGAATAATATGAATAAAAAATTGATTATATTTGTAATGATGGCTTCTCTTACATTTCTATTTGCCGAAACAAAATATGAGCCTAAATATAAAGGAACTTATATTCCCCTTGCAGCTTATACGGAAATAATTAACACAAAATCTTACTATAATGCAATTTTAGCAACAAAGGGCGCAGATTTTTATACCGTTTTGGCATTTCAAGAAGATATGATTCGTTCAAATATATCTTTTCATGATTCATATGCAATAAATTATTCTGATGTAGATTTTACTTTTTCAAAGAAAGACCAGAAATTTTATCTTACAGATAAGAAAAGTGGAATTAAATATATCAGAATATCAGAATCTGTAGATTATTATGAAGCTTATGATTTATTCTTAACTGAAAATCTTTTGATAAAACTGAATATAAATGGTCTGGTTCAAAATGAAGGGTGGAAAATTGATAAGGATCAATGGCATTATTCGGATGGAATTCAAGTAATTTTGTATAGTCCCGAGGAATGGAAATATATTGGTTATGCAAATGAAAAACTTTATTTGCTTGAAGATGGAGAGGAGTTAAAAAAGGTTTTAGGTAAGGTTTATCAGCCAAAATAAGCTTGTATTATGAAAAATTGTCGTAAAAATCAACTTTTTATTATCTTCTCAGAACTTTTGCTGGTGATGATTTTTTTCGTTGCCTGCGCCAGTCATCCTCAGATTGAGCCTGAGCTAGAAGATTATCTTTATCCGGTAGAAACTTATATTCCAGAAAAACTGGACTGGCAGCAGGTCTGCCCCGGAATTGCAAAGTTAGATTTTGAAAATCCAGAGTTTCCTGTAATTTATCATGCAGTGCGCATAGAACTAGATGCGCCGGGTTTAGAGCTTGTAACTTTCCCGGATTACGAATTTGCTGCGGTGGATGGTACAATCCCCCAGCCCTTTATTTATCGTAGTCGTAAAACTTCCACCTTTGCAAAAAAAAGCGGGGCCCTGGTTGCCATGAACGCAACACCTTTTGGCGGACGCAAGGGCAAGTGGGATTTGGCGGCAAAGCTTGGTGCGGTTAGACAACTGGTAGGCGTGCATATTGAAAATGGAAATATGATTGCAGCCCCCGTAGAACGCTATGCGGCTCTGCTTTTTAAGCGTCTTGATGGCTCAGCGGGCACCGGCTACATGGCCGAGGTCTTGGACTCTCAGACCGCAGAAGGCTTGCAGGGAGCCGACTATGCTTTTGGCGGCTTCTTTACAGTTTTGCGAGATGGACAGGTGCGCGACTTTAAAGTGCGCAATCATGATTCGCGTTCGGGGGCTGGCGTTTCTAAAGACGGCCGTACCCTTTATCTGCTGGCGGTAGAAGGGGAGTTTCCTCGTAAGAGTCAGGGGCTTTCTTACCCTCAATGTGGTCAGGTATTTAAGGCTCTTGGCTGCGATGATGCACTGGAATTTGACGGTGGCTCTTCTACACAGTTATTTATTAATGGAAAAAATGCAATGAATTATTCTTCGATTGTGGTGCAGGGGAACTCGTTTGGTTTTAGATTATCTGGTCTAATGTCTGCGACATTTGCCAGATAATGACCGGGTGGGATTATCCGGGAACTGTGAGTCATTGTCCGGCTTGACCGGACAATCTCATCTCTATAAATGCATCCATGTTAATTCATGCTTGTTATAATTTAAGTGCACGATATGACTGTCTGGAATCTGGGCAAACTGGTCTATAAGAGGCCAGTCAATTTCTCCCTGCATTTTGATTGTGCAAATCATCTTTAAATCCGGCTTAAAGGCCAGCCATTTTCTTATCCATTCCAAGAGGCGTTCAGGATAGCAGATTACATCGCTGAAAACCCAGTCCACAGGGCCAATTTCCTGAGGGGTAAGGGTAAAGGCATCGTGTTTCTGGAAGTGAACAAGGGGATTGGCCATAAGACTGTCTGCAAGGGGGGCACGGTCCACGGCATGCACGGAAGCTCCAAGCCCCACTAAAACCCAGGTCCAGCCGCCGGGACAGGCTCCGGCTTCAAAACAGTGCTGTCCTGCTCCCGGAAGTTCCACTCCTGTAAGCAGGTTTGCCATAGTCAGCGATTCCTGAATTTTAAGGTAGGCCCTGCTTGGCGGATTTTCGTGGTCTTCTATAAAGTGCAGGCTTCCTGCCGGCAGAAAACTTGTGGTTTTTGCACTTGCTATAATCGTATTGTTGTCTATCAGAGTGTAAAGGCCGATTGGAGATTGAGGAATCTTTACCGGGAATTTTCTGTCTTTCAGATTGATGTAAGGCAGCTTTTCCTGAATCAGCTGGGCACGGCGGAAACTTGTAAACTGATAAGGTGCCCAGTTCCTCTGGATTTCCTTAAGTTTTCCTGCAGCTTCTCCAATTGAATCAAAATGAAAGATGAAAGGTTCTAAAAGAGTTGTGCGACTCCAGTAGGGCAGGATGTCTTGAGAAAGATTTTCGTAAACAAGGAGGTCTCCGTATTGGGCATCAGGCTTCTGTTTTATACCGAAACGCTGTTCAAGTTCAGAGAGAAGAAGGTTTTTCTGTTCTGGGAAAGCAAGAAATGCGCGTGTCATGCAAGAATGTCGTTAAAAATATCTGATGAAGATTTTTCCAATTGTTTGATGAAGTCAGAAAGACGTGATGAATCAGGAGAATAAAGGATTGCAAAACCGATGAAAGTGTTGCCTTCTTTTTCATTAACCCACTGAGGGGTACAGCGAAGTTTTAATGGCTGGCTTCCGTACTGGCTGGCTGGAGAGATTTCCAGATTATATTCTGATTCTAAATCTACCACTACAGGATATGAATAATGAACCTTGCAGCCGCTCAGGCTTATATCATCAAGCACTCCTGCAATTGCACATAATTCAGAAGAGAAAACCTTGCCAATTTCTTTGTAACGGGCATTCTGCCGTTTTTCCTGCTCCATGCTTCTAGTATACGTTATTTTATTGTTTGCGACAAGGTTTATATGGAACTGGAGCAGGACAAGCCCATTATAAAGTTTTTTGCCATGAGCGATGGAAAGTCACTTTGTTGCGTAAAAAAAAAGGATGCCCGCTTCCTTTGAACTTACGGACATCCTCTATGGATTTAAGCGAGTGTTAAATCGCCGTCTTTAATCCAGCCGATTTTGCGGAGGATTTTTCCGAAGAGCCAGGTTAAAAGTCCCGGGAGGATAAAGCAGATGAGCAGCAGCCCCAGCCAGTCTGCAAAGCCTGGTGTTATGGCTGCAGCCCCATGCCCTATGGCAACTTCACTTGGTTCAAACCAGCCTGTAATCACTCCAATCTGACCGACAAGACCGCAGGTTCCCATGCCGGAACTTACGGCGGCTCCGTTCATTTCCATTTTGAAAAGACAGGTGGCAAGTGGGCCTGTAATCATGGAAGTTAAAATCGGCGGAATCCAGATTTTTGGATTTTTTACGATATTAGGCATCTGCAGCATACTTGTTCCAATCCCCTGACTCAAGATTCCGCCCCAGCGGTTTTCGCGGAAACTCATTACGGCAAAGCCAACCATCTGTGCGCAGCAGCCTGCAACGGCGGCACCCCCTGCAAGACCTGTAAGGCCAAAGGCGGCGCAGATTGCGGCAGAAGAAATCGGCAGGGTAAGGGCAATGCCTACAACCGCACTTACAAGAATTCCCATCCAGAATGGGTGAAGTTTTGTTGTCCATACAAGGAATTTTCCAACAGAACTTGCCGCAATTCCAATATATTTTGCGGTGAGCACTGTAAGAAGGGCTCCGCAGAGAATTGTTACGGCTGGAGTTACAATAATATCAACCTTTGTTTTTTTGCTGACGAGGCAGCCGGCTTCTGCGGCAATAATTGCAATAATCAGAACGGCAAGAGGGCCTCCTGCTCCGCCAGTAACGTTTGCAGCTGAACCTACTGCTGCAAGGGAAAAGAGAACCAGAGAAGGAACCTGCATTGCAAAGCCGATTCCGATAGCCATGGCGGCACCTACTACATGAGCGTCACCGGCAAAACTTCCGGCATCTACCAGAAACTTGAAAACTGCGTTTTCATCAAGGCGCAGAAGCTGCTGTCCCAGTGTTTTTACGATAGTTCCAATCAGCAGGGAGCAGAAAAGTCCCTGCGCCATGCCAGACATGGCATCAATCAAATAGCGTTTGGCATATTTGTTCATAAAATACTCCTAGCCCTATGGTTTTACCCTATAGACTGTCCCTGCGGGCTAAGCCAAGGGGGCATAATGATGTTGGGGAATTTAAATTGTTTTGATTAGTAAATTACTTGCGGATGTAGAGGTCATCCAGAAGATAAAGTCTGACTTAAAGATAGCAGAAATCGGAATAAGGAGCAAGTACAGGGCAAACGCATTATAAAGTTTGCACATAAAAATCTGATGGATGTCCGTTACACCAAGGCTTGGAAAAGGCGGTTGAGCATTTTTTGCGAGGAAATCCTGCGGTTTTTGCAGGCAAAAATCCTCGGATTTCTTCTATGGCAGTCGCCAAAAATCTCAAAGCCTTTTCAGCC
>JAFUYH010000013.1 GCA_017470605.1 Treponema sp.
AGCCGAGGCGAAGCCTTTTTAATCATTTTCCTATACGGCTTATACCATGCGGTTTGCAAGAACGTGCAGTGGTAGCACTTTTTACAGTTTCGGCTCTTTTATAATGCGTTTGCCCTGAGCCTGCCAACCCCATACCCACAGTGCAAACATATTATAAAGTTTGCACATTTAAATCTGATGGCTGTCCGTTACACCAAGGCTTGGAAAAGGCGGTTGAGCATTTTTTGTGAGTAAATCCTGCGGATTTCTTCTATGGCAGTCGCCAAAAATCTCAAAGCCTTTTCAGCCCCGGTTTCTCTGCCATCCATCAGATTTTATAGGGGCTGTCTAATAAGATTTGGGACTGCGGTCATTGAGCTTGTCGAAATCTGTAAATATTGCGACAGCAATAACCTTGAATTTGGTGGTTTCGACAAGCTCAACCACCGCATTACTTACTTATTAGACATTCCCTTACCCTGGCTGCAGGAAGGGGAAGTCACTTTACTTTCCTATACGTACAATTTTATCGGCGACGGCCACCGCCTCCGCTTCATCATGAGTAACCATTATGGCCGTAAAGCCGATTTCTTTCTGCCAGAGGCGGATTTGAGCTCCCAGACGGTGGCGCAGGTCGGCATCAAGGGCAGAAAGTGGCTCGTCCAGAAGAACTAATTTAGGCTCCATAATCAATGTGCGGGCAAGCGCCACCCTCTGCTTTTCCCCGCCGCTTAAAGTCTGGGGCATTCTTTCTTCCATATTATAAAGGTCAAAATAAGGAAGATATTCTTTTGCCTTTTGCCGGGCCTCCTTTTTTTTCATTCCCAGAGAAATAAGACCGTAGGCAACATTATCCTGTACTGTAAGGTGATTAAAAAGAGCCCCGCTCTGAAAAACCATTCCGATTCCCCGTGAGCGGGCAGGAAGTTTTTCTATACGCTTTCCGTCCAGCATGATTTCAAGCAGGCCGCCGCCTGCCGTCTCCCTGGCAGAAGAAGCAGAATCAGCACCACCAGAAAGCCCCCTACAGAAAGAAGCACCACTTTCACAGTCCACAGGCCTGTCAAAATCATCATTTTTTTCCAGACCAGCGATTATATTTAATATAGTAGATTTTCCACATCCACTCCCCCCAAGCAGGCAGGTCATAGTGCCTTTTTCACATTCGTATGAAAAATCAACAGTTACGGAAGGCCATTTTTTATGAAGATTTTTTACAGAAAAATAAGTCATTTTTTTACCACTCCAACAACAATCATACTGATAAGGGCTATAAGGGCCCCGCAGGCAGAAGCCTGGGCAAATTTATAGGCACCGGCAAGTTTATATGTATACAGGGCAAGTGTATCAAAATTTCTGATTGAAAGAATCAGGGGCATGGTTGCATCTCCAAGACTTGTTGCAAAAGTAAAGGCAAAGGCAGAAAGCAGGACTGGCAGACACGAAGGAAGATAAAGGCGTAATACTGCATCTAAAGGATTGCGGGAAATAAGACGGGCAGCCGCTACAGTCTGGGGAGAAATCTGATTTATTCCGCTCTGAATCTGACGGTAGGCCAGAGGCCAGTACATAAAAGTCTGCAAAAAAATTAAAAGTGGAAGGCTTCCCTTATGAAAAAGGACAGCCGCAAGCCATGAAATTACTACAGAAGAAACAGCCATAGGAAGCATTGGAATTGTCTGCAAAAGGGCACTGCCCTGCCTGCCAGAAACTTTTACGGCCAGAGAATAAATAAATCCCAGCAAAGTACAACAGAAACCTGTAGAAAGTCCCAGAAGAAGGCTGTTTTTAGCGGCCCGCCAGAAAGTAGGAGAAGAAAAAACTTCTGAAAATTTTGCCGCGCCGGAAAGGAAAATAGAAATAAAGGGAAAAAGAAAAAAAAGTGCAATCAGAATCAGAAGGATAAAAAGAAATGGCATTTCTTTTAGAGAAAGATTCTTGCGGTATGAAGCAAAATCAATATCAGAAGATGAAATATGACTTTTTTTTGTAACCTGCAGATAAAGAAACATAATTGTCATGGTGGTAAGAGTTTCCAGAACGGCAAGTTTTGCTCCTTCTGCAAGATTAAGAGTTGTCCGCAGGGAATGATAAATTTCCACTTCCATAGTAGATATTCCGGGAGGCGAAAAAAGCATTACAAGCATAAAACTGAAAAAGCAGAAAAGAAAAACAGGCATACAGGCCGCCGCCAGAGCCCCCGCAAGCTGACGGATTGTTACAGTAAAAAAGACCCGCGCTTCCCCTGCGCCAAGCATTCGGGCGGCATTTTTCTGTTCCTGAGGAAGGCTGGCCCAGGCATCTGTAAGAACGCCAGTTATAAAAGGAAAGTTATAAAAGCCCTGGGCAAGCACAATTCCTGTAAAAGAGTATAAAAAGGAAAAATGAGTATGAAAAAATCTGTTAAAACTGCCGTTCACGCCAAAAAAACTTACATATCCCAATGCAATAACCAGAGACGGAAGGCAAAGCGGAACTGCAGAAAGGGAGAGGATAAATCGCCTCCCGAAGAAATTCCTACGGGAGGTAAAAAATGCCATGGGGAGTCCCACAAGAGCCGCCACAGCAAGAGACATGGCGGCAACTTTCAGCGTGAACAGGTATATGCTAAGAATACGGTTCAAACTAGTTCAAAATCTTTGGCTGAATGAGTCCTGAATAACTTGCAGGAAGCACTACATTTTTGTTTGCAGGGTACATCCACTGGGTAAGAGGAATTTCATGCTGAGCCTCTTCGCTTGCAAGGAATTCAATAAACTTCTTTGCGCCGGCGGCATTCTTTGCGCCTTTTACAAGACCAGCACCTTCTACCTGCATTACATGGCCGTCTGTAAATTCCAGAGCAACAAACTGGTCGCCTTCATCATATTCAATATGATAAGCAGGACTTGTTACATAACTGATTACAAGAGGAGCTTCTCCGTCTGTAAACATTCCGTAACCAACACTCCAGCCCGGTGCCATAGTCAAAATAGAAGGAGTAAGACGCTTCATATAATCATCATATTTTTCGCCATAAACTGTACGAACCCAAACATCAAATCCGTTTCCCGGAGTACTTGTGCGAGGATCCATCAGAATAAGTTTCTTTGAATATTCACTTTTTGTTAAATCTTCAAGACAAGTTGGAGCTTCAATATCTGACTGAGTATTATAGATGATTGCAAACGGACTGTAGTCGTAAGGAGTAAGAATCCAATTTCCGCCCAGAGATTCTACAAGTTCCGCTTTAATTACATCGCTGTTTGAAGGCTTGAACTTTTCAAGAACTTCGGCTTCTTCTGCTTTCTGATAGATGAAGTTATCAAGACCGACTAAAACATCTGCGTAAGGGTCTTTTTTTTCAAGGATTGCCTTAGAGAGAATCTGAACACCGTCTCCGCAGTCTGCGTAAGTCACTTTAATTCCAGTCTTTTCCTGAAATTTCTGTGCAATAATAGGACCAGGGCCCCATTCACTGCAGAATGAATCATAGGTGTAGACAATTACTTCTGATGCACGTTCAGCATCAACTTTTGATTTTTTGCAGCCCATAAAAAGAGCGCAAACCAGAATAGAAAAAACAATAAGAGATGAAAACTTTTTCATTTCTTCCTCCGCCGGTATTATCCGGATCAGGTTCAAAGGGTATAATCTCAGGTGATTTCAGCAACAACGTTGCCTTTATCACCACCCCCGTTATTTATTTAAAGGAAAGGATCAGAATTCTAGAAACGGAATTCCAGACCAGCATTTCCATAAATAGTCTTTCTGTAATAGTCGCGGCTAACTGCAGTATATGTAGTTTTATCCCCGTCTACAGTAACTGTTACAGTAGGAATAAAATCAAAGACTGCATCAGCACCAAATACAAGTCCAAAATGCTTACTGATGTAAATCTTTACATTTGCCCCGGCAGCAAGACCTACGCTTCCATTATCATTAAGATTTTCATCATTAAATGTACTGAAATTCAGTCCTACTCCAGCCCCTACTGCAATAAAAGGCAGTTTAAGGTTGTACCAGATTAAAAAAGGAAAGTCAACAATTTCATAATCAGTTGTAGTAACAGAAGCATTTTCTACAGAAACTTCAATCTTGTTTGTTACTACATTTACTTCACCCTGAAATCCAAAGCCTGCTATTAAATCAAGATTGACATAGGCTCCGGCACCTCCGACAATGCCTTCAAATCCAGAATAATCTTTTCCGATATTTCCACCAAGAAGGCCTCTGGCTCCTACTGCAATATCAAGGGCAAATGTTGAAGAAATCAAACATACCGCAGCGGCTGCAAGTGCAATCAATTTTTTCATAAAAAATCTCCTGTTATCTTCTGTTAAAAGATTTATATGTTCTTTTTAATGGCATCCAGCAGTTCAGAATATTCTGTAAATGCAGGATACTGAGGATAATCATTAATAATTTTTTCTGTTGAACGGAAGAGGAAGCCTGCTTTTGAAGCCTTAATCATTCCAAGGTCATTAAAACTGTCGCCGGAAGCAATTGTTTCATAGCCGATTGACTGCAGGGCCTTTACCGTTGTGAGTTTGCTGTTTTCACAGCGCATTTTATAACCGATGATTTCGCCATTTTCTGCAACCTGAAGTGTATTGCAGAAAATTGTAGGCTGTCCGAGTTTTTCCATAAGAGGAGCTGCAAACTGCTCAAAAGTGTCACTAAGGATGATTGTCTGACAGCATGAACGAAGTTCATCAAGGAATTTTTTAGCTCCAGGAAGAGGATCAATTGTCTTGATTGTATCCTGAATCTCTTTCAGGCCAAGTCCATGTTCTTTCAGAATTGCGATTCTGTACTTCATCAGTTTATCGTAATCAGGTTCATCACGGGTTGTACGGCGAAGTTCAGGAATATTAACGGCATCTGCAAAAGCAATCCAGATTTCTGGTACAAGTACGCCTTCCAAATCAAGACAAGTAATAGTCATATATTTTTCCTTATGTTCAGTTTCTTTTCCATTGTAAAATAGCGTATTTATTGAAATATATCAAGGAAAAGGCTAAAATATGATTCTCACGTATGGCACAAACTCAAAAACGGACATCTAAAAAAAAGACGACTAAAAAGAAATCAAAAGTAAAAAAGCCAAAGGTTTATATCCCGGCCTATAAAATCATCATCTCCTGTGCTGTCATAATCACAATCTGCATGGCTCTCTTGTTGTTTACTACGATTACAGCTCCTTCTTCAGACAAGGCCGGAACTTTGAGCAGTCAGTTTACGGAAAAAACTGAAGACATAAAGGTTGAAGAAAAGAAGAATGACGAAAAAAAAGCGGCTGAATCAAAGAAGGCTTCTGAAAAAAAAGTAGCTGAGACAAAGAAGTCTGAAACCAAGAAGTCTGATGAAAAAAAAGTAGCTGAGACAAAGATGTCTGATGAAAAAAAGACCGAAAATGCAAAAAACGCTTCGGAAGAAAAGAAGGTTCAGGAGCAAAAAAAGCCGGCAGAAAAGAAAGCGGCCGAAACAAAAAAATCAGTTGAAAAAAAGCAGACACCCGCTCCTAAAGCCAAGGACACAAAACCAGCCCCGGCGGTGCCTGTGCCTGCGGTGCCTGTACCTGCGCCAAAACCCGCTCCCGAACCGGCACCAGAGCCCAAGCCCGAGCCCGCCCCTGCCGCCTCAAAATTCAACTTTCCGCCTGCAAAAAACGGCGCAACCATTGTAATTGTTATTGATGACGCAGGTCGCAGCGCCGCAAACACAAAAAAATACACAGATTTGCCTTTCCCAATCACCATTGCAGTTCTGCCAAAACTGCCCCAGACAAAACAGTGCGCAGAAACAGTCCGCAGTGCCGGCAAGGAACTGATTTTGCATCAACCGATGCAGGCGATGAACCTTGCCCTGAACCCGGGAGAAGGTGCTATAAAAGAGGATATGACCCGCGCCGAAATTACCGCAACAATCCGCGAAAACATTGCAGAACTTGGAAGCGGAGTAAAGGGCATGAACAACCATGAAGGCTCGCTCATCACTGCAAACGAAGTAAAAATCGGCATTGTGCTTGACACCTGCATGGATATGGGAATCTACTTTTTGGATTCACGCACAACTGCAGAAACAAAAGCCCCCCAGGCCGCCCTTGAACGCGACTTTGAAATTTTTGAAAAAGCCGGCCCCTATATTGATAATGATATAGATTATGATAAAATGCTTAAAAGGCTTCGCGAAACGCTGGACTATGCAAACAGTCATGGAAAGGCAATCGTAATCGGCCATGTAGACAAGAGCGTAAAGATTCTGCCAAAACTTCTTTCGGATGCTTATCCAGAAATGAAGGCAGCAGGCTACAGATTTGCAACGCCAAGTATGTTAAAATAGAAATCAAAGGACAGGAAGATAGAAGATATATGAAGGTTTTAGGAATAGAAAGCAGCTGCGATGAAACAGCCTGCGCAATTGTAGAAGACGGAAAAACTATTTTAAGCAACGTAGTTGCAACTCAGATTCCTTTTCATAAAATTTACAAGGGAGTCGTGCCCGAAATTGCCAGCCGCAAGCATGCAGAATGGATTCTGCCGGTTGTCCGTCAGGCTTTGAAGGAAGCAGACCTCACTCTGGACGATGTAGATGCCATTGCCGCAACTAACCGCCCGGGACTTATGGGTTCCCTGCTCGTCGGTTTTACCTTTGGAAAAACTCTGGCCTGGGCTACAAACAAGCCTTTCATTGCAATTAACCACATGCTGGGCCACCTTTATGCCGCCCAGCTTCAGACTTCTGTTGAATATCCTTTTCTGGGACTTCTTGTAAGCGGCGGACATTCAATCATCTGTAAGGTAAACGGTTTTGATGATCTGGAAATTCTTGGAACGACTGTTGATGATTCAGTGGGAGAAGCCTTTGACAAGGTGGCTAAATTTTACGGACTGGGTTATCCCGGAGGGGTTATTATTGATAACCTTGCAAAAAAAGGCGACCCAAAGGCAGCCCGCTTCCCGGTTCCAAAACTTGATGAAAAAGAACACCGCTACGATGTTTCTTTCTCCGGACTCAAGACCGCTGTAATTCACCAGTGCGATTTATTCTGGCAGCCGGGCTACGAACACAGCACAGAAAATATGTGCGCCGCCTTTCAGGAAACGGCAATCAAAACTCTGGTTGGAAAATTACTAAAAGCCGCAGACGATACCGGGCTAAAGACCGTTGTATGCGGAGGGGGCGTTGCCGCAAACTCCCGCCTTCGTGCCATGCTGGCAGAACGCAGCGACATAAAGTGCATTTTCCCGCCGCTCAAACTTTGCGGCGACAACGGCGCCATGATAGCAGGAGTTGCCTACCACTTTTTGCAGCGCGGCGACCGCAGCGACATGCACACAGTAACCTGTGCCCGCATCCCTCAGTTTAAGCGGGGGCTGGAACAGGTTCGCCACAATCATTAACAAACTACTGCCCTGCCAGCTCTGCCCCCCACTTGACAAAGTTTCTACAGAGCAGTACAGTAGGATTCAAATGAAAAACATCACTTACGCATACTATTATTACTATTATTCTCAAAATGATTGCAGAGTTCTAGCAAGATAGGTGCTGATGTTATTAAATCGGTAATTACAAGGAGCTCTGCAAAAGCAGGGCTCCTTTTTTTTGCTGCAAACAAGCAGGGACAGGGAACCCTAAAAGCAGAGTCCAAAGGAGAAACAAAATGATTATTACATTAAAATCAGGAACCACAGACAAACAGGTAGAAGAACTTGTAAGCAACATCAAAGAAAAGGGCTTTGGTGTTCATCTTTCAAAAGGTGAAAATCTTACAATCATCGGACTTTTGGGAGATACTTCCGGAATTGAAACAGAACAGTTTGAAGTTTACCCTATTGTTGATAAAGTAAAACGCATTTCTGCCCCTTACAAAATGGCAAGCCGCGCCTTTCACCCGGAAGATACAGTCGTAAAAGTTGGTGATGTAACATTCGGCGGAAACGGAATGATTCCTGTAATTGCAGGTCCTTGTTCAGTTGAAACTGAAGAACAGGTTGTTTCTATTGCCCGCGACGTAAAGGCTGCCGGAGCAAAACTTCTTCGTGGTGGTGCTTTTAAGCCTCGTACTTCTCCTTACAGCTTCCAGGGTCTTGGAGAAAAAGGACTGAAGTTCCTTGTAACTGCAAAAAAAGAAACTGGTCTTCCTATCGTAACTGAACTTATGGATATCCGCCAGCTTAAATACTTTGACGACGTTGATGTAATTCAGATTGGAGCCCGCAACATGCAGAACTTTGACCTTCTTAAAGAGATGGGAAAAGTTGGAAAACCAATTCTTTTGAAGCGTGGTATGGCTGCAAGCGTAAAAGAATTCCTTATGTCTGCTGAATACATTATGGCAAGCGGAAACGAAAATGTAATTTTGTGTGAACGCGGAGTCCGCACTTTTGATAACTACACCCGCAACTGTCTGGATGTAAGCATTGTTCCATACCTGCACAAAATCAGCCATCTTCCTATTATTATTGACCCTAGCCATGCCTGTGGTTTGCGCTGGATGGTTGGTGATTTGGCAAAATCTGCTGTTGCAGTAAACGCAGATGGACTTATTATTGAAGTTCACAACAATCCGGAAAAGGCCCTGTGTGATGGTGAACAGTCACTTCATCCAACAGAATTTGCAGATTTGATGAAAGTTTTACCTCGTATCGCAGAAATCAATGGAAGAAGTATGTAAGTGCTTCTTGAAACAGAAAAATAAAAGGGCTTCCGCTGCGGCGTTTCAAAGACTCCGGCTGAGCGTAAGAGGTATCCGACTCACTGGCTTCGCCAGTTCGCGAACGCTCAGATGTCGTCTTTGCCCCGCCTCCGCTCGCGCCCTTTTCTTTTTCTGAAGTTGCGTATTTACATCATTCTTAATTAAAGGACAATTATGAATCAGAACTTAAATCAGCTTACATACGGAATTGTGGGGCTTGGAATCATGGGTGGCTCAATTGCCAAGGCTATCAGGACAAATGTGCTTTCTTCTGCCGGAGAAGGTGCCGTCACAGGGAAAATTTTCGCTCTGGATAAAAACAATGAATCGCTTTATGCGGCCTGCACTGCCGGTGTAATTGACCAGGCTTTTACTCCATCAGAAACTGAAAAAATGCTGGGCCAGTGTGATGTGCTTTTTATCTGCCTCTACCCTCACGCGACTCTGGAATTTTTGAAAACCCACAAAAATCATTATAAAGATGATGCCGTAATTACAGACATAAGCGGAGTTAAGGCTCTGATTCAAGCTGATTTTAACTCACTCTGCCCTACTAATGCCCACCTTGTGCTTGGACATCCTATGGCGGGTGGCGAAAAAGAAGGCTTTGCGGCTTCTAAGGGCGAATATTTTGCAAATCACAATTACATCATCATCACCCAAAAAGATGATGAAAAAAATGACCAGGCACGAGAACTTCTGGAAAAACTGGTTAGTGCAATGGGCTTTTCCAAAATCACAAAAACAGACTCTGCCACTCACGATTCAAAAATCGGCTTTACCTCTCAGCTTTGCCACGTAGTTGCTTCTGTAATGGTAGAAAGTGCAGAAGACCCGGAAATTACAAGCTTTGGCGGCGGTAGTTTTGAAGATTTAACCAGAATCGCCATGATAAATGCCCCTCTTTGGACTGAACTTTTTCTTTCAAACAAAGAAAAGCTGCTTGCTCATATAGAAACCTTCAAAAAACACATGAATGAAATTGAAAAACTGATTGAAACAGATGACAAAGAAGGTTTACAATCACTTTTGCAGGATGTTCGCGCAAAGCGGATTGCAATGCAGTAATTCGCAAAACTCGCGGGGGATTCATTACGATGGAAAATATGCAATTAAAAAAAATCAGAGCCTACGCAAGCCGGGAAGCGGTTCCTATTTTACAGGATGAAACAGGAGATTTTATCTGCGCTTATATCCAGGAGCACGATGTAAAAAGGGTACTCGAAATTGGAACTGCCATAGGCTATTCTTCCATAAAATTTGCCGCCCTGCGCGAAGACATTCACGTTACCACCATTGAACTTGATATAGACCGCCACTTGACCGCTGTGGAAAACATTAAGCAGGCAGGGCTTTCTGAACGCGTTACTGCGATTCAGGCAGATGCCCTCTTTTATGATTTAGGTGACCAGAAGTTTGACTTAATTTTTATAGATGCCGCAAAAGCCCAGTACATCAAGTTTTTTGAAAAGTACAAGGCAAACCTTGCAGATGGCGGTGTAATCATCAGCGATAACCTTTCTTTTCACGGCATGGTCGCAGACCTTTCTCTCACCCACAACTACAGCACAAAAAAGCTGGTAAAGAAGATTCAGAAATACGTTGCCTTCCTTAAAGAAAATCAGGAATTTGAAACTGATTTTTTTGAAACCGGTGACGGTATTTCTGTTAGCAAGAAAAGGTAAAGCAACTTATTTCAGAATACGCTCCATCTTACTTACCAACTCTTCATCTCCTGTAAGTTGTAAAAGAATATCTCCTACATCCTCATCTGAACACCAATAGTCAGGGATAATTCCAATTCCTTCTCCATGAAAATGACAGTCTTTATACATTTTTAATGAAGTAAAATCGCTGCACCCCAACTGCAGGAAAATTCTGGAGTTAGGCAGATAATATTCAAGCACATTAGCATATGAAAGAGCCCCATAAGAATTTGTTCCGATAATTACATATTGCTCTGTATTACGAAATAAATAATTACCTATCATTATTGTATCTTCACCAGACGAAGCATTTTTTTTATCACTTAGAACTAAAATAACCCCTTTGTAGTCAGGCTTTTTCTGTTTTATTTTATACGGACTAGCATAAACAGTCTTTTCAAGTCTAGGATTTTCTTTGTAATCATCAAGTAGATTTTGATAATAATTAATTAGCATTTCTTTTTCAGATTCATCCGAAGAATCTGTCCAATATCCGTATAGTTTTGACTGAATAATTGCAGGAGATGAATAATCTATCATTCCCCCAACTGAATTACGTAATGCAAATAGGGAGCTTTTATTTGTCTTGCCATTATATAATTCATCAAAAAAATTGAAAGAATACTCATCTGTTCCGCCCGCACAGGAACGTAAATCAAGCACTATGAAATCTTTATTCTTAAATTTTTGTGCACATTCCACATATTTATCTGCCATTTTCTGTTCTGCAGGAGTTTGAGGTGCATAAAAATTTGCAAGTCGTAAATAACCTGTTTTTTCAGTTTCAAAAGAATATACTAAAAAGCTTCTTGCATAATCTTTTTCACTAGCAATTTTTACAGGAATTAGATAATCTGCAATTTTTATAGTTTCAACAATTTCTGAGGAAAGACCCCCGATTCTGTACATTTCAGCTCCATTTTTCATTGTCAAAAAAAGATTTTCATCATTAATACTTAAAATATCTCCTTTCTGAATATCTTCAAAATTTGATGAATAAACAATATACTTGTTATTCTGTTGTTCTACATAAATATCTGAAAAATACCAATATTTTGGTTCCATAAAAGAGGCAGCAAATTCTTTGCATGATAAATACATATGAGAATCTTTTATGTATGGGCTTAAACTCATGTATAGCAATTTTGCAAAATCAGCAATTTTTACATTCTCTGCGCTTTCAAATATGTCATTTAAATTTTTATTCAATAAATCAAAAGATAGTCCTCTTTCACATGCCGCATCATAACCTGCATATGCAGTTGTCAAAAGGTATTTGAGAACTTCGATATCATCTAGAGCTTCTTTTTGGGAAATCGAATCTTTGTTTGCATTTTTACTTTGATTTTGATTTTTTAATGTAGTCACAACTTCTCTGTATTCAACAGTTTTAGATTCAATAATATAATTTTTATTACAAGAAATAATTAAGAAAACAAAAAGAATCCGCCCAAGCCTTTTTATATTATTTATTATCGTTACTTTTTTTTTCATACAGTTCCTCATTCCATAAAACAACATCCAGCCATTTCTTTTTGAAACAAACATTTCAGCCCCTCACTTTTCTTTATATTCAGAATAACTTACTTTTTTATAATTTCAAGGCCTAAAAGGTACTGTTCAGGTACTAAAAAGGTACTATTTTTATATTTGTAACTTAATATCAGATATATTTTTCTTGTTTTTTGGATTTCCAAATGATATGATTTTTATAAAGTTTATAAGAGGTAATAAAAAAAATGAATAATTCAAATCTGGCAACAATTACACAACCATCAGAGTGTTCAATGCTAGATGAATTGTTTTTTTTTACAGCAACATCACCCACTAAAGGTGGTTGGTAATAATGAAAACCACTCATATTTATTCAAATACATTTCTTAATATAATCAGATTTTCAGGAATATTAGCAGCGACACTCCTTACCATATCAATTATATACAGAATTATAGACTTCAACATCATTGCAGAGCAGATTGGATATAATGAAGCAATTTTTGTAATAATTCAAAATACACTTCTTACAATTCCATGCATCGTGCTAGCTATTTTCCCTGAACATCTTGAAATCATTTCTTTACTGTCCTTATTATTCGCACTTTCCTGCAATTTTGATTACTGCAACCCTATGGCACCGTTAATGTTTATGCTTTCAGTCTCTACATTAGCCTATAGGGGAATGTATCATAATCATAAACGTTTTAAATTCATATTAACTGCACTTCTGACGATTTTTATATTTTTTGTAGATTTCAGATTTGGATTAAAAAAAGGATTTGCAAGTTTCACAACAAAAATGGCCTATTCATTTGTAACAGGACTTTCAATAATCTTTGCTTCACAGTTTTATTCTCATTCTCAAAAAACAAATAGAAAGGTTCTTGTAATATCAAAATACCCGGAGCTTACAAAAAGAGACTGCGAATGGCTTAATAAAATTAAAGATGGAATGAAATATGATGCAATAGCCATTGAAGATGGGCTTGCTTCCAGCACAGTAAAAAACAGACTTCGCGAAATTTATAAAATCATAGAATGTGGAGACAGACAAGGATTTGTTTCTCTTTATCGAGATTGGGAAGTAATTTTTAATGAAGATAACAAAACAGATTCAGAATAAAGTTTCTAAGGCAAAGACACCTAAAGAACTGAAGTTTTTTGAGGTGTCTTCAATTCTATTTTCTTCAAATCATTCATAATTCGCTTTTTATCTGTACACCAGGCAGGGGCCAGAAGACTTGCACGGGGCGGGTCGCCTGAAAGACGGTGGACTACCATTTGAGCAGGCAGCAGAGCGAGGGCTTTTTGCACAAGGGAAAGATATTCCTGATATTCCAGAGTGCGGAAACTACCTTTCTGGTAAAGTCTGGAAAGCTCTGTGTCTTTCAGAACATAAAGATTTGCAATTTTTATGCCGTCGGTTTTTGCAGCTACAGCAGTGCGTACAGAATCCAGCATCTGAGAGGGCGCTTCTATACCGCCGTCAGCACTTTGCGAAGAACCTTGACCTGTCGGGAGCCCGAAAAGCACATGAGTCACCACATGGATTTTAGGATTTGCCTGATGAAGGCGGCGGACGGTTTCGATATAAACCTGTGTTTTGTAGCCCCTGTGGAAATAGCCAGCGGTAGCGTCATCAGAAGTCTGCAGCCCCAGTTCTACCTGAATAAAATAGCCTTCCTCCGCAAGCTGAGACAGCAGGCAAAGACATTGGTCAGAAAGGCAGTCCGGGCGGGTTCCTAGGGCAAGCCCAACTACATCCTGGCAGGACAAGGCCTCACGCCATTTTGCTTCAAGCAAAGAAAGCTCGCCGTAAGTGTTTGTAAAATTCTGAAAATAGGCTATGTATTTTTTTGGAACGCTTTCTCTCCGCGCAGCCTTGCGGGAAAATTTTGAATCTACAAGTTTTTTAGCTGCCTCAACCTGCTCTTTTATGGGCAAAGTGCGGGATGCCGCAAACTCCCCACTCCCCCTTTCCCCGCAAAAAATGCAGCCGCCATAAGACAGAGTGCCGTCGCGGTTGGGGCAGGTACAGCCAGCATCGAGAGAGATTTTGTAAGTTTTACAGCCGAAAAGGGATTTGTAGAATGAATCGGAAGTTTGCATTTTAGAAGTGCATTAGCGAAGGGCGGACGTAGGTCGGAAATGTCTAATAAGTAAGTAATGCGGTGGTTGAGCTTGTCGAAACCACCACATATAGTGTAAATGGTCATTTCGACAAGCTCAATGACCGCAGTCCCAAATCTTATTAGACATCCCCTTACCGAGTTTGCCTATCGTCAAACTCTCGCCCCTGCGGGCTGCGAAGCAGACCGCAGGGGGAATGCCCTGAAAAAAACTAGAAAATCTTCTTGAATTCTCCAAGCAAGATATCTGTTTCAATAGAAGCGTCAAGGTCTGTAATTTTGCCCTTGTTCTTGTAATAGTTGATGAGTGGCTCTGTCTGCTCGCGGTAAACATCCATGCGGTGAAGGATAGATTCCTGCTTGTCGTCATCGCGCTGATAGAGTTCGCCACCACACTTGTCGCAAACGCCTTCTACTTTTGGTGGAAGAGTTTTGATATTGTAGTTAGCACCACAAGCCTTGCAAACGCGACGTGTAGAAAGACGGCCGATTACGATTTCATCGGCAATCTGGAAGTTTACTACCTTAAGGTCTGCAACAAGGCTGTCGAGCATTTCTGCCTGTGGGATTGTGCGTGGGAAACCGTCAAGAATATAACCGTTCTTGCAGTCGTCCTGAGCAAGGCGGTCTTTTACAAGTTCAAATGTAAGTTCATCGCTTACGAGGGAACCTGAATCGATAATAGCCTTTACCTTTACTCCAAGTGGAGTCTGTGCCTTAATATTTGCACGGAAAATATCGCCAGTTGAAATGTGTGGAATCTGATAGTCTGCAGCAACTTTTACTGCAAGAGAGCCTTTTCCTGCTCCCGGTGGTCCTAAAAATACAAAATTGTTCATCTATAATCTCCATTGTCATCCTGAACTTGTTTCAGGATCTTTTAGTTTGATTTCTATTATTTTAGTATGAAAAAGCCTCGCGGGCAAGTGGAAATATGAATTATTATGGCACAGCACTCCATCCAGGTGAGCTACAATCCCGATATTTGCTTAATTATATCATAAATTTACAATAATTGAAACCACTAACCGCCTTGTTTTTGTTTTGGGCTTATAAAACAATGTATTTTGCCATTTTTATAAGCCAATTTTCCTTTTTGTGAAAGGCTTGTTTTTAAATTGGGCTTATAAGATGCACATATAATTTCATTTTATAAGCCAGGCTGCCTTGATTTGCATTTCTGAGCCATCTTTTTTATGGCTCCCCATATAAATTCACTGGCATTTTCTTGTTTTCCGGCTTATAAAACAAAAAGAAAGGCTAATTTATAAGCCCAAAATCAAAACAAGGAGAATTTTGAATGTGTTTTTGGCTTATAAAAAACACATTTTTGACGATTTATAAGCCCAATTCCCAAACAAGCCTGTTTTTATTGAACACAGGTACGTCGCCCCCCATCAACCACTGCCCACCCACACTCACCTTGCCTCTCACAAGCTCAAACTTGTTTATAAAAAAAACATTGACTATCCGCCACTTCATCAATAAATTTATAATAACTTATTATTTATAGAGAGGATTAGAATGAAGAAATTTCCAAAGTGGCTGATTGCCTTGATTATTGTGCTTGTTTGTGTTGGAGGAATTTTCTCCTGCTACAAAAATACTTACAACGGACTTGTTTCTCAGGATGAAGGAGTAGATGCAGCTTGGGCAGAAGTTCAGAACCAGTATCAGCGCCGTCTGGATTTGATTCCAAATCTTGTTGCAACCGTAAAAGGCTATGCAAGCCATGAAAGCGAAGTTTTTACACAGGTTTCAGAAGCCCGCTCTAAGGCTGGCGGACAGATTAATATCAGTGATGATATTTTGAGTGACCCGGAAGCCTTTGAACGCTATCAGCAGATTCAGGATAATTTGGGTGCCAGCCTGCAGCGCCTTTTGATGGTAACAGAGCAGTATCCTGAACTTAAGGCTGACCAGAATTTCCTTGCCCTGCAAGACCAGCTGGAAGGAACAGAAAACCGCATTACAGTTGCAAGAAAACGCTACAATGATGCAGCCAGAAGCTATAACACAAAAATCCGTTCTTTCCCAACAAATCTGATTGCAAACATGAGTGGCTTTGAAAAGAAGCAGTATTTTGCAGCAAGTGCAGAAGCCCAGTCGGCTCCAAAAGTTGAATTTTAATGGATAAGCCCGCTGTCTGGCGGTGTATTGCAAAGCCTTTTTAGCTTTACAAGTCTGAGGTTCTATATGAAATACAAAACTTTAGTCAGAAAACTCCATCTTTCGGAGCAGGATTTTGATGATATAAAAAAAGCCGTTGCAGATGCAGAAGCAAAAACAACAGGCGAAATTGCCGTAGCAGTTACTGCAGAAAGTGCCCGTTACTCTTTTTGGGAACTCCTTGCCGGTAATATTGCGGCAGCCCTTGTGCTGATTGTAATGATTCCTTTTGCAGACAAAATCCGCGGGCTTTACCGTATGCTTTACTGGCAGAACGAGCCAAGCTGGATTCTTCCTCTTTTTTACATCATCACCTGTTTTGCAAGCGTGATAATCATCTTTTATCTGGCAAATATTCCTGCTCTGGACCGTCTGATTATTCCTCCTTCCGTAAAAAGAAGCTGCGTAACCCACAGGGCATTCCGCTATTTTACAGAGTCAGGAGTTTATGAAACCGCAGAGCATTCCGGCATTCTGATTTTTGTTTCTTATATGGAACGACAGGTCAGGATTGTAGCAGATTCAGGGATTTCGGCAAAAATTTCTCAGGATATGTGGAATCTGATTGCTGATGAACTTGCAGAAAATATCGGGAAAGGCCAGGTTAAGCTTGCTTTTACCACTGCGATTGAAAAATGCGGGGCTCTTCTGGCAGAAAACTTCCCGCCTCACCAGGAAAATCCTAATGAATTATCAGACGGACTTGTAATTGTGGAGGATGAAGAATGGTTCTAAACATAAGAAGGCTTTTTAAGCGAGTTGCAAGCCTTACCCTGCTGGGAATTTTTGCAGCGGCAAGCCTTTTTGCGGCAAAAGTTCCGGCTTTAAAAGGCAGGGTTAATGACTACGCAAACATAATCAATTCTTCTGCAGAAGAAAAACTTTCCGCATACTTACAGCAGCTGGACGAACAGCAGGGTGTTCAGATTGCAGTCCTTACAGTTCCAAGCCTGCAGGGTGATGACATTGCTTCTTACAGCATGAAGGTTGCCGAAAGCTGGAAAATAGGTAATTCCAAAACTGACAAGGGTGCTCTTTTAGTAGTGGCCTATCAGGAGCATGATTTACGGATTGAAGTTGGCTATGGTCTTGAAGACAAGCTGACCGACGCAAAATGCGGGCTGATTATCAGGAACGTGATTATTCCTCAGTTTAAAAATGGGGATTATTCAGAAGGAATCCTTCTTGGAGTGCAGAATATGGGCGGAATTGCAACAGATAATGCCCAGCTTGTTTCCAGAAGCGTTCAGAACAGTGAAAATTCAGATGATGATATTGGCGGGGTAATTTTTATGATTATCTGGCTGATTTTCTTCTTTGCGATTATAAGTTCCAAGGGCGGAATCTGGAAGTGGATTTTTCTTTCCAACCTGGCAGGCAGCCACAGACGGGGAGGCTTTTATTCAGGGCCTTCTCACCGCTCTTCTGGATTTGGCGGCGGCAGCTTTGGGGGCGGAAGTTTTCATGGCGGCGGCGGACACTTTGGAGGAGGCGGGGCTAGCGGGCACTGGTAATGGTGGCGGTAGATGGGAGACCTTACGTGATAAAGTATCGCGAGACCGCCACCCACAGTTTTGCATTCGCAAAACTGTGCAGGCCTTTGTAGTGCCACCTTACGCGCAAAGTTTCGCGAAACCTCGCCCCACGGTTTGCATGCGCAAACTGTGCAGCCTCTACAGTGCCCCCCTACGCAATGCCCCTCCTCCCGCACGGGCTACATCCATAAAAAGTGTGTTTACCTTGAAGCACAGATTTGATATACTAATCTGATAATGATTCTCAAATTGAAAAATCTGAAACGACTGTCCCTGCTTTTTCTTGGGGCGTCCTTTATCTTAAATCCTCTTTTCCTGTCCTGCAAAGCCCAAAAGGTTCAGAATAACGACAGAATCAAAATTGTAAGCACTATATTTCCATTTTATGACTGGGCGGGGAACATAATCGGCAAAAACGATGAAAAAACAATCAACACTTTAATAATTAAAAGCGGTTCCGGGATTCACGATTTTCAGCCATCCCAATCTGATATTTCCCAGATAGTCAATGCAGATATTTTTATTTACAATGGAAATCAGATTGATTTCTGGGCAGAAGAAATTTTAAGACAAAAAGCAAATCAGAACATGACCGTGCTGAACCTTTCAGACATCACATCCGTAGAGCGGCTATCCTCATCATCGGAAAATCACCTCTGGCTATCTTTGCGCAATGCAGAAGTCTGCGTACAGGCCATTTCTGACGCCTTATGTGCAAAAATTCCTGAAATGGCAGAAATCTTCAGTCAGAATTGCAGTGAATATATAGAAGAAATCGAATTGCTGGATTCAAGTTTTAAGTCTTCTCTGTCAAAATACACAAGAAAAAGTCTGATTCTTTGTGATGAATTTCCTTTTGCTCCCCTTGCCCAGGACTACAATTTGAACTTTCTGTCAGCATATTCCACCTGCCCTGCGCCCGCAGCCACCGCAGAAAGCTTAACCGCCCCGAATATTCAGCCGCTTGCAGATGCCTTAAGCAAAGAAGAAGCAAAGGCTCTTTTAGTTCTTGAAAATTCAGATAAAAAGATTTCAAAAGCAGTCATTCTGGAAGCAAAAAGACCTTCCTGCGATACTTTTGTTCTGGATTCCATGGAGCACACGACTCTTTGGGAAGCATTCAAAGGCAGAAGCTATCTGGGAATTATGCGGGAAAATCTTGAAACAATGGAGAAATCATGGCACAACTGACCTGTGAAAACCTTACCTTAGGCTACAGTTCAAGAATCATTCTGGAAAATCTTTCTTTTTCCGTAAACAAGGGCGATTACCTTTGCATTGTGGGCGAAAACGGTTCTGGAAAATCCACCTTAATGAAGACAATCCTTCACCTCTTAAAGCCAATTTCCGGCACAATAACAACAGGAGACGGACTTCTTGCAGATGAAATCGGCTATCTGCCTCAGCAGACCGAAGTTCAGCGGGATTTTCCTGCAAGCGTGAGGGAAATTGTTCTTTCCGGCTGCCAGTCCCGCTGCGGACGCAGGCCTTTTTACATCAAGGAAGAAAAACAGCTTGCCCGTGACACGATGGAAAAACTTGGCATCCTTCATCTTGCAAAAAAATGCTACAGGGAACTTTCTGGCGGTCAACAGCAGCGGGTTCTTTTGGCCCGCGCCCTTTGTGCAACACAAAAAATGCTGCTTCTGGATGAACCTGTTACAGGACTGGATCCTATTGCTACAGAAGAAATGTACGAATTGATAAAAAAACTCAATGACGACGGCATTACAATCATCATGATTTCCCATGATATTGATACCGCCCTGCAGTATGCAAGTCACATTCTTAATATTGGAAAGAAAATATTTTTTGGGGAGGCAAAGGATTATGTTAGAAACTCTGATTCAGTACTTTAGTTTTCCTTTTGTACGCTATGCGGTTATTGTAGGAGTTCTGATTTCTCTCTGTTCTTCCCTGCTGGGAGTTACCCTGGTCTTAAAAAGATTCAGTTTCATTGGTGACGGACTTTCTCACGTTGCATTTGGAGCAATCAGCATTGCAAGTGTACTTAATTTAACAAACAATATGTATCTGGTTCTTCCTGTTACTGTCATTGCCGCAATCCTTCTTTTAAGGACAGGAAAAAACACAAAGATTCAGGGCGATGCCGCTGTTGCAATGATTTCAGTTGCCTCCCTTGCCATCGGTTATCTGATTATGAACATCTTTTCTACTTCATCAAATTTAAGCGGTGATGTTTGTAGTACGCTTTTCGGTTCTACCTCAATTCTGACCCTTACAAAAGGTGAAGTATGGCTGTGCACTATACTTTCTCTTCTGGTAACAGCCGCCTTCATCATCTTTTACAATAAGATTTTTGCAGTCACTTTTGATGAAAATTTTGCACAGGCTGTAGGAACCCATGCCAGCATCTACAATCTGGTGATTGCAGTCATAATTGCCGTAATAATAGTACTTGCCATGAACCTTGTAGGCTCCCTCTTAATTTCTGCCTTAGTGATTTTCCCGGCCCTTTCTGCCATGAGACTTTTTAAAAGTTTCCGTACAGTAACAATCTGCTCAGCAATAATTTCAGTCTTCTGTTCTTCAACAGGTCTTTTAATTTCAATTCTAGCAGGAACTCCTGTAGGAAGTACAATTGTTGCAATGGATTTAGCAGTTTTTTTAATCTGCTATATTCTGGAAGTTTTCAAAAAATAGGATTAAATTATAAAAGATGAAAAAAACAAGTTTGATTTTTGCACGCCCCCTTCTGCTTATAGGAATTTTTACTTCCCTAATTTTTACTTCCTGCAACAAAAATGAAAAAAAGCCATTCCCTCCTGCCGCCACAGAGCAGACTCAGGAAAATAACTTACAGGAAGACTCCCCTGCCCTGTCAATTCAAAAACTTCACAAGGAAAAAACAGAGCCGGCAAAACCTACTGATAAGATTGACTTTGACCTTACTAAAATGTCTTCTACAATGGTTTATTCCACTGTTTTTGATATGCTGGTTGCTTCAGAAGATTACGAAAACAAGGTAATTAAAGTAGAAGGAATGTTTAATGTTTTTACGGATGAAGTTACAGGCGAGCGATACTATGCCGTTCTTGTTCAGGATGCCACTGCCTGCTGCCAGCAGGGACTGGAATTTATCTGGCAGGGTCAGCATGATTTTCCGCAAGACTATCCTGAAGAATTTTCTGAAATTGTAGTAACAGGCTCTTATACTACGGTAGAAGAAGACGGACTTTCTTATTCTTACATAAAAGCCTGGTCAGTAGAAGAAGTTTAGAAATCCTTACTCTACCGCATAGCAGTCATAGCCTGCATTGCGAAGCTGGTCTGCCATATTTCCGGCGGCATTTTCATTTACAAGGACTATAAAATAAGTCGTTCCGCTTGCCCTCTTTTCTGTCGTTATGTAAGCAGGAAATCCTTTTGCCTTTGCTTCTTCGGCAAGGAGTTTTGCGTTGCTTTCTGTTCTGAAAAGTCCTAACTGCCACTTAGAGAAAGTATTTTTATCTGCGGCTGCGGCGGCCTTTTTTTCTGCGGCAGTAGGTTCACTTTTTACAATTGAGTCTTCTGCATAAGTTCCGCTGCCCTGTTCTGCTTCTCCGCTTTTTGGAACAAAGAACCAGAATGGCGTTGGAAGCAGCTGAATATCACCTTTTACGATTGCAGCCTCCATAGAAGAAGGATAAGCCGAAGTAATCTGCTTAGAATAGGAAGTATCACCCGTAATATACCAGAGGGTAAGAAGAATTACAGGCTTTAGTTCCTGCATGGATTCTACTTTAAGATAAGCCTGAAGCATTACCAGAGGTTCCTGCAAATCAGAAATGCTGTCTGCCTTGCAAAGTGCGCTCCACTGGGTATAAAGCTTAATATAGGCCTGAACCCGGGCATTTTTTGAATTGCGGACAGCTGAATTAAGATAGTTATCGGCAGTAATATAGTCACCGCTGCTCAAGGCACAGCGGACTGCATCCAGAACAAGCTGTTCATTTGTTTTTTTGGGCATTCCCTCTGCATCGCCAGCGGCAATTCCTGCAGCCTGGGCATAAGACTTCTGGGCTTCTTCATAATAAGAAAGCTGTTCTTCTAAGCCCGCAAGAAAAATATAGGCAGAACGTTTTTCTGCAGGTACAGAAATTTTTGTAATCTGATTTTTGATGTACTGAACCGACTCTTCTACAGAATCTTTTTTTGCTGACTCAGTTGCAATAAAGCGGGCAGTAAGTTCTGCCGCATTCAAAGTTCCGGCAGAAATAAATAAGACAAGTGCTGATGCACTAAAAATTTTCTTCAGTTTCATTGCTCTTTATTATCGGCAGATTCTTTTTCGACTGTAGAAACTTCTAATCCGCTTGAAAAAGCTTCTTTTTCTTCATCAGAAACTTTTTTTGTCTTTTCTGCACGCTTTTTCTGCTTTTCCATGATTTTCTTTGCTTTTTCTTCTGCCTTTATTCTGGCATTTTCACGCTTTTTTGCAAGTTCTTCCCTTCTCTCTTTTTCAGATTCAGAAGGCCCCTTAAGTTTTGCAATAAGCACAAAGAGAATTGAAACAATTATTCCTGCCCCAAAGGCAATCAGAACAAGAACCGAAACAGGAATGGCTTCATAAGTTTTGAAAAACCAGAAAGTACAGGTATTTCCAATATTTAATCCTACAAAAAAAGCAAGGAAAACTACAAAAGCCAGAAATAAAATCAAAGCAAAAATCATTTAAACTAAAACTCCTCTATAAGTGTTGCCAGAAAGCTCTTCAATTTTAACATTCACAAAGCTTCCTATCAACTTTTTATCTGCCTTGAAGGCAATTTTTTCATGCTGCTCAATCTGTCCCAGAAGTTCATCCCTGTTATCACGGCTTACGCCCTCTACAAGAACAGTCACCGTTTTACCCACGCGGCGACTCATCTGCTGCTGAGTGTGCTCCAGCTGCAGGTCAATTACCCGCTGAAGCCTTTCCTTGCGGACTTCTACAGGCAGCTGCTCCATTTTTGCGGCAGGAGTCCCGGAACGTGGATTGTAATAATACATCATGGCCGATTCATATTTTACCTGACGCATCAAATCAAGAGTCAGTTCCACATCTTCTTCTTTTTCTGTAGGAAAGCCCATCATTATGTCTGTAGTCAGCGAAATATCAGGAATTTTTGCCTTGATTCTTTCTACCAGGGCAAGATACTGCTCACGGCTATAACGGCGGTTCATTTTTTCAAGAACGGCAGTAGAACCATGCTGAACAGGAAGATGAATATGACGGCAAATAACCGGCTCAGAGGCTATTACATCTATTACATCATCCGTAAAATCCTTTGGATGAGAAGACATAAAGCGCACCCACTTTACAGGAGACTGAGTTTTTCGCAGATGTTCCGCAACAATTTTTAAAAGGCCTGCAAAATTTACGACAGTATCATCAGCAGAAGAACATTCGCCTTTTGACATTACTCCCTGATAGGAATTTACATTCTGACCGATTAAAGTAACTTCCTTTACACCGTATTTTGCAAGTACATCAAATTCCCGCAGGATTTCATCAACCGGGCGGCTGAGTTCTCTTCCGCGAACATAAGGCACAATGCAGTAAGTACAGAAATTATTACAGCCGTGCATAATCGGGAGGAAGGTAGAAAAGGCTCCTGGCTCAGCAGAAACACTTGCAAATTTATACTGCTCAGTATCATCCGGCTGAAAGGCAGGCCTTCCTTCTTCAATAGCAGATATTATTTCTCCAAAATGGTGTTTTGCATAAGTTCCAACAACATAATCTACAAAGGGAAAATCTTTCTGAAAATCAGTCAGAAGACGCTCTGCCATACAGCCCATAACTACAAGAGTTAAAGGTTTTGCGCCATCCTTTACATATTCAAGGGCTTCTTCCAGCATTTTTGTTTTTGCCCCAATACGACATTCCCGCACAGCCTTAAGCCCGCTGTACCAGCCAAGCCGCCCCATAATTCGGTTTTCGGCAGTTTCGCGCACGGAGCAGGTATTTATGATTGCAAGGTCAGCAGTCTGTGCAGATTCAGATTTTTTCCATCCGCGGGCAATCAAAAGCTGTTCTACAGATGCAGATTCAGCAATATTCATTTCGCATCCGTAGGTTTCAAAAAAGTAAGTCATGCCTGCTATTGTATAAAAAAAATCAAAAAAAATATATATTTTTTGTAACCAAACCAGATAATTGTGGTTGTTTTAGTGTAAACAAGAGATACTAAACCTTGTAAACAACAACATACCTCCTTTTTTTGTCATTAGACTGCCGTTTTTTCCTCCTTTTGACGGCAGTCTTTTTTTTAACATCATCCCCCCCCTTTTTCTAGATGACAAAAAAAAATGAAAAGAATCAAAAATGGTCTAAAATAATTCCACAAAACAATTATATAGGAGGCCATTATGATTTATGGTTACATTAGGGTAAGTACAGACAAACAGACAGTAGAAAACCAGAGGTTTGAAATCAACAAATTTATAAAAAAGTCCAGACTTAAAGTTTCCGAATGGATAGAAGAAACCATCAGCGGCACTATTTCCCCGGGCAAAAGAAAACTGGGAAAGCTGGTAGAAAAAGCACATGATGGCGATATCATAATCTGTTCAGAACTTTCAAGACTTGGCAGAAATATGTTTATGATAATGTCGATTTTGAATTCTCTTATGGAAAGGGGTGTTATTGTATATACAGTAAAAGAAGGTTATAAACTGGGAGAAGACCTTACTGGAAAAGTTCTGGCCTTTGCATTCAGTATTTCTGCAGAAATAGAGCGCACATTAATTTCCCAAAGGACGATTGAAGCCTTAAAAAGAAAGAAGGCAGAAGGTGTTGTTTTGGGAAGGCCGGTAGGAAGCCTTAACCACAAATACAAACTTTCGGGAAAGGAAGAAGAGATAAAGAAGATGCTGAAAAGCGGTTATACAAAGACCTACATAAGCAGAATCTTTGAAGTCTCCACTTCTACTCTTTACATATTTATGAAACGTAATAATATCAGCTATTAATAATTATTAAAAAGTATCAAAAAGGTGGGGGACAGCTTATCAGTATTTTTTTCTGGGAACGGGGATGATAAAACTCAATTTCACAGGAATGGAGCATCAGCCTTTCACCCTCATTCTTTTTGCCGTATAAACTGTCTCCCACAATTGGAAGAGCCAGACCATGAGAATCTGCCGCCGCAAGGCGAAGCTGATGAGTGCGCCCTGTTTTAGGGTAAAAGTCTATTCTGGTTACTTTCTTTTTTTCTCCAGTAAGAGGATTTTCATAAGTTTCAACTCCGCATTTATGCCATTCTGTTACGGCTAATTTCCCTTCTTTTTCATCATAAATCTGGTAAGGTCTGCGGTCAATGTCAAGGCGGAATCGCAGTTCTGTATGACCATCTGGCTTTCCCCTTAAGATTCCGTCCAGTAAGGCAGTATATTTTTTATGAACCAGTCCGCTGGCAAACTGGCGGTTCAGTTCTGCATGGGATTTTTTATTTAAGGCAAGAATAAGAATGCCGGAAGTTTCCATATCCAGACGGTGAACGGCAGGCTGCTGCAGCATACAGGCCCCCTCCGCAAGCATTCCCCCTGCAGGAAAGAGTCTTTTTATCCGGCTTTCCGCACAGTCTGCCTTATCTTCCCCCTTTCCAGGAACCGAAAGAAGGCCTGCCTCCTTATTTACAACTACAATGTCTTTATCTCTGTACAGAATCTCCAGTCCAAGGATTTCTGGAAGGATATATCCGCACCTTTCATCACAGGGGGCATAGGCTTTACCGCAGATTCTGTTTCCCCGGCTTTCACCATAAAAAATCTCGGCCATACTGA
Source organism: Treponema sp. (assembly GCA_017470605.1). GTDB lineage: Bacteria > Spirochaetota > Spirochaetia > Treponematales > Treponemataceae > Treponema_D. Next base: position 25,466 of record JAFUYH010000013.1, read on the forward strand.
TGGGGATGAGGGCATGAGAAAAAGCGTAGTTTAACAGTTTGGGGGCACAGCAGTCTCCAGTGCCTGTTGGTGGAAGTTTATTTCCATGTTTTTCGATAATCTGATTTAAGGTAATTTTTTTTCCATCAAAACGGGTAAATGAATAAAGGGAAAAAACATTTTTCAAAGATTCATCTGTCAATTCCTTTCTTTTTTCCTGAAGAATTATTTTTTCAGAGGATTCATCAGACAGATCCGAAGCAAGATTTATTTTTTTTGTAAGAGAATGAATTTCTTCATCATTTTTTGCGAGCGCTTCTGTTATCAGAAAAGAATCTGCAAGTGGCGGAACAAGAATGAAATTTTCGCAGCGGGCAAGAATTTCATGACCAAGAACAAGTTCCTTTGCAATTCCGCTTCCGCAAAAAAGAACCTGCCGCCTGCAAGAGCCGGGACTGCAGCATACAAGGCAGCCCAGCATAATCCCCTGATTTTTGCGCTCTTCACTTTCGCGCGCAAGTTGAATCATGGAAGAGTCGCCTGCATCAAGAGAGGCTGTAAGAAGTCTTAGATAATGCAGGGCGATTTCCTGCTGAAATGGAGGAAACATTACTTAAAATTTCTAATTAAGATTCCTGATTTCTACAGAGCCGTCTTCCTTAGAAATAAAGACAATCGGCTTATTCTTAGAAAAAAGACCGTTTTCTACAACACCAACAATTGAGTTGATTTTATCTTCCATTTCCGGAACATTTATAGGTTCTTTCCATGTGCAGTCAAGAATCTGGTTTCCGTTGTCTGTAATTACAGGGCCTGCCTTTCTCACGCCTTCGCGCAGAACGCAGGTAGCCCCCAGAACATTCAGAGCATTTGTTACAGGAACCCGTGCTTCACTGATAATTTCTACAGGAACTGCAAATTTTGTTCCGATATTAGGAACTGCTTTTGAAGAATCCGCAATTACTACAAAGACTTTTGAATTGTATTCAACAATCTTTTCGCGCACATGGGCAGCACCACCGCCTTTAATACAGTTACAGTCAGGTTCCACTTCATCAGCACCATCTATTGCAAGATCAAGCTGGCCCCCGATAATTCTGTCATTTAAAGAATAAACTGGGATTCCGTAATCCTGGCAGGCATTCTGGGTTTGAAAAGAAGTTACAACGGCTTTTATATCTTTAAGGTCGCCGTTTTGAATTCGTTCTGCAAGTCTTTTTACAGCAGGCATTGCTGTAGAGCCGGTTCCAAGCCCGATTTTCATTCCAGAAAAAATCAGTCCCTTTTCTATAAGTGTGTCAATTGCAGTTCTGGCAACCAGAGTTTTCTGCTCAGATTGTGAAAGTCCCATTTTTTTCTCCTCTGTATAATAGCAAAGCGTTATTAACTTTACCCTTTTATTCCATATCTTTACCTGTGAACAGCTTAAACTGTTCATAGGCCTGATATTCAAGCATTTTATAACCATTGCATACACGACAGCCTGCTGCCGCCGCACGCCTCATAACAGGCGTTGTTTCTGGTGTATAAATAATATCAAACAGCATTTCATTTCCGCGGAAATCATAAAAATAAAGCGGGTCATTTTCTTTTGAAGAAGGAGCCTCACTGTTCATTCCCACAGAAGTTGTCTGAATTATGAGTGTAGAATATTCGTCAATTTTTGGAGCGGAGCGAGAATCCAGCTGGCAGTAACTGAAGCCGTAGCGTTCTGCAAGCTGCTGGGCATGTTCTATCGTTCTGTTAAAAATGCAGACTCTTGCCCCCATCTGTTTAAGAGCATAAACGATTGCCTTTGCAGCGCCCCCCGCTCCAATTACGGCAACTTTCTTAAACTTCAGCTTTGTGCCGTCCAGAAATTCTTCCAGAGCCCTGCGGAAGCCGCTTGCATCAGTATTATAGCCGACCCATTTATTGTTCTTTTTCACTATTGTATTGCAGGCTCCAATCTGAATAACTTCCGGCGACTGTTCTCCAAGATAATACATTACAGATTCTTTATGAGGAATTGTAACAGACATTCCCTTCATTCCTACAGTATCTGCAAAATTTATTGCATCGGAAATAAGGGTTGCCCTGGCTGGAAAATACACCGCATCAAGTCCCAGTTTTTTATAGCCACCATTATGAATCATAGGGCTGGAAGTTTTTGGCAGAGGCCAGCCTGTTATTCCATAAAGGGAAGTTTTTTCATTTATGGACTTAAAGTTATACAGTTCGTTAAGGGTAACAGGATCAATATGTCCTATTCCATTCATTTTTCCCAGCATTTCTTCCGGAGAAACATAAGTTAAAAATGAATTTGTATAGCCCGCAAGAATTCTTGAAGGAAGACCTTCTGCCCCCATCGCACAGATTATATGCTCATATTGGGTAAAATCTTTTGTTTCCCTAAAAAGCCTTTCAACATCTGCAAGTGAATCAGGCACAAAGGCAATTTTTGGAATTTCATATCCGGTTTTTCTGATTTCATCACATCGTTTTTTTACATCATAAACCGGGGCATTCATACTGTGAAAACTTCTGATGATTTTTACACCAAAAGCCATAGCCGCATCATGCATACTTGGAATATGATAATCTTCTTCAAAATCTACAAAGGCAAAATTTTTTGATTTATCAGGGTCTGCAAAAGCAAGTGCCCTTGCAAAAAGATTTGTCCTGGAAAAATCACTTCCAGAAAATAAACCGCCATCCACAGTTCGTCTGATTGTCAATATGCAGGGCTTATATATCATTGCAGGAAAACGTTTTGCATAAAGCTGCTCATCTTCATTAAGGTGATCAACCCTAAGTTCTACAATATCAATCTGCTTTTCATATTTACGAACAAGCTGCAAATCTTCTTCCAGAGTTTTCCCTGTAAGACACATACAAATCAAAGGATGGGTCATAATCTTCCTCTTTTAAATTCAAATCTAGTTTACAGTCTGCCTTTCCACCGCTTTTTCTGATACTTTAAGAATCAAAGTTGTTCCATGAGGTACGGTATACGGAATTGTTACATTACCACCTGGATGAGAGAAAGTAACCAAAGTATAAGAATCACCTTCCAGAGGTTTTGCCTCCAGTTTCATTGGCACAGGGTACGGATAATCTGCCAGCTGGGCAGTAAATACACCGTGGGCATTTTCATCTGAATTATCAGGAAGGGCAATTTCAACTGTCATTCTTGTATAGTTTCTAACGTATTCAGTATTAAAAAGCTGCTGATTTACTACAGTTCCGGCCTTTTCACCTTCCTGTGCAGCATGTGCGGTAATATCAAATACAATCTTACTGCGGGAAATAGTCTGCAGAAGGTCATTGATGCTCTGACCAATCAAATCAGGAACCTTTGTATTTTCATAATTTGGACCCCGGCTTACAACAAGCTGAACTGTAACAGGTTCAGAAATGCTGGTTCCTGCAGGCGGATCCTGCTCAAGAATAGTTCCAGCCTCTGACTGGTCAGGTTTATACTCAGGGGTAGCCAGCGTAATAAGAGGTCTTTGACCTGCAAAAAGAGCCTGAAGTTTAAGTTCCAGTTCATCAACATTCTGGCCTATATAATCGCCAACGTTATCTACAATTACACCACGGCTGACAACAAGAGAAACCCTGCTGTAACCTTTTACAATTGCCCCCGCTTTTGGTGACTGATCAAGAATTGTTCCTTCATCACCAGGAGTTTCAGAATAACGGAGATTAATTCTTGGATAAAGTTCCTTAACCTGCATTTCAAGAAGGGCATCTTCAAGAGTTTTACCCATTACGTTCGGTACAAGAACTTTTTCAGGCCCCTTAACATTCATAAAGAAGACCGCAAGGGCAAAAATCAGCATGATAATAAAGGCAAAGATTGCAGTAAATATGAGAGCAGGAAGGCTTGTCTGGAGTTTTTCATAAAATCTTGTAAAACTAAGTCCTAAAGAAGGAAGTTTTCCCTTCTTTGTTTCAGAAGGCTTTGTTTCTGCTTTTTCGTTTGTTTCGTTTTCCATATAGTCCTCATTTTCTATTCAAGCTGCGTTCCAATAAAGTCTCGCGCACCATTCATAAAATCTTTATATCCCATTTCTTTTTTACCCTGACGCTGCAGGATTCTGGCACAAAGGATTCCACCTTTTACCTTGATATATATTCCCTCTGCCTTAACAAAGGCAAGAACCTTGCCAAAGGCTTCACTTTTATAAACAAGAGCCCTTTCATCTTCATCAGCAATAAAAGACGCAGAAAGGATTCTTAAAGTAAGCCCCTTTTCCATGCACCAGCAGCCTGGCTCCGGAAAATAAGCACGGATTTTTGCTTCAATTTTAAGCCCATCTTCCGACCAGTCAATCTTACCGTCTTCCTTTTTAATAATTCCTGTATAAGAGGCATCTCCGCTCTGGGGATGACCAGAAAGTTTTTCACCTTCAGGCAAAGCTGAAACTTTTTCAAGAAGAGAACAGATTAAATCTGCACCTTTTTTTGCACTGTAGTCCAGAAGCGACTGGGAAGTTTCACTTCCATTCAGTTCTACAATTTCCTGAGCAAGAATATCGCCTTCATCCATTCCCAAAGCCAGAGTCTGCACTGTAACGGCAGTTTCAGAATCTCTGTTCAGGATGGCCGCAGGAACAGGAGTACATCCACGGTATTTTGGCAGAAGAGAAGGATGAAGATTCATGCCTCCCCTATCAAACATTGCCAGAAATTTTGGACCAAAAATATGGCCATAAGCAAAACTTACAAGAAGATTTGCACCAAGAGGCTGAATCTGTGCACGGCAGTCTGAATCAAGATGTTCCGGCGTAAAAACAGGAAGCCCTTTTTCTGCAGCAAAGGCTGCTACAGGAGTAGGAATCAAATCTTTATGCCTGCCTTTTGCAGACGGCGGATTAGAAAGCACGCCAACAATCTGAAAACCGCATTCTTTCTGCTTTTCAAAGAGAATCTTTAAACTTTCACAGGCAGGTTCAGGACTTCCCGCATACAGTATTTTTATCACTTGTTTTTCTTAGCCTCTTTAGCAGCAATTTTTGCCGCAATCTTTTTAGCCTTGGCTTCTTTTTCCTTTGCTTTCTGAGCAGCCCGTTCAGCGCGTTTCTTGAACTGAGCTTCTGTTTTTTCTGCAAATTCTTTATCACCGCGGTCTATGTAAAGGATTCCATCCAGATGGTCGTATTCATGCTGAATAATGCGGGCAAGAAGTCCGTCTGCATCCAGAGTAAAAGGCTTTCCGTTTTCATTCAAAGCCTGAACAGTTACGGCTACAGGACGAACAATTGTTTCGTAAACCTGAGGAATACTCAAGCAGCCCTCATCATATTCACCAGTTTCCTGAGAAGTCTTTATAATCTGAGGATTGATAAAAACACGCCGAACATCGTCATCTGCAATTAAAACAAACATTCTGATGTTTTTTCCAATCTGAGGAGCAGCCAGACCAACACCGTCTGCTTCAATCATTGTCTCAAACATATCTTCCGCAAGTTTGCGGATTTCATCATTTACTTCTTCAACAGGCACAGACTTCTGTCTGAGACCTTCATCACCAAGTTTTACAACATCTAAAATCATTTTTCTATCCTCAAACGGGCGGCACGAGCATGACCTGCAAGACCTTCTGCATCACCAAGATATCCTGCTGCGGCTGCACTGCGCACCATGCCGGAAGCATTTTCCTTTACTCGAAGTGTAGTTACTGTTTTAAGGAACATTCTTACGCTCAGACCGCCTGTATAGCGGGCAGAACCCGAAGTTGGCAGTGTGTGATTAAGACCGGCAGCATAGTCTCCAAAAACTTCTGCTGAATAGTGACCGATAAACAGAGAACCGTAATTGTGAACGGCAGTTTCTATTTTATCCCGCAGATGTCCTTCTTCCATAGCAAGTTCAAGGTGTTCTGGAGCCTTCCTGTTTGCAATTTCTATGGCTTCTTCCAGAGAATCAACTACAATTATTTTTCCGCAGTTATCAATACTCTGTCTTGCTACAGTTTTTGTTGTCAGAGTTTCAAGCTGTTCTTCTATCTGCTCACTTACAGACCTTGCAAAGTCTTCACTGTCTGTTACAAGAACAGGCTGGGCAACAACATCGTGTTCTGCCTGTGCCAGCATATCAGCAGCAACCCATTTTGGACTTGCAGACTTATCTGCAATTACCATTACTTCTGTAGGGCCTGCAACCATATCAATTCCGACAGTTCCAAAAACGGCTTTTTTTGCAGAAGCAACGAACTTATTTCCGGGTCCAACAATTACATCAACCTGAGGAATTGAAGCAGTTCCATATGCCATTGCCCCGATAGCCTGTGAGCCACCCACTGCAAATACCCGGTTTACACCACAAATATATGCCGCTGCCATAATTCCTTCATCTGCATAAGGCTTTCCACCTACAAAGGCTTTTCCAGGAACGCCAGTTCCTGTTTTTCCGGCTTCAACCTTATCATCCGGGTGAACGCGTGGCGGTGTACATAAAATTACTTCAGGCACTCCAGCCGCAACAGCAGGAGTAACCGTCATGATTACTGTAGAAACAAGAGGAAAACGGCCTGCAGGAACATAGCAGCCGGCCCGATCTACAGGAAGAGTTTTCTGACCGGTAATAATGCCTGATTCAAGTTCCTCTTCAAAATCCGTAAAAGACTTGCGCTGCATACCTGCAAAACGCAAGGCTAAATCATGTGAATAAACAATAGCATCATATACATCGCGTTTTTCTATCTTTAGTTTTTCTGCGGCAGCCCTAAGTTCTTCCTGAGGAATTTCAAAATTCTCAGGAACTGCTACATCAAATTTCTGTCCATAAAGACGAAGAGCGGCATCTCCCCTCTTCTGAACTTCTTCCAGAACCGAAACTACAACTTCATTTGAATCACCAAATGAACGTCCCTTAAAGAACTCCGGCTCAACATCCTTATATTTCTGTATTTTAATCATATTTGTTTCCTTAAGTGGTAAAACCTAAATGGTAAAACCAAATTGTAAAACCTAAAAAATTGCTTACGCAATTTTTTTTAACGGTTTTCCTATTATTACTCTTTATGCCTCTTATCCAGCTCGTCGTAAACATCTTTCCATGTAACGCCTTCTTTATATAAAAGAACGTTTACAAAATAAAGCAAATCTGCAGCTTCCCAGATTACTTCATCTTTATCGTCCGCTTCACAGAGCTCTTCTGCTTCTTCCTCTACCTTTTCACGGACACGTTTTGCATCCAGAGTTGCAGTATAACTGCCAGGACGAGGATTAGCAAAACGGTCTGCAATAATGTTGTAAAGACGACCCATGCTGGATTTTTCATCTGGAGCACTTGTAAAACAGGTCCAGCTTCCAGTATGGCAGGCAGGCCCGGTAGGAAGAACTGTTGCCAGAATACAGTCCCTGTCGCAGTCTGCACGCATTCTTACAAGCTGCAGGAAGTTTCCGCTTGTATCGCCCTTAGTCCAGAGTTCATTTCTTGAACGGCTCCAGAAAGTAAGTTTTCCGCATTCAAAAGATTTTTGAACAGCCTCTGCATTTGCATAGCCCTGCATTAAAACTTCGCCATTCACGCTCTGTGCAATTACAGGAATAAGCGGCGATTTTTCAAAATCAAGGCAGGCAACAAAGGCATCTTTTAATGAAACCTTGTTAGTATAAAGAGCCATTCCAAGCTGAACATCACAGTGCAATTTTTCTAGTTCTGCAATTTCTTCAACCGAAGAAATGCCGCCGGCAGCAACCACACGGCAATTTACGGCTTGGCGCAGCTGGCGGACATAGTCCATATTTGTGCCCTGCATACAGCCTTCTTTTTCTACACAGGTAAAAAGAAGTTCGGAACAGAATTTTTCTGCCTGCTTTGCCCCTTCTACCAGAGGAACGTTTATAGTTTCAGTCCAGCCCTTTACTGCAATTTTTCCGTTTATTGCATCTACAGAAATAATAATGCGCTGTTTTCCGATTGCGGCAATCAGCTCATTCAAAAAGTCTTCATTTAAAACTGATTCGCCAGGAGCAGGATTTGCCTTCCAGGCTCTTGAACCTATGATAACTTTTTCTGCACCAAGAGCAACAAGTTCTTTTGCTCGTTTTACAGTGCGGATTCCACCGCCGGTTCTGACGTTTCCATGATGGAGTAAAGATTTGAGAAGCGGGGTATTTACTGTGTTTCCCTTTGCATCAACATTACCGAGAGCCGCATCCAAATCAATAACAGCGACTTCGCCATACATGTCAAACTGGTTAATAAGGTTTTCAGCATCATCACGCTGAAGTACCAGTTCCTTGCCGTTCTTAAGCTGAACGACGTGTCCGTTTTTCAAATCTATAGAAGAAATTACCATATTTTGATTTTATCAAATTTCCGCATTTTATACAAATTTTGCAGAAAGTTATACCTGCCGTTATAAAAGAAAAGCTCCGCACATCTTGCGGAGCCTTTCTTCATCATGTTTTAGTTCGCTTCTGTAACCGAGTTTATCAGGTTAAACTGAGACTTGAAGCCCGTGCTGGAAATTGCTTTTTCAGCTTCGTTTGACATGGTCATAAAAAATAGTTTATGACCAACTTCATCAGCATCATTAAAGGCCGCCATAAGGAAGCCTATTCCCGCAGGGTCAAGTTCTATAAGTTTTGACATATCAAGTATGATGTTGTTTTTCTGAACTGCTTCATACAAAGTATTCTGGAAGTCACCAAGAGTATAGGCATTAAGAGCCCCTTCCAGTTCATAAAGATGATAGTTAGCACCGTCTTTTTCTACGATTTTCAGGTTTTCCATTATAATCCAGCCTCCTTCATCATGGCATCAAGGTCGCTTAAATCCGGCATTTCAAATCCCGGCGGTAAATCAGGGTCATCTAAAGGAGCAGGACTTTCTGCAGATTCAGCAACTGGCTCTTCAAATACAGGACTGTTTTCCCCTGCATTAGCGATGGCTTCTGTTTCTTCGGCAACCTGGGCGGCAGCACTTTCTGCAGCCTCGGCGTCTGCTGCGGCAGCCGCAATTAAGGCCGCTGCAGCATCTTCAGTCATGGCATCAGCAGGCGCTGCACCAGCTTCAGCTTCAACAGAAGAATCTGCATTTTCCTCACCCTCTGCTTCTGATTCTGATTCTGCTTCACCCTCACTTTCAGGCTCAGGAATTCCTTCATATTTAAGAACAAGAATAGAAACGTCGTCTTCCATTTCCTTTGACATGAACTTTACAAGTCCGTCAAAAATAAACTGAGTCATGCGCTGTGCCGGATAAGTTGAGTTATCCAGAATAGACTGCTGAATACGTTCCTTTCCAAACTGCTCACCACGAAGGGAGTGTGACTGAACAAGTCCGTCTGTACAGGCAAGGATAATATCACCACGCTGCAGTTTAGAAGTTTTTACAGAAATATAAGGACTAATATCCTTTACGAATCCAAGAACGTGACCACTACCCTGAATTTCAATTACGTTGTTATAAACCTGAGTATAAGCCATCAGGGCTGGAATACCGCAGTTAATGTAGTACATGGTATCACTTTCAAAGTCAATCAAGGCAAAAAGTCCCGCAAAGATTGTTCCCTTAGGAAGGGAATCCCTTACGAAGGTGTTCAGCTTTACAACAAGCTGCTTAAAGTCGTGAACTTCTGAAAGATAAGCACGGATAATGGACTTTAAGATAACCATGTTCATGGAAGCCGCAATACCCTTTCCAGACAAGTCACCAACAACAAAGAGGTGGCGTGTTGCCGTAAGGCGAATCATGTCTATGAATTCACCTCCAATGGAATGGGCCGGAACCATGAGGTATCCTATATCAACTTTTTCATTCTTCACATGGTCAAGGTTTTCCTGAATGGAAGTAATAATCTGGCTTGCCATTCGGATTTCCCGGTTTACGATACCGATTACACCTTTATTTGAAATGTTACGCATGTAATATCCAAATACGAAGAAGTAAGAATAAAGTTTTACAAATACGTTAAGGTCATATTCCTTATAGTGGTCTCCACTGGCCTTAACACCAAGAGTAATAATACCAAAGATGTTATGACCTTCATTAAGAATAAAGAAACAATCAGATTTTGTAAGTTTAAAGAAGGCTTCCAGATTATCTTTAATAACAGCAAGATCATGTTCTTTTTCAATTTCAGAAGAAACAACGATACTTTTATTTATGTTCAGAAGCACATCAAAAATCGGATTGTTTAGGGAAATCTTTACGTCTACATTATTTGAAGAATAGGCTGTTGAAAGTTCATTTGCACCTGAAAGAATGTAAACACCCATAGAAGAAGTTTTCACATTCCTTTTAAGGATTTCAAACATCTTTGCGATGATTGCATCCATTTCTGCACCCTTGTAGTCTACACTGGCAAGGTCTTTTTCAAGAGCCGCTTCATAATCTGCCGTATAAAGTTTTGAAGAAGAAGAAAGCAAATCACTTACTTTAAGGGCAATAAGAATACCTCCTGCCGCATATAAACAGAAAGTAATAATAAACTGAACCGTATAGCCTTCACCTGCCGGCTGGAAAATAGTACAAAGGGCACCAACAATTCCAGCTGGAAGCAGATAAGAAAGGAATGTCTTGATTAAAGTGACAAACATAGCCTTTCCGGAAGGAACTGTTGTTTTTGTAAGGGCAATATAAATAACCACATACATAAAGAGGTAGGCATACATAAAGAGCAGAGAGAAAGCCGGATTGATTGTTGAAATGTACTTGATGGCAAAACTGATTGCCCATAACAAAAGGAATCCTTCTCCAATAACGGCAGACTGGTATCTTTCAAGCTGAGTAGCCTTATCTTCCTGAATAATAGTAAGGAAAAGGAAACAGGTTACAGGCACTGCATATCTGTAGATAAAAGTAAACAAAGTAACCCATGTCCATGGAAAGAATTTTCTTGCAGGATTATAGAAGAGGAATTCAGAACCAATAATAATTCCATTTTCCAGAGAAACATCAATTGTACTGAATTTTGCATAGACAATTACAACTGAAAAGAGATAAAGAACATATTTTATGATTCTGACCAGAGAATTCTTTTTATTTGAAGCAATTTCAACCAGACTGAAACTCAGCATGGTAAAAAAGATTCCGTCCAGACTAAAGAGAATTTTCATTCCCTGAGTAGTAAGGGCATCAAACCAGAAATCCTTAAATGCAATTATCAGAACAAAGATAACACTTTCTACGCTTGTCAGAAGCATTGCAATAGAAAGAGAACTGACACCGATATTGTTGTTTTTCACCTTTTTATCCATAAGGTGAGTAAAGAAGCCAAGAAAAATGGCTGCCGCAATGTTCAAATAAACGTAAATCATATCAGTAACCTACCTTTGCAATCATCATTGTAACGTCATCATGAAGTTTCTTATCGCCGTTATACTTCCAGATTAAATCAACAATGTCATCAACCATCTGCTGAGGAGATTTTGCCGCACCGGCCATAAGAGTCTTCTTGTAAATATCTGTATCACCAAGTTCTACACCGCTGTCATCCATAACTTCAGATACACCGTCAGTTGCCATAAGAATTGTATCACCACGGAAGAGGCGCTTTTCTGCAACCGTTACATCACCTACATCAAGAATACCGATAAGGGAAGCATTTGAAGTAAGAGGCTTAATGCGATAACCGTCTGGAGAAGGAGAAAGAATAAGAGGGTCAGACATGGAAGCATTGATATAGCGGATTTTCATCTTTTCCGTATCAACAATGCTGAGGAACAATACAGTATATTTATCCTGAAGGTGCATTCCCTTAATTGACTTATCAATTGCATGAAGCACGCCAACCAAATCTTCTTTATCTTCAATAATTTTTACAGTGTTCATTACCAGACCCATGATAAGGGCAGCAGGAAGACCTTTTCCAGAAACGTCCCCCAGCATAAGAAGGGTTTTTGAAGAATCAATCGGAAGAATTGAAAAGTAGTCACCAGAAACGTTTACCAAAGGGCGGTAATATGTTGCAATCTTGAGTTTAGGAATATCAGGAATTTTCTGAGGCAGGAATGACTGCTGGGTATCTGCCAGCTGTTCCCATTCCTTTGTTGTTGCAGAAATTTCTGAAAGTTCAGAAACAGTTCTTGTTCGTGAAATAAAGCGTTTGTACTCTTCAAAAAGACGGGTATAAACAGAAACGTCAAAAAGTCTTGTATAACGGCAGAATACATAAAGATGCTGCTTTTCATAACACATAAAGAATCCGCGGCTCTTGCGGTAATTTGTAGTAACACCAATATGACGGTCAAAATAGAAAAAACCATCCTGCCATGAATCCGTAAAGTGAGAATCAAGTTTTGCCTTTACATCATCAGCGGTAGAAAGACGGTTCGGGCTGTTATAGAGGGTATAATTTTTAACGCGGTCTACAAGAAGAACTGAACAGTCTCCCTGTTTTTCCAGAACGTCACCAATTGCAGTATAAAAATCATCAAGGGAATAACAGAAACGAAGTCTGTCTATAAAGTTGTTCAGTATAACGGTTTCACCGCTTTCAAGAGTATGCTTTCTGACATAAGAAATCAGATAAGCCCTGATTCTGTTTCCCCAAAAGACTACAGCAAGGAATATTATTACAGTAACCAGAAAAGTATAAATTGAAAAGGAGGACGAATCTTTCTTGGGTAGAAGAAAGAGACAGATTAAAATAAAACTTGCAATAGCAAAAACATTAACGGAAACTAAGACTATTTTTTTCTGCGATTTATACATGTATACCTCTGAATACAAAATAAATGTATTACTACCATTCTAACACATAATCGGCAGATTTGCAGAAAAAAGTTATCAAAGATGACGTTTTAAATGGATTTTTAATCTCCAAGTTTTGAAAGGGCCATAAGCTGAGGTTCTGCAGGTGGATTTTCAAGCTCCATATACTGCTTAAGCAGTTCCTTCTGCCTTACAGAAAGACGGCTAGGAATCTGAACCATAACTTTCACGTACAAATCGCCTTTTCTGCTTGAATTTGCAACAGGCACACCTTCGCCCTTTATTCTCAAAAGTTTTCCATTTGGAGTTCCGTCCGGCACCTTAATGGTAACTCGTTTTCCGTCCAAAGAAATGATTGAGATTTCGCAGCCAAGAGCAGCCTGTGCCATAGAAATAGGCACTGCACAGTACAAATCATTTCCATCGCGCTCAAAGTTTGGATGCTGTTCAACATGAAGAACAACAACGAGGTCTCCAGCAGGTCCGCCGTTTTCTCCAGCATCCCCCTGTCCTCTTATTACGATACGTTTTCCATCATCCACACCGGCAGGAATTTTAAGGGACATTGCCTTTGATTTTTCCTGAATACCAGAACCACGGCAGCTTGCACAAGGCTTGTCTACAACAAGACCTTTTCCGCGGCACTTAGGACAGGTCTGCTGGATTGTAAAGAATCCGTTTCCCTGACGAACCTGGCCCATACCGTTACAGGTCGGACAGGTCTTTTTTGATGCCCCAGGAGCCGCTCCACTACCCTTACAGATGGAACAGGCTTCATTATGCTTAAAATGAATGTCTGCATTTGTTCCATAAACGGCATCTTTAAACTGAATATGCAGGTCATAGCGCAGGCTGGCACCGGCAGCAGGTCCACTGCTTCTGGCACCGCCTCTGGAAGAAGAGCCTCCAAATCCGCCACCAAAAATAGAGTCAAAAATATCAGAGAAGCCGCCACCTGCTCCACCAAACAAGTCGCTGAAGTCATGGAAGGCATGTGAATACTGAGCACCGCCGCCCCCCTGATCCATTCCGTCTACACCGGCAAAACCGTACTGGTCATAAAGAGGTCGTTTTTTGTCATCTGAAAGAACTTCATAAGCTTCTGTAGCCTCGCGGAATTTTTCCTCGGCTTCTTTATCGCCTGGATTTCTATCCGGATGGTACTTTACCGCAAGTTTGCGATAAGCACGCTTAATTGCTTCCTGATCAGCTGATTTTTCTACACCCAATACTTCGTAATAGTCACGCTTTGCCATGATATAAACCTTATATGCCTGTCATTGCCGGAATGCCCCCGACAATCCATACTACTCCATAATATACAGATTCCCGGGTCAGGCCCGGGAATAACATTAAATTAAATTTTATTTATTGACTACTTATCTTCGTCTTTTACTTCGTACTCTACATCATCTGCAGAGCCTTTGTCAAAGCCAGAAGATTTAGATTCACCTTCAGCAGCTCCGGCATCTGCCCCTGCGCCTGTTCCTGCGGCACCATCTGCACCTGGCTGAGCACCGGCAGCACCCTGCTGCTTGTAAAGTTCTTCAGCAATCTTATAAGAAGCCTGTTTAAGGGCTTCTGTCTTAGACTTGATTTCTTCAACATTGTCGCCCTGCATAGCCTGCTTCAAAGCGGCGATTGCATCTTCAATCTTCTGCTTTTCTGCTCCGTCTACCTTGTCGCCAAGTTCTTTCAAAGACTTTTCAGTTGCATAAATCATGCTGTCTGCTTCATTGCGGGCATCAACACCTTCGCGCTTAGCCTTATCTGCAGCGGCATTAGCTTCTGCATCCTTTACCATCTTTTCAATTTCAGCATCGCTCAAACCGGAAGAAGAAGTAATCTGGATGTGCTGTTCCTTTCCTGTTCCCAGATCCTTTGCAGATACGTGAACAATACCGTTTGCATCGATATCGAATGTAACTTCAATCTGTGGAACTCCACGAGGAGCGGCTGGAATACCTACAAGGTCAAAGCGTCCAAGAGTTCTGTTCTGGTCTGCCATTTCGCGTTCACCCTGAAGTACGTGAATAGAAACTGCAGTCTGTCCGTCGGCAGCAGTAGAGAAAATCTGGCTCTTCTTTGTAGGAATTGTTGTATTTCTTGGGATAAGTTTTGTGAATACGCCACCCATTGTTTCAATACCAAGTGAAAGTGGAGTAACATCAAGCAAAAGAATATCCTGTTTAACATCCTTATTAAGAATACCACCCTGAATAGCGGCACCAATAGATACGGCTTCATCCGGGTTTACAGAACGGCTTCCTTCTTTTCCAAAGATAGCTTTTACAACTTCCTGAACTTTTGGCATACGAGAAGAACCACCAACAAGGATAACCTCGTCAATCTGGTCTGCAGAAAGTTTTGCATCCTGCAAAGCCTTCTTACAAGGTTCCTTTGTGCGTTCAAAGAGTGAATCTGTCATCTGTTCAAACTGAGCACGGCTCAAAGACTTCTGCAAGTGTTTTGGACCTGTTGCATCAGCTGTAATATAAGGAAGGTTGATGTCTGTTGTTGTCTGGTTAGAAAGTGCAATCTTTGCATTTTCTGCAGCTTCGCGGAGACGCTGCATAGCCATTGGGTCTTTAGAAAGGTCAATACCTGTATCTTTCTTGAATTCTTCAATGAGCCAGTTAGAAATTGTGCGGTCCCAGTCATCTCCACCAAGATGTGTATCACCATTAGTAGAAAGAACTTCAAATACACCGTCTGCAAGCTGAAGAATAGAAATATCGAATGTACCACCACCAAGGTCATAAACGGCAATTGTGCGTTCCTTTGACTGGTCTTTATTAAAACCGAATGCCAGGGCAGCGGCAGTAGGTTCGTTGATAATACGCTTTACATCCAAACCTGCAATCTTACCGGCATCCTTTGTTGCCTGACGCTGAGAGTCATTAAAGTAAGCTGGAACTGTAATAACGGCTTCTGTAACTTCCTGTCCAAGATAGTCTTCTGCAGTCTTCTTCATTTTCTGAAGGATAAATGCAGAAATTTCCTGTGGTGAATAGCGTTTCTTTGTTCCGTTTTCATCAACTTCTACACGACAGTCTGCACCGTTATCAATTACTGTATAAGGAAGTTTTGTTGCTTCTCCCTGAAGTTCTGCAAATCTGTGTCCAATAAGACGCTTTACAGAATATACAGTATTCTTTGGATTTGTTACCATCTGGTTTTTTGCAGGAGCACCTACAATTCTGTCGCCTTTTGTTGTGAAACCTACGATAGAAGGAGTTGTTCTTCCACCTTCTGAATTCTGAATTACTACCGGCTCACCGTTTTCCATTACAGAAACACATGAGTTTGTTGTTCCTAAGTCAATACCAATAATCTTTCCCATTTTATCTACCTCGCTTTCTAATTTACTACACTGAATATTCTGCGAGTTTTGCTTGCAAAACTCGTGTTTCAAAATAGCTTGCTATTTTGAAACTGGTACTTTAACCATTACCTTAGCGTGCCGGATAACCTTGTCTTTCAGTTTATAACCTTTAAGATAAACCTGAGCCAAAGTTTCTTTCTTGGCTTTTTCATCTTCTATACGGCCGATTGCTTCATGTTCATCAGGATTAAATTCATCTCCTTCTTTTCCGTAAGCAACAAGTCCATACTTATCACCAAGCATTTTTACAAGATTCTTGTTAATCATCTTGATACCGTCTGCGATTGATTTTGCATCTTTTGCATCTTTTGCAGCATCAATCGTGCGGTCAAAATTATCAAGACTGTCAAGAAGGTCTCCAAGCAGGGATGCATTTGCATAGTCGTAAGTGTCCTGCTTTTCCTTCATCATTCTCTTTCTGTAGTTGTCAAAATCGGCTGCTCGTCGCAGAAGCTGATCTTTAAGGTCGGCATTTTCTGCTTCAAGTGCTGCAATTTTTTCTTCAGGAGTCTGTTCCTTTTTTTCTTCTGCAGCCTCATCTTTCTGTACATCTGCAGATTCAGCAGCATTTTCTGTCTGATCTTCTGCCTGCTCGTTTTTCTCTTCTGCCATTAGAAATCCTCTTCTTTACTTATTCTAAATATAAAATTAATGATTTATAATGCCAATCGTCAAGAAAATTTTGTTATTTTTTTCTGATTTTCCTCTTTTTTTCCAATCTTTAAGTCTTTGTAGAAATTTGTATTTTTCCATAAACTCCTATATATTTAAGGTTATGAACAATAACTTCAAAGTCATACTGAACAATATAGAAAAGTCCCTTGAAAAAGCCCTGCCCGCAGAGGCAGACTCAAAGTGGATAAAAGACAGTTTTGGAAAACTTCCCCCTGTCATGCAAGGCAGTCATTTTGAAAATCTGATAAGTCCTAATAAAAATCTTATTGAACTTGGTGGAAAAAGATGGCGCCCTCTGCTTATGGTTCTCTGCTATCAGATGGCAAAAAAACAGACTGCAAAAGAACTTTTAAGCGAAGAAGAAATATATTCACTTACACCCCTTGTGGAATTTGTTCATACAGCAAGCCTGATTCATGATGACATTGAAGACGGAGCTGATTTAAGAAGGGGAAAGCCCGCTGCTCATATTACATACGGAACAGACACCGCAATTAATGCCGCTTCATGGCTTTATTTTGAAGCTCCAGTCTGCATAAACAATTGCAAAATATCAGCAGAAGAAAAACTGATTTTTTATCAGACCTACACACAGGAACTTAGACGGCTTCATCTTGGTCAGGCAATGGATATTCACTGGCACAGGAATCCTTCTATTTTTCCAACAGAAGATGAATATCTTGCCATGGTAAAAAATAAAACCGGAAGGCTTGCTTCCCTTGCAGCCAAAACAGGTGGTATTGCAGGAGGTCTTTCTGAAAGTGCTGCGGAAGAACTGGGAAATACCGCTGCAAACATAGGCATGGGCTTTCAGATTATTGATGATGTAATAAATCTGACTACAGGTAACAAGGGTAAAAAACGTGGAGACGACATTGTGGAAGGCAAAAAAAGTCTCCCTGTAATAATGCATGTTTGCGACCACCCGGAAGATAAAAATGAAATTTCACTTTGCATGAGTCAGGCAGCTGCAGAAGGCCCTGACTCACCAGCTGTAGAAAAGTGCATTTCCATTCTGGAAAAATACGGCTGCATAGAAAAGGCTGCTCAAAAGGGAATTGCCCTGATAAAAGAAAACAGTGCCATTCTTGATTCAGCAGATATAAAAGAACTCTTTATTTCTCTGGTGCCGCCAGAATTCATAAAGGACTGACAGGAAAAATAATGATAGAAAATCCAGATAAACTTAACAATCAGGCTATAATCCTCGCTTCTGACGGTTCATATAATGAAGCAATTGCCTGCTTTAAGCGTGCTCTTGTAATTCAAAAAGACAATTACCTTTTATGGTACAATCTGGGAGTAACATACAGGGATGCAGGAGAACTGCTTGATGCAAAAAGAGCCCTTGCCATGGCCTACAAAATTGCCCCAGACAATGATGATGTAACAGAAACCTATGCAACAATTACCCTTATGCTGAAACAGCTGCAGGAAGTTAAATTTATCTGTGAAGAAGGGCTGGATTTAAATCCTCTTAATGCTCATTTATGGAACCTTATGGGTGTTGCAGATTTTCAGATGGAAGAATACGAAGAAGCGGCTGAATTTTTTGAGCAGGCTGTTTCAATTAACCCCTATTATCTTGATGCTTTATATAATCTTCGGGATACATATTCAGTTTTAGAAAATAAAATGGGAGAAGTTGAATGCAACGCAAGGATAAAGGAACTGGAAAAATAAAAAAGACTTCGGAATTTATTTTTGAAAAAAACTTCCGCCCGAACTGGCTGCAAAGGATTGCAAGAGTTTTATACCTTCTCTTTCCTATTGCCGCGGCGTTTGGCGGATATTTTGCAGCCGCTCCACTTTGGAAACTGCATTCAGAAAAAGCCCCTGCTCCAGAAATATTCAGATTTATCATTTCCATTCTTTTTCTTACCCTTGCAATTGCCCTGGTATTCTTTAAAACAAGAAACACGAATCCCATTATGAAGATTCGTGTCCTTTCAAAAAATTCACAAAATGTAAATGAAAATACAGAAGACTAAGCCAGAAGATGCTCGCGGGCCAGTTTACTGATTTCATCGGCCATCTGCATAAGCGGAACCTGTTTCTGAACTCCACCCATTTCAAAGGCAACTTTTGGCATTCCGTATACAATACTTGAAGCCTGGTCCTGTCCCAAAGTCCATGCCCCCTTCTTTCTCATTTCCGTAATTTCTGCAGCGCCATCCCGTCCCATACCAGTCATGATAACGCCAAGGGCTTTGTTCTGGTAAATCTTTGCAACTGATTCAAAGAGAACATCACAAGAAGGTCTGTGACCATTGCGCTGGGCTTCCTGATTCAGCTTAATAAAGTTTCCGAGAGGTCTGTGTTCTACAAACATGTGATAACTTCCAGGTGCAATATAAACATGGCCGTCAAGAATCGGCTCGCCGTCTACTGCTTCTGAAACTTCCAGAGGACAGATTGAATTCAAACTTGCGGCAAATTCCTTTGTAAATCCGGCAGGCATGTGCTGAACAACAAGAATAGGCTGCTTTAAGCGGGGGTCAATCATCTTAAATACATCACGCAGGGCATTAGGACCGCCGGTAGAAATACCGATTGCAATAATTTCAATTCTTCCGCCGCTGCGCTCCGGAGTAATAACGACAGGCTCTTTTGCCTTCTGCGTAAACCAGCTCTGCGGAACAACATCAGTTTTCTTAATAGAGGCAGCCTTTGCCGCTTCATCACCCTTTTTCTGAATAACAAAGCGTTCTGCTTCTTTTAGTTTTGCCTGCTGAGTAAAGAATTCAGGAGCCGGAATCTGCTTTCCGTGAGCAGTTGCGTAAGAACCGCCGTAAGAAGCAATGTATTCAATAATATCATTTGAAACATCGCCAATTTTAAGTGTTACAGAAGATCCGCCAGGCTTTGTAATAAAGTCTGCTGCACCAAGTTCAAGACACTGGATTGTTACGGCAGCACCTTCTGTTGCAACACTAGAAAGAATAATAACAGGCACATCAATGCGAAGTTCCTTTCTCTTTTTAAGGAATTCAACACCTGTCATTTTTGGCATTTCAATATCAAGAAGGATTACATCAGGCTTTACTTTTCCGCCTGTAAGCTGATCAAGCAAATTCTGACCGTTTTCTGCACGTCCGCAAACAGAAAATCCCTGTGTTTCATCAACAATTCTACTAATCAGATTCCGCATTAAGGCAGAATCATCACAAACCATTACTGAAATATCATCCATAACGCAAGTCCTAATTTAGAAAAAATAAATTGTAAAACAAGGCTTAATCAGGCCTTTGTCCCCTTTCCATACAAACAAGCCCACTGAGTTTTAAGGAACTCAAACTGGGTGTTCATACCGAACAAAGATTCAGAATGTCCAATAAACAGATAAGATTTAGGTGCCATTGAATTATAGAAACGATTTATAACGGTGAGCTGGGCAGGTTCATCAAAATAAATCAGAACGTTCCTACAGAAAATGACATCCAGATTCCGGGCACCAGAATCATTCTTAAGATTATGATAGTCAAAGTGAATTTTACTCTTTATCTCATCTTTAATCTGATAGCCGCCGTCTACCTTTGTAAAATACTTTGTAAGGTAATTTGCAGGAACACCATCCATTTTTGTGTCTGCATAAAAACCCTGCTGGGCCGTCATTAAAGATTTCATTGAAATATCAGAAGCAGTTACCTTAAAATCCCAGCCAGGCGGACAGATATCTTTCATAATCATGGCGATTGTGTAAGGCTCTTCACCAGTTGAACATCCTGCACTCCAAATTTTTATTGTGCGGTCAACACCAGCTGCTTTTTTATTTTCAATGACATTCGGAATAACATAATTAATGAATGCATCAAAATGAGGTTGATTACGGAAGAAGCGTGTAAGGTTCGTAGTTACAGAATCCAGCATCTCCTTCATTTCTTCTGTATTCTTAGTTACAACAGCATAATAATCTGCAGGAGTTGCTATATTCTTCTTACGAAGCATCTCCTTGATACGGCTGTCGAGAATAGACCTGTTTGTTGCAGAAAAAGTAATACCGCTTTCTTCATAAATGAGTTTACGGAACATTTCATAGTCTGCATCGCTAAGTACTTCTAACATATCGTAAATTATACACGATTATTTTCTAAATGTAAAAGGAATTATTTGATTTTTGAAAAATTCAACTTTATTAAAAAAAAGATACTTTTTATTATATAATACCTTGACAGCCGAGGTATTATATTTTAGGATATATCACAGGAGGCAGGAAAGATGCTGAACTTTTCAGAAATTCTGAGAGGCTTAACAGATACCATCATTCTGGCCCGGCTTGCAGAAAGCGACAGTTATGGTTATCAGATTAACAAATCTATAAACGAACTGAGCGAAAATGCCTTTGAACTGAAGGAAGCAACGCTTTATACGTCTTTCCGGCGGCTTGAAGAAAAGAAACTGATTTCCTCCTATTGGGGGGATGAAAATTCCGGGGCTAGAAGAAGGTACTACTCTATTACGGATAAAGGCAGGGACTTTTACCGTGAAAACCGCCAGGACTGGGAAAGAATCCACAGTCTTGTTGAAAAACTGATCAGAGAGGAGAATGAAGATGAACAGAAAAATTAAGAATTATGTAGACGTACTTTTTAATGATGTACCAAAAACCAGAAAGGCTGCAGAACTTAAAGAAGAAATTCTTGCAGACTTGAATGAACACTTTGAAGCCCACATTTCAGAAGGAAAATCTGAAAATCAGGCTTACACAGAAGCGCTGGGAGACATGGGAGATATTGATGAACTTCTTTCTTCACTGGCACCAGAACGTGAACTGAAACCTAGGATTGACGAATACCGGCGCAAAAAAGCACAGAACACTTCCGTTTCCGTAATGCTTTATATTTTTGGCGTTATTCTTCTGTGCGCCCTGCCTGCCATCTGCAACATTTTTGGAGTATGGGATGAAGACAAGGCAGGAATAACAGGCTTTATTTTAATGTTGGTTTGTGCCGCAATTGCAACAGGACTTCTTATTTATACAAGAATGAGCGTTCCTCAGGATGTAGAACCCTTTATCACCAAAAAAGAAACTTCTGAATTCGACATGACCACTTCAAAGGGCCGATATTGGGCCGGCATTTCAAAACTTTACTGGATGATTGTCACAATTATCTATCTGGGAATCAGTTTTGCAACTATGGCATGGCACATTACATGGCTTATCTGGCTTATTGCAAGCGCTATATGGCAGGCAATACTGATGTTCTCCGGCAATAAAGAAGAAGGAGATGAAGAATGAAAAGAAACTATATTTTAGGAAGCCTATGGATTGTAATCGCCCTTTTGCTTACATTTCTTCTGATCAGCGGATTTGAAGGAAGCAACAAAACAAAGAGGGGACTTCATAATTTTTCAAAATGGCTTGAAAAAAATATTGATGACAGCGATTGGGATGATGACTGGGATGACGAAGCAGGTGAAGAAGATTATATGAAGTCAGAAATAAATACACAGCAGACAAATGAATATGAAGCTGTCGGAATTAGAAATATTGAAACTAACTTGCGCTCTATTGCGGTGGAAGTTTCTGAATCTACAGATTCAAAAATCCACATTGATTTTGAAGATGGGGCAGAAAAAAGAGTTCTTATCACAAACAGCGGCAGCAGAATCCTTGTAAAAGAAATGAAAAAAAAGGGGCATCTGTTCATGTCAGGCAAGGTTCTTATCAGCCTTCCTGGAGATTATTCTGAATCTATAGACATAGAAAGTGTAAGCGGGTCGGTAAAAATAAGAGACATAAGTCTTAGAGAAGCAGAAATTCAGGCTGTAAGCGGAAGCGTAAACATTTCAAACTGCGATATAGAAAGGCTTGAAATTGAAGCTGTGAGCGGAAGCATAAAAATGGAAGGAAACTACAAAAGTGTTTCTGCGCAAAGCGTTTCTGGCAGCATAAGGCTGGAAAGCAGCAGTGAACTTTCAGGCAGATGCAGTTTTGAAAGCGTAAGCGGTTCTGTAAGTCTTGCTATTCCTGCAAGTTGTGGCTATGAAATGGAATATGAAAGCATGAGCGGAAGTTTTAAAGATGAAATTACAGGTTTAAGCGGAAGCAAACGCGGAAGTTCCCGCAACGGAAACGGTGATGCAAAAATCACCGTGAATACCGTAAGCGGTTCGATTAAAATAGAAAAAAGATAGGGGTTCAGAATGAAAAGAGGGGATGTCTAATAAGTTCTGTGACTGTGGTCATTGAGCTTGTCGAAATCTGTAAATATTGCGACAGCAATAACCTTGAATGAGGTGGTTTCGACAAGCTCAACCACCGCATTATTTATACGAAGAGTTATCGCTGGATGCGGCCTGAACCGTTACCGGCAGCCAGCTTTTCTACTTCGTCTACGCTTACCATGTTGTAGTCGCCTTCAATTGTGTGCTTGAGGCAGCTTGCGGCTACGGCAAACTCTACAGCATCCTGAGTTGATTTGCCGTTGAGCAGGGCATAAATGAGTCCGCCACCAAAGCTGTCGCCGCCGCCAACGCGGTCTACGATGTACATTTCGTATTCCTTAGAGAAGCAGTAGTCCTTTCCGTCATAAAGAAGAGCTGCCCAGTTGTTGCGGTTTGCATTGATAGAAGTACGCAGTGTAATTGCAACCTTCTGGAAGCCGAACTTGTCTGCCAGCTGCTTTGCAACTGATTTATAGCCTTCCTTGTTGAGCTTTCCGCCGGTGATATCTGTGTTTTCAGCTTCAATTCCGAAAACGTCCTTTGCATCTTCCTCGTTAGAAATACAAACATCTACGTATTTACAGATTTGAGTCATAGCTTCGCGAGCCTGGTCACGAGTCCAGAGCTTTCCGCGGTAGTTGAGGTCACAGCTTACAGTAGCACCGGCAGCCTTTGCAGCCTTACAGGCTTCGATACAAATCTGAACAAGGTTTCCACCAAGAGCCGGAGTGATTCCTGTAAGGTGGAACCACTTGCAGTCCTTAAAAATCTCCGGCCAGTTGAAGTCTTCCGGCTTTGCTTCTGCAATAGAAGAGTGGGCACGGTCGTAAATACACTTTGAACCGCGCTGGCTAGCCCCTCGCTCGTTGTAGTAAATACCTACACGGTCGCCGCCACGGGCAATGTAAGATGTATTTACACCATAGCGGCGCAGGCTGTTGATTGCGGCCTGGCCAATTTCATGCTTTGGAAGCTTTGTTACGTAATAAGCGTCAAGACCATAGTTTGCAAGAGAAACTGCAACGTTAGCCTCACCGCCTCCAAATGTAGAAGTCATTTTATCAACCTGAACAAAACGGAAATATCCTTCAGGTTCCAGTCTAAGCATTATTTCACCAAATGTTACAACCTTCATAGTGTTTCTCCTCGTATATTATAATTGTCACACGGATTCGATTTTGCTAACGCAAAATCATTATAAATTATATATGGAATTACGTTAGTAATTCCGAATCCGTGTGCTTATCCTCTACATTCCTTTACAATTTGTGCGGCTTCTTTTGTGAGTTTCTCAATTGTTTCAAAGTTACCGGCATTAATCAAATCACCTTTTACCATCCAGCTGCCACCGCAGGCAAGAATCTTGTCGCAGGCAAGGTAGTCGCGGACATTTGTTGCGTTAATTCCGCCGGTCGGCATGAACTTCATCATTGTGTATGGAGCGCTCATTGCCTTAATCATCTTAAGACCACCAGCATTTTCTGCCGGGAAGAACTTTACAACATCAAGACCAAAGCCAAGTGCAACTTCAAGCTCTGTCGGAGTCATAATACCAGGTGTAATCGGGTAGCCCTTTTTGATACAGTATTCAACAACCTTAGGATTAAGGCCCGGGCTTACAATAAACTTTGCACCCGCGCCTATTGCCCGGTCTACCTGCTCAATTGTAAGGACAGTGCCCGCGCCCACAAACATTTCTGGATATTTTTTTGCGATTGCGCGAATGCTTTCTTCAGCCGCATCAGTTCGGAAGGTAACCTCTGCGCAGGGAAGACCGCCCTTAATCAGAGCTTCTGCCAAAGGCTCAGCATCTGCCACCTTATTCAAAACAACAACAGGAACAATTCCAGTTGCGCCAATCTGCTTTAATGTATCGTTCATAAATGCCTCTTCTGCATCTTTTGTAATATACTAGTATTCTAGTTATTTCATTCTAGCACTATTATATTTTTTTGTCACCTGTTTTATTAAAAGACAGCAGATTTTACCAGGGAAGAGGGGCTATTATATCATAGAGCCTGCCTGAACAGATAAAAGAAAGCCTGTAGGCATGAAGATAGAGCCGATCAGCAGGCCTTCCGCCATAAAGGGCGTCCCCTAAAATTGGAAGCCCTTCACCGCTTAAATGCACGCGAATCTGATGTGTACGCCCTGTATAAAGCATACACTTTATTTTTAAGCAGGCCTTGCCTTCAACAGCAGTTTCGCCTTCCACGTAAAAATCAGTTTTAGAATATTGCCCGCCGTTATACTCACTCAATTCACCCCATTTTCCAGCCTGAGACTTACCGCTGATTCGTCCCATAAACTTTTCTACTGTAAAAGAGGTTCCCTGAACAGGACAGCCGCCCTTTGGATGCTCAGGAACACAGAGGGCAATATACTCCTTATCCTGCTCGTGTTTTTCAAAAATATCGTGAATCTCTTTATTTACATTTCTGTTTTTTGTAAAAACAATTACGCCGCTTGTTTCCCTGTCCAGACGGTGCATGATTCCCACATAAGGAGGATTCCTTAATTCTTTATTCCGCGCCCAGAGAAAATCAACGACTGCATCATGAAGATTTGCCCTGTTTCCTGCAACAGTCTGTTCAACAGGAAAAAATGCAGGTTTATTTACAAAAATAAGATTATCATCTTCAAAAAGAATGTCACTTTCTTTCAGGCTGAATTTTATATCATCCGGCTTCTTTTCATAAAAAAACTTTTCGCGGTCAAAAAAAACTTCCACGGATGAAGTACCCCGCAATTCAAAGGCAGGTCTTAAAAGAACACGTCCGTTTACTTTTACACAGCCAGCCAGAATAAGCCGGCGGATTTTTGAATTTGAAAGATTGAGTGACGAGGGCGCCTGTGTCTGTGTCTGTGCCTGAGTCTGTGCCTGTGCCTGCCTCTGCCCTACAGCCCCGGGCAGCATTTTTCTCAAATAATCATCAAGACGAATACTTTCTTTTGTAATAAATGAAAAAGTTTCGGACATCCCCTTCCCCATCATTTCCTTTAAGAAATCAGGCTTTATTCATTCTTGCATGATGAATCTCTTTCTGCTCATACAAATCTGCATCTGATTCTTTTAACAGTTCTGAAAGGTTATTTTTTTTCACGTCAAAATGTGCAGCCCCCAGACTTACGGAAAGTTCAAAAGGCAGATTATTTTTCTTTGTATATTCAGCATCAAGCGATTCAAGCTTTGCCCGCATCTTTTCTACATAATCATCGCTCATGCCAATAGAAACGACTCCAAATTCATCACCGCTCAATCTTCCTACTATATCTGTCTTGCGGAAGGCTTCCTTTAAAATCTGAGCCTGAAGTTTTATGGCAATATCACCGTATTCATGACCGAAATTATCATTAATCTTTTTAAGTCCGTCCAGATCTGCAAAAAAGACAAAGCCCTGCATTCCAATTTCTGTTGCAAAAGATATGACTTTCTGGGCATTGTTCAAGAAACCGCGCCTGTTCAGAATGCCAGTAAGCTCATCTGTGCTGGACTTAATCTTTAAATCAATATTATGGGAAGTTAAAGCCTGATTTGCAGTGTCCAGACTTCTTGCATGGCGAAGAGTTTTTGTATAGTCATAGCCCTGGGCAAAGACACTGGAAAGAATTTTCAGGACAACACTGTTCATTGCAAATGCAGGTCTGCTCAGTCTGCAGATTGTATATCCGTAATGCTTTTCTCCCAAAAAAACAGGCTGAATAATGAACTGTCCGCCTTTTCCCATGCGTTCTTCAAGGCATTCAGGAATAAGACGGTCATGAGGATTAAAGACTTCTCCGTCATCTTCAATAATTTTAGAATGTTCTTCCAGATTAAGATGCATTACAAACCTTGCAGAATTCGGCAATTCAAAACATTCATTTTTTTCCAAAGGGAAAGGATTTTCATACATACATACAGTAATGCTTGAAAAGCCAAACATATAGCCAACTTTTTCTATAGAAGAAGCAATCTCTGAAAGGGAAGAAGTTCCGCGCAGAAAATCGAACAGAAAGTCAATTCTTGAAATATCGTCGTAATAAGCAAGAAGATTCTTGTAGCTGTCCATATTTCTAAGCCCTTCCGTAGAATTACAGCCGCAGGACTGTCTGTAGCGGATTTTAAGAGGGGTATACAGATTGCGTTTTTTTACCTGCTTTTCAAGGATTTTCATTCCTAAAGAGGCGGCATCATAGCCCTGCCGTTCAATGGAAGGATCAATTGTTGTAAGGGCAGGATTACAGAGTGCGGCATGAGAAGTGTTGTCAAATCCTACAATTTTTAATTCGTTTGGAATTGAAACTCCCATTGCAAGAAAATAATCTATACAGCCAACAGCCATCAAATCATTTGCACAAATCAGTACATCAAAATCAATATCATCCCTGGATTTTATTTTCCGGCTGAGTTCTTCCTGAGCAGAAGAAGATGTAAAATATCCGTCAAAGACTCTTTTTTTATCAAATTCAAGGCCGTTTTTCTTTAGGGCAGACTTATATGAAGAATAGCGGTCTTTGGCTTCCTCTGAATTTACAGGATTTGCAGAAAAAAAGGCAAACTTACGGCAGCCATGAACGTTTTTCATGTGTTCTACAATTTCTTCATAGGAATCATGACAGTCTGTATCCGTATAATAAGTAGAAGGCTCCTGCAGGTCAAAACCTACGGAAACTATTTTTTTTCCAAAAAAGGTCTTAATTGTTTTAAGGAAATCTTCACCAGAAGTATAATAAAAATAGGAATTTGAAACTATTATAATTTCATCAATTGTATCTGTATTCAAAAACTCAGCCGCTGCCCAATACTGATATTCATAAAAACCAACGTCAATGCTGGGCAATTTTGTCTGGGCATAATAAACCCTTACGTCATCTCTGTTTTCAAAATAATTAAAAATTCCTTTGAGCACAGAAGTTGAATATTCAACTGTAAAATTGTAGGCAAATACAGCAATGTTTTTCATTTTGACTTCTTAATTTATTCTACAGCATAATCTGGATTCTCGCCATCAGAAAAAACCCTTACATGGCAATTTTCCATACAGACATTATCGGCAAAACTCTGCAAATCCATACTCTCAGGCCCTAAAAGATCGTCAGGATGGTAAGAAGTTTCTACGACAGCCTCTTCACCTTCTCCCGCAAGCCGTGAAAGGGCACCGTTCAGACGGACAATATCCTGAACAAGAGGAAAAAGCTGCTGGCAGTTCTTTTCCTCATACTTCTGTTCAAGAAAAAGAAGCTGCATTTTTTCTATAGATTTGTGATTTTCGGCTTCCGGGGAAAATCCGCTCCTGAAGTCGCAGTTATTGCAGCGCTGCCATTCGGCAAAATCTGCAAAAAAACGGGATGGATAAATGCGCAGGGGTTTTAAAACGGAAAGAAACCAGGGAACGGCACGCCCGGCAGAATAAAAGGTGCGGGCTGCAAAGGCAAGATCCCGGCAATAGCGTATATCTCTGGCAGAAAAAATGCCGGTTACGGAAGATTCTGATGAAGAGGCACTTTCTGTCTGTGGAAAATCAATATGATTAGGATACTGCTGAACTGAAAAATCCAGACGCTCCATAAAAAGTTTAAGAGAATCACCGGGAGTTACGGCATAGGTAAGCTGAAAACCAAAAACAATCCCTGCTTCATTTAACAGGCGGGCTTTTGAAGCATAAAGTTTTTTATCAAAAAGAAGTTTATCTCCTTTCTGACTGCAATGTAGGGGGATTTCCAGAGAACAGAAAGTTTCTGCCGCAAGAGCAAGAAGCTCGCGGTCTACGGCAGCAGGCTGTATAAGGATGGAACAGAAAAGTTCCGGATATTCAGAAGCGATACGCCTTATCAGGCATAAGATTCTTTTTTTATCACGAGAAAGTTCTTCATCATGCAGTGAAAGTTCTGTTATTCCCTTTTCTTTTAGGGAAGGAAGCTGACTTTCAATTTGTGCTACCGAAAAATTATATTCTTTATCCATGGTTTCCTTTTAAAAAAGGGTGGTTTCGCCTTGCTCAACCACCCTCTCAGACACTCTTACCTTCTATAACAGTTCAATGCCGCGTTTCTTGCAGTCAGCCTTTATTTCATCTGTCCAGACGCTTACCTGTGTTTCACCAATGTGGGCCTTGCGCAAAAGGAACATACACAAACGGGACTGACCTATACCGCCTCCAAGAGTCTGTGTAAGTTCGCCTTTAAGCAGACGCGAATGGAATTCAAGCTTTTCTCTTTCTTCCATTCCGCGTTCCTTAAGCTGAGCCTTAAGAGATTCAGGACTGACACGAACTCCCATAGAAGAAAGTTCCAGTGCAGAAGCATGAACAGGGTTCCAGACAAGAATATCACCATTCAGACCGCGATGTCCATTTCCTGTTTCTGTAATCCAGTCATCATAGTCTGGTGCACGACCGTCATGAATCGTGCCGTCTCCCATCTTTCCGCCAATACCTATAATGAAAACAGCCCCATACTCCTGGGCAACATTGTTTTCGCGCTGCTTAGGAGTAAGTTCCGGGTACTTTTTCTGCAAATCATCTGCATAAATGAAAGTAATTTCTTTAGGAAGAATTGGCGTAATGGCAGGATACCTGTCATAAATAAAGAATTCAGCACGCTGAATGCAGCGGTAAACCTTGCGGACTACACTCTTAAGATATTCCACTGTGCGGTCTTTCGGGTCAATTGCCATTTCCCAGTCCCACTGGTCAACATAAATAGAATGAATAGGATCCAGGTCTTCATCCGGGCGGAGGGCATTCATATCTGTATAAATACCGAATTCTGGAGGCAGTTCAAGAGATGTGATTTTCAATCGCTTCCATTTTGCAAGAGACTGAACAATTTCCATGCGGTAATCGTTCAAGGCCTTTACCGGGAAACTTACAGGGCGTTCAACGCCGTTCAAGTCATCATTAATACCGCGGCCAGAACCTACAAAAAGAGGGGCCGTTACGCGGGTAAGGTTCAGTTCTGTAGAAAGGGCAAGCTGAAAGAAATCTTTAATAGCAACAATAGCATGTTCTGTCTGCTTTGTGCTTAAAATAGAGGTATATTTTTCTGGTAATGTCATAAATCTGTTCCTGTTTTTTTTGGGGATTTTAAAGGTGGTCAAGCTAAAAATTGCTTTCCGATAAATCACAGCGCGCCAGCGCGCTTACTCACCATCGTAATCAATCAACGTTGTTACATTGCATGGTGAGAGGACAGATTTATAATTTAATGCGGGAAGACCGATAACGCCAAAGAAATCAGTAACTTCCCCGCCTCCCTGCTCAATTAAGTTTTTAGCGGCCTGGAGCGTTCCGCCGGTTGCAATCAAATCATCTACAACAAGATAGCGTCCGCCTTTTTTAATGTCAGACTTGTGAACTTCTATAGTTGCAGAACCATATTCCAAATCATAAGTGCACTGGTATGTTTGGCCAGGCAGCTTACCTTTTTTGCGAATCAGTACAAGAGGGATTCCAAGACGCTCGGCAAATGGAGCAGCAAAAATAAAGCCGCGGCTTTCTACTCCGGCAACTGCATCAAATTTAATATCCTTATATTTTTCAACCATCTGGTCTATGCAGAATTTTAATGCATCAGGATTTACGAGAACACCTGTAATATCATAAAAAAGAATTCCCGGCTTTGGGAAATCAGGTACGCGTCGGACAGCTTTGTCCAGCATCTCAATATTCATGGAACACCTCACAAGCATTTTATTTTAATACTAAGCCGTTTTTACCGCAAGTGGTTATAAATAACAGACTTATTATTTTTTTAAATTCTTGAGCGGCGTGCCAGAAAAAACAGAGAACAAAGAATTAAAAGTACAATATAGACAATAAAGGCCCCCATAAGTGCCCCTGTAAGCCCCATGCTGGCAAGAACTGCGTAATTCAAGAGTTTAAACATGAACATAGCAATTCTATAGAATACACTTGCTATTACAAGGAAAACAGGAAAAACAAAGGCCCACCAGAACTTAAAATACTGGTCTATTCCAATTCTGTTATTCCATGCAAAGGTTGCAAGAAGGAGGAACATGATAATCATCCAGAAAGGATAAAAAAGCCGGTTCATCAAAACAGATTCAAATACTTCTGCAGAAAAACCATATTTAACGGCTCTTGACTGAATCCTGAATAAGGTTGGAAGAGGCATTATTGAAGGATTATGCATTGAAGTTTCAAGCATCAGAAAATCGTCATAAGGGATTGAAAACATTAAATGCTCTGGATAAGTTTCTTCCATTTTCTGATAGTAAGTATAGTTTGGAAGAATCTGCTCTGTAGGTCCATCACGGTTTACAGACTTTAACATGATATAAGGAACATATTTTACTTTGTCATCAAGTCCCATAAGAGATTTTGTCATAGAAGAAAAAGATTCCACAGAAACAGGAAGAACTTTTGCATAAGGAACTGTCATTGTGCGGAACAGTTTTCCATTTGAATCTATAGAAGAAACAGAAAGATCCCTAAGATACTGAATTGATTTTCCAGTTCCCTGTACTGTAGTAACGCCATTAAAATAAATAATATCGCGGGAGCCATCCGGATAGTTATAGGCAAAATAAATGTCATTTGCATCTTCAAAACTTTCAAGTTCAAGAGTTTCGTCTATAAAGAAGCATTTTTCGTTGATGCGGTTTTCTGCGATTTTGCGGTAAAAAATTACATCCGGGTCAGACTGAAATTCTCTGGAAGAATTATATAATTCAGTAAAAATATAGTAGGCCCTTAAATCGTCTTTTTCTACAAGAGCAAGATAGCCTTCATACTTCTTGTCAAAAGCCTGCTGGTCTTCTGTTTTTGCAATATTGTGATATTCAGTAAGATTATTCCATGAAGTTGTGGCAATTTTTTTAAGACCTTCAAGATTCGGGTCTTTAGGCCCTGCAAGTCCTATTCCCACTTCTGCATAGTAATGGGCAGTAAACCATTCCTGCTTATCAAAGGATTCTTTAGCCCTCAGATAATACTTGTACACTTCTGCTATCTGCTGAGGGTCAATTACAACTCGGTCAACTTTTTCTGCATTTTCTACAGATTCATATAACTTTAACCTGATGTTGGCATCACGGCTTGTATTTCTGGCTACATCGGCTTTATCAAGAAGCTCTGCGGCTTCCTTTGACTTTGGGTCAAGTTTTAATGCTCCGTCCGCATAACGCATGGCCCGTTCATAATAGCCGTTATCATAAAGAGTGCGCCCGACTTTTATATAGTCATTTACAAGTTTAGGACGATTTACAATCCTGCTTTTATGCTGACCGATAAGAACTCCAAAAACTTCTGAACTGATGGTAAGAACAAAGGCAATTACAATTACGGCAATCATAACAATCTTAAAACGACCGAACATTGCAGCAGAAAAGCGGCTTGCACTTCCTGTAGCATTCTGTCCAAAATAAACGGCAGAACTTACAACAAAACCCGTCATCATGATTGCAGGAAGATAGTTTATGAAATATTCAAAACCTGTCAGGAGTCTGTATAGAAAAACTGAATTTTTTGGAACAACTGAAGGCACAGAAGAAAATCCTGACGCAATAAGACACACAACAAGAGCCAGTCCAACAAAAATTGAAAGCAGTCCTAAAATCTTTTTCATCTTCCCCTCCTTTAAGCCCCTTTACGTCCATGCCTTTTTATTGCGGAAGTTACAATCCAGACAATCATTATGACAAGCGTAAACAGACAGTTTCCAACAAAAACAAGCGGTTCACTTGTCCAGCGGGCAAGAAAACGGTAAACGGCATTGCCATCTGTACGGACTGCAATTTCTGAAAGCCAGGAAGCAAAGAAATCTGAGTTAAAGCCCATTACCAGTGCACTTAAAAGAAAGAGCAGGGCAGAATTAAGCAGACGCCAGTCAAAAAGATTGGTCAGGGCATAAATTGAACACAAGGCCAGAGCAAAAGAAAGATAAAAAAGAAAATGCAAAAAACCTGCAGAAAGACAGTTAACGATTTCCCCGGCAAGAATCCTGAAATTTACGACAGATGTTGAAGTTTTGCTTCTGAAGTTTTCACTGACAAGTATTTCCCTGAACGGAGCCGCAGCAATATTCAGCTTAAAAGAAGGAGTATCTCTTACAGGACGGAAATTTACATATCCGTTATCTCCAACAGAATGAATTACAATAGCATCTGCCTCCAGGGCGCCAGTCTGCGTATATTCAAAATCATTTGTAAAATAATAAACTTCGCCATCTACCTGACGGAAATAATCTTTTGAAAGTGGGGTATGTTCCTTTTCATTTTTAATATTTTCAGACATAGAAGAAATAAGCTTATAGTCCAGAGGAAGAAGAAGAATCCATGTAAAGGCAGACAGAATAATATAAGCCATTGCCTGTGAAAAACCGCCCGGGTGTCTTACCCGGTAAAAAGAAAGTGCCGGACAAATCAGAATAATCATGCACAGACTTATATAGAAGAATGACTGAAAAAGGCTTTCCACAGAAAAGAGTGTCAGCTTGCTTCCTGCAACATAATTAAGTAAGTTTGAAAACATTGTATAAAGTAAAGTTCCAAATACAGTGCCAAGAATGAGAAAAACAAAATACATTATTATAAGATTAATCGCTTTTTTCATAGAAATCCTATTCATTATATTATCGTAATTATTCAAGAAATGTTAAAAAAATTCAGATGCTTTACTAACAATGATTTGACACACAGTTGAAGTATTAGTTATAATATAGGTTATGGATACAAATAATACAATAGTTCCTGGATTTGATAATGATCGCGACGACAGCCTTTCTATCAGTCTCAAAAAGGCAGAAGGCATTAATCATGGCCTTTTTGTATATTTGAGTGGTTATATCGATACGTATAATTCAAACTTCTTCCAGAAACAGATTACAAAAGTTATTGAAGCTGGATATATAAATCTTATTTTCAACTGTTCTGCACTTAACTATGTTTCCTCTACAGGAATAGGTTCTTTTACTGTATTTTTAAAGGTAATCAAGCCAAAGGGCGGAGACGTTGTACTTCAGGAAATACAGCCTAAAGTATATGAAGTTTTCCAGCTGCTCGGTTTCTCTCAGTTCTTTAATATTAAAGCAACTCTTGAAGAAGCACTGGAATTCTTTAAGAACGGAGGAACTGCATCTGATTCTTCTGTATTCCCTCTGGTAATCAGCTGCCCTGTATGCAGTAAAAAACTCAGAGCTACAAAAGTCGGCAGATTCCGCTGTTCCGGCTGCCGTTCCATCATCGCCATAAATGATATGGGAGACGTTACATTAGGTTAATCTGAAAATAAACTCAAAAAAAATCCGGATAGAATCCGGATTTTTTTATTTAACCCGCCTTTAAATTCTTTTCTGCGTGAAACAAAAAAATGTGAAACACAAACTGTTGAGGAAATGTGGATAACTTGTATATAACTTGCGGAAAAAGTCTCATGAAACAATCTGCGTGAAACATTTTTTTCAGCAGAAAAAAATCATTTTTAACCCTCTTAAATAATAATTCCTTATAATATATAGACTTACACATGAACAAATCTCTTTTTTGCAAATTTCTGATTTTTTTTCTAAAAAGTACTTGACATCAACTTATGAACAGTATTTGAGTATAAATTGTGGATAACTTGTGTAAATCTTGCGGAAAATATGTGTATTTGTGTGTAAATCCTATAAAAATGATAAGGGGATGACTAATAAGATTTGGGACTGCGGTCATTGAGTTTGTCGAAACCACCGCATTACTTACTTATTAGTCATCCCCATTAAAAAATCAGACAATTACGCCTTTTGTACTAGGAATTGCACCTTTTCTGCGTTCATCTATTTCTACGGCAGAACGGATTGCACGGCTTACAGCCTTAAAGCAGGCTTCAATTTTGTGGTGGTCGCTGCGGCCGCGGATTACGTCTATATGGAGGTTGCACTGGGCACTGCTGGTAAAGCCCTGCCAGAAATCTTCAAAGCAGTCTGTCTGGAAGCTGGCTTCCTTTCCGCCGCTCACGCTTACAAGAGGCATTCCCGTAAGGTTAGAATTGCACACAAGGTAAGGGCGGCCGCCAAAGTCTACGGCAGCCTGGGCAAGAGTTTCATCCATAGGGTAAATGAAAAAGCCTGAACGGAAGATGCCGGCACAGTCACCAAGCGCTTTTTTGAAACATTCACCAAGAACAATTCCTGTATCTTCTATTGTGTGGTGCTGGTCTACATTCAAGTCGCCCTTAATGGTGCCGCTTAAATCAAAAAGACCGTGCTTGCAGAAAGAGCGCAGCATGTGGTCAAAAAATCCGATAGGGTTTTCAACATCACATTTTCCGCTGCCATCCAGATTTAAGGTAAGTTCTATCTGGGTTTCACCAGTTACACGTTTTACACTTGCACTTCGCATTACAGCATCACCTTTCTTAATTCATATTCTACAATATCTGTTGCACCAAGACTCTGGAGTTTTGGAAGCAGGGTCGGTACTTCAGATTTTTTAACTGCAATCTTAATTGCATAGCCGTTTCCGCCAAAAAGAGGAGAAACGGTCGGGCTCTTCATGCTCGGGATGCCTTTTATAAGGGTGTCAAACTTGTCTTCGGCACAGTTCATTTCCAGCATTACGCGGCTGCGGGCATTCAAAACAGTTTCAAAGAGCATTTTAAGCTCCATGATTTTCTGTTTTTTGCCTTCATCTGCCATGGCGGCCTTTGAAGCATACATTCTGGTAGAAGATTCCATCAGGGTATCTACAATTTTAAGGCGGTTTGCCTTAAGTGAAGAGCCTGTAGAAGTGTTGTCTATCAGAATCTGGGCAATTGAATCATCTGTATCCTGAACAAAACCTTCAGAAGTTCCCCAGGTGCGGAAAATCGTTCCTTCAATCTTTTTGTCTTCT
Organism: Treponema sp.; assembly: GCA_017470605.1. Classification (GTDB taxonomy): domain Bacteria; phylum Spirochaetota; class Spirochaetia; order Treponematales; family Treponemataceae; genus Treponema_D. The sequence continues at coordinate 61,144 of JAFUYH010000013.1, forward strand.
ACCCATCTGCGGCTAAGGTTCTGGTATTCAGTTGCAATAGTCACAGGATTTTTAAGCAGAGCAGCAAAATCACGGTTTTCTGGAATTGCGGCAACAATACGAACTCCGTCAAAACCTAAATCCATAATTTCAACAACGTCATTTTCAACGCCGTTTTCATAAACCCAATCCTTTCCTGAAAAACCAACGTCAGCCTTGTTTCCGGCAAGCAGAAGGCTTGTAATCTGAGGCTTTACAACCTGAAAAGCCAGGTCGTCCTGATTTGTTGTAGGAAAATATGTTCTGTCAGGAAGATAGATAGAAATGCCTACATCGCTCAAAAGTTCGTAAACTGATTCGTAAATTCTTCCTTTTGCAAGTAATATCTTTAATTTATCCATGCGGATAGTATATAGAAGAAATGATTTGATTTCAACTTGCAAAAGTGAGATAATATAAGTATGGAAAATCTTTCAATTGTAGTTTTTGGAGACTCAATTTTAAAAGGCGTTGTAACCATTCCTGAGTCAAAAAATCTTTTTGACGTTACAGAAAATGATTCTCTTTCGCTGGCTCAAAAAGCACTCGGTTTTGACCTGGATAACCGCTCTATCTATGGCAACATAACTTCAAAAGGTCTTGTAAAACTTCAGAAATACCTGGAAAAAGGAGGAAGTGCCGACCTCTGCGTTATTGAATTTGGCTCCAACGACTGCGATTATGACTGGAATATATTTGCCCCAGATGCCATTCTGCCGGCTTTTGAAACCATTCAGCCAAAAGTTCCGCTGGAGTCTTATCTAGAAAATCTGGACACCATGGTAGAGCTCTGCCGTAAAAGCAGCATTACCCCTCTTATTATGAATCTGATTCCTTATATCTGTGATAAATGGTTCAAGACAATAGCAAAAGGCCATGATGAAGAAGCCATTCTGAACTTTCTTGGCGGAAGTGCAGAAAAACTAGGGAAGAATCAGAAAGTTTATTACAAGGCCCTCATGGATTTTGCGGCAAAAAATAAGGTTCAGGTAATTGATGTCTGGACTCTCTTTTCAGAAATGGAAGAAAGTGAAAAATTTATGTGTGAGGACGGCATTCACCCTAACGAAGCAGGCTACCAGAAGATGTCTGAACTCTGGATTGAACGTCTTCCAAAAATCACAAAAGAATTCTAAAATCTGCGTATGGATGAAATTACTATTTATACAGACGGCGGCTGCCATGGAAACCCAGGTCCTGGAGGCTGGGCAATAGTTGTGATTGCAGGAGGCATTGCAAAACAGCTTTCCGGCGGCGAAAAGATGACTACAAACAACCGCATGGAACTTATGGCGGCAATAAATGCCCTTACAGTAATTCACAACACTCCAGACTTTGCAGGCTGCCATATCACCATAAACATAGACAGTCAGTATGTAAAAAACGGAATTACCACATGGATAAAAAGCTGGAAGGCAAAAGGCTGGAAAACCGCAGATAAGAAGCCGGTAAAAAACCAGGATTTGTGGGTACAGCTGGATCAACTGAATGCAAGCCTGAATGTAAGCTGGAACTGGGTAAAAGGTCATGCAGGAGTTGAATACAACGAAGTATGCGACCAGCTCTGCCAGATGGAAATAGCAAAATTTGAATAAAAATCAAAAATAATCATAAAAAAATTAAAAATGCTTCGTAAAATGACATATAGCAGACTATTAATAATATATGAAGTATTTTTATTTTTATATTTACATTTTTTTGCAGGCAGCAGTCTTTCTGATTTTTACTTCCTGTACTTTTTGGGAAAATCATGTTCCAGAAGAAAGTCTGGAAATTCAGCTTCCGCAATGGCCGCCTGCAGACCTGCAAAAAGAAAATTACCCTCCCCTTTCCAGATGGCTCATCAAAATAGAAAGTACAGGCCTCAGAAACGAAAGTCAAAGTTTCAGTTTTTTTACCAATGAAAAATCATTTACACTGAATATAGAAAAAAATGTTCCGGCCGCAATAACTGCCCGTCCAGTCACAATAAGCGGAGGAAAGGAAAGCACTTTTTTTAAAGCTGCAGGAATGATTTATCCTGAAAGAAAAATCTACCTTACATGGGAAGGAGGTTTTCTGGCAGAAATAATGCAGAGACTTATGCAAAGCAGAAGGGAAACCGGCCTTACAGATGCCCACATAAAAGACTTTCTGGCATCATTTAACTGGAAAAAGGCCCAGGACATGATAGATGCTAAAATTACAAAGGCACTGGCAGAAGAAAGCGGCACTTTTTATAATCCATGGCTTACAGACGCTTCTGAAATTCCTGCAAAAATCAGTTTTGGTCATTTTAAAACAGAAGACTTGAACAACAAAAACTGCATGACCCTTAATACAGATTTTTTTGAAGAAAAAATTTTATCTTCCTTTGTTCTGGAAAACAACTTTATAGCAGAAAAAAATAAGGTCTTAATAAAAAAGGATGTCCTGAATCTATTTTACTCACCGCAAGATTATGGTATCATTCTGGAAGGCAGTTCGGAAAAAAATCTGTCAGTTCGCCCCTGTAATCTGCCGATATATTTAGAAGAAACGACGACTTATGAAAAGACTAGCGGCATTTATAATTCCGGGAATATTAATGATTATTCTAGCGTCCTGCAAAGGCAAAGCGCCCCAGAATCAAAGTGAAACAATAACAGAAACTCTTGAAATAAAGGCTCAGAACCACACTTGGTATTATTTTACAGATCAGAGCTTTAGAGAAATTGATAAGATTCAGCACGTTCCCTTCAAGCAGCCCCTTCCCTGGACAGAAACAATCAGAATTTCCTCTGCCAACAATTCTGCAGATTCTGATGAAGAAATCTGCAAGGCCTATGCGGTTGTAAACAGACTTGGCATACTCTGTTTTGAAGGCAACAAGGTTTCCATTTCTCTTGATAAAATGATTTTTGACGACAGGACTGCCGGGAACCTGATTTTTTTGAACAACACGCCGATTTTTTCAATCTATAAAAGCGCATTTTTTAATGATTCAATTACAGAAGAACTTTACAAAAGCGGACAGAGCGAGCATCTTTTTTTAATGCAGTTTGATGACAAGGCAAAAATATCCTACCCGATTGTAAACTGCGCAAGCCTTACAGATGAACCTAACTCTGAAGTTGTTGATTTTGTATGGGACGGACTGAACTGGCTCTGCTGTATAAAATCCATTACTGAAGAAAGAAATATTTTTTCCTATATTTCATGGAAGCCTACGGTTCCTTTACTTTCTCTTTCACCTGCAAACGTGCGCAACAGCATAGTAATTACGGAATCCGATGTAGACACTTTCCGTAAGGCAAAAGAACAGCAGGATTACAGCGGCGCGCCCGAGAGAATCAGAAAGATGCTGACAGGATTTTCAGATGAAGTGCCTTTCATAATGGAAGTGAAGAGCGCCGGCGGAAGTTCCAACCGAATATATTCCAATGAAATTCGCGGCGCAAAGGAGAAGCCCCTGAACTCAAAGGCGGTTCTTTCGCAAAGCTGGAGCTGCGTGCTTTTTGAGGATGGGACCCTTTTTATGGAGGGGGCACTTCCGGGCAAGCATATTTTACGGGGAGGCAGGCCCATTGCAATCAGACTGCCGCGTCTCCCGGCTGGTTTTGTTTATTCAGATTTTGTAATTTCAAATACCACACTTTATGCCGCCTGGGAAGAAAGCCGTTTTTACAATACAGGCAGGAGCGGTTTTCTAAAAGTTGATTTGGAAAAGACTCTGTACAGCAAGCTGCTCTAAGCTATATAATGAAAATCTAAATGAAGGAAACAAAAAAACTTTTTTCAGTAATATTCTTTCTCTGTTTATTTTTTATTTCTGGGGGAAGCCTGCTTTTTTCACAGGAAACAGCCGAAGACATTACGGCAGAAGTCCCGGAAGGATTTATATATACACTTGATTTTATAATGCAGTTTGAAGCAGGATTATTTTTAAATCCCGAATATACAGAATTAAACAGCAGTCCTTCCCCGATTAACTTTGAACCTTCAATCGGGGTTTTATGGCCTAATTATAGCCATATTGCAATCCAACCTATCCTGACTTTTTTCTACATGAATCATTTATGGTATCAGGACAGAGCACTTCCTGCAGAAATAGAAAACCGAACAAGCACGACTCTTTCTTTTCTGCTGCAAGTACCGGCAGTATTCTCTGTATTTTTAAAAGGCAGCCGTTTTCAGTTCACAGCAGGCCCCGCCATAATGATTCGCTATGCATATCTTGCTCATGGAGTGTCTGCTGCAGACACAGGATATACAGGGAGTGCCGCTTCCGACATAACAGAAATGAACCGCTGGTTCTGGGAAAAGGGCCGCTGGTTCTACCTTACAGCCGGGGCAGACTGGCTCTACCACATAACTCCCCAGCTCAGAGCAGGCCCCGTTATAAACGTGAGCATTCCTCTGGGCGGCCTCATCAGCGACAAGTCTGCCCAGGGACTTCTTATTTCTACAGGCATTAAAATCTGCCGTTAATACGGTGGTTGAGTAGGCCGAAGGCCGTATCGAAACCACCGCAGAACTCAATTAGTACATCATGCTTGGGTCAGGTCGCACGCTTACGCGTGCTACCGAGTTTGCTTACGCAAACTCGCATGTGTTAGTACATCATTGAAGGGTCAGCAGCTGGCGCAGCAGGAGTTTTTGGTTCTGGAATGTCTGTAATAGCACATTCAGTTGTAAGCAAAGTTCCAGCAACAGAAGCGGCATTCTTCAAAGCAGAACAGGTAACTTTAGCAGGATCAATAATTCCGGCTTCAAGCATATTTACCCATTCGTTTGTGCGGGCATTGAATCCAACACCCTTCTTTTCACTCTTTGCGCGTTCTGCAATAACGGCACCGTCAAGACCTGCATTTTCTGCAATCTGGCGGATTGGTTCTTCAAGAGCGCGTCTTACAATCTTGAATCCGACCTTTTCATCTTCTGTCAAATCTGCAGGAACTTCTGCAAGGGCTTTAGATGCTTCAATCAAAGCCATTCCACCACCAGAAACAATTCCTTCTTCCAGAGCAGCGCGTGTAGCAGCAATTGTATCTTCTACGCGGAACTTCTTTTCTTTCATTTCTGTTTCTGTATTAGCACCAACGTTGATTACAGCAACACCACCAGCAAGTTTTGCAAGGCGTTTCTGCAGCTGTTCTTTATCATAAGATGAAGAAGACTTTTCGATTGCGTTCTTAATTTCTTCTACGCGAGCCTTAATGTCTTTAGCGTTTCCGGCACCACCAACGATTGTTGTGTTGTCTTTGTCAATCTTAATAGATTTAGCCTGACCAAGAACTTCTGTACCGCAAGATTCAAGTTTAAGACCAACTTCTTCGCTTACAACAGTACCACCTGTCAAAATAGCGATATCCTGCAGCATATCCTTACGTCTGTCACCAAAACCAGGAGCCTTAACAGCACAGCACTTTATTGTTCCACGGATTGTATTCAATACCAGAGTTGTAAGGGCTTCACCGTCTACATCTTCACAGATAATTACAAGAGCACGTCCTGCATTTGCAACCTTTTCAAGAATAGGAAGAAGGTCTTTCATTGCAGAAATCTTCTTGTCATAAATCAAAACATAAGCGTCATCAAAATCAGCTTCCATGCGCTCGCGGTCTGTTACGAAATAAGAAGAAATATATCCGCGGTCAAACTGCATACCTTCTACAGTATCTACAGTCATTTCCATGTTCTTTGATTCTTCTACAGTAATTACACCGTCTTTTCCAACCTTTTCAATGGCATCAGCAAGCATTTTACCGATTTCAGGGTCGTTATTTGCAGAAATTGTTGCAATGTTTGTAATATCATCTGCACCTTTTACAGGTTTTGCATTCTTCTTGATTTCGTCAACTGCAATTTTTACAGCTTTATCCATACCGCGCTTGATTTCAATCGGTCTCATACCTGCGGCAACTGATTTTACACCTTCACGAACAAGTGCATAAGAAAGGACTGTTGCTGTTGTTGTACCGTCACCGGCATCGTCATTTGTTTTTGAAGCAACTTCGCGAACAAACTGAGCCCCCATGTTTTCATAAGGATCTGCAAGTTCAATTTCTTTTGCAACAGAAACACCGTCTTTTGTAATTGTAGGTGCACCGTATTTTTTATCAAGCATAACCATACGTCCACAAGGACCCAAAGTTGTCTTTACAGCCTTTGAAATCTGTTCAACACCGCTCAAAAGCTTTTTTCTAGCATCTTCACTAAATAATAACTGTTTTGCCATTTTCTATAACTCCTTTATATATGGTCGTCCGCAATAAAAGCTGCGAATCCGACGATTTTTTATTTTTATTATCATTAAAGATATAAAAAAAATCTTTCATCGGCAAGAAAAATCGTTCTTTTCGTTTATAAAAAACTGTGTTATCATATTTGTTATGAAAAGAGTTCTTATCGCTGACAGTCATTCGCTATTCCGAGATTTTCTTAAACAGAAACTTACAGAAGTTCAGATTGAAGTAATAGTTTCTCAGGAAAATCGTGATCTTCAGACAAAGCTGATTACGTCGCTTCCAAATCTGATTATTCTTGACATAAATGAAGATGATTCAGAAGAAATGGAATTTCTTGAACAGAAGGTAAAAGATTCAAATACGGCAAGCATCCCGGTAATCATAACCGGCCCAAAACGTGATGCAGCCAATATTGCTCCGCTTACAAAATACGGCGTAATCAAATATTTTGAAAAACCGGTTAAACTGGATGTATTCTTTAATGCAATCAACAAGACTCTGCACACATCACTCATAATGGATGACACCCCTTGTGTTTTAGACCTTCACAGAAACAACAATATTATTTTTGTAGAAATTGCTCAGGGGCTTAACCGCGAAAAAATAGCCCTCATGCAGTTCAAACTCGCAGAAATGATTGAAAATGAATCTATGGATTCACCAAAAATCATCGTAATGCTTACAAGCCTTGATTTTAACTTTACAGACGGATTCAATATTGAATTCCTTATAGATAATATTCTGGCCTGTCCGGGCATTCATCAGAAAAATTTAAAACTGCTTTCTACAAGTGAATTTGTAAAAGACTTAATTGACGGACATAAGGCTTACTCTGGAATTGAAGTTGCCTCAAATCTTCCTAAGCTTTTAAACGGTCTGATTGATTCTAATTCTGAAACTTCCAACGTTCCAGACTTAATTACAGACCAGATTCTTACGGCAAGTTTTGAAACTGATGATGACATAGGCAGTCTTGCAACCCGCTTTACTTCTGATGAAATATACAGTACCAGCACAGGAAAGGAAGGAAGCGTTCTTTCACTTGCAATTATTGACAGCGATGAAAACAACCTTCAATTCACCAAACAGATTTTTGAATCTGTGGGAGCAATTGTAGACACCTACACTCATGGTCAGGACTTTTCAGACAAATATGAAGACGGAAAATACAATCTTGTAATTCTGGATGTATTTCTTGCGGATAAAACAGGACTTTCGCTTCTTAACTTCATAAAAAGCCGACCTTACGGGCCGCCTGTAATAATTTATTCTCCAAGTGCCCAAAAAGAAATTATTGCCCAGTGCCTTAAACTGGGAGCAAAAAGTTATATTCTTAAACCGCAGAAACCAAACGTTTTGATACAAAAATCGCTTTCTATACTGCACTTTTCAGAATAAACTGAAAAAAAGGAAATTAAAATGAAAATAAACCTGCATACTCATACAACCTGGTGCGATGGAAAAAATTCCGTAGAAGAAAATGTTCTGGCCGCAATAGAAAAGCATTTTGATGTAATCGGTTTTTCCGGTCACAGCATGAATCCTTTTGCACGCAGCTGGCACATTGCCCCCCGGGATTTTGAAGGCTATATTGCAGATATAAAAGCCATGAAAGAAAAATATGCAGGAAAAATAAAGATTCTTCTGGGCTATGAAGCAGATTATTTTCCAGGAGTCACCACTCCTTCAAAGGCCTACTACTCCATGCGGGGGCTGGAAGCAGAATTCCTCATAGGTTCCGTACACTATGTTGTAAGCGAAAAAGGCCACTACAGCGTAGATAATTCCCTAGAAAAAGTAAGGGCAAACCTTATCAGGCTTTACGGAAAAGAGGGAGGGGGCATGGAAAGCGTAGACGGAAAAAAAGCAGTCTGCGAATATTTTGCCGCCCAAAGAGAAATGCTTGCAAAAGGTGATTTTGAAATCTTAGGCCATGCAGACGTAATAAGAAAAAGAAACGGAATACTAAAGTTTTTTAATGAAAATGAAGACTGGTATGAAAAAGAACTGAAGGCAACCGCAGACGCAGCCGCAAAAGCCGGAGTAATAGCAGAAATCAATACTGGTGGAATGGCCCGCAAGGCTATAGATGACTTCTACCCTTCTTACAGATTTCTTGAACTTCTTTTTGAACGAGGGGTACCGGTAAACATCAGTTCAGATGCTCATAACGTAAACGATTTGGACTTTGCATTTGAACTTGCAGCCCAAAGAGCAAAAAAAATCGGGTATAAAGAACTTGTATACCCGGGTGGATTTACTGTTAAATTATAGACGCGGCTTTTATTTGCCGCGCCGCAAACAGAATCAGAAAAAATTACCTGTTGCGTCTTTCTTCTGCACTGGCACAAGAAATACACATGAGGGCATAAGGAATTACCCTGAGTCTTTCTTCTGGAATTTCTTTTCCGCATTTCAGACAGCGTCCGTATTTATTCTGATTGATTCTGTCCAGAGCATTTTCAATAAGCTGAAGACGGTTTGCATCCTGTGTTCCCAAGGCAGTAAGCAAAGTTCTGTCAATTACATCGGCAGCAACATCTGCTTCATCACCAGATTCAACTGTCTTTACAAGATTTTTCATATCTTCGCTCTGACCTGCAAGCGAATCCAATATAGTCTTCTTCTGCTCCAGAAGTTTTTCTTTCATTTCATCAAGAAAAGCCTGATCCATTATTCAGCCTCCCAAACCTTTTTCTTCTCCTGTGTTGTCAACAACACATATTTTCTATATAATACTATAAATATAAAGGCAAAATGCCAAAAAGACAAATTCTTTTTCAAAAAAAAATAAAGGTAGGATATGGCAAAAGAAGAAGCTATTGAAGTTGAAGGTATTGTAAAAGAAGCACTTCCTAACACAACTTTCAGAGTTGAATTAACAAATGGTCACATTATTATGGCTCACCTTTCTGGAAAGATGAGAAAGCATTACATCAGAATCGTTCCAGGCGACAGCGTAAAAGTTGCGCTTTCTCCTTATGATTTGAACAAGGGAAGAATCATTTTCCGCGAGCGCTAATGCACGCTAATATAAGGCATAAATCACAAACAAGGCAGATTAACTATGAAACACATTGTCCGTTGGGCACAGAAAATCAATTCCTCTACGCTGGCTTACCTTTATTATAGCCTGGATTTTCTCTGTCTGACGGAAACTGCACTTTAAGGTGATAAAGTTTACTATAATGGTAATTACAGGCTTCCGTAAAAAGGAAGCCTTTTTTTTGTTTGAGCACTTTTTGCATAGCAAAAATTTGAAATACTAAAGGAGGATAAAACCCGTATGACATTATTTGAAGACTTAAAATGGCGAGGACTTATTAAGGACGTTGCCGGAGAAGAATCGGAATTGCAGAAGGTATTGGACGGAAAACCTTTTGCTTTTTACTGGGGAACAGACCCTACAGCAGATTCACTTCACTTAGGACACTACTCTTCTCTGTGCATGGCAAAACGTCTTGCAAATGCAGGCCACCAGCCGGTTCTTTTGTGCGGTGGTGCCACAGGCCGCATTGGCGACCCTCGCCCAACAGCAGAACGCGAAATTATCAGCGAAGAAAAAGTAAACAATAACATCAACGGAATCAGAAATCAGATTAAAAGACTGGTTCCAACTGCAGAACTTGTAGATAACTACGACTGGATGAAGGATTACACATTCCTGAACTTCCTGCGCGACATTGGTAAGTACATCAACGTAAACTATATGCTGGATAAGGATATTATCCGCCGCCGTCTGGAAACAGGAATCACCTTCGCAGAATTCTCTTATATGCTGCTTCAGGGTTACGACTTCCTTCACCTCTACCAGGAAAAGAACTGTATTATGCAGGTTGCCGGAAGCGACCAGTGGGGTAACATCACAACTGGTGTTGACTTAATCCGCAAGGTTCTGGATAAGACTGCTTATGCATTCACAATGCCTCTTATTCTGGATCCTACAGGAAAGAAGTTCGGTAAGTCTGAAGGAAACGCCCTCTGGCTTGAAAAATCACTTACCTCTCCTTATGCAATTTACCAGTACCTTATCAATTCTGATGACTCTAAGGTTCTGGAATATCTTAAAGTATTCACATTCCTTTCAAAAGAAGAGATTGAAGACATTTACGCTCAGCAGCAGGCAGCTCCGGAAACACGTATTGCTCAGAAGACACTTGCCTGGGAAGTTGTAAAAGATTTGCACGGCAAAGAAGAAGCTGACAACGCAGTTATGGTTTCTGAAAAGCTTTTTAAGGGTGATTTCAAAGGGCTTTCGGTAAGCGATATTATGACTGGCTTGAAAGGTGTTCCAAACTTTAATTATAAAGAAGAGCTTCCTTTGGTAGACGTGCTTGTAAACAACGGCATGGCATCTTCTAAGCGCGAAGCCCGCGAGTTCATTAAAAACAACGCCCTTTCCATTAATGGTGAAGTTGTAAATGATGAAACAAAGGTAATTACAAAGGATATGGCACTTGAAGGTAAAGTAATCATCTTCCGAAGAGGAAAGAAAAAGTACTTTATTGCTAATGTGTAATTCTAATGCGGTGGTTGAGCTTGTCGAAATCACCGCATTTTTTTATGGCAGCATTAATTCAACTTTATATAACCATATCATTGCGTCTAAACACGATAGTGCTAGAAAATTATTTTTCATCTGAATTTCCATACTATCGTAATCTTGTTTACTTACTGCACCAGATACAAACTGTATTGAAAGTTCATTAAATTGATTCTCACTTTCCAAATAGATTTCTTTTGCAGTAGTTCGTTGCTCCTTCAAAAAAATAAACATTTTTTCGTACTGCTGATGAACATACGTTTTTTGTTTTTGATATGCAACAAGATTCTTATTTGCTTGTTCTAATTCAATAGAAGCTTTTTTTATATTTTTGTTTGCAGCCTCAGAAAATATAGGTGATAAATCAAAAACTATACCAATAGTCCAATTATCAGTTGTTGTCCCATCACTATCGCTATCCCAAGCATCACGCCAATTTTCAACTTTTGTTGTATCAAGAGCCCAGGCTGGTGTAACTGAAAAATTCACTACAGGTGCAGCAGACTGTCGCGCACTCGTTACACTGGTTGTAAGAGTCTGAATGTTTGCAAGCAGAGCCTTTTCACATGGATCAACTTTTCCACCACATAATTCATTTATAAAAATACAAAAATCTTCTGCCGATACATCATCTACAAAGAACTTACCATCTATGTTATCTGCTGAAATATTCATACCACATAAAACTTCTAGGCTCTGAATATAAGACTCCCTATCCTGAAGCACACTCATTAAGTCCTGCTGATAAGACCACTTCTTACTCTGTAATTCCAAAATTTGAGCATTATTTGCATTTCCTATTTTTTCCATTTGAGAAAATGCATTTATTTGATTCTGAACTTGTAAAATGTAATTTTCATAAATCTGTATTTTGCAAGAGTCCGAATATGCAGATATATAATTTTGAATAATGTTTTGAATTACTGTTCGTCTTGTATACAGCAGCTGGTTATAATAATATTCAGACTGTTTCTTAACAGAAAGAACCGAAGGATCTTGTAACTTACCTTGAAGCCAGAAAGGGAACAAACTTTGCGTTAAAGTAAATGCAAGCTGCGGTGTTTGTGTAATAAAACACTCTTCCTCAAGTTGAGCTGCTGTATATGAATACGTTCCGCTTATTCCAAGAGCGGCCCCTCCAGGTAAAGGCTGACTATATGTAAGCGATGATGAAAAACCATCAGGACAAGTCTTCCATTCATATTCATTAGGCAAAATCGCAGAAGATGAAATAGAAACAGATGGTACAAAAGCTCCGCCAGCGCTTTTACGTGAAATTTCTGCATTTTTCCAGTTATTTTCAGCAGCCTGAATATCAGAATTGTTATCCATGGCAGCAAGACATAGGGAACGAAGAGCTCCTTGTGAATAAACCGGAAAAAGAGAAAATGTTAAAACAATAGCAAAAAGACACTTTTTCATAAATTTAGGTTATTAAATATTTTTAATGAACAAAATCCAGTTTGCGCAGAATCATTTTTATAACGCTGTCACGAGAAATTACAATGCGGGCTTCCGCAGCAAGACCAGAACGAAGGTTCACACGCTCACCACTACTAGCAAACAAAAAAGGCTCTGGGATTTCAGCTTCTACAATAAAAACGGGCTTATTTGAATTCACAGTAATGTCTGCTGGAATGAGAGAAACTTTACCTTTTAATTGCCCAAAACTTGAAGGTGGAAGTCCAGGAAAACGAAGCTTCACTTCCTGTCCAGTCTTTACTCGTGCAATCTTAGACGCATCCAGGACAATTTCAGCCTTTAGCTTCTGATTTTCTGCGGGAATTATGCGAAGTACATCTGAACCGCCAACCACATAGTCGCCTACATTCAAGGCAAGAACTTCATCAACAGTACCATCTATAGGGGCATACAAATTTGCATTTTTTATAGAACGCTCCAAAACATTTTTACGAAGTTTTAAGTTTTGGACTTTATCTTCACCAAGATGAATAGCATTTGAAACCTGTGTAAACTGAGCATTTTTCCAATTTTCAAAAGTAAACTCCGTCTGTTCCAGTTGATTCCTCGCTTCTTCTATGCGCTTAGGAAGCCGAAGAGAAGAAGGCATATCTTTTTCAGATTCATACTTTACACGCATTTCCTGAACCTGCAAAACCTTACGGTTGTATTCTGCAAAATAAGAATCAATCTTCGCTCTAAGCTGAGAATCTGCAATCATATTTCGGCCATCAGCAATTTCCTCTTCTGAATCGGATTCAGTTTTCATACACTCCAACAGAATCCTGTCATTCTTCAATTCCTTTTCATATCTTACAAGCTGGCTTTCTATATTTACGAGTTCAAGTTGTTCAGAAGAGCAGTCCACAGAAAGCAGAAAATCTCCTTTTTTCACTTTCTGATTCTGCACATATCCCTTCCAAGCAACTTCACCATTCGCAAGACATTTCAAATCAGAAATATTTTCCGTAGGACGAAGAACCGCATCTGCCTTCACAACATCATCCATTTTTGCACATCCAGCCCAAAAAAAGAATGCTGCAAACAGAACAATGACACATAAAATAAAAAGAGGCACTGCCTTAGAAACCCGCGTGTCAAAAAAATCATGCGTCTGGGGCAGAAGTTTCATATCTTCGACTTTTAGTAATAATGTTTTTTCCTGCATAAAAACCTTTTATATTGCATTGAGATTCAAACCTTATCTGTTGTGCTCTCTTTGCGAATAGCCCTCTGGTTCTTTAAAAAATATATAAAAGAGATTGCAAAAACAATCCAACCAAAAATCAAAATTAACAAATGAATTTTATTCATACTTGGTGTATAAATTTTTAAGTAATGTGAAATAGAAAATGACAATCCCATTACATATGAACCAATAAAAAATATAAGCAGGCCTGCATTAAATTCCCATATAGCACATGCTCCTATAAAGGCTGCTGCTATGACACCGCCTTCAATATTCATAATTTCATCATCTGCCAAAGCAGAGAATCCATTAATTTTAAGTTCGTTTTTCATACGAAACTCCCTACTTCTATCCAAAATAAGTACTTTTTTACTTTTTTTCATATTGAACCTACATAATAAATGTACTCGCTGTAATTTAAATATTCATCAAACGACAGCGAGTGTTCTTATTTTTTTAGATTAAGGCTTTCCATATTATATGCAGAAATTGCCTTATAATAGTTCCATTCTCCAATATATAATGGAATTATTGTTGAAACACAGACAGCGCAGCCTAAAGATGAACATATATCTTTTACTTCTGGATTATCAATAAAATGACTAGAAATTATACCTGCAACACCAATGGTTCCAAGACAAGTTGCTAATATATAATTAAAATTTCGCTTTTTTAATAATTTTGAAGATTTTTCATTTTCAGAAATAATTGATATTATTTCTTTGTTTTCAACAACAGTCTGATTACCAAAATCATACCACTGTATAAATCCATGATTATCAAAACCAATCATTCCTAAAACAGGAGTGACTAATTCTATTTTCACTTCAGGTTCAAAGTTTTGTTTGTCTGTATTTTCTTCTGAAAAAACACAGAAACAAGAAACAGCAAAACAAAGAAAACAAATTAAAAATCTTTTCATGTTCTAACCTCAAAAATATGTGGTAGACCAAATTATTAATTAATCTACCACAATTTTTTTATGCTTTATTATATCCGTCTGCAATTCCACCAAGGATACCACAAGCAATAGCTACAGCAAATGCAACTACAATCCAACTAACACTACCACCCTCAACTTCTGTCATTTCTTTTTCTGTAACAGAAGTAAAGTGCTTTAATTCAAATTTCTTTTCCATAACAACTACCACCATTTAAATGTCTTAAGAAATTTCCCAATTTGCTCACCCATGGTAACTCCAGCAGTAACTCCAACCCCAATAACGGTTGCAATTAAAATTGCATCGTCAAGTCCAAAGGCACCACCATTTATATTTGTACTTTCTATTTCTGAAATCTCAGAAAAACCTTTTACACAAAGTTCATTCTTCATAAAACATACTCCTGTGACTTTCTAGAACCGACCAGTTATCAGTTTCCATATTGTTTCAACAACATGCTTTATCACAATTTCACCAGGGAAAGGCATTTGTACAACCTGTCCACCATTTACATCCGTTATTTCATCTTCCGTAATTGAAGAGAAATCATTAATTTTAAGTTCGTTTTTCATACGAAACTCCCTACTTCTGTTCAAAATATGTTTTTTATTTGAACATTTATTATTTCAGCATAATCATTACCGTGCACTCGTAATGCCGTTCCAGAATAACATTCCAAAACAGGACTTATGCAACTGTCTTTTAGACAGATTTAGAATAAGTCCAGATTTTTCAGAAAACAATAGGGTAAAAGCCGTTTATTACATTCATCACAAAGAGTTAAAATAATCATTACATGTGTAATAATAATTATTTCTTCTTCTTAAATATAGAAGATAACTTATCGTATAATTCCGAATACAGTTCTTCTTCTGATTTGCTATTAACTTTTTGATTATCACTGGTAGCCAGTATTTCATCTTGTGTTTTATAGATAATTTCATAGCCTGTATATTTTGTTACAAAGCCCATTTTATCCATAACACCAAGAATGTCATACACTTTATTCAACCGGTTACGAACCGTACCTTCTGTTCTAAGAACATCACAGGAAATCTCTTTATATTGCTTATTATCTAGAACTTTTTGAAGTAGAATAACATCATCTTTTCTTAAACCTTGGAAATTTGCTAGATTTAAAATTCTTTGAGATTGATTCTTTTCTGGCTCAAGATTACAAATCTTATTAAATAATAAAAAAAGTATTATTAGCAAAACCAATGTATACCCAAGTTTATTAATTAATAATTCTAAGAAAAGCTCTTGTCCAAAATATAATCCACTTAATAGCAAAAAAATGTATAATATAATAGTGATGAAAATTTTTACACGCGTATTCCTTAAAAAAAATCCTCGTACATAAAGAACAACATTCCCTAATGCATACATAAGTATTCCAATCGGATTATTCACTTCAAGGGCTAAACAATCTATGGCATATATAAAACTAGGAAATGCTAATAGCTCCAGTTTATGAGGATAAAGGGAGAGTATTGCAAAACAAAAGATTGAAATTATATTCTCTATAAAATTCTGAATGAATTCTGGGCTAGAAAGAGATTCCTGAGTCAGAAAATTATAGACCTCTACACTTGTAAGAAATATTACGCAAATTAATGAAATAATTTTTATACAAAATAAAAATTTTCGATTATAAAAAAGGTCTTTCATTCTAGATTACATTATCCAACTATCCATATTATAATTACAAAAAAACAAGCTAAAATTTGAATCTTTTCGTTTTTTTATAATCAAATCTTTCTTTATTCTTTCATAATCCCACGCTCCAGAAACAAAAGGATTATATACACCATTCTCTCTATCCTCTTCTTCAGAACGATGATATCCCTCTATCATTATCAGAGCAAGCAGGTTCATTCCATGTTCAATAATTTTCTGGTCACCACCCTGAAAAGTAGAGATAAATGCAAGTCGCTGGAATAAGTCTTCATCATCACTTGGCAAATGGGCATAGTATTTCTGGAAACCTTTAATTTCTCCAATATAAATCATAAGATGTGCAATAGCAGTTCGCTCCGGTTCATTACAACCGGCTGCAAAAGGAATTGTTGCAATCAATTTAGCAGTCTTACAATTTTTAAACCACTTTGTTTCTTTTCGAGTAAAGCGGAATACAGTCTTCATTTCATGTACAATATAGTGCCATGTGGATTCTGGTAAAACATGTTGTACTGTATTTGCCACTTCGACAATACCCATATCATTCTTTTCTTTAAGATTCATCTGATTTTCTGCATACGCAAGATTTGTTCTAAACATAGTTCTTATTCTCCCTTATTTTTGTAAATTTAATATAGCATTACGTTTGTAATTTTATAAGATAGCTGAGGTGTGATGTATGTAATATTCTTCATAATTCATCTTGTTTTACTACTATGTACAAAGTATTCTGAATGAATGAAATACATACAACAGCTTGACGAAACTGATTGCGGTGCGGCATGTATCGCAATGATTGCATCTCACTATAATATACAAAAATCAGTAACTTCTATCCGTGAAATTGCAGGAACAGATACAAAGGGTACAAATCTAGCAGGATTAGTACAAGGAGCAAAAAAAATTGGATTTTCTGCTCATGCACTAAAAGGTAACAAAGAGGCCCTTTCTGCAGATTTACCATTTCCCTTCATAGCACATATAACTGTTCAACATAACGAATACACACTACTTCACTATGTAGTCATTCAATCCATACAAATAAACACAAAGAATCGCGATGATGGAAAAATTCAGATTTGGGATCCTGATGATACAAAGAAAAAATACACAATGACAATTGAAGAATTCTGCAAAGTCTGGACAGGCTATGCGGTTTTTATTTCGCCAGATAGAAATATTGTGATGGAAAAAGGGGAAGGTTCCTTCTTATGGCGCTTTCTGCCGGCAATAAAACCATATAAGGGTCTTTTGATTCTTTCATGTATCGCATCTATTCTTTTGATTGTTTTTGGAATTCTTTCTACTCTGTATACCCGCTATATAATTGATGAAGTTCTATTTGCTCAGGCTAAATTTACTCTAGGAGCTCTCTCTGTTGGGATGCTTGCGGTAGTTTTAATGCAAGGAGTAATGGGAATAATCCGCAAGATTCTTTTAATTCATTTTTCCTTTAAAATTGACTTAAATCTTGTTTTTTCATATTTTACGCACGTTTTTCACCTTCCATTGCGATTTTTTGATTCACGTAAAAGTGGAGAAATAATTTCTAGAATGCAAGACATTGGAAAGATTCAGGAAATGCTTTCTCAAGCAACGGTAAGCGTTGTCATGGATACACTTATGGTACTTGTTGTAGGACCTGTTCTTTTTGCAACAAATAAAACTCTTTTTGGAATAGTGTTGATTACAGTCCCTTTTTCTTCTGCTGTACTTTATTTTTTTTCAAAAGTTTATAAAAAACAATACCGAAAACTGATGAGTGACGCTTCTGATTTACAGAGTTATCTTGTAGAAAGTATGAATGGCGCTTCAACATTAAAATCACTAAATGCAGAAGATTTCGCAATAACGGGCTTTGAACGTGCACAGATGAGAATGACAAACACAGGCTGGAAAGCGGCTTATTTGCAAAGCTATCAAGAGCTTTTTTCTGAACTAATTAAACAGATTGGTAACATTGTGATTTTCTGGGTTGGAAGCCTTTATATAATAAAAGGAGAACTAAGCATCGGAACACTCGTAAGTTTTACAGCTCTTGCCGCCTATTTTACAGATCCTCTTCAACGGCTTGTAAATCTACAGGCAAAATTACAGGAATCTTTTGTTGCAGCAGACAGACTGGGCGAAATTTTGGAACTAGAAACGGAAGATGGAAATATTCAGAATAACAACGACAACTGTAAAATACTTCTTACTCCAGAACACCTTCGAGGAGATATTGAAATCTCTGATGTAGCTTTCCGTTATGGAACACGCAAATATATTTACGAAAATCTAAACCTATCCATAAAAGCTGGTGAAAAAATTGCACTTGTAGGTTCTTCCGGCTGTGGAAAAACGACAATTGCTAAACTTCTCTTAAAATTGTATGAACCAGAACGTGGAAAAATCACAATAGATGGGCATGATTTAAAAGACATTGACGCGCACGCATTGCGTAAGCTTGTTGGTTATGTTCCTCAAGATATCTTTTTATTTTCTGGAACAATTGCAGAAAATATTGCCATGCATAAACCAGGGGTAAGTTTTGAAGAAATTGTTGAAGCAGCAAAATTAGCTGGTGCTGATGAATTTATTGAAAAATTACCCGAACGTTACAATGCAATGCTTGGTGAACGAGGAGCAAATCTTAGCGGCGGCGAACGACAGAGACTTGCACTTGCTCGCGCCCTTTTGGGTAATCCTGATATTCTGATTTTAGATGAGGCTACAAGCAATCTTGATACAGTTTCTGAACATCACATAAAACAAACAATAGACACATTACAAAATGGAAACAGAACCATTATCATAATTGCACACAGACTCTCTACAATCATGGACTGCGACCGCATTTTTGTAATGGATAAAGGCTGTGTTGTCCAATCAGGAACACACGAGGAATTAAAAAAACAGAACGGTCTTTACCGAGATTTATTAGACGACCTATGTGTAGAATAAAATACTATCTCAACAACTGAAGATAAATAGGTTTTAATCCACACTTACTCATAGTTGACGAAACTTCTTCGCGTAAATAAGGCCACAAAAGTTTATTAACTTGTTTAGAAATAAAATAGTCCTTTATATCTGAATCGGAAAGAATTGCTTCGATATTTTTTTTGTTTTCAGGTTTAATAATATATACAACACTGTATACAAAACGCATAAAAAACAATACTTTTTCATTTACCAATAATTCAATTTTTACAAGTGGTTTTAGCAGTAATGTCGAATCCGTAATTTGCGGATCAATTTCACGTATTGCAAAAGAAATATTTACAGAAATATCTTCATTTTCTAAAATTGATAAATCATCAACCAGCTTTTCTACTTGCATTTTATCAATAACTATAGAATCAATTTCAATCTGAGACAAAAGATTTATAAACTGTTCTTTTTGAACATCAGTCAATCCGTTAGATTTTAGCAATTTTATACCCCTTTTCAATTTCACTATTCATATTAAGAATTTGAAGAATATTACCAGACTGTCTGTATGTAGCATTACAAAAATACTTTGGTTCAGACCATTCAAGTTTTTCAATATACTCATCAGAAATGGCATCTGAAACAAGCAGCTTTATTACCTGCTCATTTGAAACATTATATTTTACGGCAAGTTCATTAATCTGCTTTTTCTGAGATTTAGGAATTGTATATGTATTATCTCCATCTAAAGTAATTTTCAAGTTTAAATCTAGAGCATGGGCAAGACGAACTATAAAATCATAATTTGGAATACGCCCCATATTCTCAAATCTTGAAATTACAGACTGTTTTGTTCCCATTCGTTCAGCCAAATCTTTCTGTGAAAGTTTCTTTTCAATTCTTTTTGATACACATTCTTGTATCATTTTTGCAAGTGGTTCATAGTAAGCAGGATTATTTTTTGAAAAGTTTTTATCTTCCTTTTCAATTTCATTCATAAAATCTACAACTGATTCATTTCTCATAATTATTTAAACCTTGCATCATTGATGATGCGTTTTATACCGTTGGCAGGCCTGATTAATTTTTTCAGGATCCGCTTTTGCTTTAAAATTCTTTTTAATTTCTGCAGAATAGATTGTAATTACAAGTTTCTTCTCACCTCCAACATCTTCTTCATCTTTTGAACAATACGCTCTAAAAACTCCACTTCTTCCTTTTGGAGGAATTCGAAATTCCCAAAGTGTACATCCATTTGTGTTTGACAGTTTTCCAAAAATCTCTGTTTCAACAAGTTCTTCTATTGAACTTTCACCATTTTCAAGATTTGTAAAAATTGTTTTTACCATAGCAAATACAGTTGGATAAAGTTTCTTCAAATCCTCTAATTCACGCCTTACAGGACCTTTTGAAGAATCTTTTTCCATATCTTGCGAATAATCTGGGTAAAATTCAATTCTTACATCCATGTACATAATATAACCATTTGGCTATATTATGTCAAATAAAAAAGAGAAATATAAGGAAATTTGAGTAATATAATAAAGTTCTACTGTTTACTAGGCTTCAGCAGCCCGCGAACAGACTGTACAAGCCCGGAAATACCGTTCACAATTACGCTTATGCAGATAATCGGGCCGAATGGAATGATAAACCAGGAATACCTGAGGAAGGCTAAGCCCACAAAAGTCTGAAGGGCCTTAACGACAAGCATGGAAAAATGTTCCCCCCGCGTACGCTTTGGAGAAGCCCTTCTATTCCAGTCATAATTCTGCGTATTATTTGAACGACCCGCACCAGAAAACCATTCCCAGTAATTTTCATCACCAAAAGGATTATTATAGGTGTACTGATACTGTCTCTGATACTGCTGATTTGCATTGGAATAAGCAGACTCTTCAGAAGAATAGCCGCCCAAATCATAATTACGGCGCTTGGCTTCATCACCAAGAACATCATAGGCGGCCGTAATCTGCTTGAATTTTTCTTCTGCTGCCTTATCGCCCGGGTTCCGGTCCGGGTGATACTTAAAGGCAAGAGTGCGGTAGGCTTTTTTTATTTCATCAGAGGTTGCATTTTTTGAAACCCCAAGTATTTCATAATAATTGCTCATACTTATAAAATAATAAATAAATAGAAACGTTACAAGTTAAAAAATCCCCGGGCAAGCCTGCGATGTTTGCGAAGCAAACTCGGTTAGGGAATGACACGGGTGCTGTCATTGTCCGGCTCGACCGGACAATCTATTTTACTCTATAACTTTCAGGTGCCCCCAGATAAGAATAAGGCATCTTGCAGTTAGCTTCGTGAATCACAATTTTTTCAATCACGATGTTCGGAGTAACAGGACAGATTTTAAGCATGTTCAGTCCCGCCTTGCAGTCTGCATAAACAGTTGCGATACGGATATTGTTTGTAACATCACTGCCCCAAGGTTCCTGATTGTCACCTACTGCAAAGTTTTCATCAACTAAATCTTTTAAGATTCTTTTGCCGTTCACTTCCGCAGTAAACTGCAGTTTATTATCTTTATAAGCAGGGTTTAAAGGATTTGTATAGACATCTATTGCCATAATACCCCCAAAGCGCTTGATAAACTCTTCATCAAGTGCAAAAGCATACTCCACAAAGGCAGCTTTCTCTGAGCCTGGTGCGAAAGTTGCAGTTACATCACTAGCCTTTACGGCACCAAGAGTTTTTCCATAATTTTTGAGGATAGAAAAAGCAGAAGAGCGCACAAAATGCTCTGCTTCCATACTGATGTAAGAAGATGTCTGAACAAAAGTGCCTGCCGGATAATTACTGTATACAGGATTTGCATCCACATGAACCTTTACAAGAATCCTTGCACCATGTCCGTCATTTCCGCTGATTGTAATTACATCACTTTTCTCTCTGTCTTCTGCAAGTTTCTCGCGGTCGATTGTAAGCAAAAGAGTATCGATACAGGCAAATTTATTACCAAGACCTTCTTCATCCTTTATGATACTGCAATTAATCCAGCGTTTTGAATCATCATTATCATAACGTCCAAGAGTTACAGTATATTCACAGCCTTCTTCATTACAGTTGGCAATTTTTATGCGGGCTTCCCTGCAGTCAGGATTCTTAAAAGCATCCAGATAAAGGTCGCGGACAGTCCAGTCCTGGCCAGTTGTAGTAAATTCAGCACCGTCAATCCAGAAAAGATTTCGCTTTTTGCGGACAGGCTCTACATATTCATAAACAGGATAGCTGTTTGCAGCCTCACACCAGTTGTTAAAGCCAAAATGCTCTGACCAGGCCATTCCAAAGAAGCGTCCGCCGCCAACTTTATCACATTCATCAACAAGTTCTTTATCAAAGCGGACACATTCGCGAACCTTGTCTGCATAGACATTGGCAACCATGGCATTGTGTCGGGCAAACCAGTGATTTTTACCGCTGTAAAGCTGCATCAAAAGTACGTTCATTGTTCCCACAAGAGGCAGATAAATCTGACTGAAGAAGCCTGCTTCCTGTTCAGCCGGTACCAGTTTACGAAGTTCCTCCGCTTTTTCAATCAGATAGCGGGCACGGGAAATCATCTTATCCGATTCACCAAAATTTACAGGATGGAAGGTGTCTGGCTTTAGACATTCCGTGCGGCGCATATTTGCCATTTTGTTTGATTCAAAAACAATGTCAGAAGCCAGTCTTGCCTGTTCAGCAGTAAAATATGGGAACTGGGAAGCAAACCAGGCGTCAGAATATGCTTTTGTATCGGAATTATATTTTTCGTAATCGTAAGCAAGATTCAAAAAGTATGAAAGAGGAAATTCGTTTGTGAGGATGTCACCCACGTTTACAATCCATAACTCGCGGATTCCAAACTCATAAGCCGCAGACATCTGCTCGCGGGCCTTTGGCAGGTAATTTGTATTGAGCCATTCATAACTGTAAGGAGAGCCATGATAATCAAAATGATAGTACATTCCGTAGCCGCCCTTGTGGCTTCTCATTGCTTCAGTAGGAACAGTACGCAGGTTTCCGTGATTATCATCACAAAGCATGAGGGTAACGCCTTCCAGCTCAGGGTCGTCCATCAGGCCCTTTGTATGTCTGTCTCCATAAAAATACGGTTCAACTTCCTTGTAAAGGGCAAGCATACGGGGCACTTTTTCAAGGTCTGGATTAACGTTTTCGCGGATAAGGCGGTTCTGGGTTTTTATTACATCACGAAGAAGGTTGATGTTATCGGCAAGGGTTGCATTCTGCATGATTGCAGTATCAGCTTCACCACGCATACCCACAGTAATCACATTTTCAAACTTTCCGTTACGCTTTAAGCCGTCTTCCCAGAATTTTGTAATTCCTTTTTCATTAGAACGGAAGTTCCAGGCATCACCGTAAACAGAGTTCGGTCCGCGCAGATGACGGTATTCTTCACCAGCACGGCAGCAAGGTTCATGGTGACTGGCGCCCATAATAACGCCCATCTCATCTGCAAGTTCTGCATTTGCAAGGCCGGGGCCGTCATCACTAAAGCGTGAAGACCACATTGCAGGCCAGAGGTAATTTCCTTTAAGGCGGAGAAGAAGCTCAAAAACGTGTTCATACATTCTGGCATTAAAACCGCCAAAGTTATGAGTTGTAAAATTACCGTAGGCAGGCCATTCATCATTTATAAAGAAACCGCGGAAACGCACGGAAGGCTCCCGGCTTGCAAACAGGCCTTCTTCAAGTTCTACAGCATCACGGTGAGCAGGCAAAACTCCAGCCCAGTCTACCAGAGGAGAAACGCCCATAAGTTCAGAAAGATGAAAAAGACCATAGATGGTACCGCGTTTATCACTTCCAATGATGATGATTCTGTCGGATTTTACGGCAAAGACATAGGTTTCTCTCTTCCCGCTGATTTTTTCAATTTCTGAAGTCAGATTATTTTCTGCGGCAAGTTTTTCTGCCAGCTCAGATTTTCCAAGCGTGGCAAAAAATATGCATCCAGATGAAGAACTTCCAGCATTTTCGCCGGCAAGAGCAAGTTCTGCTTTCTTACCTGTCACCCGCTCCACATCAAGGCATACCTTGTCTGCAATCTTCTTTACGCCAGAAAACTCGTCTTCTGCACAAACAAATTTTATATTTCCATCAAGCTTAAACATGTCTAAACCTCCAGGTTGTTTATAAAGATTGCCCGGTCAAGCCGGGCAATGACAGGGCGCGCACCCACCCTCGTGTGTCATTTTCGGGCTTGACCCGAAAATCTATCAATACATAACATACTTTCCACTCAGCGCCAGAACCGCAAAGAAATACAGGCAGTTATCGTAGTAGCGGCGGCGGCCGGTTCTCATTGGAGTCTCCCAAAGACGCTGAACAGCCCTTTTTGCAGCCTCCTTGTCTTTGGCAGGGGCGTCAGGGCCAAGTGCAAGAGCAGCCTCTGCAACAGTTGCCAGAAGCCCCACAGGGTGTCGGGCCAATTTTTTAAGCTGAGTGCCATCCACCTTGTAGTCGTGCAAATCTTCCAGAGCCTTTCCGTCAAAAAAGCAGATAATATTTGCCGCAATTTTACTGTATTCAGGACTAGTTCCAAACCAGAGCGCATCCAGACCAATATTTGCCGCAACACGGTAGGCATCACTAAAGAAGGTGTTGTGCTGGCCCCAGGGCAGTTTTGAACCGTCAGGGAAACGGTCTGGAAGCGGAGAACCGCTGTCTTCTGCATATTCTGCGGCAAGCCCTGTCTGCGGGTGGCAGGCCTTTAAAATATAAGAGCGGCTTGCCTCTGCGGCGGCCTTCCAGAAAGGTCGGTCTGCTTCATCAGCACACTCTGCAAAAAGCTGGTAAAAATGAGGAAGATGATAAGAAGGGTCTGTAAAAGGACAGTTCGGCACAAAGCGGATAAGGTGATTATCAAACCACATTTTCTGCTCTCCGTGAATGGCTACACGCAAAATAGCACGGCCTTCTTCTGTATAATTAAAAATACCCTCGCCGTCTCCCCAGCGTCTGCTTGCCATAAACAAAGCCATGGCAAAGTATTCTTCGCCGTCTGGAGCAGGCCCGCCGGCATTTTTCTTGCCGTCCACACCGTTAGACCAGCAGAAATAGCCTGCCATTGGCCCTTCCTCAAGGTACATATAGGTGCGTGCCCACTTCCAGATGCGGTCAAAAATATCTTTCCGGTTCATCTGCAGGGCCATCATCATGCCATAAGACATACCTTCTGTGCGGGCATCATCATTTCCTGTATCTTCCATATAGCCCATACCGTCATCACTTTCAAAATAAAAATGATTAGGATTTTTCTGGTCAAAAATCTGATTCCAAGAATCGATTACTTTATCTTCAATTTCAAAGCGGGAATATCCGCATTCTTCAAAAAGATTTCTCATATATACTAGAATACAACACGTTATAAGAAAAATCCATAAAGGAAATATCCTAAAGTATAATAAAAAGAGCATAAAAAAAAGCCCCGAACCATCAGTTCATCACATCAGGTTCCGGGGCATTCTTGCCGTCAACTTAATTCAGGCAATTATTTATTCTTTTTCTGCTCGCTAGGCTTGCTCTTGGCACCGGCAACAGCAGCGGCCATTTTTTCAAGAGCCTTTTCCTTGTCGTTTACCATCAAAATTGGCTGACCAGTAGCATCCAGAGTATCGCGCCAGAGTGAACCTTCAGGATCAACAGCGTTTCTGTGAGCTGTAACAGCCTTAATAGGCAGGTGAACGAACTTGTCGTGAACCAGACCGATTACACACTTTGTTTTACCAGCCATAGCAGCGTGAACAGCATTATTTCCAAGGCGTTCACAGTAAATAGAGTCGCTTGCAGTAGTTACAGAAGCACGAACCTGGTAAGAAGGGTCAATATATTTAAGGTTGATTTCAATATTCTTTGCCTTAAAATACTTTTCAATTTCAGCTTTAAGGAAGATACCAATATCAGAAAGCTTTTTGTTTCCAGAAGCATCTGTAGCACCAGTAGCCTGAAGCAAATCCTGACCAGCACCTTCAGAAACTACAATTACAGCATGTCCGCGTTTAGCAAGACGGCGTTCAAGGCAAGCCAGGAAGCCGTTTTCGCCTTCCATTTCAAAAGGAACTTCAGGAATAAGACAGAAGTTTGTTTCGTGGCTGGAAAGAGCGGCAGCAGCGGCAATAAAACCAGCTTCGCGTCCCATCAATTTTACAAGACCAATACCGTTAATCTGGCTGGCAGCTTCCATGTGAACAGCGGCAACAGTTTCCTTAGCGCGCTGAACGGCAGTTTCAAATCCGAATGAACGGTCAATAAACATAAGGTCGTTATCTACAGTCTTTGGAACACCAACAACGGCGCACTTAAGACCGCGTTTTTCTACTTCGCAAGCGATGTCATAAGAACCGCGCTGAGTTCCGTCACCACCAAGAATAAAGAGCATGTTAATTCCATCGCGTTCAATGCAGTCAACAATTTCTTCTACACGCTGTCCGCCACCACGGCTAGTTCCAAGGTAAGTACCACCAATCTTGTGAATTTCATCAATAAGGTAGCGGTCAAGTTCAAGAGGCTCGTATCCACTGTCTGGGAAGAATCCGCGGAAACCATACTGATATCCCTTAATTGTCTTTACGCCATATCTGGTGTTCAAGCAGCGTACAATAGCACGAATAACGTCGTTCAAACCAGGGCAGAGACCACCGCAAGTACAGATTCCAGCCTTTGCATGTTTCGGGTCAAAGTAAATCTTTTCGCGAGGGCCAGCTTTTTCCATCAGATTTGAAGAATCAAGCACAATAGGCTTTGTTTTATCATATACATTTACTTCAGAAATAACGTAAGAATCGTCACTTACATAATTTGCAGTGTAATCACCATGTACGGTAGAAAGTTTGATTGGAGAAGGGATTGTACAAGGTCCCAGGTTATCAATAGTAAAGTCGAATTTTTCTTCAGACATATTTCACCTCAAAAAAACAGATATTATAGAATATATCGGATAAGACTTTTGTTCAATATATGTAAGAAGGATTTTTTCAGGAGGCTCCCGCCTGCATTCGCAGGCGGTCGGGCGTTTGCCCTAGCCCTTTCCTAGAATTGAATTACACAGCAAACGTTATCATCACAATCACTAGCACCATGCGTATTTATTTCATTATTTGCAGTTCCTACTATCCATACATCTGAATCATTTTGTCCCTGCAAAGAAGATGACCAATATTCCTGCTGAGCAAAATTAGTTCCATTTATAAGATTTATTATAGGATTAATAGTATCAACATTTTTTAAGAATGCATGAAGTTCAGGAAGGCTTGGCAGATACCAGCCATTTTCAAAATCAGTGCCTACAAGGCCATTTGCAGCAGCATAATTGTTTACATATTCAAAAGCCGGATGCAAGGCAAGTATATCTTCCTCAGACATACCATTATAAGAATCACAGATAAGACCCCAGTTATCGCTTCCATCAAAATCGCCTGTAAAAGTTGCACTAGATACTACATTTTCTCCTGCTGCTGAAGGTGCTGCTTGCAAGCCTGCATCATAATCAGATTTATACGCAGTACTTTCAGCCGTCCATCTAAGACGTTCTGTTGTATGAATCTTACCCAAAATACCCCTTGGTATTCCATTACTGTTATCAACATTATAAACGACACCAACTGCCCAAGCCTTTTGCTTGTCTGTCAGCTCTAAATCTGCAGAATAAGCTGTAGCAGTACCATCCACAAAAACAATGTCGTAAAGTGCAGTAGGGCCAGCCTTATCTCCCAATGGCTTTGCAGAAAAATATCCAGGATTAGAAGTTGTATCAAAGCGCGCATAAGTTTTATCTATAACTTCAGAATCAAAGGTCGTCCCTTTACCACCGACAAGATTTATACAGCCGTTAAACATATCCGAATTATTTGTTGTAGATGAAGTCATATCAAAACCATAAGAAACATAAATTGTTTCAAGATTAGTGCAGCCATAAAACATAGATGCTGCATTTACACTATCATTTCTTAAAGTAAAAGAACTTATATCTACCTGAGTAAGTGATGAACAGTTTGTAAACATATTGGTAAAGGAAGCTGCTTTTGATGTATCAAAAGAACTTAGATTTACATCTGTAAGGCTTGTACAATCCGAAAACATTCCATGTATAGATGTAGCAGAAGAAGTATTAAAATTAGATAAATCAACTGCCACAAGCTTTGAACAGTAGGCAAACAAATACATCATGTCTGTTACATTAGAGGTATTAAAGCTTGATACATTTACAGATGTTAAATTACTACAGCAATAGAACATTCCATAAATTGCTGTTGCCGCAGAAGTATCTACTCCACTAAAATCAACTGACACAAGCTTTGAACAATTCTTAAACATATAAGAACAGTCGCCGGATAAGGCTATATTTTCTGTTGATGGCACTACAAGGCTAAGACTCTTAGCGGTTGTATTTGTAATTGCATAGGCAATTGTAGCAGAAGTCTCTGCCTTTCCTAAATCTGCCTGAGTGACGTTTGAAGTAAGAGAAACTGTTATATCTGCCGTTGAACTTGCATTGGTAATGGCTGCAGTAAGTTTTGACAAAGAAGAATATGCAATATCTCCTATATAGGCATATGGAGCAACAAACCTTGCATACAAAATTTTATCACCTGTAGTTCCAGATGAAATTTCTGTAATAGCTTCACCTGTAAATGTTTCAGATTCATACCAGCCATCAAAAACAAGACCTGTTTTCTTCATTTCAGGTAATTCAACAGCAGAGCCCTTACTTGTATAGGTTTCTGCACGAACAAATGTTGTATCTAGCAGACTGCCACCATTGTCTTCATAGGTTATTGAATAAACAGGATTCAAAGCCCAGTCTATTTTTGCAGTAGTTGTTAAGCCTGCTATTACACGAACCATACCCTTCCAGGTACTTAAAGTTTCACTATCATTATTTTTGAATACAACTTCTATATCATAATCACCAGGTTCCAATTGCTCCGAAGAATTTGTTCTATCTCTTTCACAAATAAGAGCGTTTGAAACTACTGCTATATTCTGAGTAATAATATTTGTTCCATCTTTTGAAAGAGTAAATTCTCCAAGAGCAGCAGAACCAGAAGTAATATTAAACATAAGATTAAATCCACCATAGCTTTCTGCTTCTGGTGAAAGCGTAAAGGAGAGTTCTATTGGATCTGTACCAAGTTCTATCTCCTTATTATTAATAGTTGCAGAATATTGTGCTTCATTTAATGAAGCCGACAGGGTAAAATCCCAAGTTCCAGTCTGAACCGCAAAAGGACAAGAGCCAAAAATGCCATCCCAATCATCAGCTTCTAAAAGTGTTCTTGTTTCCGAACCATTCCATGCACCAGATAATTCAAAATCTTTTAGCTTGCTTATGTTTAATTCTTCTGTAGTAGGAACAATGCTTCTTGTTGCAGATACTTTAGATGATATAGTTATATAGGCAACATCATCCTTAACTGCAAGAGCTTCTGCACCATTATTACAAGAGAAAAGAAATATAGAAAAAATTGATATTAGAATTATGGAAATTGTTTTGATTTTATTCATTTTAGTCTCCTGTATAACCGAAGTTCCATGTTACATCAGATGAAGTTATAACAGTATCACTTATTGTGATATCAGCTTTTTGGTCTGATGTACCTCTATAATTAACAGTTTTTAAATTATTACAATAAGCAAATGCATTGTTACCAATTGTTGTAACTGAAGATGGAAGAACAATTGATTCAAGAGAAGTACAAGCATAAAAGGCCTCGCTTTCTAATTCAGTTATACCCTCAGGTATTGTAACACTGGTAAGACCACATGAAGAAAATACACTCTTCAAAACTGTTAAACCCGTAGAAATAGAAAGTGTAGTCAAGCTATGACATCCATAGAAGGCATCACGCCCTAAACTTGTAACACTATTTGGCATATTCATAGCCTCAAGATTTCTACAACAATCAAAAGCCGTAGATCCGATTGTTTGCAGGTTTGTGCTAGATTCAAAATTAACTTCTGTCAAACTTGCACTACTAAATGCATAGTCACAGATTTCTGTAACAGAAGCTGGAATAGTAAATGAAGCTTCTTTTTTATTACAGCACAAAACAATCTTAGACATATCAGCACTGTACAAAAGATTGTCACTTCCAAGGACAAAGGCTGTGTTTCCAGCTGCTAAAGTTACATTTGTAAGTGAACCGCATCTGTAGAATGCAGAACCTGTAATTGAAGTTACAGTTGATGGAATAGTTAACTCTGCAAGATTTTCACACAATCTAAAGGTTTGACTAGAAATTTCTGTAATGCCTTCCGGCAGTTTTACAGCATAAAGTGCATTACAATCCATAAATGTAGAATAAGGTAACTCTGTAAGGCCTGTAAGATTAGACATATCTATAGAAACCTTTACAGAACTGCTCTTTGCTTTTACTGCAGAAGCCAGGCTTTCGATATCTGTTAAAGGTACCGATGTTGTATAGAATACAACAGAGAAATCTCCTGAAGCAGCTTCAACTGCAGAAATAAGCTCTGTTATATTAGCGCAGCCCCTTCCAGCGGCTACAGCATAGGATGCTAATATATGCTGACCAGTCCAGGAATAGTTTTTTGTTTCGCCGCCTTCATTTTTTGATGCAATTAAACTGATATCATATATACCTGCAGGCCAGATAGAAGCATTAATAGTAAGAGGATTTGTAGTTGAGCTTTGCGCAGTACCATCTACCGACCAGACAAAGCTATAATCGCTGCCCAGTACATCACCAGAAAGCGCGTCTTTTGCTGTAAGGGTTAATGAACCAGCTGAACCGGAAATATCTACTGTAATGTTACTTAAATCCCCTTCCAAATCAACTGATATATCAACTTCCTGGGTTTCAACTTCCCATTTAGCAAACAAAGAAATATTTCCTTTGTTTGCCCCGGTAATTACTGTAATTGGTGCACCGGTAAAATCTGAAGTAGTATACCAACCGTCAAATACATAATGATCTTTAGTTGGTTCAGGTAAGGTTATTGCTTCAGAGAAAACTGAATAGCTTTCCGGCACAACAGTACCGGCAGGCAATTCGCCTTCATTCAACTCCAGAGTAATTGAATAAAGCTGATTTATAGAAATTCTCTGCTCCAGACTGCTTACAAAACCTGCAGCAACATTTATTAAGGCAGAATATCTGGTAAGAATAATTGTTTTTGCACTGTCACCATAAAAGACAATCTTAAGCCTGTAAGTTCCTGCTGCAACCTGCTGTGAAGCATCTGTAATATCCTTAAAAAATCTTACAGACATATCAGAACCACTTGCTTCTGGACTAAGCACAAGGGGGCCTTGAACAAGAGAACCGTCTAACTGATAGAGATTTGCTTCTACATAAGCTGCATTTCCAGAATATTTTAGCGTTACATCTATACCACCATAAGTGACGGTAGATTCTGGGGCTAATTCAAAAGAAAGAGTTTCATCATCTCCGCTGTTAAAGGCTTTGCTTGCAGTGCCAGAAAAAGTACAGCCGTTCATTTGGGCAGAAAGGGTAAAGTTCCAGGAGTCAGGTTGAATAGTCAGCTGCGCTTCCTTCATATCAGAATAGCTGTCCCAGCTTTGCAGGGGCTCTTCTGTTCCTCCATCCAAACTTCCTCTTAATACAATATTAGAAAGCCCTTCTTCATCTACTAAAGGAAGAACAGATCTTGAAAGTTTGCCTGCTCCAATAGAGTTTATAGAAAGAGAGATTTTTGCTTTTCCATTGGCTGCCTTACTTTTTTCAGAAAATATATTGCTGCAGGCAGTAGTCACAAAAGAAAGGATTAAAAAAGAGGCAAAAAGTGATTTATAAAAAATATTCTTTTTCATATTAAAAATCCTCTATTTTTATGATTTTTCATACTGGCCATACCAGGAATAATGATTTCCTGCTGAATCCTCTACTTCAAGGCCAATTTCATGAATACCAGGAGAAAGAGCTGCAATATCTATAGAATAGCCAGGAGAGTCTGACATTTGCATTCCATCAAAGGTCCAGCTGTATGAAACATAAGAAGTTGTTCCAGTAGAGTACTCTACTGAACCAGGTATTCTTGTATCATCTGCAATAACTTCTATATCACCTTCTGCAAAAACTTGTGTAAAGGAAATATCTAAACTAGCACTTGCAGGGCTTTGTATAAGCTTTCCGCTAGAATCAAAAGCCCATTCTGTAGTAACCGTATCAGGGGCAGTTCCACTTACCTGAGGGGTAACTTCAAAGCACTGAACCTCGGCAGCAAGATTTGCAGTAGAGCCTGTTGCCAGAGAAATGTACTGAACCCCTTCTGCATAAAAGCCTGGAGTAAGCATTGCTTCAAAAGAACCGTCCAAAGAATCAGAAATCTGAATAGAAGCATGATATGTAGCAGATGAGCCAGCAAGGAAAATATCATTACCGCCAGAAATGTAAGGAATTTCAAAGCTACCACCAAGAGTCAAAACTTTAGAAGACGGTAAATAGATGGCGCCACCACTTACAGAAGCATCGTTATCACGGATTGTACCGCCTGTAATTTCAAAAGAGTTACTACTATAAATAGCTCCACCAAAACGGCTTGTAGCATTATAGGCAATTGTACCGGAAGCAATTTGCACAGAGTTAGCAGAAGAAATCGCTCCACCGCCATTTGTTTGCGAAGTAAGAGTGTCTGCGTAATTCTGATAAATGCCTCCAGTAAGCTCTGACTTTACAGGAGTAGTTCCATCGGAATCTGGCTTATAACCAATATAGAGTTTTCCTATATTATCAGTTGTACTTGCATTATAGATTCCGCCACCTTCGCGGGCATAGTTTCCATAATCACTTGATGTAGCGACACTTGTTGCATCTTTATTACCAATTACAGCCGAACCATACATAAACATATAGCCTGCATTATAAACACCGCCACCATATCCATGCGAAGAAGAGGAAGCAGTATTTGTACAATTTACGATGTTTTGATTTATAATTCCGCCAGACATTATAAATTTTGAAGAAGACTTTGCATTGCTAAGGCCACCACCAGCAACATCACTTGAAGATTCACACTTATTATTTATAATGCTACCCCCAGTCATTTCAAAGGTAGCTCCCATTTCATTATAAACACCACCACCATCAGAGTTTGCATTCCAGGCAATAGTTCCGCTGTCAAAATAAACAAAGCTGTTATAGGAATTATAGATTCCACCTCCGCCGTTTTTATAAATACCACCGGTAAGAGCTTCCTTTACAGGAGTTACACCGTCGCTATCATAGTCGCTGTAACCAAGGTAAAGCTTTGCAACTATTGTAGAGGTCGAAGAATTGCTTCCGTTGTAAATTCCTCCGCCAGAAGTAGCATAATTTGCATTAGTTCCATCAGTAACTAAACTAGTACCAGAATCATCTTTGGCATAATCACTTGCAGAAGCATCTCCAATTACAGCATCGCCATACAAAAACAAGGTGCCTTCATTACGAACTGCTCCCAGCCCACTCTGATAATAGTTCTTAATAACACGAACACCATCACCAAGCTTCACCGTTGAACCTTGGGTAATCTTAAGGGCAGAACCATCAGCCGCAGCCCCTCGCATAAGCTTAAGGTTTGTGAGTGTAACAGGAACTTCAGTATTAATAATCAGAACATTGCCGTTAGTAGAACCATTTGTAGTTGCCGTTATTCCCCTGTCTAAAGCATCCTGAGGTTCACCACTTCCATCCGGGCCATTCTTACCAGTAATCAAAATAGACTTAGCATAATCAGCAGTAACTGTAGCCGGAATTATTTGAGAAGTGTCTACAGTAAGAGTTCCGTCTATATAAATAACCCACTCTGTATCAGGAGTTCCAAAACTTTCTATAAATGTAGAGACTCCATTAACACTTTTTACAGGATTTGCATCTGAACCATCCCCTGTATCATCATCACCAGAAGCAGAAACATAAATAGAAGTACTCTGATATTTAGCAACAAAAGCCTTATTGCCAATTGTACCCTTTGTAATTTCGCTAGTTTTATCTGAACTTAAGCTGCCGCCTACTTCTTCGTACCAGCCAAGGAAGAGATAGCCTGTTTTCTTAGCTACAGGAAGATCAAAGAAACTGTTGGCTGAATATTTGCTTGTTTCAAAACCTTCAGCAAGTTCACCACCATCATAATCATAAGTAATTGTGTAAAGTTCATTAAAATCAAGAGCAATATTGGCAGTAGTCATTACACCAGACTGAATGGCAATATAGTTTTCCCAATTATTCAATAGAATTGTTTTATCTTCATCTGCATAAAACTTTACAGAAAGCAGATAAGTTCCACTTTCCAGTCTTTTTGCAGAATCTGTAATGCTTCTGGATAAGACAATTTTATTTGCCTGCACAGTCTGTGTTTTTTCTTCTATGATTGTACCATCTTTTTTTTGCAAAATGGCTTCTGCCTGACTAACGCTAGAGCCGGCAAGATCAAAAGTAATTGAATAACCACCATAGTTTTCGCTGGCATTAAGGACAAAGCTGATTATATTTTCTTCGCCTTCTTTAATTATTATAACCTGCGAGCCTTTGAATACTATTCCGTTAAAGCTTCCAGAAAGTGTAAATTCCCACTTACCTGCAGAAAGTTCAATTTTAGAAGCTGAAAGTTCATCTACTGACGGTACATTTTCCATGAAGGAAAATTGTTCACCAGTAGTAACAAAAACCCCAGACAAATAAAAGTCCGAAAACAAAGGAAGAACATCTCCTATAGGCATACTTGCAGGATTAACAGTACGGGCTGCCTTTATTCTTTCAACATTTACAGACAAATAAGTTTTTTTTGCTGCGTTCTTATCTTTTACAGAGGAATTAAACAAGTTTGCACAAGAAGAAAGCAGAAAGAAATAAGCAAGTAAAAGAATTAAACAAAAATGCTTTATAGTATTATTCTTTTTCATTCTTGCCCCCTTAGTTCTTTTTAATCTGAGCAGAATAAGAATAGTCATCTGCTAAAAGTGAAATATCGTAAATAACACCTGTAGACAGACCAGACATCATTACTTTCAGTACATTGTCTTCTGCAACTACATCGGTTATTGTTGTATCTACAACTTCACCATTAAATTTCCAGGTGTATGAAGTACAAGAATCATCTGCAGTAAAGATAATTACAGATGTTGCTTCACCACTTATAGTTCCGCTTCCTGTAAATTCAGTATCGTCAACTGTAACTTCTACAGAAATATCAGAAACTTCATCCTGAACAATTGTAAAGGAGATTGAAGCAGACTCTTTTGGTTCTTCTGGTTCTTCTGGTTCTGTCCATAGAGCAATCAGGAATATATCTTCATCACCCATTGTAAGAGTATTTTCTTCTTCTTGAGTATGAATAACTTCGTCTTCTGTATACCAGCCAATAAAGCTGGAATTTTCGTGACCTTCAATTTCTACTATAATATCAAACTTAAGCTTTACTTCGGTACCATAGCGGTAAGACTCTTCAAGAAGAATTACAGGTTCTACGTCTTCATCTGAAGAATCAAGTGTAACTTCTACAGGCTCTACATAGTAAAGCTTGTGAATATTACGGTCATAATAAACCTTAACGACAGTAGAACCATCAGCCTTAATTTCCTGCTGGGTAATTTCTTTTGCAGTAAAACCTTCCAGGCTAGAAGCAGACACTTCTGTTTCTTTACCTGCAATTCCGTTTAAGGCTTCGCTTTTATCTAAGCTGTATTGGTCATCATCAATATTTTGCAAATAATATTCTACAGTAAAGGCAACCTCTTGAGGCTCTGCTTCGTTACTTATTTTTTTAAGGATAAGCTCCATTTGATTTGAACCGACTTTTAAAATCATTGGCTCGCTTTTTCCAGAATACAGCTCTATCCGCTTTTCTGTACCATCTTCAAGCGTTTCAACATAATAAACAGAGCCTGATGCATAAACTTCAAAACCTGGGGTTAAATCTGAAAAAGTAATTTTTGAATCTGCTTTAAAAGGAATGGTACCTTCTGCCTCATAATCCCCATAAACAGAAATATCAATAAAAATATTATCGGTGGATTGTTCAACAGCCTCAGACTCCTCTACGGCATCGCGATAAGCTTTAATAGTTGAAGCTGTTTCTTTGTCAATTGAGAATGTTAGATAAGAAGAATTTGTTACTGAGTTAATAAACGAGCAAGATGAAAAAATACAAAGAAAAACAAGCAGAACAAAGAAACTCTTTTTCATAGTCTCCTCCGTCAGTTTTTTTGTAACACAATTATAACAGATAAAAGTAATATATGTCTATTTAATTATTAATTCTGCAAGTGCAACAAAGCCTGGAAGCGTAATAATACAGAGAATACTTGTAATTGAAACCGTTAAACTTGCATAAGCGGCATCCTGGTCAAAAAGACAGGCCAGACTTGGAATACTGGTTGCAACCGGGCACATGGAGCAAATCAGAACTACAAAAATAATCATGCGCAGGTCTGTCATTCCGCCGGTAATACCGCCAATCAGTTTGTAAGCGGCAAAAAGAATTACAACATTCAAAAGAGAACAGATCACAAGGCGCAAAAGTGTCATTTTTGCAAGACGGGGAAAAACTTCTTTTGATTCAGAAGGATGAAAATCTGCAATCAGAACTCCGACTAAAACCATACTGATTGCCGTGTTTGTATCAGCCACCAGAGAAAGAGGACGGGCAACAACTTCTGGCAGGGTAAAAGGCATACAGAAAATCACAATACCCAGTGCAACAGCAATAATATTCGGATTTGTGATCACCTTGATTATGTTGGAAGTGCCGCTTAACTGATGGTAGCCGTAAGTCCAGACAAGTATATTAAAAACAGCCAGATAGCCCATAAGGAAAATTATTCCCTCATCACCAAAAACACCGCGGATAAGAGGAATTCCTATAAAACCGCAGTTTGTAAAGGCAATTGCAAGCCGGTCTATTTTCTGTTTTGTTGTAAGGATGCCCAAAACTATCATCATTCCATGAATAATCAATGAAAGAATTACGACAATTCCAAGCAGGGCCAGTTTCTGAGAATCAAATTCCCTGTTAAAGGAATTAAGAACCATAGTAGGATTTATAAAATACATAAGGAGCTTGCTTAAAAATTTCCGCTCGCTTTCGTTTACCTTAAAGATTTTTGCAAAAATAAAACCGCCAAGTCCTATAATTGCCATTGTAAGAAGCTGTTTTGCTACAAGAACATACATAATTTTTTTTCCTTTTATTTTCCTATTGCTGCAAAAAGGGCAGAAAAAAGTCCAAGGCTCCCTGCCATCATAATAAGCCCAGCAAGTAAAACTCCCAGCATGACGGCAATAACTGTGTCGCGGAACTTCATATCCAGAAGACTTGCCGCAAGGGTTCCTGTCCAGGCCCCGGTTCCCGGAAGCGGAATGCCCACAAAAAGCAGGAGAGCAAGGAATATCCCCCGTCCAGCCTTAGCCTGTAATTTTTCACCGGCGGCAGTTCCTTTTACAAGAAAAAAGCGGCAGATTCCGCCTATGAAACGCTTGTCCTGCCCCCATTCCAGAAATTTCCGTGCAAAAAGATAGATTATTGGAACAGGAATCATGTTTCCGAGTATGCAAATTATATATGAAGGTATTACAGGCAGCTGCAGAGCCTGAGAAACAGGGATAGCGCCGCGCAGTTCAATAAGCGGCACCATAGAAATAAAAAAAATCCAAAGATAATTTTTGAGCATGAGGGAATTATAATGATGATTTTAGGTATTTTCAACACAAGGCACAGGAGGACAGAACGGGCGCATTATAATGCTGTGCCCCGAAAATCTGATGGATGGCAGTGAAACCGATGGGGGATGGGGGCAGGGCTTCCGCATTATAAAAAGATTTACGTAATCTTGGCGCGAGGGAGCGGGGCGTGGTACAAAAACACTCTTTTTGTGGCTGCCGTGTAAGCGGCAGGTGTAATAGTTTCTATACCACAAAAAGCGTGTAGCACGGTTTTGTACCACGAAGCCGCGACCGGGAGCCATGTTTTCGCAAAATTAATTTATAATGCTGAACCCCTGGATGGGGGGGATTGAAAATAACATTCTTTTTCATTATTATGATATGCACTTGCCGGGATGGCGGAACTGGTAGACGCCCAGGACTTAAAATCCTGTGCCGAGCAATCGGCGTGCCGGTTCGACCCCGGTTCCCGGCAACAGGCCTCCTTGCTTAGCAGGGAGGCTTTTTTTATTGATTCAGCAGACTTTTGCCGGCAAAATCAGGAGGCTCTATGACACCACACCTAAATCCACACGTATATCCACGCGAATGTGCATTCAAATCAATTGAAGATATAAAAGGAAAGAAAGTAACTGTTATGGGGCTTGGCTTAAACGGCGGTGGAGAAGCGGCTGTACGCTTTTTTCTGAACAAGGGAGCTTTTGTTACCGTTACAGACATGAAGACTGCGGAACAGCTTTCTGCGACCGTTGAAAAACTGAATAATGATAAAAGCCTTGATTTAAGCCGCCTAACCTACAGACTTGGTGAACACCGAATAGAAGATTTTGAAAATGCTGATTGCGTCATTAAAAATCCTGGAGTAAAGATAGAAGGAAACAAATACCTTGCCGCAGCCCGCGCTATTGAAAGTGATTTAAGTATTTTCCTGCGCTTTACAGACTGCCCTGTAATTGCCGTCACAGGAAGCAAGGGAAAGTCTTCTACTGTAAGTGCAATTTATTACGGACTAAAGGAAGCCGGATTTAAGGCTTTTTTAGGCGGAAACATTACCGTAAGTCCCCTCACCTTTTTTGACCAAGTAAGCAGTGACACTCCTGTTGTAATTGAATTTTCTTCATGGCAGCTTGCAGACTTGCGCGGTCGGGGAGTTTTAAAACCTCATATTTCTGTGATTACAAAAATTGTTCCTGACCACCAGAACTGGTACGGAAACATGGAAGATTACGTTGCAGACAAACGCCTTATTTATGCAGACCAGACCCGCGGAGATTATTCGATTTTTGATGCAGAAGGAGACCAGCCAGGTACAGAACCTGACAAAAAGCTTCACCCTGGAGCAGATACATGGGGGAATCTTTTTGCCAGTGAATCAAAAGGAACCGTACTGCGTTACGGAAGGCACCCCCTTACAGGAGGCAAAGAGGGCGGTTTTGGAGTATGGCTCGAAAATACAGCAGACGGAGGTTTTGAAGGAAAAGTTCTCCTGCCGAAAATGAAAGAAGCAGAAGTGATTATGAAAGGACTTTCCGTTCCCGGCGACCACATGAAAACCAATGTACTGAACGCCGCCCTTGTAATGTACCTCATGGGCGTACCTGCCCCCCGCGTCGCCGAAATCTGCTCGCGCTGGCAGGGCATAGAGCACCGGCTTCAATTCTTCCACAGCTGGACCGCGCCCAACGGTAAAATCTGGCGATTTTACAACGACTCCTGTGCCACAGTGCCGGAAGCCGCCGCGGCAGCAAGTCAGGCCTTTGAAAAAAGCGTAACTCTTATGACAGGGGGCACAGACAAGGGACTGGACCTTCTGCCGCTAGAACGCGTGCTTTGCGCAGCCGACCCAGCGCGCAATGAACACCCTGTAAAAGACCTCTACCTTCTTGCAGGAAGTGCCACAGACAAACTGCTGCCGCCTTTGCGCGCAGCGGGCATAAAATTTCACGGCCCCTTTAATTCTCTTGAAGAACTTTTGCAGGAAGCAAAGGCAAACATGAGTGCCGCTCCACAAAGCGAGCCTGCTTCAGAAAGAGACAGTGCCGAAGTTTTCGTCTTCTCCCCGGGAGCAACATCGTTTGGAATGTTCCAAAATGAGTTTGACCGTGGGAACAAGTATATGGCAGCGGTTAAAACTTTATTCGCACCAAAATCATAGATTTTGTCCGTACCCTGAGCTGTAAATAACAGACTAAACCTTAAACAAGTCAACCTGCTCGCCAATATTATCGATGGCGTTTTTAACCTGTCCTGAAATTTCATTCAGCATGGCACCAGTTTCGTTAATCTTGCGGGCACCAACAGCCATTTCTTCCATACTTGTACTCATTACGCTGGTAACTTCCTGCAAATTTTCCATGGCACGAACAATTTCTCCGCTTCTGGAAGACATATCGCGAGAAGAGTTGCGAACTTCTACAGTAGAAGAATTCAAATTGCGCAGGGCATCCACAATCTGTTTTGAACCTTCATTCTGTTCTTCCATTGCAGAATGAATCTGAATAACAAGCTGGTCTGTTTCCTTAATTTTTGTTGAAACTTCTGTAAGGGCATCGCTTGCTTCATTAGAAGAAGTTACAACTTCAGAAATTGAAGAACGGATATTATTAAGCTGTTCGCCAATCTTCTTAGACTGGATGGAAGAAGTTTCAGAGAGTTTTCTGATTTCATCAGCAACAACCGCAAACCCCTTTCCTGCATCACCGGCATGAGCCGCTTCAATAGCCGCATTCATGGCAAGCAGGTTTGTCTGGGATGCAATAGAAGAAATGGCAGAGTTTGCTTCCTGCAGCATTTCTGACTGTGCTTCTATCTGACGGATTCTTTCGTTTACATTTCCCTGCTTTGTAAAACCGATTTCTGCATTGTCTTCAAGACTGCGGAATGAAGAACTCATTTTTTCTACAGACTTATTTACAGAAGAAATATTTCCTATCATCTCTTCTACAGCAGCAGAAGCCTGTGTTACGCTGGCAGCCTGACCTTCAATCAAGCCGTCCAAATCTGTAATTGCACTTGAAATATGCTGAACAGAATCATTTGTACTGGAAACATTCTGTCCCTGCTGTTTTATCTGTGCATGAATACTGTCAATATTAGCAATGATTTCTGTAATGGAACTTGCAGTATCTTCTGTACTTACAGAAAGATTTTCACCTGATGAACCAAGTTCATTCTTAGAGCCTTTAAGGTTCTTTACAATATCCTGCAGTTTATCCATAAAGAGGTCAAAATTTATAATCAACTGACCGATTTCATCACGAAGGAAAAGGTCACAGCGTTTTGTAAGGTCTGCGTCTCCAGAAGCAAGGTCTGCAAGAAATACCGTAACGTTGTTAATTCTCTTCATCATCCAGTTTGTAAAGAGGAAAACTGCAACCATTGCAAGAATAATCATAGTAATTGCACTAGGAAGCACATAAAGCATTGTTGTATTTGCAATGGCATCAATAGCTTCCATTGTTTTTGCAACAAAAATCATACCAGTAACAAGCCCGTCACTACCAGAAAGAGGAATATAATTTGTATAGTAAGAAACTCCTTCAATTTTATTCAGTCCCTGATATGAACTTCCTTTTTTCAGGACAGTATCTGAAATTGCAGTATTTGAAAGAGGAACTCCAATCATGTTTTCCCCAAGAGTTGTCTGTACACGAACATTATCTCTGAAAACTGTACACTCAACTCCATAAAGATTATTAATGATGGAAACAATTCCTTCGTCTGAATCATCTGCCAGATCATAACCAAGGGCAACACATCCTTCTATAACTCCGTTGTAGCGGACTGGGGAAATGGCAAAAAGACCATACTTAATATCACCTAAGTCTGTATATAAAAGAATTTCTTCACCTCTAAAAACCTTTGAAAGTGTTGCCGCAGGAATTTTTTTCCCCGTCTGAATTCCAAATCCGTTTATAACGCTGCCGTCAGGAGAAATAATTGCAAAAAAATCAAGTCCAAGTTCATCAGCTGTTTCTTTTACATAATCTGCAGCAAGGCTTGAATGATTCCTATCAGCCAGGATTTCTTCAACTTCATTTTCTCCAGAAATAAAAACTGCATATTTGAAAATTGTATCGGCCCAGTCATCCAAAAGATACTTTGCACCGTTTCCAGTGTGATTTATATCCAGCTCAGTATTTTCTGTAATTGTTCTTTTAGAAACAGATATTGCTATGCCACTAACAACGCTTACTGCAAAAAGCATGGCAATCATTACTATACCAAGTATTTTTAATTTTAACGGCAGATTTTTTTTAGGGTTTTCTTCAAATCTATCCAAAGCTTTCATTACAAGCCTCCTGCACAATCAATAGTCAAGCAAAAACACAGATGAACCAGAATTAATTATCTAACAGATTTTTTATTTTGTCTAACAAAAAGAAATTAAGTTTTAATTAATCTTTCCTAAAATTCAATGCTGAAACTACAGCCGCAATACCGGCACGTCCAACGTTGGAACTTTTTCCAACTCCCCAAACCTGTTGGCCGTCATCTTTTGTAATCTGAACATAAGCAAGGGCATGGGTATCTGAACCGGTTCCTATAGAATGTTCATGAAAACTTGTAATGTTGAACTTTGGCGCCGGAGTCTGTTTCATTGCAGAAACAAAGGCATCAAGAGGTCCGTTTCCTTTTGCGGCAATGGCAAAACGCTTGCCTTCCCATTCAACTGTGGCAATCGTAGCAACCTGTTCCGGCAAATCAGAACCGCGTTCACCTTCAATATGTTTTTCCGTAATATCAAGAACATTAAGAGGGCTTTTTGTATTTACCCAGCGTTCTATAAAAATATCATATATTTCAGAACTTTCCAGCTCACGCTGCTTTTTGTCTGCGGCATGTTTGATTATACTTCCTACCACAGGCTGCATTGCCTTTGGAAGAACTATGCCGTAATCAGATTCCAGAATATAGGCTGCCCCGCCTTTTCCGCTCTGACTGTTTATTCTGATAATTCCTTCGTATTCGCGGCCAATGTCGTGCGGGTCAATAAGAAGGTAAGGCACATCCCAGAGGGCATTTTCCGGCATTTTATTCCGCGCCTTTATTGCCTTGCGGATTGCATCCTGATGAGAGCCGCTGAAAGCCGTAAAGACAAGTTCTCCTGCGTAAGGCGCGCGCGGCGGAATTGCCATGCCCGTAAAATGAGAATATCTTTCTGCAATAACCGGAATATTTGAAAAATCCAGTTCGGGGTCAACCCCCTGACTGTACATGTTAAGGGCAACCGTTACTATATCAAGGTTTCCTGTGCGCTCTCCGTTTCCAAAAAGGCAGCCTTCCACACGCTCTGCCCCTGCAAGCATTCCCAATTCACACTGAGCAATGCTTTCTCCCCTGTCATTATGATTATGAATTGAAATAATGCAGTTTTCCCTGTTTTTTATGTGAGAGCAAAAATATTCAATCATATCTGCAAAATGATTAGGCATGGAGGCTTCTACGGTTGTAGGCAGATTCAAGATGAT
Source organism: Treponema sp. (assembly GCA_017470605.1). Classification (GTDB taxonomy): domain Bacteria; phylum Spirochaetota; class Spirochaetia; order Treponematales; family Treponemataceae; genus Treponema_D. Next base: position 104,201 of record JAFUYH010000013.1, read on the forward strand.
TTTATTGTCTGCACTGGCTCCCCATTCATCACTAACCGCCTCGCAGATTTGAATTGCATATTCAATTTCTGTCTGCGAAAAATTTTCCGGTGAATATTCAAAGCGAAGCTGTGTTCCAGCAGCCTGAACAAGATGCATATGTTTTTTTAAGGCCCGAACTCCGTCTACTGCAAGCGCGAGTATTTCTTCCTTAGATTTATTAAAATTATAAAGCCTTTGCGCAGGAGAAGTTGCATTATATATATGAAAAATTACGTGCTTTGCACCTTTTACCGCTTCAAGGGTCTTTTTTATCAACGAGTCTTTTGCCTGAGAAAGGACTTGGATCCACACATCATCCGGGATTCTTTTTTCTTCGATAAGTCTTCTTACAAATTCATATTCAGTATCAGAAGAAGAAGGAAAGCCGACTTCAATTTCCTTAAAACCAAGCCTTACAAGCATGGAAAAATATTCCAGTTTGGACTCAATCCCCATAGGGTCTTTCAGAGCCTGATTTCCATCCCGCAAATCTACAGAACACCAGACAGGTGCCTTTGTAATTTTTTTAGAAGGCCAGAGCCGATTCTCCATAGGAAGAGGCTGTGTTGCTGAATATTTTCCGTTAATTTTCATAACTAAACTTTATCACAAAATAATACTATTGTCCGCCCCGAAAAGTTGAAAAAAGACGCTTTTATATAGTAAAATATATGCAAATAATGTTATTTAAATTGGAGGATTTTTATGAAAAAATTTCAACTGGCAGCAGGCATTTTAACCGTTGCTGCACTTTTACTTCTTGGCTCATGTACAAGTGAAAAAAAGGACTACATTCTTGCTACAGGTGGAACCAGCGGAACCTACTATCCTTTTGGAGGAGCCATTGCCAATATCTGGAACACAAAACTGGAAAATATGAACGTTACAGCACAGGCAACTGGTGCATCTGCAGAAAATCTTCGCCTTATCAATAAAGGAGAAGCAGAATTCGGTACAGTTCAGAATGACGTAATGGACTATGCTTATCATGGAACTGCTCTTTTTGACGGTGAAGTTCTTGAAAATATCATGACAATAGGAACCCTTTACCCAGAAGTTGTTCAGATTGCAGTTTCTAAGGAAAGCGGAATTAAATCTGTTGCAGATTTCCGCGGAAAAAGAATCTCTGTAGGAGATGCAGGTTCTGGTGTAGAATTCAACGCTAAACAGATTCTTGAAGGTTACGGACTTACTTTTGATGATATTAAAAAGAGCAACCTTTCATTTAAGGAATCTGCAGAAGGTATTCAGAACGGAACTCTGGATGGCTGTTTCATTACTGCAGGCGTTCCAAACTCTGCTTTGCAGGAGCTTGCATTTACAGCAGGTCTTACTCTTATTCCTATTTCTGGTGATGAAGCAGACATTATCTGCTCTAAATACAGCTATTACACACAGACAACAATTCCTGGCGGAACATACAAAGGAACAGATTCTGACACTCCTGCCCTGGCAATCAAGGCAACTCTTGCTGTAAGTTCAAAACTTGATGAAGAAACTGTTTACAATATGACAAAAGCCCTCTTTGAAAATCTTGACCAGCTTGCCCAGGCCCATGCAAAAGGCAAGGAAGTAAGTGCTTCTTCTGCGGTAACAGGTGTTTCTGTACCATTCCATCCTGGTGCTGCAAAATATTACAGAGAGCTCGGTTTACTTGACTAAAAAAATATCCCTTGTAATTCTGATTTTCGCCGCCCTTGCAGCATTTGCACCGGCGGTGGATGTTCTTGAACTGAAAAGCCGGAAAGAAGCTCTGCAGCACTACTATTCACACCAGGCTTATAAAGAAGGCTTTGTAATTTCTTACACCCACTCGGTAAACAAGGGGCGCATACATGATTATTACAGAGTAAAAAACAGAGAGCGATTGGAATTATATCAGACAGATTTTGTTTCTTATGGAGCAGGAATACCGGAAGCTGATGAAATGCCAGGTGCTGTTTTTTCAGTAAACGGAAACACATACAGCATTACAAACATAAACAGAGTTCTTGACCGCTTTGTAATGGCAGTAGGACTGATTGCAGAACATTCCATTACGATTGGTTCTATTGAAAATGAGGAACGCTACCTTACAAAGTATTTTCCTGCCCAAACCAGCATAATTATTGAGACAAAAAAAGTCAGTCTGCTGTCTTATTTAATCAGCAAAAAAATATAAAAACAGGAGAAGATTTGATGGACAAAAGTAAAGATAACACCATTGATGAAACAAGCAGCGGAAGCATAGAGAATATTCTTCCAACCACAAATGAAGAAGAAATGAAAAATCTGATGAAAGATTTGGACCGCGAACAGGCTTACCGCGAACACAAATGCTGGCGTCAGTACATTACGGTTATTATTTCGGTTGTTTTTGTTGCATTCCAGCTTTATGCAACGCTTTCAGGAACTGTAACTGCTCAAATTTTAAGGGCAACCCACCTTGCTTTTGTGCAGCTTCTTGCCTTCCTGCTTTTTCCAGCGTCAAAAAAACTTCCCCGAAATACCCTTCCTTTATACGATGTTCTTTTGGGGCTTGCAGGCGCCGGCTGCTGGATGTACATTGTCATCAACTTTGAATCTCTTGTACGCCGTTCAGGCAACAATACCACTCTGGACGTAATAATAGGTATTCTAGGAATACTGATTCTTTTTGAAAGCTGCCGCCGCATTGTGGGCTTTCCTATTATGATTATTGCTGCAATTTTTGTAATTTATGCCTTTACAGGAAAATACCTTCCAGGCTTTTTACATCACCGTGGTTATTCACTGCAGCGCGTTGTCTGCCATCTCTTCTATAATACAGAAGGTATTATGGGTACTCCAATCGGGGCCTGTTCAACATTCATCTTCCTTTTCATCCTTTTTGGTGCCCTGCTTGAAAAAACAGGAATCGGTCAGTTTTTTATTGATGTCTGCAACTCAATTGCAGGAGGCGCAAGCGGAGGTCCAGCAAAAGTTGCGGTTCTTTCTTCTGCCCTTCTGGGAACTGTTTCAGGCTCTTCTGTTTCAAACACAGTAGGCTCAGGTTCTTTCACAATTCCTATGATGAAAAAACTTGGCTATAAACCGGAGTTTGCAGGTGCTGTAGAAGCCTCTGCCTCTACAGGAGGACAGCTTATGCCTCCGATTATGGGTGCCGCAGCCTTTCTTATGGCAGAAAGTCTTGGGATGCCTTACATTAGCATTGTAAAGGCAGCCATCATTCCGGCAGTCCTTTATTTTACAGGAATCTTCATTACCGTTCATCTTGAAGCAAAAAAACTTGGACTCAAAGGTCTTCCACGCGAAGAGCTTCCACGTTTTCTTCCACTCTTCCTTTCTAAAGGTTACATGATTATTCCTCTTATCGTAATAATCTGGTTCCTTTGTGCAGGAAAAACCGCTGTTTTTGCAGCCCTTATGGGAATTGTAGCCTGCCTTGTGATTGGAATTGCAGTTTCAATCGTAGACCTTGCAAAAGGCCGAAAACCTACCTTTGGGGCAAAAGACATTGTTGACGTAATGTGCGCCGCAGCCAGAAACATCATCAGTGTTGCAATTGCCTGCGGTATGGCCGGAATCATCATCGGTATTGTAACCCTTACAGGACTGGGGCTAAAACTTGGAGCAGGGCTGGTTTCTCTTGCCCATGGAAAACTCTTCCTTACCCTTATGTTCACAATGATTGCTTCCATCATTCTGGGAATGGGAGCACCTACAACTGCAAACTACCTTATTACTTCTACAATCACTGCCGGCGCAATTATTCAGCTTGGTGTACAGCCTCTGGCAGCCCACATGTTTGCCTTCTACTTTGGAATCATCGCAGACGTTACGCCGCCGGTTGCCCTTGCAGCCATTGCCGGAGCCGCCATTGCCAAGGCAAAACCTATGAAGACTGCCGTAAATGCAACAAAACTTGCAATCGGGGCCTTTATAATTCCTTATATGTTTGTCTATAATCCGCAAATGCTTATGATAAACTCAAATGCGCCTACCTTAATCTTTATTGTTCTCACAGCCTTAATCGGAATGTTTGGAATCAGCGTTTCACTTGAAGGTTATGGCTTTGGCTTTACAGGAATTCTTCACGGTACAGATAAAGCAAAAGGTCTTGTTACTGCACTTGATGTAATTGAAAGGCTCCTCTTTGCTTTTGCAGGAATCATGTGCGTAATACCAGAAACAAGAAGTGATATTATAGGATTAAGCATGATGACAGTGCTGATTGCTTATCAGATTATAGTCAAGAAGATTGTGAAAAAATAATATTTTACTTGACGACAGGCTCTGATTTTCAGTAACTTAATTATAAACTTAAAAATATAAATCGAGGTGTAATAAAATATGAAAATTAAACCATTAGCAGACCGCGTACTTGTTAAAAATGACAAGGCTGAAACTAAAACTTCAAGCGGAATTATCATTCCAGAAGCAGCTCAGGAAAAAACTCAGACTGCTACAGTCGTAGAAGTTGGACCTGGTACGGAAGATGAAAAAATCACCGTTAAGAAGGGCGACCGCATTATGTATGACAAATATGCAGGAACTCAGATTAAGATTGACGGCGAAGACCATCTTATTCTTAAAATGAATGATATTATTGCTGTAATTACAGACTAATATTTTTCTAAAGACTAGTGTTTTAACTTTTCTTTCAGAACAGATGCCCTTGCGTTTTCAGGATATAGCGATGAAGCATATTCTGCAGAACGGAGGGCATTTTTTGTATCTCCCATAGCAACATAAATACGTGCAATACGGTAGAAAATTTCTGACCGGGTAGAATTCCGGCTTTCGCGGCCAGCAGCCCTTCCATATAAATCCAGAGCTTTTTCCCTTTTTCGCTCTGCAACATATATTTCTGCAAGATTCATGCAGGATGCAATAGAAACATTCTGAGAAATAAATCCTTCTTCCAGGATTCCTCCGCTTTCGTATACGCAATATTCATAAAGGCGTAAGGCTTCATCCTTCATGTGGAACCAGGCTGCAAACCATGCGGCAAATTCCACAATTGAAATATCATAAAGCCTTACGTTCTCTATAAATGAATCCCAGGAAAAAAGATCCTCTTCTTTTGTTCCCAGCAGGTCAACATTAATATCTTCTATATATCTTGTAAACAGATGATAGGCATCATCATACTGTTTTGTGCGCAAAAGAAAGTTCAGGGCATACTGTACAAGCAGGGTCTTGTATTTTTCATTTTCATCATAACTCTGTTCCATGATTACCCAAAGATCCCTGTTTTTTTCTCTTTCTGAAATTTCAGGATTCATTTTATAGTGCAAGTCTAAAATTGCTATGCTAAGGTAAGGGTCTTTTGTAACAGCAGAAGCCTTTTCTATGCGGTAGAGGGCATCACTTAAAGGAATTTTTCTGCGGCTGTCATACTGCTGCATTTCCAAAGTAGAAATGCCGGCCCTCCGCAAGGCCCTTATTTCATCATCCTCTTTTCTCTGAAGATTTGAAGTATAGGCAAAATCTGAATAAAGAATTAAAGAAGGAGTATAATTTTCCCAGCGGTTTACCATATAAAAAAGAAGGTCGGCACAGCGGTCATCCAAGCCCTGATTTCTTGCCCAGATTGCACTGTTTAAGAACAGACCCGGCAGAAGAGCCTCATCAGCTTTTCCTAACTGCAGGGAATCAATTCCCATTACAATGTCACGCCGTGAAAGTTCAGATTTTTCAATATCAGAAACAGCCATATAGGCATCAGATTCCAGTGCCGCAATCTGAATGTAAGAAGTTTTGAAACGAGATTTGTCTGCATAATTGGCAAGAAGTTTTTTTGCATATTCTGCGGTATCAAGACTTTCATAATATCTTCCAGCATCATATTGTACTAAAGCCCAGAAAAAAGCATCGTCTGCGTCAGAAAATGCCTCCGGCACAAGAGCAAGGGCTGAATCATACAAGCCCTCTGCCAAATTGCATACAGCACAGTTCCTAAGCCAGATAGGATTTCTGGAACCTTTATAGGCATCATAATAAACCTGATAGAACTGGGGGTCTTTATAAAAGGAATCTGCGGCAGTCTGATTTTCTATAAGTGCCTTACGCAAAATAACTTCTGAATTCAGAGAGGCATATTTTGTTCCTTTTAATTTTTTTGTGTAAGAGGCCGCTTCCTGCAGCATGTTACGCCTCAAAAGAAAATCTGCATAAACAGCCAGCAGTTCTTCATTATCTGAATTCTTTTTCAGGGCTTTTTTAAGGATTTTTTCTGCCGGAAGGTTTTCTCCAATCTTTGAATAGCGCTTGTAAATTCCTATATATGACCAGGAATCAAATGCTTTTTTTTCAAGTTTTTTCAGTTCCTTTACGGCTGCCTGCATTTGATTCTGCGAAATAAGGGCATCTACAATAGCAAACTGGCTTGTTAAAGACTTTTGCTCCGCCTTTACGCTGCAGGAAAGAAGGCAGAGCAAAAAAAGAAGTGATAATGAAAATATAAACCGAACGGTCTTTCTATTCATTTTTCCCTATTTTATCAAGAATTGCATTTATAAACTTGTAGGAATCATCGGTTCCGTAATTTTTTGCAATATTAACGGCTTCGTCAATTACAATTTTTGGGTCAATTTCTTTCTGATACATAAGTTCATAAGTGCTGGTTCGCAAAATAGCAAGGGCAACTTTATTTATTCTGTCAAAACTCCAGTTTGCAGAAAGATGTGCGGTAATAACCCCGTCTATTTCGTCAATATGAGAAATTGTTCCCGAAATAATAAGACTTGCAAACAAGCGTTCTTCTTTTGCGTTTTCAGAAGGCTCTTCCGGCTCCGTACCTGCTTCAATCTCTGAATCTTTCTGAAGCCATGAAAATGTAAGAATATCATCAATAGAGGCTCTGCTTACATCCCATGAGTACAATGCCTGAAAGGCCAGTATTCTTCCTTTTCTTCTAGACACAGCTTACTCTCCCCATTCAAGGAGCTTGTCCAAAGCAGCACCTGTCTTTTTCATCTCAACATTTTCTGCAGTATTCAAAGATTTTGACAAATCCTGTGCAGCTTTCTGAACGTACTGCATCTGCTTCTGCTGAGTAATAAGAGTACGAACATATTCATAAACAGTTATTGTTGAATCCGGCTGATAAATATCAAACAAGTCAAGGAGTTTGGCATTATACTTTTTAAGGATTGCAATAAAGCGGAAATCTTTTTCTGTTTCATTTATATCAGAAATAAATCCTTCATTCTGGTTAAAAAGAACCTGAAGATTTGCGAAAGTCATTCCAATGCCGTTTGCAGACTGTTCATTCATAGGAACAATTATTTCTCCTGCCTGATAACCAGAACCTTCTGTTTCAGACTGGAGGGCAATCTGTTCAGCAGTCAGTTTCTTATCCTTATATTTATTTAAGAAATCATTAAGTTTAAGTTTTGCAGCCTCTGCATCATTTTCTTTTGGCACAACAACAAGAAGAACCTTCATCATATCATTCCATACAAACTGACTTTTCTGGCTCTGATATGCAGAACGGATTTCTTCATCTGTTGCGGCAACCTTCTGCAAGGCAGCCTGATTCTGCTGAACTACATACTGCTGAATCATCAGCTGGGTCTTCAAATAATTCTTATAATCAACAGCATTCATTCCCACATCACGGATAAGGAGTTCATCAAGTGTAATTCCCTGAGTTTTCTGAACAATTTCTGCAAGCTGTTTTTCTGTTACTGCAGCACCTACAGACTGGCTGAGCCCCTGGGCAAAATACTGGTCAACATAACTGTCCGGGATTGTAATTCCTGCTTTCTGGGCAGCCTGATACATAAGGCGTTCTTCAATCAGGTTATCAAGAACCATGTGCTTCTGTTCAAGAGTAAGAGGATTCTTTGTCTGTTTCTGATAAACATTTACCCTGCTTTTTAACTGTTTTACAGTAATAGGCTCACTCTTATTGTATTTTACAATAGCAAGCACCTGTAAATCTGCCTGAGCAAAAAGAGATGCTGCTGCAAGTAATAAAAATGTCAAAGAAAGTGCAAGTTTTTTCATTTTATAAATCCTTAAATTATATGTTTTGCGCTATTTATTATAACATACAAATGAATAATAAGTTACGCATTTGTTTGTTTTTTATTCAGCACGTCATTATTTATCCAATGGAAGTCCTGTTCCCGGCGTAATTACAGCACGGATACGGCGCACACCGGCAGACGAGCTCTGCTCCTTCTGAATCTTAAATTCACCAATCTGGGCTGTATGCTGAACGTGAGGGCCACCACAAACTTCCTTGCTGAACCAGTCATTCTTAGCGTCGCGGCCGATTGTGTAAACCTTAACGTCCTCGCCATACTTGTTTGTAAAGAGGGCACGCGCTCCTTCTGCCTGAGCCTGAGAGAGAGGCATAACTTCCATAGTAACAGGAAGGTCTTCCTTAATCTTTTCGTTTACGATGTCTTCTACCTTCTGAATTTCTTCCTTAGTCATAGGGCGTTCAAAAGTGAAGTCAAAGCGCATACGCTCGTTGTTGATGTTTGAGCCTTTCTGGGCAACCTGATCGCCAAGAACATTAACCAGAGCCTGCTGCAAAAGGTGTGTTGCAGTGTGGTATTTTGTTGTAATTTCAGACTGCTCTGCAAGACCACCCTTAGCGGCTCCTGCGTCTACAGTTTTAGATGCTTCCTGGTGCTTGCGCTCAGCTTCCTTAAAGCCTTCTACGTCTACTGTAAAGCCGTGTTCAGCTCCAAGCTCCTGAGTAAGCTCAAGAGGATAGCCGTAAGTTTCGTAAAGATTATAGGCAACCTTTCCGCTGATGATTTTCTTAGGATTCTTCATAAGGTTTGGAAGAAGTTTCTGGAATTCTGCCTCACCTTTTGTAAGGGTGTGGCGGAACTTTGCTTCCTCGGCTGTAAGCTCCTTGTAAACCTTTTCGCGGTTCTGCTCCAGCTCTGGGTAAGGTCCCTTGAAGTTTTCAATAACTGTAGCAGCTACTTCTGCCATGAAGTCCTTTTCGATTCCAAGCTTCATTCCATGGCGGACTGCCCGGCGGATAAGGCGGCGGAGAACGTAACCGGCACCTACTCGGTCTGGAGTAACTCCTCTCTGGTCTCCAAGAATGAATACAGAAGAGCGGGTGTGGTCTGCAATAATGCGGACTGACTTGTCTTTTTCTTCATCTGTACCGTATTTATAGCCGGAAAGATTTTCGATTGTCTTAATGATTGGCTGGAAAACTTCTGTAAGGTAAACCGAAGTTTTTCCCTGCAAAATGCAGTTTGTGCGCTCAAGGCCCATTCCTGTATCAACGTTTTTCTTTTCCAGCGGAAGAAGAGTTTTTTCGTCTACGCGGTTATACTGCATGAAAACGTTGTTCCAGATTTCCATCCAGTTTGCGGAATCTGTCCCCTTGTTGCTTCCAACAGGAGGAAGGCCTTCTCCAACCCAGTAGAAAATTTCTGTATCAGGACCGCAAGGGCCTGTAGGGCCAGCTGCCCACCAGTTGTCGCTTGCAGGAAGGTAAGCAATCTTATCCTCCGGCATTCCGTTTTCTTTCCAGTAACCGGCAGCTTCTTCATCACGTGGAGCGTTTTCATCACCTGCAAAAACAGTTACACTGATTTTTTTAGGGTCAAGGCCGAGCCATTCTTTACTTGTAAGGAATTCGTAAGAAAATGCAATAGACTCTTTTTTAAAGTAGTCGCCAAGAGACCAGTTACCAAGCATTTCAAAACAGGTAAGGTGACTAGGGTCGCCTACTTCTTCAATATCACCAGTACGGATACATTTCTGATAGTCGGTAAGACGGGTTCCCGCAGGGTGTTTTTCACCAAGAAGATAAGGAACAAGGGGATGCATTCCCGCCATTGTAAACAAAACAGAAGGGTCATTTTCAGGAATTAAAGACTGACCTGAAATTTCAACATGATTTTTACTTTTAAAGAACTCAATATATTTTGAGCGAAGTTCGTTAGCGTTCATAGCGGATAATTATATCATTTTTTCTATAATATGTCATTATCTTTTGAACTAGTCATGGTGAATGATTTACCCTCTGTAGAAAAACATTCGGTTGGAGTTATTACTACTGGAGTAAAAATTATAGTTCCGTAATCAATTACAGATTTTTCTACAGTGCGATTTCTGACAGTTTCCGTAATTATTTTAGAGCCGAAAAAGAGTTCGTAATATTCGTTTAAATGTGAGTATTCAGAATCTGCCCTCAGCTGAATTACATAACTGTCACCAATTTTCTGCAGGGTATATATTCCATACTCCTGAATGTCTGCAGTCTGGAAAGTATATCGGAATTTGTCAAATGACATGGAAACAGAAGAATCAGAAGAAGTCCATTCAGAAACAGAAGTCAGTTCCTTTGCATAAGATTCCATCATTACATCCCTTGCTTCATTTTCAAAGGAAGACTGCAGGCTCATCTTCTTATATTCGCCATCCCACATAGTATTTTCTTTAATCAGAAGATTTACGGAATCGCGGATAGAAACCCTGATTTCATCAAGATTCACAAGAGAAATATCAAAACGGCGGTTAAGACTCATAATATCTGCATTAACTGCAGTAAGGTAAATTCCATTATGACGGAGTTTGCTGTCTTCCCACTCATATACTTCCTGAACATCAGAAACCAGCTGGATAATTTCATTATTTTCATAATCAAAAAACAGATAGCGGATATTTCCATCTGAATTAGAAGTTTTATACCAAAGCCCGCTCAAAAAGGCTCCGAATGTTTCTACAGTTCCATCCTGAATTCTTGAAAGTTCCTTAGCCGCAAGACGTCCCGCAGTTACTTTTATTTCCTGAGCAAGCATATAGTGCTGGGCAAGGGCATTCCACCTGTATTCCTGCTGAATCTGATTCATTTCTGAGGCAGCCTGAGAACCTGAGTCTGAACGGTCTGATTTATATACCCATACTGAAAAACTTTCTCCTTTTGAAAGTGAAAGTTCATAGGATTCTGAACGTTCTACCTGCTGAATAAAAACAGTTCCGTCACAAGAAAACTTACCTATTGAAACCATTTTTCCTTCACCGTCTGAAAGATAGTGCAGGATTTCCATTACATAGTTTCCGTCGTTATCTACACCCTGATAGATAAGGGCATTCTTGTGTTCCCCGGTAACGTCCATTCCCGTATAAGAAAAAGTCCTCATTCTGGTAAAGGGTGTAAGAATTGCTTCCAGCCTTTTATAATTTCCACTATCAGGATTCAGGATTGCCGGAACAATAAACATATTCTGAGAATCTGCCCGGCGCACAACAATTACTTCATCATCATAACCGTCATTGTTTATGTCTATTGTAAGCGTACTGAGCAGGGTTTCTCCCCCCAGCAAAGGAACAAAAGTTTCGTATTTTTCGGCTTCTATGCCGGAAGAAGACCTTTCGTTTTCATCACTTTCAGAAGATGAAGTTTTAGGAGACACAACCTTTGCACGTGTAAACTGTTTTTCTGAATTTCCGCCTATCAGTTTCTGTGAAATAAAAAATGCGGCACCTAAAATCAAAACTATAAAAAGAAATAAGAGAGGGATTGTCCTGGCTTTCATACTTATCTAAAAATATAATGTGAATTGTATATTTTCTCAAGTTGCGAATAAAAGAAAGATAGTGCAAAATATTAGTGAATTATATTATTACTTTAAGCAGCGCTCATGGAGGAAATTATGATAAAAATTAAGAAATCAGGAAAAATTCTGGGGGCTGTATTGGCATCCCTTCTCTTGTTTAATACTAGCTGTGATGTTTTTCCGCAGACAAGTGAAAAAGAAACAAATACAGAACAGAATACAGAAAACAACGAAAACAACGAAAACAAGGGCGGAATTACAGATACTCAAAGTGGAGATGATTCTGATAAAAAGGAAAGTGAAAACAAGAAATCTGAAGAAGAAAGCGATGACAAGAAATCTGAAGAAGAAAGTGATGACAAGAAATCTGAAGAAGAAAGTGATGACAGTCAGGATAAAGATGATAAAAGTCTGGAAACAAGTCTTTCCAGCATAGACTTTGCAAAAGAACTGATTATCGGCTGGAATTTAGGCAACACCATGGATGCCCCAACAGAAACAGGCTGGGGCATGCCAGAAACTACAAAAGCAATGATTGATGCAGTAAAAGCAGCAGGATTCAAGACAATCCGTATTCCTGTAAGCTGGAGTACCCACGTTTCTTCCGACGGAAATTACACAATTGATTCAACCTGGATGGCTCGTGTTAAGACAATTGTTGACTGGGCTATTGCAGATGACATGTATGTTATACTGAACGTTCATCACGATAATTATTCAACAAGTGAGATTTCCACTAAAGCAGGCTTTGCAATTTCTACAGATTCTACAATTCAGACAAAATCAAAGGCCTACCTAAAAGCAGTTTGGACTCAAATTGCAAGCACTTTTAACAATGATTATAATGAAAAACTGATTTTTGAAGTTTTGAATGAACCGAGGGCCGTGGGAACTGCTGATGAATGGTATATATCAAATGACAGCACTGCTGAAAAATATTGTGATGTAATTACAGATTATGAAAATACATGTATTACCGCAATCAGAGATACAGGCGGAAAAAATGCAAATCGATTCATTATGGTTCCTGGTTATGCCGCCAGCGGAAGTGATCAGACAATGCTGAAAGCCTATACACTGCCAGAAGACTCTGCAGAAGACAAACTGATTCTTTCAACTCACGCTTACAGTCCATACAACTTTGCGATGGCTAATTCAGATTCTGAATTCGGAAGTGATGACGAAGATTTTCTTACTTCCATTTTTAATTACTTAAAAACAAACTATACAGACAAGGGAATTGGCGTTGTAATGGGAGAAGCAAGCGCATCTAATAAAGACAACACAGAAGAACGCATTAAATGGGTAAAAGATTACTTTGCAAAAGCAAAAGCTGCCGGAATTCCGGTAGTTTTGTGGGACAACATGGTTTACACAGCGGATGGAAATGAATCAACAGATAGCGGATACAATGGAGAACACCACGGCTGGCTTAACCGCAATGCCTGCAAATGGTACTTCCCTACTATAATAAAGGCAATGATGGATACAGTTGGAGTAACAGGATATTTAATTCCAGAATATGTAGTTCCTACAGTAAGCAATATCGGCTGGGATGAAAGCAAGGCTGTTACAATCTCAACAACATCTTCAACACTTAGCTGGGGAACAGACTGTAAAATAGACAAATCATATTTATCAAATGCCGCCGAAGGTTCAATCTTAAAAATCACATTTGCAGCAACTGGAGCTGCAATTAAAATCATAAATTCAGATTGGACTACTTACAGCAACGGCACAATAGTAAACGGTTCTGTAACAAGTGATGACGGAGTTATAACAGCAAGTGATACCAGTCTGTATTATACATTAACGGCCAGTGACGCATCAGCATGGAAGACTCATGATATTTACATTGCAGGACAAAACGGAACCGTAACAGGAATATATTTTCAGGCTTCCTCAAACTAAAACATTCCAAAACTAAAAAAAAAGCATGGGCAGATATTCAAAAAAAGGATTGAAGTCCGTGCTTTTTCATTTCTTAAATTTATGCATATCTTTTGTATATTTATGCATTATCACTTTACGCAAAGCACAGTTTTAATTATACTAAAGATATTAAAATTCACAAAAGAGGTCCTGCGATGGGAAACAACTATTTTAACTCAATTCCATGGAGAGAGGCACGTCTTCAGCTCGGTCACTGCCGCTCTATGGCAAAGGAAGAATTTTCAGACGGAGTAAACGCACTTAAAGGAAAGAAGATTGTAATCGTCGGATGCGGTGCACAGGGATTAAACCAGGGCATGTGTCTGCGTGATTCTGGTCTTGATGTCAGCTACGCTCTTCGTGAAAGCGCAATCAAAGAAAAGCGCCAGTCCTGGAAAAACGCTACAGAAAACGGTTTCAAAGTGGGTACTTATGATGAGATGATTCCAACAGCAGACCTTGTTGGAAACCTCACTCCAGATAAACAGCACACTCCTGTTATTACAGAAGTTATGTCTAAAATGAAGAAAGGCTCTGCCCTCTGGTACAGCCACGGATTCAACATGATTGAAGAAGGAATGCAGATTCGTCCTGATATTACTGTTGTAATGTGCGCACCTAAGGGACCAGGTACAGAAGTTTGGCACGAATTCCAGCGCGGATTCGGTGTACCAGATCTTATCGCCGTTCACCCGGTAAACGACCCTGAAGGCAAGGGCTGGGCTTATGCAAAGGCTCTGGCTGTCGGTATGGGAGGAAGCAAGGCAGGTGTTCTTGAATCATCATTCGTTGCAGAAGTAAAATCTGACCTTATGGGCGAACAGACAATCCTCTGCGGTATGCTGCAGGCAGGAACAATCGTTTGCTACGACAAGATGATTGAAGAAGGAATCAGCCCTGAATATGCTACAAAATTCCTTATGCACGGCTGGAACGTAGTTTCGGAAGCCCTGAAATGGGGTGGAATTACAAACATGATGGACCGCCTTTCTAACCCTGCAAAAATCAAGGCAAACGAAATTTCTAAAGATATTAAAAAGCTCCTTGCCCCACTCTATCAGAAGCACATGGATGACATCATCTCGGGCAAATTCTCAAGCACAATGATGGAAGACTGGAAGGCTGGAGATAAAGACCTTCTTGCATGGCGTGAAGAAACAGGAAAACTTCCATTTGAAAAGAATGCTGAATCAAATGAAGAAATCAGCGAGCAGGAATACTTTGACAAGGGAATTCTTCTTGTTGCAATGGTTAAAGCCGGCTGTGAACTTGCATTTGAAACTATGGTTGATGCAGGAATTAAACCTGAATCAGCTTACTACGAGTCACTCCACGAAGTTCCTCTTATTGCAAACCTCATTGACCGCAAGCGTCTTTACGAGATGAACCGCGTAATTTCTGATACTGCAGAATACGGATGCTACCTCTTTAGCCGCGTTGCCGCTCCAATGATGGCAAAAGACCTTATGCCAAAACTTCATACTGATGTAATCGGCAAGGGACTTGACCTTAAGGATACCAGCGTAAGCAATGCAGAACTCGTTGCCGTAAACGCAGAAATCCGCAACCACCCTATCGAAGTTGTTGGCCGAAAATTACGCGAATACATGTCTGCGATGAAGCCTTTACTGTAGAGCTATGACAGCAATGAAAGCCATAATTTAGTCCTGCGGACTAAATTATTTCACGAGTTTGCTGACGCAAACTCGCCTTTACTGTAGAGCTATAGCAGCAATGAAGGGGATGTCTAATAAGTAAGTAATGCGGTGGTTGAGCTTGTCGAAACCACCACATATAGTGTAAATGGTCATTTCGACAAGCCCAATGACCGCAGTCCCAAATCTTATTAGACTTCCCCTTTTTTATTTAGAAAGTACAGTGTAATAAAGAGTCAAACCAGATAATGCTAGAGAAAGAAAAGTTGTAATAATAGCTGCATACTGATTAAAATAATATGTAAAAGAATTCGTTTTAGCATTTATATTGGTTTCCGGCTGAATAAATGCATTTTTAGCTACAGGTTTTCCATTTATATCCGTAATTTTTACAGCCCCGAAAGAATTTTTCCCTTTTACAAATCCACCGGCAAGACCAATATAATATTCATAGGTTCTATCTGGAATATAAGGATATCGTCCAGGAGAAGAAACACTGCCTGAAACAGTAACAAAGAACTGCCTAAATGGAATAATCAAAACATCATTTGGTTTTACCTGCATGTCTGAATAAAACGAAGAATCATACAAACTGCGTCTTATATCAAATTTTAATATCTCGCCATCTCTAACGATGTAAGCATTATCAATATCTGAAACAGCAGTAAAATAATCACCATAATTTCTTACAAGTTGGGCATAATTCATTTCATTTTCAAAACGCACCGTAATTCTATTAGAAGTCTGTAAATCAGAATCACTTTCCGCCTTTACAGCCCCTTCTATAAACATAACAGGCTTAAGACTTCTAAACGAAGGTATATAAACTGTATCATACGAATCTAAAATGTATGTATTATCAATTTTGTCCAGATAAACCTTTTTCCCACTCTTAAAATTTTTATCAATCTGCTTTGTAACTTCAATTCTTGAAATATCAGCCGTAGACAAGAGACCATGGGCATAAGATTCAATTAAATCTGAAAGATTTTCGCCATCCAGTAATTCATATTGTCCCGGTCTTTCTACGTCCCCCTCAATATTAACAACTCTTCCTGAGCGTAAAAAATTTATAGTATCGTTCGGTCTTAAATAAGGATTTTCAGTAATTTTACCATTGCGAGAGGCAGAAAACAGATCATAATGGCAAGAAAGATTATCACAACTGATAACCTCTACATTTCTTTTTGAAGAGAAGTCTGTAGAATATGCTTCGTAAATTGAAGAAAGCCTTGTAAGTGAATTTATACGTAATTCTTGACAGTTTTTACATTCCCCGGTTATATATATCTTAAAAACTGCAGGTGTCGAAAGGACAAACTGAACACCGCTCATAGGATCATTTTTTAAAACCAGATTTTCAACCTGACTTTTTAATGTAATATATTTTTTATTACGAGCATCAATAACTCCATATCCGCCAACACGAATTTGATAAGTTGAATCAACAGTGATTAATACAGAACTATCGCGGTAATAAAGTGTATAAACATCACCGGCGGTTACTACATAATCATTACTTGCAATTGCAACACGAGCAAGTTCTGAACTTGCGCCAGCAGTTGCTACATCAGCAGCCCATAAGGTAACCTTAAAAATAATTAAAAATAGAACGCAAACAAACTTTTTATAACTCATAATCTCTTAGAAAAAAACTGTTAGAAAAACTATGACTAACCACATGCTCAAAAGAACAAGTAAATACTTATTAAATTTCATAACTATAATATAAATAGTAATATTTTACTATTTATATTATAGTTATTATTTTACTAACTTTCAATACTATCGATTCTATTATTAGTATTTTTTTACTAATGAAATTTAATGAAAATCTAAAATACTACATGGAAAGTCGCGGGATACAGACGAAGGAACTTTCGGCAAAAACAGGAATTAAAATAGATACAATAAACAGTTATTTAAAGACAAATGGTTCTCTTCCAAATATAGAAAATGCCTTCAAACTGGCCCAGACGCTTGATATTACAATGGAAGAGTTAACAGAAGGGAGCATAGTTCCTAAGAAACATGCCCCCATAGAAATTAAGATTCCAAAAGAATTGGAAGAAATACAGGATATTGCAAACATGTTAACCAAGTTTTCACAAAAAGATATTGCGATTATTTACAACCTGGTAACAAGTCTGCATCAAAAATATATAAAATAACAGCTTATGCCTTAAACTGCCCAAGCAGAGAAGACATTATATCGATATTTTCTTTTGTCTGAGTTGCAAGTTCAGAAACGCTCTGGGTAGAAGCACTAATCTGCTGGGACCCGGCAGCCATTTCATCCATACTTCCAAGAATTGTCTGAGAAATCTGAGCAACCTGCCCCATGTCCTCCTGAACATTCTCAATGCCGCTCTTCAAATCTACAGACTTGTCATTTACTATCATTGACTGACTCTTCATGTCATTAAGAGCTTCCAGAATCTGGTTAGAAGCCTGACTCTGCTCAGACATAGCATTGTCTATCTGCTGCATGATTGTATCTGTAGCACTCAACTGAGTAACGATAGACTCAAAGGCATTCTGAGAATCTTTTGAAAGGCCAACAACTTCCTGAATGGAAGCAGAAATACCTTTAAGTTCTGTATTAATCTGCTTAGACTGATTTGATGTAGTTTCTGCAAGTTTACGGATTTCATCAGCAACAACACTGAAGCCCTTTCCTGCTTCACCTGCGTGAGCCGCTTCAATTGCCGCATTCATGGCAAGAAGATTTGTCTGTGAAGCAACCTGGGCAATCATATTGTTTGCTTGCAAAAGCATCTGAGACTGTTCAGACATTTCTGTAACCTTAGCACTTACATTGTCAATTTTTGCACTGCTGTCACTTACATTTGCATCCAGAACCTCTATATTATTTGCCATCTTCTTTACAGAATTTGTAACGGAAGCAATATTGCTGAGCATTTCTTCAATAGCGGCAGAAGATTCTGTAATTCCTGCAACCTGATTATTAATAAGGTTTACAAGTTCCTGCACGTTATCCGCAGATTTTGAAAGAACCAGAACTGTATCAGCAACTGCTTCTGACTGAGTTTGAGACTGATGACGTACACTGTCTATGTTTGCCATAATCTCGGTTGTTGCAGATGCAGTTTCCTGGGCATTTGTTCCAAGATTCAAACCAATTTCACCCAAAGAACGCTGGGCTTCATTCAGTTTCAGAATTATTTCCTGAAGAATACCAATAAAGATATTTACATGACTGCTGAGCTCTGCAAATTCATCCTGTCCTTTTACAGGAACTCTTGTAGTAAGGTCAGCATCGCCGGAAGCAAGATTTTCCATTGAATCGCGTACAAAGCGCAGTTTCTTAATGATGAGTGTATAAATAAGTACAATCATAACAAGAAGCAGTATGATAGTCAGCACAGTAGTCATGCTGATAAGAGGAACAAAGATTTCTGTAGCTATATCACGAACGATAGAAAGAGGTTCTCCAAGGAAGAATGCTGTAAGAGGATTTCCAAGTTCATCTCTGATTGGGAAATATACGGCGATGTATCTTATGTTATTTACAGTTGTAATAAGAACAACATCTTCACCTTTCATTACTCTGTCTATTATAGATGTATCTTTTATATCTGTTCCTTTCATTCCTGTTAAGGAAGTATAAATTCTCTTATTACCAGAAAAATAAGTTGCATCAATACTATAAAGGTCAGTTATGCGCTTAATAAGAGCATCGCCGGAAATCTGCTGTTTTGAAACAGCCGCACCTATAATCCTGCCGTCTACAGTAATCGGCTTTGCACAAATTCCAAAGATTTCTTTATTTTCTTTATAGAGTCCAAAGGCTTCCACTCCCCCCAAGGCTTTCATGACATAAACAGACGCATCTACGGAACCAAGACTGGTTGTAGAGCGTTTTTTTCCGCTTGCATCATAGATTGCGGCATTTTCTGTGTTATAGTAATTTATTGCCTGATGGCAGACATCATTTACATAAAGGGGAGAAAAATCATTTTCCTTATATCCTTCTGAAAAAACTTCAGCAAGCCATCCTGCAGCATTTTTAAGATTATCAGCCATCTCATTTATAATCTGAGTAACACCTTTAGATTCGTTTACCAGGGTTGATTCCATGTATTTTACAACTCCAGATTCAAGACGGTTATCAATCACGATGAATAATGCCATGGTAAACACCATCATGCCGACTATTAATGAACCGACAACTCTAAAAGCAACAGACTGAACCTTCTTCATATATTTCCTCCAAAGATAAAAAACTAGTTGTATGAGAATAAAGTATAACAGAAAAATACAATAATATAAAGGAATAAAAATCGATAATCATTTACGAAAACGTTTGCGTAAATCAGAATATGGGTTTATTATAAGGACATGGTAACTCTAAAAGATATTGCAAAAGAATGTAAAGTTTCATTTTCTACAGTAAGTAAGGCATTAAAAGGTGATTCAGAAATAAGTGCGGAAACCCAAAAACTTGTTCAGGACATGGCAAAAAAAATGGGCTATCACCCTAACCTTGCAGCTAGAACTTTGAGAACAAAGCGTACTTTTGATATTGGAGTAATTTTTGAAGACAAAACTGGAGCAGGATTTCAGCATCAGTATTTTGCCACTGTTTTAAGCGGTCTGCAGACAGTTGCACAGGAAAAGGGTTATGAAATCACCCTTACAAGTACAAAATCTGTAAAAGGATATGATTACTACAACCACATGAAAGGACGTGGTTTTGACGGAGTTGCCATTCTTTCCAGTGATTTTGCCGCTGCAGAAATGAAAAAGCTGGTTCAGAGCGACATTCCTACAGTTACGCTGGACTTTTTTTATGACAAAAAACATACCGCGGTTATGAGCAATAATATAGCAGGAATTTCTGAACTTGCCGAATATGTTATTTCTATGGGACACAGAAAGATTGCCATGATTCATGGCGAAAACACCCTTGTAACAAAGGAGCGCATTGACTCCTTCAAGAAAACCTGCAGCATGCACAGCATTACAATTCCTGACGAATATTTTGCGGAGGCACTTTATAACGATCCTCTTACAAGCGGCGAAGCGACAAGCATTCTGCTTTCACTCCCGGAACCGCCAACCTGCATTTTTTATCCTGATGACTATTCGGCTCTGGGTGGAATACGAGAACTGAACGCAAGGGGACTGAAAGCCGGAAAGGACATAAGCATTGTGGGATATGATGGAATCATGCTTACTTCCATGATGATTCCTCCTCTCACAACTTATGAACAGGACGGCAGAAAAATAGGAGCAACAATCGCCAGAAATCTTATTGCAAACATAGAACAGGGAGATTCCTACAAACCGGAAAGGGAACTTGTTTCCGGAAGAATGTTAAAAGGTGGCACAGTCACAAAAATCAACTGATTACTTATTGCAAATTAAACAAGGTTATTGTATACTTCAACTACAACGTTTTCGTTGAAAAAACAGATAGAGGTTAAAAATGAAATTTGGACACTTTGATGATTCAAACCGCGAGTATGTTATTGAAACACCTCGCACTCCGTACCCTTGGATTAACTATTTGGGAACTCAGGGATTTTTCTCTTTAATTTCCAATACAGCGGGAGGGTACTGTTTCTACAAAGATGCTCGCCTCCGCCGCATTACACGCTACCGCTACAACAATGTGCCTATTGATATGGGCGGCCGCTATTTTTATATTAACGACAACGGAACTGTCTGGAATCCTGGATGGTCTCCTGTAAAAACAGAACTTGATGCTTACGAATGTCGCCACGGTATGGGCTACACAATCATTAAAGGTAAAAAGAATGATTTGAAGGCCGAAGTTACTTTCTTTGTTCCACAGGATTATGACGGAGAAGTTCAGCAGGTTGTTCTTACCAACGAAGGCAAGTCTACAAAGACTTTCAAATTCTGGTCATTTGCAGAATGGTGTCTTTGGGATGCTCAGGACGACTGCACAAACTTCCAGCGAAACTTTTCTACAGGCCGCGTAGAAATCAAGGATTCTGTTATCTACCATAAAACTGAATACCGCGACCGCCGCAATCACTACGCTTTCTATTCTGTAAACGATAAGATTGATGGATACGACACAGACCGCGACACATTCATCGGCTTGTACAACGGCTTCCACAACCCACAGCAGGTTCTGGACGGAAAATGCGGAAACTCTCTGGCAGACGGCTGGTCTCCAATTGCTTCTCACTACAAGGAAATTACTTTGAAAGCCGGTGAAAGCAAGACTTTAGTTTTCGTTCTTGGCTATGTAGAAATGCCACAGGACAAAAAGTTTGAGGCAGACGGCAAGACAATCAACAAGGAAAAAGCCCTTGCAATGATTGAAAAATACAACACACCGGAAAAGTTTGCAGCCGGAATGAAAGAGCTCCGCGCTTACTGGGACAAACTGCTTGGTATTTTGAATGTAAATACTCCGGAAGACAAGGTAAACCGCATGGTAAACATCTGGAACCAGTATCAGTGTATGGTTACTTTCAACTTGTCTCGCTCGGCATCTTACTTTGAGAGTGGAATTGGACGAGGTATGGGCTTCCGCGATTCAAACCAGGATATTCTTGGTTTCGTTCACCAGATTCCAGACCGCGCCCGCGAACGACTTATCGACATTGCTTCTACCCAGCTGGAAGACGGCGGATGCTATCACCAGTATCAGCCTCTTACAAAGAAGGGTAACGCAGACATCGGCGGCGACTTCTCAGACGACCCGCTCTGGATGATTCTTTCTGTTTCTGCATACATTAAGGAAACTGGCGACTGGTCAATTTTGGACGCAAAGGTTCCTTACGACAACGACGAATCTAAGGCCAAGTCTATGCTGGACCACCTTACTGTCAGCTTCTATCACATTGTAAACAATCTCGGCCCTCACGGACTCCCACTTGCAATGCGCGCAGACTGGAACGACTGTATCAACCTTTCATGCTTCTCTGACACACCGGGCGAAAGCTTCCAGACTTACACAAACCCTAAGTTCAAGGCAGAAGGCGGCTACTCAAAGGTTGCAGAATCTGTATTTGTTGCAGCCCTCTTTACTTATGTTGGGCCAAACTTTGTCGGAATCTTGAAGCATCTCAATAAGAAGGACGAGGCAGCAAAGGCTCAGGCAGAAATTGACAAGATGAAGAAAGTCATGATGGAATCTGCCTGGGACGGCAACTGGTTTATGCGTGCTTACGATGCCTACGGCAAGAAGATGGGTTCTCACGAATGTGAGGAAGGACAGATTTTCATTGAGCCGCAGGGCTTTGCAATCATGTCTGATATTGATAAGGACGCAACCAAGAAGACTCTTGCCGCAATTGACGAACGTTTGAACACAAAACATGGACTTGTTTTGAACAATCCAGCCTTCTCTAAGTACTATATCCAGTATGGTGAAATCTCTACTTATCCGGGCGGATACAAGGAGAATGCCGGAATCTTTACCCACAACAACGCATGGATTATCTGTGCGGCAGCTTACGCTGGAGAAGGCGACCAGGCATTCAAATACTACTCAGAAATTGCTCCTGCCTACACAGAAGAAACTTCTGACCTTCACAAGACAGAGCCTTATGTTTACGGCCAGATGATTGGCGGTAAGGACGCTGGTTCAGACATAGGACAGACAGGCAAAAACTTTGGTCAGGGCAAGAACTCATGGCTTACAGGAACTGCCGCATGGAACATGGTTGCAATCAGCCAGTACATCCTCGGTATTCAGCCGGACTTTGACGGACTTAAAGTAGACCCTTCAATTCCTGCAAGCTGGGATGGCTTTACAGCTACACGTCTTTTCCGCGGTGCTAAGTACAACATCACAATCAAAAACCCAAGCCACGTTTGCAAGGGCGTAAAGAGCATGGTTGTAGACGGAAAGGCTGTTGAAGGCTGCGTTGTTCCTTACGTTGAAGGAAAGAAAGAAGTTAATGTTGAAATTACATTGGGCTAAAATCTAGCTAACAGCAAATTGGGTCCCCGGAAAATTTTCGGGGACTTTTTTTATATTTATTTGACAATTATGAAGAATTATGAAAATTTATGAAAGAACATCCCAATTATGAAGATTTATGAATGGAGGAAACAAAAATGTCAAACAATCCATTCAGTTTATCATTCGGAAAGTCACCAAATGCACTTATTTCACGCTATGATTATGCAAATCAAATTATTTCCACATTTAACTCAGATAATCCTGTTAGTAACGCATACCTTATAGAAGGTGTTAGAGGTTGTGGAAAAACAGTATTAATGACCTCAATCGAAAAAGAACTTGCACAAGAAAAAAACTGGATAATCATTGATTTAAACTCAACTCAAGATTTACTTTCAGATTTTTCTTTTAATGACTGGTCTGTACGAAAATATATACGCTATTCAAAATGATCCTGCACTTACCTTTTTACTTCGCACTCCTAAAATAAAACTTGAACCGCTAAGTCTTGCTCAAATAACAAAGGTTTACAACCTCTAAAAAGCTCGCACAGATAACAAAGGGCTATGCTTTTGCCTTTCAGGCATTAGGATTATTATATTTCGATTACAAAGATAGCCTTCCCTTAGATAAAATACTTCTAAAATTTGACGATTTATTGGATGATTTTGTTTACAGAAAAATTTGGGAAGGTCTTTCAAACCAGGATAAGAATGTACTTCTTGCCATTACCGATTCAAAAATTCAGGTTGGCGACGTTTGCAAAAAATTAAATATGACTAGTGCAACCTTCTCAAAATATCGTGAGCGTCTTTTAAACAGGGGAATAATTCGTTCCCCACAACACGGATATGTAGAAATTATCCTACCTAGATTTAACGAAGTAATAAAGTATTATAGTTAATCAAAAAAAAGGGGGTGACTAAAAGGATTATTAGTCAGCCCCATAAGGATTAAAACTTGCGGTAAAAACTTACTTTATAGAAAGCATGCTTTCAACCTGTATTGCAAGAGGAAGGTCTGTTGCTTTTCCAGTTTGTAAATCTATACTGACCATCATATAGCCGTGTCGTGTATTAACAGCATTGTAAATCAATTTGGTTTCGCTGAGAGTAAAAGAGTAAATGCTTAGTATGCTAGATTTATTTGGGTCACTTTCAAGCAAATCTTTTACGGTTCCATTAGAATAGTAATAAATTGTTTTACCATCTTCTGAAATTGCAGCAAGCCCTTTACTGGTTATTTCAAATGGCATTTTATACCAAGGGTCTGTATCCTTTCGCTTTGTATCAGAGCCGAAATATTTTATAGTCTGTCAAACATTTATTTATACTCTTTTGGATATTAAACTTACTATGATGAACAACGAAGAAGAGCTTGCATGTGTAATTGAAAGAATCAAAATGACCAGAATCTCAAAAAATATATCTCAAATGGAAGTCTGTCTTAGAGCAAATATGTCACAGAGTTTTCTAGCTAATATTGAGTCTGGAAAAAAACAGCCTTCATTAATGACGATAATCAGGATTGCGTCTGCCCTGGAAGTAAATCCGCGTGATTTTTTCCCAGAAGACAGTAAAAAAAATAAAGAAGAAATCAAAAAAGAAATTCATGAGCTTATAAATCTCCTGTAATCACAATAAAAGCATAAAGAACACCGTATGCATCAGATTTCTACAAAAACCTTATTCCCAATAAATATTTTTCTTATTATAATAGAAAAATATTTCACCAAGATTTATGCGGTTGTCATATAACGGCTATTATCCGGGCTTCCCAAGCCCGAGACGCGGGTTCGACTCCCGTCAACCGCTGTACAGGAGATAAAAAAAATGAGTAAATATCCATTTGAATCAATTGAGCCAAAATGGCAGAAATATTGGGACGAACACAAAACTTTTAAAGCAAATGAAGATGAAAAATTTCCGCCGGAAAAACGCATGTATGTCCTTGATATGTTCCCTTATCCAAGTGCAGCCGGACTGCATGTAGGACATCCGGAAGGTTATACTGCAACAGATATTTACTGCCGCTACCTGCGCATGAATGGATATAATGTACTTCATCCTATGGGATACGACGCTTTTGGTCTTCCTGCAGAAAACTATGCAATTAAAACAGGAACTCATCCAAAAACAACAACTAACGCAAATATTGCACACTTTACCCAGCAGATTAAGTCACTTGGCTTCAGCTACGACTGGGACCGCTGCGTTTCTACCTGCGAGCCGGACTATTACAAATGGACACAGTGGATTTTCCTTCAGCTTTACAAAAGGGGACTGGCTTACGAAGCAGAAACTCCAATCAACTGGTGTCCTTCCTGCATGACAGGTCTTGCTAATGAGGAAGTAAAGGACGGCAAGTGTGACCGCTGTGGTGCAGAAGTTACTCACAAGACTATCCGCCAGTGGATTTTGAAGATTACTGATTATGCAGACCGCCTGGACGCAGACCTGGAAGGTCTGGATTGGCCGGAAAGCGTAAAGGCAATGCAGCATAACTGGATTGGAAAATCAACCGGTGCCGAAGTTACCTTTACAGTAGCAGACAAGGACGGAAAACCAACATCAAATAAGTTGACAGTTTACACTACCCGCTGCGATACTTTGTTCGGAGCTACTTATATGGTAGTTTCGCCAGAACACAAGATTATTCCAGAGATTACAACTGCTGAACAGGCAGACGCAGTTAAGGCTTATCAGGAAGAAGCCGCTAAAAAATCTGACCTTGAACGAACTGACCTTGCAAAGGACAAGACCGGCGTATTCAGCGGAAGCTATGCAATCAACCCGGTAAACGGAAAACTCATTCCTATCTGGATTGCAGACTATGTTTTGATTTCTTACGGTACAGGTGCAATTATGGCCGTTCCTGCTCACGATGACCGCGACTGGGAATTCGCTAAGAAGTTCAACCTGCCAATCATCGAAGTTTTGAAGAGCGAAGTTGATGTTCAGAAGCAGGCATGGACTCAGGACGGAATCCACGTAAATTCAGAATTCCTGAACGGACTTAACAAGGCAGATGCAATCGCAAAGATGCTGGAATTCCTTGAAGAAAAGAAAATTGGCCGCAAGGCAATCAACTATAAACTCCGCGACTGGGTTTACAGCCGCCAGCGTTACTGGGGAGAGCCGATTCCTCTGGTACACTGCCCTGACTGCGGAACAGTGCCAGTGCCGGAAGAAGAACTGCCTCTTACCCTGCCGGAAGTAAAATCTTACCAGCCTACAGGAACAGGCGAAAGCCCTCTTGCCGCAATTGATTCATGGGTAAACTGCAAGTGTCCTAAGTGCGGAAAGCCTGCAAAGCGCGAAACAAACACAATGCCTCAGTGGGGCGGATGCTGCTGGTACTACCTGCGCTACCTTGACCCACACAACGACAAGGCCTTCTGCGCTCCTGAAAAAGAAAAATACTGGATGCCTGTAGACCTTTACATTGGTGGTGCCGAGCATGCCGTTCTTCACCTTCTTTATGCCCGCTTCTGGCACAAGGTTCTTTATGATATTGGAGTTGTTTCGACAAAAGAGCCTTTCCAGCGCCTTGTAAACCAGGGTATGATTACTTCATTCGCCTTCCAGAGAAAGAACAAGACTCTTGTTCCTGTTGATGAAGTTGAGCAGCGCGACGACGGAAAATATTACGAAAAGGCAACAGGCGAAGAACTGGAGCAGATTGTTGCAAAGATGTCTAAGTCTTTGAAGAACGTAGTAAATCCTGATGATGAAATTAAGGCTTATGGTGCAGACTCTGTCCGCATGTACGAAATGTTCATGGGCCCTCTTACAATGTCTAAGCCTTGGGCAACACAGGGTATTGTTGGTATTCACCGCTTCCTTGAAAAGGTATGGTCTGTTTCTGAAAAGCCGATGGCTGACATTGACATCAACGGAAAACTTGAAGACAAGGCCTTGATTTCTGCCCGCAAGACCTTTGCCCAGACAATCAAAAAGGTAACTGATGATACAGCAACTTTGAACTTTAACACTGCAATCAGCCAGATGATGATTTTCATCAACGAACTGAGCAAGCTGCCGGAAGTTCCTCGCGCTATGTGGGCAGATTTCGTAAAGGTACTCTCACCTTATGCTCCACACCTTGGTGAAGAACTCTGGGAAAAACTTGGCAACAAGGAATCTATCGCCTACGTTGCATGGCCAACAGTTAATGCAGACTTTGCAAAAGACGACACAAAGCAGATTGTTGTAATGGTAAACGGCAAGAAGCGCGATACTTTTGAGGCTGCTCCAGGAACCCCAGACGACCAGCTCAAAGAAACTGCTTTTGCCCGCGATGCCGTAAAGAAATTCACCGACGGCCACGAACTTGTTAAAGTGATTGTTGTAAAGGACAAACTTGTTAATATCGTAGTCAAATAATTTAAAGCTTTAGCCAGAAACTGGCAGGCTGCTTTTACAAACTTTATAAGCCCTGATGACTGGCACACTTGGTACGGCAATCATCAGGGCTTTGTATTTTCAAAACTTATCAGACATACTCAATTTCTTAATCGTCATTTTTCATCATTCAAAATAAATAACAAATAATTATCGATGTTTCTATTGACAGTAACAACAATTCCGCATTAGTATGTTTCTATAAATAGTAACACAAACACAAACGCACACAGCAAAAAGGAGTTTTTATGAGCAGAACTGATTCAATATACTTTTCATTGCCTTCAGACAGATACACACCATTCTCTCTTGCACGAAAAATAGGCGCATCTGCAATCTTAGAAAGTGCAAGTTTTGCACGGGGACGTGAACGATATTCAATACTTTTATTGGAACCGGCCTTTAAAATAATACAGGATGAAGAAGGAGTAGCCTTTATAATTGACGGCCGCAGGCTTCCTTATAGAGCAGAAAATGAAAGCGGAGAAAGCATTGCCCCAGGAAGTAAAATTCCCCATACCACAGATATTCTGGATGCCCTTTTATATATAGCCCGGCAGAATGAAATTGAAAAAACAACAACGATTCCTGTTCCTGCCAGCGGGCTTGGATTTTTAAGTTATGAATTTTCCGCACGATGCGACACAATTAATTTTGCACAGCAGACAGATGAACTTCATATTCCGGAAAGCTGTTTTGTGGCAGGGCATATTTATGTAATTTTTGATCATTTCACAGAAAGACTTCATGTTTTTGCCCTGAATTACAATGAACATCAGATTGATTTGGAAAAAGCCGTTGAAAAATTAAAAACAAGATTGAATGACATGGATTTTTCTTACCTTTCCGCACCAGAAGAAGCAAAGCCAGTCAGAATCATTACAAATCTGGAAGAAAGCGAAAAAGAATATAAGGAAAAAGTTGAGGCAATAAAAAAAGAAATAATCGCAGGAAACCTTTTACAGGCAGTTCCAAGCCGAAGACTCCAGATTGAATGTGACAATTCTGCACTGGAAATATACAGACGGCTGAGAGCAGTAAATCCAAGTCCATATCTTTTTTACATCGATTTTGATGATTTTCAGCTGATAGGCTCTTCACCAGAAAGTCTTGTAAGAGTAAGGGACGGAATGGCTTCAATAAGGCCTATAGCGGGAACAAGACGCCGAGGAAAAAGCAATGAAGAAGATGAAGTTCTTAAACAGGAACTTTTAGCAGACGCAAAGGAAAGAGCCGAACACCTGATGCTTGTTGATTTGGCAAGAAATGATTTGGGAAGGGTCTGCACAAACGGAAGTGTTGAAGTAACAAGATTTATGGAAGTTGAAAAGTTCAGCCATGTCATGCACATAGTAAGTGACGTGCAGGGAAAAGTTTCTCCAGACTATAAGCCGATCCAGGTATTAAGGGCAGCTTTTCCAGCAGGGACAGTTTCCGGCGCTCCAAAAATCAGGGCAATTGAAATTTTAAGCCGCCTTGAAAAAACGAAAAGACGCTTTTATGCAGGAGCCGTTGGCTACATCCAGTCTAATGGAGATTTAGATTTCTGCATTGCAATCCGCTGTGCCTTAAAACAGGGAAAAATATGGTCTTTACAAGCAGGAGGAGGAATTGTATACGACTCTTCTGCAGAAAGGGAATGGGAAGAAACAAATGAAAAACTTGGGGCACTAAAGAGTGTATTTGAAATAAAAATTGCATGAGCATTCTAGGAGGCAAAAAATGATAGTATTTATTGATAACAAGGACAGTTTTACATTTAATATAGTTCAGAATTTAGAAAGGATTTCTGGCAGTCATGTCTATGTATTCCGCTCTGAAGAAACAAGCGTAGAAGAAATTGAATCTTTAAAGCCAAGTCATATTATAATAGGCCCCGGGCCAGGCAGACCAGAAGAAGCAGGCATTTCTCTGGAAGCAATCCGCTATTTTGCAGGCAGAATTCCTATTTTGGGAATCTGTCTTGGACATCAGGCAATTGGAGCCGCATTCGGTGCAGAAATTACAGGGGCAAAATACATACGGCATGGAATTGTTGAGGAAATAAAGACAGACGGACGCGGACTGTTCAGAAACATAGGATTAAAAGGCAATTTTACACGTTATCATTCCCTTGTAATTAAAGAAGAAAGCCTTCCTAAGGAATTTGAAGTTACAGCCCGGGCAAAAGACGGTGATATTATGGGAATCCGCCATAAGGAATTTGTAATTGAAGGAGTACAGTTCCACCCTGAAAGCATTGCAAGCGAAAAAGGAGATTCTCTTTTTAAGGCATTTTTAAATTACAGCAGGGAAAACATCTCTCATGTTCTGATTTTAAATCAGCTGATTGACAGGAAGGAAGCACTTTCCAGAAAGCAGACTTCTGCATTTATCAGTGAACTGACAGACGGAACTATGGATGAAAAAATTGCGTCCAGCATTCTAACTGCCATGGCTGCAAGAGGACTTCCTACAGCAGAAGAAATGGGTGGTGCCGCAGATGTAATGCTTTCTAAAAAAACAGCTTTTCCTTTAAGTAAAAATGGTCTTGCAGAAATTGTAGGAACAGGAGGAGATGGAAAAGGTTCCTTCAATATATCATCACTTTCTGCCATAGTTGCCGCAAGCTGCGGGCAGACAATGGCAAAACACGGAAACAGAGCCGTTTCTTCAAAATCAGGCTCGGCAGATTTTTTTGAGGCACTGGGAATAAACATTATGGCAAGCCCGGAAAAAACTGCGGAACTTGTAAAGAAAACAGGATTCGGGTTTTTAATGGCACCTGTTTACCATTCGGCAATGCGCTTTGCGGCACCAATCAGAAAAGCCCTTGGAATTAAAACAATTTTTAATGTCTTAGGCCCCCTTTTGAATCCTGCAAATGCTGAATATGAAGTTCTCGGCGTATATTCAAAAGATTTACTGCAGGACTATGCGCGGGCGGCAAAATCTCTTGGAGCAAAAAGAGTCATGGTAGTTTCATCAGAAGACGGTTACGATGAAATTTCACCATGCGCCCTTACCCATGTATTTCAGATTGATGAAAAAGGCAATGAAAGCAGGTATGTAATAGATCCAAAAAACTTTGGAATAACAGAAGAAGAAACTGATGAAAATGAACTGTACGGCGGAAACGGTTCTGACAATGCAAAACTTGCTCTTGAAGTTCTGCATGGAAAGGGCAGAAAAACAATTCGGGCTGCAGTAGGTTTAAACGCCGGCGCCGTGCTTTATCTATGCGGAAAAGCAAAAAACTTAAAAGAAGGCTACGGCATGGCTCTTAAAGCGATAGACAGCGGAAAGGCTCTTGAAAAACTTAATGAAATTCAAAAGTTCAGCAAAGAAATAAATGAGGAAAGTGCTGCATAAAAAATGAAAGACATTCTTACAGAAATAGTAGAAAAAAGACAGGATGATATAAAACGGCTGGGTGTAAACTTCGGAATCCAGCTTCCAGAAAAACGACAGAGGAAGGTACACCCTTTTCCTGCAAAAGGCGCAATTCTGGAAGTAAAAAGGGCTTCTCCAAGCAAGGGTAACATTGCCCCGGAACTGAATGCAGGAGAAACGGCAATTTCTTATGCAGAATCAGGAGCTGCTGCAATCAGCTGCCTTACAGAAACTAATTATTTTAAGGGCAGCTTAAAAGACCTTATGGAAGTCTGCCGGAATTTAGATAAATATGCTTCAGATAAAAAGTGTAAAAATACGCCTGCAGTATTAAGGAAAGACTTTCTTTTGAGCCCGGAAGAAATTGAAGTTTCCTATCTGGCGGGGGCAGATGCCGTCCTGCTGATAGCAAGACTTCTTGATGAAGAAAATCTTGTAGCAATGGCAGAAAAGGCTGCCGCCTGCAAGATGACAAGCCTGGTTGAAGTAAGGTCTGATACAGATTTAGAAAAACTTGCCCTTCTGGCAAAAAAGGTTGATAAAAAATATTTAGCATGCGGTGTGAACAGCAGAGATCTGGCAGACTTTAAAATTGATTTATTAAAGCCATGTTCACTGCTTTTTAAAATCCGCTCTATTTTTAATCAGGATGACAGTATTCCTGTGATTTTTGAAAGCGGAATCAGGACAAAAGAAGCGGCTTATTTTGCAGGCAGCCTTGGCTTTTCTGGAATGCTGCTGGGAGAAGCGGCCGCAAAAAATCCCCTGATACGGAAAGATCTGGTAAAGTCTTTTGAAAGCGCAAGACCGACAAAAAATGCAGACTTCTGGCTTTCACTTTCCAGAGAAAAAAAATCCGCTCCCCTTATAAAAATTTGCGGGCTTACAAATGCAGAAGATGTTTCTCTGGCAGAAAAATCAGGAGCAGATTT
The DNA here is from genome assembly GCA_017470605.1 of Treponema sp. GTDB lineage: Bacteria > Spirochaetota > Spirochaetia > Treponematales > Treponemataceae > Treponema_D. Next base: position 135,938 of record JAFUYH010000013.1, read on the forward strand.
TCTTGGATTTATTTTTGCCTCAGGCTATGAACGGAATGTTTGCGACAAAAAAATTGCAGAAATCATTCCTGCATTAAAAAACGTAAAGGCAAAAAAAATTGCAGTCATTACAGAAATAAATTCAAAAGAAGCGGAATGTGCAATTAAATATGTAGAAAATGGAATTTTAGACTGCCTGCAGTTTCATAACATTCCATACAAGGCTATTCCAGAAAAACTTCTGAATCTTCCCCATTATTTTGCCGTCTCAGACAGGGAAAAAGACATAAACAGTGCTGTGGAAGAACTGTTTTTAAAAGGTGAAGCCCGGATTCTGCAGGACTGCAGAAGTCATAATTATGATGAAAACCAGAAACTTTGGATTGCAGGAGGCTTAAGTCCAGAAAACGTATATGAGATTGTAAAAAAGTTTCAGCCGGAACTGATTGACCTTTCAAGCGGAATTGAAAGCGAAGTCTGTAAAAAAGACAGCGAAAAAGTGAAAAAATTATTTTTAGAAATAGAAAAAGCAAGGAATTAATATTATGACACATTCTGACAATGGATTTTTTGAAAATTTTGGCGGTAAATATGTGGCAGAAGTGCTCCGCCGCCCTCTTGATGAGCTGGAAGCAGCATTTAATGAAGCCATGAATGACCAGACCTTTTTACAGGAACTGGAAATCATAAGAAGAGATTACATAGGTCGCGAAACACCGCTTTATTATGCCCAAAATGCAAGTAAAATTCTTGGCGGGGCACAAATTTATATAAAACTGGAAGGACTTGCAAATACCGGGGCCCACAAAATAAACAATGCAATGGGGCAATGCCTTCTTGCAAAAAGAATGGGAAAAAAAAGAATTATTGCCGAAACAGGAGCCGGTCAGCATGGCCTGGCAACTGCGGCAGCCTGTGCAAAACTGGGGCTCGACTGCACTATCTACATGGGAGAAATTGACGTGCGGCGCCAGCAGCCGAATGTTGCGGCAATGGAATTGTACGGAGCAAAAGTTCAGCCTGTAACAAGCGGAAGCAGAACCTTAAAAGACGCTGTAAACGAAGCCATGAGAGACTGGGCAGCGAATCCTGATACGACACACTATGTCTTAGGCTCGGCTCTAGGCCCTGCGCCTTTTCCTGATATCGTAAGGGAATTTCAAAGCGTAATCGGACGCGAAGTAAAAAAGCAGGCTTTAGAGCGGGGAATAAAAATAGGAGCCATGGTAGCCTGTGTTGGAGGAGGTTCCAACTCCATAGGATTTTTTGAGCCGTTTATAAATGAAAAAAGCCCCAGACTTATAGGGGCAGAAGCAGGAGGAATAGGCCCTGAAATCGGAGAAAATGCCAGCCGGATGACAGGAAACGCATCCAGAGAAGGCATTATGCAGGGCTACAAAAGCCGTTTTCTATTGGATGAAGACGGACAGGCACTTCCTACCCGTTCTATTTCCGCCGGCTTAGATTACTGCGGAATCGGCCCCCAGCTTGCAGCACTTGGTCAGACAGGCCGAATTGAATTCACTTCTATTCTGGATAAAGAAGCCCTGCTGGCCCTGCAGTTTTTTGCAAAAAATGAAGGTATTCTGTTTGCCCTTGAAAGTGCCCATGCAGGTGCGGCGGCAATCAAAATTGCAAAAGAAATTCCTGAAGATAAGGCAATTATAATCAATATGAGCGGAAGAGGAGACAAAGATGTATTCATTACAAGCCCTATCTTCCGCCATGAAAAATGGCTGGAATTCTTACATGCAGAAACAGCAAGACTGGAAGGCGGAAAAGACATTCACGAAGCAGAGGTTATGAAATGAAAAAAATAAAACTGATGAGTCATCTTGTGGCAGGTTATCCAAATACAGAAACAGCACTAAATGCTGCGCGTGCCCTTATAAAAGGCGGTGCAGATATTCTTGAAATTCAGCTTCCTTTTTCTGACCCGAGTGCAGACGGCCCTGCAATACAGACCGCCTGTACTCAGGTTTTAAGCAGAAAATTCAAGACCAGAGACGGCTTTGATTTTATCAGCCGGATTCATAAGGAATTCCCAGACCTTACTATTTATTTAATGAGTTATGCCTCTCTGGCCTATACCCCCGGAATAGCAAACTTCTGTAAAAAAGCGGCCGAGGCAGGTGTAAAGGGCATGATTATTCCAGACCTTCCTTTTGATAATGACGAAGGATTGAGTGCGGAATGTAAGAAAAACGGCATGATAAACATTCCTGTTGCCGCTCCATCTATGAGTAAAGAAAGACTTGAAAAACTTTCCAGCGCAGGCTTTCCCTATATTTATGCGGCACTGAGAACCGGCATTACGGGAACAGATACCAGAATTGATGACAAAACAATTGATTTTCTAAAGAATGTAAGCAAAGGAGGAAGCAAAATTTACGGCGGTTTTGGAATTTCAAACGGAAAACAGGCAAATCTTTTAGCATCTTCCGTTGAGGCGATTGTTGCAGGCTCTGTTTTTGTAAGGATTATTACAGAAAACAAGGATAATCCAGAAAAACTTTCAAAAGAGATTGAAGCAAAGGCAAGGGAACTATGCGGACTGCAGGAAGCCGGATGCTAATCTGAAACGGCGCAGGCGTAGGCGTTGTGGTTGTGAATGCTTTCGTCTGTTTCAGCTTCTACAGAAAAATGTTCAAAGCCCATTTTTTTCAGCCCCAGGAAAACTTCGCGTACAAGGTCTTCTACAAAGCGGGGATTGTCGTAAGCGTGCTCGGTAACGTATTTTTCGTCCTTTCGCTTTAAAAGGGTATAGAGCGGAGTTGAAGCGGCATCTTCTATCATGCTGATTACGTCTTCAATCCAGAAGAAGTCTTTGTACAAAAGGCGGACTTTTACGGTTCCCCGCTGGTTGTGGGCTCCGTAGTCACTGATGGCCTTTGAGCAGGGGCAGAGGGTTGCAATGGGCACCTGGATGGTGACGAAGAATTTGCGGTAAGAGGCATCTGAGCAGGTGTTGCGGGCGGCGTCTGAGCCCGCAGAGGGGGTAGCGGAAGACAGCTCGCTGGCTGGAGCGAGGGATGATTTATCGTTCAAATCTGAAAAAATAGTCCGCTGGACTGTTTTTTCAGATTTGTTCAATAATATACCTCCTGCAACTTCACCTTCATAAGCACAAGTGTATTCCATAATGCCGGCGGCAGCAGTTACAGGGGCTTTTTTTTCTATAAAATAAGGAAATTCCACGCAGCCATAAGCCTTCTGAGCATCCAGACGAGCCCGCATTTCTTCCAGCATATCCAGAAAGTGCTGCATGGTAATGTCGGTGTGGTATTTGTGAAAAACCTCTATAAAGCGGGACATGTGGGTGCCCTTAAAATTATGAGGAAGATTTACAAAGAGGTCTACGCGGGCTGTAGTGTTCTGAGTCTTATGATTTTTATCCAGAACAGTTACAGGATATTTTACACCTTTTACGCCAACTTTCTGCAGGGGAATTTTTCTGGTGTCTTCTTCATTCTGAATATCACGCATCGCCTACTCCGAGCTAGCCGCACATTCTGCAGCTTCCAGTGTATTCTGCATAAGCATTGCAATTGTCATAGGGCCAACTCCACCCGGAACCGGTGTAATAAAGGAAGTTTTTTCTTTAAGGTCGTCAAAATCGCTGTCACCAATCAGGCGGAAACCGCTTTTTTTAGAAGAATCCGGAATGCGGTTTACACCAACATCAATAACAACGGCACCTTCCTTTACCATATCGGCAGTGAGCGTATGAGGGCGGCCGCTGGCAACTACGATAATATCTGCCTGGCGGGTAATTTCTGCCATGTTTTTTGTGCCTGTGTGGCACATTGTAACGGTACAGTTTACATCCTTGCGGGCAAGCAGAATTGAAACAGGCTTTCCTACGATATTTGAACGGCCAATTACAACTGCGTGTTTGCCGGAGGTTTCAATTTCTTCATGCTGAAGAAGAACTATGATTCCATGCGGAGTGCAAGGCAAAAAGCCCGGACGGCCAATCATCATGTTGCCTACAGAAACCGGATGAAAACCATCAACGTCTTTTTCCGGAGCGATTGCCATAATCACCTTGTCTTCGTTTATATGTTTTGGAAGAGGAAGCTGAACCAGAATTCCGTGAACGCTTGGGTCTGCATTGAGTTCTTTTATAAGAGAAAGCAGTTCTTCTTCTCTTGTAGATTCAGGCAGATGAACAGAACGGTCTATCATGCCAACTTCGGCAAGGGCTTTCTGTTTTCCTGTAACATAGGAAACAGAAGCAGGATTGTCTCCCACCAGAATTACAGCCAGACAGGCATGAACTCCTTTTTTCTTTAATGCAGCAACTTTTGCAGCTACCTCTGCACGAACATCAGCCGCAACCTGTTTTCCGTCTATGATTTTTGCACTCATGTAACCTTATTTCTCCATTCTGGTTTTATTGATAAACTGAATTAAAATCAGTATATTCTTTATATTCCTATTGAATAAAAATATACTGAAATACAAAAAAGGTCGCAATATGAAAAAATTGATTTCTGTAGTAGCAGCCTTGTGTCTGTGTACTACCCTTGTTTTTGCCCAGGAAGATGAAGGCGATTACTATGATGACGGTTATGTTTATGAACAGAACGGAGCCGGAGACAGGTTCCTTAAGATAAACCTGATGGCAAACTTCCCCCTGAATTTTGGAAAGCAGCTCTACCCTCTTGGCGGAGCCGTTGATGCAGGATACTATCAGTTCTTGACTTCAAACTTTGCAATAGGCGGTGAAGTTCTTGTAGGTTACAACGTAACAATCGGTAAAAAACCTTTGATTCTGGCTCCTATCACTTTTGGAGCACTTTTTCAGCCTACTCTGGGAAAATTTGAATTTCCTATTACAGCAGGAATTGGAATTTCAACTGTTTCATGCCAGAACGAAACTTACTTTCCGGGCTTTACGGCAAAGATAAGCGCCGGGACATTTTACCGTCTTAATGAAATGTGGTCTCTTGGGCTTTACGGAAGTGCCTACTGGCTGCCGCAATGGTTCAAAAATCCTGAATATAATGATAACGGATTATTTGCTACTGCAGGAATTGGGGCAAGGTATCACTTCTAGGAGAACAAAATGAAAAAAAACATATTCTTTACTTCACTTTTATTAGTTTCTATATTTTTTGCAGGATGTTTTGATCCTGTATTTTATGACATTCGCAATGACGTTGCCCCGGAAGAAGCGACTGTTTCCGGGAACATTACTTCCATAACAAGATATACTGTTAATGGGGATGAATACCTTGTTCTTTCTGCAGATAAAGGCCTCCGTTATAAGGCTGTGGAAGACAATTTTCACGGGGCATGGAAAGACATTCCTTCTGCTCAGCTTCCTTACACAGAACACAGTTATGATTATTTTAGTGAAACTCATAACGGTCAGCAGCTTCTTAAGGTTCTGGCAGATTCTAAAACCCTTTATCTGCTGACTGCTTCTTACAAAAATGACACGGCACTTGGAACTACAGTAATAGATAAAATAAAACTATATGGAGCCCAGATTCAGGATTGGGCTTCTGTTTCTTCTGACAGCTGGACAGAAATTATTGGTGATGATGATTCATCAACTTATTTCCCTACATATACTTACAGTTACTATAATTACACTGCATTTTCTGTTTTCCAGACAAATGCCCCTCAAAAAGACCACAGAAAAGTCTTTATCCGCACAGGTGATGTAAATGCATATTCTGATGATTACACAAGTATTTCTTATTATGAACTTGATGGCACAAAGGCTCCATCAGAAATTGAAGTAACTCCAGAAGAAGTGGCAAACAAATCAAGTTCAACAAACTGTGCATATTCCGCAGTATGGTTTGATGGAAAAGTTCTCTTCTTTAATTCAAAAGCGTCTACAACAAACGAAACTTATGATGACGAAGCCAGCCATTTCTATTATTCAAGCAGTTCAACAGTTTATCACAGTGATGAAGCAGGAAGCGTTGCGAGTGACACTCTGTCCGCAGGAGAATATGTTTCTGCCCTCATGACTTGCAGTGATGCACTGATTATAGGAAGGGGAAACTTTTCTTCAAGCACATCTTCAAACGGAGGACTCAAGAAAACAAGTCTTGAAGCAGGGATTCCTGGAGCTTCTCTTATAGATTTTGAAACGAATGCTTCTTTCCAGATTACTTCTTCATATTATGTAACGGCCCTGCTTAATGCCACTCCAGATAAATCTGAATTAGAAAGTGATTTATATGCCGCAATTACATACAAAGGGTCGGGAACTTCTACCAGCGTTTCTGCAAATAATAAGGGGCTCTGGTCTTACTACCCTGACCGCGGCAACTGGAACAGGGAATAGACTTACAGGACAAGCGCATTATAATGCATTTGCACTGCACAGCACATTTGCCGTGCTTGACACGGCAATCTTTTTCGCTGAAAATAGCCCTATGGCGGACTCTTTATTTGAACAGGCAAAATTGCAGACAGAACCTCTGGCAGCCAGAATGCGGCCAAGAAATCTTGATGAATACATCGGGCAGGATCACATTGTAGGAGCCGGACGTCTGCTCCGTCGTGCAATTTCCGCAGACCAGTTGACTTCCGTCATTTTTTACGGGCCACCGGGCAGCGGAAAAACCACTCTTGCCCGGGTTATCGCAAATCACACAAAATCAAACTTTATCACACTGAATGCCGTCCTTACCGGCGTTCAGAATATACGCGATGCAATAAAAGAAGCAGATGACTACAGAAACCTTTATTCCCGCCGCACGATTCTTTTTGTAGACGAAGTTCACCGCTGGAATAAAAGCCAGCAGGACGCCCTTTTGCCATGGGTAGAAAACGGCACAATAATTCTGATTGGCGCAACAACAGAAAATCCATTTTTTGAAGTAAACAAGGCTCTGGTTTCCCGCTCCAGGGTTTTCCAGCTGAAACCTTTAACAAAAGCTGATTTGGAAAAGGCGGCATCGCAGGCACTGACAGACGTGGAACGCGGCTACGGCCACTGGAAGGTGGAATTTGAAGAAGGGGCCCTTGAACACCTGATTGACACAGCAAACGGAGATGCCCGCTCCCTTTTAAATGCCCTGGAACTTGCGGTAGAAACCACCCCGGAAAAATGGGCGCCTTATGCCCAGCCGCCGGTTCCCGCATACGGCAGCAAAATCTACATTTCAAAAGAAGCGGCCGAAGAATCCATTCAGAAAAAAGTTGTTCTTTACGACCGCGACGGCGACTATCACTATGATATTATTTCGGCTTTTATAAAAAGCCTCAGGGGACGCGACCCTGATGCCGCCTGCTACTGGCTGGCCCGCATGGTTGCGGCCGGAGAAGACCCGCATTATATTTTCCGCCGAATGTTAATTTCTGCCTGCGAAGACACTGGACTTGCAGACCCTCAGGCTGTGGCTGTAGTAAATTCCTGTGCAGAAGCCTTTGACCGGGTTGGCATGCCTGAAGGCCGCTATTTTCTGGCTCACGCAGCCCTTTATCTTTCTACCGCGCCAAAATCTAACAGCAGCATGGCATTTTTTGATGCCCTTGCCAGCGTAGAAAAGGAAGACGCAGAAGTTCCGAATCATTTGAAGGATGACAGCCGAGATGCAGAAGGCTTTGGACATGGAGCAGGCTACCTTTATCCTCATGCCTACCGAGACCATTGGGTTGCCCAGCAGTACCTGCCAGATACTTTAAGCGGACGCGTTTTTTATACGCCAAGCACACAGGGCTACGAAGCTACAATCCGGGAAGACGTTCTTTCACGCCGAGAACTGCAGATTGCTTCACTTCTGGAAAAAAACAGCAGCGGCGAGCTATACACTCCAGATGATCTTGCAACTTCCCCGGAAGAAACAGGCTCCATCAATATTTTCAGGCAAGTAAAAACAAATGCTCAGTCTCAGACTTCGGAATTCGGGGCGAATCCTATTTCCCAGTGGTGGGTAAATGAGCATTTTAAGGGCGGAGAAGAAAAAAAAGCCGAAAACCTTACCTTCAGCCCAAAAGACCCAGTAAAAGAAATTGCCTTTGACCGCGCCGACCGTTTCTGGCGTCAGCGTCTGGATTCCAACCGGGCAGAAGTTCTTCTGAACCTGAGGGACACCATGGTAAACATGGCGGAACTTTTACGTCATCACCGCTCCCTTATCTGGAATGCCGATAACGGCCTGCTTTTGTGGGAAGTTGCCCGCAAGACGCCGGAAGGAGTTACCTGCGGAGTCTGCCGCACAGAAAAAGGAAAGCAGGTTCTGGAACAGTACGGCCGCACACTTGGTTCCCTTGACCGCCCGATTTTGCAGCTGCGTGGCAATTCAATTTCGTCAGACTTTTTAACTCAAAAAGATTTTTATAACGTTCTGGTGAAATTTCAGTATAACGGCGTTGTTTTTGACCGACTCTTTTTTACAGACCCCTTTAATACAGAAGCATCAATAATTGCACTGGCAGATTCCCTGGCAAGCCTTCATTCCCCTCAGAAAGACTTTTCAGAAAACGATGAAGAAAATGAAGACCGCACAGGCTCTGCTGAAAGTGACTCTGCTGAAAGTGACTCTGCAGATGAAAACTTTAATTATGAAAGCCCTCTTGCAGAAGGCTGGAAACTTGTTCTTTCGCAGAAGATTCCATGCAAGGGCCAGTACATAGGAAAACTGGTAGAAAATCAGGTGCTCACACCAGAAAGCATAGGGCCAATCCGCGAATGTCTTTCAAAAATGGAAGAAGCGGAAGAGCAGTTTTTTAATGACCGCGAAAATCCTCTTTTTTCATGGGATGCATTAACCATTGCAAATGCCTTCCGCAAGCAGGGCTTTTCCGTAAAGGTTGCCTGCCAGGAAGTAACTGAAAAAAGACGGATTACCAGTGATGACATAAAGAAGTGGTTTGATACAAAAACTTCTGCCTACGGTTCATTCATCTGCCGCGAAATAGGGGCTCCAGACCTGCAGAAAATCGTAAATATTCTTGAAAGCGCCTGCGAAAAAACGATTTTTGAATGGAAGTCAGAAATCGCCTTTATAATCGTGCAGAAAAAATCAAACAATGGCGCAAACACCATTGTTTGAGAGGCTCTGGAAAACAAAATCTTAATTTCTAATCCCTAATCGAATCAATATTTGCCTTGCCACCTGGAACAAAAGGCAGAACATTTTCTTCTGAATCAACGCTTACTCGAACAAAACAAGGCTTATTCCTGCGATTGCAGTCAAAAGCTTTTTTGTACCAGTCAGAATCAGAATCGGCATCTACCGCTTCAATTCCAAAACCGCGTGCAATAGAAAGCAGATCCGGCTCCTTTCCAAAAACAGAAGCACTGTAATTTTTCTCAAAAAGATATTTCTGCTGCTGGTAAACCATTCCCAAAGTTCCGTTCTGGAAAACAATAATAGTAACCGCAAGATTCTGCTCTGCTAAAGTTGCCAGTTCCTGAACATTCATCATGATTGAACCGTCACCGCTAAAGCAGACAATCCTTTTATCAGGATTTGCCAGAGCCGCACCAACCGCAACAGGAAGACCAAAGCCCATTGTTCCAAGAGAACCAGAAGTAAGGAAAGAACGCGGACGGTCAACAGGATAATACTGGGCAGCCCACATCTGATGCTGACCAACGTCGGTTGTAACAATCAGCTTGTCCTGCTCCAGGCCGACACTGGCAGCAAGTTTAGGAACACTGGAAATAAAAGTGCGCGGATTTGCAAGTTTTTCCCCTTTAGGACGGCCACATTCATAAGAATCATTTTCGCTTTTTACCTTGCGAACATCAGCCAGCCATGCCTTATTTGCCTTAATGCCCCGCTCAGAAGCAAGTTCCGCCAGAACAGGGAAAACCGACTCAACATCAGCAACAATTGAAATGTCAGTCATCATGATTTTATCAACTTCTGCCGCATCAATATCAATATGAACGATTTTTGCATCAGGACAGAATTTCTGAACAAGGCCGGTTGCACGGTCATCAAAACGAACCCCAGCCGCAATTACAAGGTCACTTTCGTGCATTGCGTAGTTTGCGGCGTAGCTTCCATGCATTCCGACCATTCCGATAAATTCTTCACGAGCTTCAGAAATACAGCCCAGGCCCATAAGGCTTGTTACAAGCGGAATGGAATAATTTTCCAGGAACTTTACAAGGCCGCTAGAAGCTTCCAGAGTATTGCAGCCACCGCCACAATACAAAACAGGCTTTCTGGCAGAAGCCATCAAGGATGCAATTGCATTAAGTTTTTCTGAATATTCATCAGCAGGGGTATGGAAACGGATGTCGCGAACGCGAATCTTGCTTATGTCCGGCCAGTCTTTAAATTCACATTCCTGCAGCTGAATGTCACGAGGAACATCAATTAAAACAGGCCCCGGCCGACCGCTGCAGGCAATTTCAAAAGCCTTAGGAATAACTTCCAGCAGTTCCGCAGCAGACTTTACCATTACAGAATGTTTTGTAATAGGGAAAGAAAGGCCAAAAGTGTCGGCTTCCTGAAAGGCATCAGTTCCGATGAGCGAAGTATTAACCTGCCCTGTAATTGCAATAATCGGGATAGAATCCGCACGGGCATCTGCAATAGAAGTAAGAAGATTCATCGCTCCAGGGCCGCTGGTTGCAAGACAAACGGCAGGCTTGCCTGTAGAACGGGTCATGCCCTGAGCCACAAAACCGGCAGCCTGCTCGTGGCGCACAAGGACGTGCCGGATAGAAGAACGGTTAAGCTCGTCATAGAGGGGGAGAATTGAGCCGCCGGGAATTCCCGCAACGGTTTCAATTCCATACATTTCCAGCATCTTTACAATGATTTGTGCGCCTGTTTTTTTCATCATTTGACTCCTGTTTGCTCCGGCCTGGGAAATAAAAAAAAGCTCCCCAACCGGAGAGCTTCTCTTTTATATTTTTGCCTTTGCCAAAATATATCATTCACTCCCGGTTATCTGCTAACCTGTACGACGAGAACTGATACGACTTTGACTAAAGAATTAAATTTCATGACTTATATTTTCCAGATTTTTGCTTCTGTGTCAAGACGTGCAAGCCGTGCCTTATCAGGTTCAATGCAGAGGTTCTTTTCCTGAGTAGGAATTACAAGCCCCTTAGGCCCGTTTTTTGCCCTGCGCAGATATTTTACGTGAGTATAATACAAGTCAGTTTTACCCGCATTGCGGGCCTTTGAATAATAAACCGCAAGATTTGCCGCATCAAGCAGAATATCCAGAGGAACTGTCTTTCCCTTGCGGGCCTTTACAAAAACATAGCCGCCCGGAAAATCACGCACATGAAGCCAGAGGTCTTCACCCTTTACATGATGGCGCAGCAGTTCATCATTTTCATTTGCATCCCGCCCAACCAGAATGTACCAGCCGTTCACAGTGTAATCAAGTCCGGGATGACTTTTTTTCTGCTGCTGTTTTGGAGTTGTATCCCGCCGTAAAAGCTGCTCTATTTTTACAGGATTTTTTTCATTCAACATTTCCTGATAAAGTGAATCCAGTTTTTCTATCTGCTTTTTTATAATCTCTATATCCGTAACAATTTCTTCTGCCCCAGATACCGCTTTTTTATACTGTTTGTAGTAGTCAGCCGCATTTTCCTGGGCAGATTTTTTAGGGTCAATCAAAAGACGAACAGTTTTGCCGCTTTCATAGTCTTCACATTCAAGATAACGGCTCTTTCCGTCCAGAAGATGCCCGAAGGATAAAATCAAATCCCCCTGATGCTTCAGCTGCCCGGCATTCTTAAAGGCTTCCTGTTTTGCTTCCAGATTGTGCAGGGCACTTTCTTTTTTGGAACGAGAGGAATTGTACCATTTTTCCGCCTTTTCAAGCAGAGCCTCCCTGGAAAGCGAATCAGAATGTTCAGAATACCACCAGTCAATGTAAGAATTAAAAGATGCAACGCCCCCCTCATCCTTCAAATCTCCCCATTCCCTAACAGGAAATCGCGCTTCCATTTCTGCCGCGTCCAATTCTCGCTTTTCTACAGAAAAACGCTCCCCCTTCACTTCCCCCCGCTCAGGCCTCCTGAACATGGGTTCCAGAATCACACTGTCAGTATCACAGAGAATCACATTGGCCGCATTATTCCAGAGTTTTATGTAAAGAATGTTTTTTTCCTCAGTTTCAGCCGCCTGCCCTGCGGCCGCCGCTTCTGCCTCAAGCTCTTCCTTAGAAAGTACAGGCTTTTTTACCAGAGAAATGTGCACATAACCATTGGCGGCGGCCTTAGGCTTTTCTTCCACCAGACGGCTCAGCTCCATTTTAATTACACGTTCAAAACCAATCTGAGCACAGGAATTTATGCGGCAGCCCTTAATTCGCGAGCGCAGGAATTCCATAAAGCGCAGAGGCTTGTCATTTTTAGTGATTTTTTTCCGGGTTTCGTTAATTCTTACGGAATTCTGTGCAGTACAGACAAGCACAGTCTTTGCACAGCCCTCTTTATATGTGTAAAAAGCCAGAGTATCATACCCCGGCTGAATAATATCCTGAATAAAAGAGCCTTCCAGATTCAGCTCGCTTAAAATTACGTTTATTTCATTGCAGTTTAATGACATGAGATTATTATAAATTATCAGTATTTCATAAGCAAGATAGAAAAATATTCATAGCCGAGATTCATGATTGTTTCATCATAAATTATATCCGTTAAAAATGGCTCCCGGGCGTGAGGAGAGGGGCAAAACCGCGCAATAATGCGCTAGACGCTATTTGTGGCAAAGAAATTATTGACCTGCCGCAAAATGCGGCAACCACAAATAGAGTCTTTTTGCCCCTCTCCTCACTTCCTCGCGCCATTTTATATACCTGACTTTATGATGCACAATCCTTATATACAAATTCCAGTAAAGACATTTTTTTATACAAAACCGGCATAAAAACGGCGCGAAGGAATGAAACCGGCTTTGTGAAAAGACTCTGTTTGTTGAGGCCGCGATAGCGGCAGTTATATAGTTTCTATACAACAAACAGCGTCTAGCGGTCTAGACCGCGGTTTCGCAAAGTCGGTTTCATGACTGGGAGCCGTTTTTGATGAGAGTATTTATAATGAAGAAGCCCGGGAGCCATTTTTAACGGAAATTATTATGACGAGGAAATCCTGAATTCCTCATGAAAATAATCATAATAATAATGAATAATAATGACGCTTTTTACATTTTATTGTATAATTATTCAGTAAAACTATAATCGAATTTGCACAGGCGGCTATTTTGGATTTCAGCAATATAAAGGGTGTAGCATTTGACATAGACGGAACTCTCTACAGAACATGGAAACTGAATGTCCGTATGTCCATATACTTTCTGCGCCATAGTTTTTTCTTTCTAAAATACGGTCTGGTCCGCAATATAATGCACCGCACGGATGCCCTTCCAAATTTCGTTCAGGTTCAGTCTGAACACATGGCTAAAAAACTGAAGACAACACCAGAAGACGCAAAAGCAAAACTTGATAAAGTTGTTTACAAAGGACTTGAAAAATATTTTTCAAAAATCAAGCCTTGTCGCGGTTCTGTAGAATTTATCAGGGAACTGAAATCACAGGGCTATAAAATAGCACTGCTTTCGGATTTTCCGCCGGAGCAGAAAGGAGATATCTGGGGAATAAAAGAAATGTGCGATTTTATCATCGGCTCAGAAGAAGCAGGAGCCTTAAAACCGCATCCTGTGCCATTTAAAAAACTTGCAGACGGCATGGGACTTCCTCCAGAACAGATTCTCTACATAGGCAACAGTCATAAATATGATGTTGTAGGTTCTAAAAATGCAGGAATGATGTCTGCATGGCTCATTTCTCCTTTGTCTGGCATATTTGGTAAAAAATCAAAGATTGCAGACTTTACATTCTGCCATTACAAACAGCTGGCAGATGCCTTTTTTCAAAACAAAGATAGTGAACAAAGATAAAGATAGATAAAAAAAGATAAAAACTGGGTGGGGATAAAAATGACAATAGCAATCGCAGTTCTTGTTTCTCTTATTATTTCTCTGGGAATTTCAATCTATTTCCATGGCATCGACAAAAACAACAATTCTCTTGAAAAAGTAAGGAAGTACGCAGACAAGAGGCAGGATGACCTTATGGGCCTCTTTAAGGAAATTCAGGGAAAATTTAACCTGATAATGAGCGATTTTAATTCTCAGCAGACTCAGGCAAGCGCCGCAATCAAACTGCTTAAACAGCAGAATGAAGATTTCAAAGACAAAATAAAAACTTTTGACCAGAGCATTGCTTCCGTTCAGTCAATCAAATCTCAGATTGATAATTATGCAAAGGTTCTGGAAGAACTTAATGACATGACTGTTCAGGTAGAAGAAAATCTTGAAAGAATCCATAAAGAAAGCCGCCTTATTGATTCCCTTTCAACAAAACTTTCAAAGCAGCAGCAGTCTGTAGAACAGATTGATAAAAGGATTCCAGAAGTAATAAAGGATTTTTCAGAACAGAATGCCCAGCAGCTTAAGGCTGTGGGAACAAAACTTCTTGACCAGTATGAAAATTACGCAAGCCAACTCGCCTCAGAAATAAAAGATGCCCAGAAATCAGCTGATTCAGCCCTTATTTCCATCAAACAGACAATTCAGGCAGCCTATGACGAAGCATCAAAACAGGCAGAAGCCCTTGAAAACACTGCATTTGAACATCTTAGCGAACAGGCTCAATCCCGTTCAGATGCCTACATGAAGGAACTCCGCGAAAAAACAGACCTTCTTCAAAAAGAACTTAACCGCCACCTTACAGCCGCCTCTGATGAAATTACAGAACGCTTCAATAATCTTGAAGCAGACATGAAAGACAGAACTAACGCCATTCAGTCTACATTCAGTGCAAAAGCAGAAGAAACTGAAAAAAACTACAGAAGTACGGAATCAAAAATTGTTGCAGATACAAAGGCCTCAATGGAAAAAATGCAGGCCGATTTTTCAGAAAAGATTTCTGCCGCAACATCAGCTTTTACAGAAAAACTTTCTGCCCTGCAGGCAAAATACACACAACAGCTTGAAAGCGTCAGCGGAAAGAATGATTCCCTTATTTCAAAAATCTCGACACGCTTTGAAGAAGACAATAACAAACTGGAAGAAAAATACAGTGCCCAGATTGCCGCAGTCCTCAGCAAAAACGACAACAACTACGATTCCCTTACTCAGAAATTTGAAAGTGATTTACAGAAATTCAAGGAAAATTACACAAAGGCTTTTGAATCAGCCACAGCAACAAATAATCAGAAAATCAATGAATTCAACCAGCAGTTTGTGGATGAACATAAAAAGCTCATGGACGATTTTACTTCTACAATCAACAGTTTCACAGAAGAAAGCGAGCGCCGCCTTGCAGAATTTACTTCTGAAAACAACCTTCGCCTTGAACAGCTTTTTGCAGACAGCAGTTCACGAATTGATGAATACGACAGGGAAGCCCAGCAGAGGATTGAAAGCCTTACAGACCGAACAAAAGCACAGATTGACAGCGTAGAAAACGACACAAACTTAAAGTTCTCTGCCCTGGAATCTCAGGCAGACAATAAAATACAGGCTCTAGCCCAGGAAACCGCCGGAAAGATTGACACAATTGAATCAGACATCACTTCCAGAGTAATGAATCTTGCCCAGGATACAACTACAAAAGTTGATGACATTACTTCAAAATACGGCAGCAAGATTGAAGAAATTGAACGCCTTAGTGCAGACTACAGCAATAAAATTGATGCCCTTCGCAACGAGCTTGAAACAACTACAAGCCAGTATACAGAACGCTCTCAGAAACTTCATGAAGAAATTGAAAACATGCAGACAAACCTTGCAGACACTCTCAAAAAAGTTTCTGCAGATGCGGCCCTTTCTGTACAGGAAGCAGAAAATCAGGTTCACAATATACAGCAGCAGTGTGAAGCCGCAACAGAAAAAGCAGAAAGGCTTCAGCCAGAACTTGAAGAAAAGATTTCGCAGATTACAAACACTCTGGATTCTGTTCAGTTTGATACCCAGAAAAAGATTGAAATTTTCCAGAATGAAACAAACCGTCAGCTTGATGAACTTTCAAAAACAGTTTCAGATGCAATCAGGAAGGCAATTTCTGAAAGCGAAGGCAAGCACATCAATATTCTGGAAGATGTTGATTCACAGCTCAGTACATACAAAAGGGATATTGAATATAAACTTTCTCAGATTCAGCTTTCACAGTCAGACATTGACAATCTGGAAAAAAGCCTGCGCGGAGCAATGCAGGAAGTTCAGAACCGGGTTCTTGGAGATTTTGATTCTTTCACTTCAAGCCAGAAACAGAAGCATGAAGAATTCAGCAGAACCATTAAAGAAGATTCAAATCAGCTTGAATCCAAAATTAATGAAATCAACGGTTCCCTTGATGACCTTAAGGCAACTGCAACAGGCAGCATGAGCAACAAACTTAAGGAATTTGAAACTCTGTTCAACCAGACTCTTTCAACAAATACAAATCAGATTGATTCTGAACTTGCAGACTGGAAGCATGAACTTGATTCAAAACTTTCTACCCTTACAAACAACTACGAAGACGCCCGCCGCAATGTAGAAGCAAAGTATACAGAAGAACTGAAAGCAAATGTAGAACAGCTTCAGACAAAGGCAAATGACCACCAGACTAAGATAAATGCTTCCATTGAACAGACAAAATCTGAAATGCAGGAGAGCATTCGCGAAGTTCAGGAAATAATCAACGGATTTAAGAACGAAACAAACACATCTATCATTACAATCTCTCAGAATTCTGAAAACGAACTGAAGAAAGAAATTGAACGCAGCATGAACCTTGTTCAGACAAATCTTTCAAAAGTTCAGAATGAACTTCTTGAAGACCTGAAAAACTTTGAAGAAACAATTCATTCCCGCCAGGAAAGCGGAACTTCTTCTATAGAAGCGGCTCTTGCAGAATTCAATACCTGGAAACAGCAGATTAAAGACCAGCTTGATGATTCAAAAACTCTCTTCCAGGGAACTCTTGATACATTCCAGAATTCTTCACAGGCAAAAATTGATGAAATTGGTCAGCGCCTTGTTCATAACATGAATGATTATGAAGAAAATGTAATGAAGCAGCAGGGACAGCTGAACGAAAAGATTTCTGAACTTGATAACAGGACTGAAAAATCAATCCAGTCTTATGAAAGCCGTTCAGAGCAGATTCTTAGCCAGCTGGAAACAATGTACGAAGAAATGCTTTCTGCAACAGAACAGAAAGTCCGCGAGCAAAATGCAGATGCAAGTGCAAAGGTTGAAGCTCTGAGAAAAGAAATTCAGGAAGCCGATGACAACAATAAGGCAAACCAGTCTAAGATGGTTCTGAAAATGCAGGATGATGCAAACATGCTGCAGACTCACATAACAGAAATTGCAAAAGAACTGCAGGACGTTAAAACAAACATCCAGATTTATGATAAGGCAGACAAGATGAAGAGGCAGCTGGAAGACCACATCCAGAATCTTAACAGTGCCTTTAACAAGATTGACTCCTATTCTCAGAATGCAGCTAAGTTCAATGCCCAGTACAATGACCTTCTGCGCATAAATGAAGAAATAACAACTCAGCTTGGCAAATTTGAAAGTCAGAAAGCAAAGGTTATGGATCTTGAAAGTCAGTTCAAGAAGATGATTGACCTTTCAAATACAATTGATGAAAGAATTTCTTCTCTGAATACTACAAAAGATGACCTTCAGACTATGGAAGTAACAGTCCGCAACTACAATGATAAACTGCAGTATGTTACAGAGCAGTATGAACGCCTTGATAAAAAAGATGAAGTCATCAACAGAATCAAGAATGATGTTGATACCCAGTTTGAAAAACTCAAGGATCTTGAAAACAGGCTCATAAACTGTGACAGACAGGCAATTTCACTTCCAAAAGAAATAAAAGACGTTCAGATGAATGTAGACAAGATTCTTCAGAACGGTCCTAAGATTACAGAAGCAATAGGAAGACTTGAAAATCTTGACTCCCTTATTGCAGATACAGAAAAGAAAATTGACACATTAAAATCTCTGGACAGCGGATTCAAAAAGACAGAAATGAACCTGCAGGGACTTTCCCGCGATGTAGACAACAAGTTCCGGGTTCTGCATGACATGACAAAACAGGACTTGAAGACCCAGAGCGTTCCTCAGGGCCATACAAACCCACGTGAAAAAGAAGCAGTCCGCCAGCTCAAGCAGCAGGGCTGGTCTATTCCAGAAATTGCATCCCGCTTGGGAATGACTGAAAATGAAGTAGATTTAATCCTGCAGATTCCTGATTTTAATGATTAGAAGTCAGCGGGAAAGGAGGCAGACACACTCTGCCTCTACCGCTTCGCCAGTTCCAACAGGAGGGAGTTTCTCTCCTGTTTTTGCTTTAACAAAGACCTGCTCACTTTTTATGCCAAGAATGGCCGCAACAGAATCTATTACTTCCTGTCTTTTTGGAAGAAACTTTGGTTTTTCAAGTTTGATTACACAGTCAATGTTTTCTATCTGCCAGCCGGCCGCCCTCACGTCTTTCATAACCGTACGCAAAAGTTCTGCAGAATCGGCATCCTTCCACTTCATGTCTTCAGGAGGAAAATAGGAGCCTATGTCTCCAAGCCCCGCTGCCCCCAAAAGAGCATCGGTAACGGCATGAAGAAGCACATCCCCATCTGAATGTCCGTCCTCCCCTTTTTCAAAATCAAAAAGAACGCCGCCTAAAATCAGTTTTCTGCCAGCAACCAAACGATGCAAATCATAACCAAGTCCAACTTTTATCATAATTTCTCCAGATCTGAAGGGTAAGTAATTTTTATATTGGCCGCTTCACCTTTTATGACTTTTACAGGCCCGCAGAATTCCCCCCAGATTTCCGTATCGTCCGTAAATTCCCTGCCTTCGCCATTCCGGTTCAACAGCTCCGCCTTTTGATGTGCTTCAAATAATTTTGGAAAATCAAAGCCCTGAGGAGTCTGCACTGCGGCAAGAGAAGAGCGTAGAAGATGACGGACAACAAAGCCGTTTTCATCAACTTCTTTCTGGGTGTCTGTTGGGGTAAGGCCGGGAACTGCGGCACCATAAATTTCACTGGCTTTTGCAAGTTCAGACACAAGAGAGCAAGTGAGGAAGGGGCGGGCACCGTCGTGAATCAGGACATATTTAACGTCGGGGCAGTTCTCTTTTACGGCCCTCAGGCCCGCAAAAACAGAAGCCTGCCTTGAAGAGCCGCCTTCTGCAATAACAAGAGGCACTTCGCCAAGTTTCTTTTCAAAAGAAGGGTCTGCGTAAAGGGCATTTCTTGCGGCCTCTCTTCCGCCGGACGCCCCTCCTGCAGGACAGGTAACTACCAGAAGCGCAAGTTCCATGCCGCAATAGTCAGCCGTTAAAAAAACAGAGGCACAGGTTGAAAGAACTGTGCCGTCTTTATAGGGAAGATATTCTTTTTTTATACCGCCGCCAATTCTTGTAGAAGAACCGGCAGCAGTAATAATTACAGCAAGTTTAGAATGAATCGTCTTCTTCGTCAAAATCTTCTTCTGCTCCCATTTCGTCTGCAGAATCAGCCTCATCAGAATCTTCATCATTATCAGACTTTGCAGAAAGGTCATCCATCAAATCATCGTCATCATCATCATCAAGACGAAGAATATGCTTAACTTTAGGAGTGGCTCCAGGTGGCTCAAGTTTCATATGAATGGTTTCTGCAATTTCTTTAGCTGACTTACCAAGTGCAAAAGAAACTTCATCTTCCAGAAGTTTTTTTGCAGAATCATAGAGTTTGCGTTCAAGAATAGGAAGTTCCTTTACCTTACTGCGGTTATACAGGCATCTAACAATTGTAGCAATATCCTTGATTGTTCCTTTTTTAAGCAAATCAAGATTCATCTGATAGCGGAGTTTCCAGTCAGAAGTGATAGGCTCAAAGTCATCAGAAAGCAGATTAAGAGCAGCCTCAGCTTCTTCTGCAGAAACAATATGACGAATTCCCAATTCCTCTGCTTTTTCAACAGGAACCATCACAATCATGTCTGATGCTTCAATATAGATTTTGTAATATGGAATCATGGAATCTTTGAATTTTTTCTCAAAGATTTCTTTTACAATTCCAACACCCTGACTAGGATAAACGACCTTCTGGTCAATTTTGAAGTTTGTTTCCATAAGTTTTTCCATTATACACTAAAATTAATAAAAGTTCAATTTTAGAATGTAAATGGCTCAAAGCGTGTATTTTTAGAAGAACCATCGCAGATTCAAAGAAGAACAGAGAAAGCCATAGCCTATACATTCCCAGAATCCACCAAAACTTCCTATTGTTTTCAAGTCAAAATTTTTATTAAAATCAGTAACAAAATAAACAAAAGGAAGATAAGAAGTCATTCCTACTTCAAAACCCGGTCTGGTCTTTACGGCTCCTCTAAAATAAAAAGCAAGGGCTTCCATATTTTCTACAGTGCCGTTTTCAAAAAAGCCAAAAGCTGAGCCATAGGCAAGTCCGATTGTATCGTTCCAGCCTGTATCAAAGGCTTCAAAATTATACCCCAAATGAATCTTAGGAGTTACGGCAACCATGTTCAGGTCATATAAGTCGCTGCCAAAATCTTCAAAAAAGAAAGGAGAGCCGGTTCCAGAAGCAATGGCACAGGAAGCACCAAATTCCAGATGCCCTGCCCCAAGCAAAATGCCAAGTTCCGGGCCAAAAATTGAAAAACTGAGTTCAGGTGCAAGCTGGACAGATTTTTCATTTGAAGCAGAAATTGTTTCAGAATCATATTCTTCATTCTGAGCAAAAACAAAACCAACTGACAGTAAAAGCAATAAAATAAGTGATAAAATCTTTTTCATACTGTAAATATAACATCTATGTTAGAATTTAGCAATAAAATCGAGTGTAAGATGCAGGTTCTTGCAAACAGTGACATTCCTTGCTAAAGATTGCATTTTCTTGTATATTGTATGAATTATTATGGAAGATTTATACACAGAAAACGAAGCTCCAGATAGCGTAACTTTTGAAGATTTAGGACTTGATGAATACACTCTTAAAGCCGTAGAAAAAAAAGGCTTTGTTACCCCTTCTCCAATTCAGGTACTGGCAATTCCCCGCCTGCTTACAGGAGACACTAACCTTATTGCCCGCGCCAGAACAGGAACCGGCAAGACTGCGGCCTTCGGACTGCCAATCATTCAGAATGTACGCGGAAAATCAGACCATGTAGAAGCCCTGATTCTTGAGCCTACCCGCGAACTTGCCATGCAGACCTGCACGGAAATGCAGTCTTTTTCTACATCGGAATATCCACGCACAACCGTACTTTACGGCGGTGCTTCCTATGCAGCCCAGATTAAAGACCTTAAGCGGGGCTGCGAAGTTGTAGTAGGAACTCCCGGCCGAATTAAAGACCACATCGAACGAAAAACCCTGGACCTGAGCAAAATCAAATATTTCATTCTTGATGAAGGCGACGAAATGCTGGACATGGGCTTTATTGACGATATCGAAGAAATTTTCCGTCATGCGAACCCGGACTGCCGCATCCTCCTTTTCAGCGCAACCATGCCGGCGCCAATCCTAAAGATTGCCGGCGACTTTATGGGCGAATATGATATTATAGAAGAAGAAAATGTAATTGACGAAGCCCTGCTAATCGACCAGAAATACTGGGTTGTAAAGGAAAGCGAAAAGATTGAAGCTCTTGTGCGCCTCATAGACATTTCGCCGGACTTTTACGGTCTTGTATTTACAATGACTAAATCTGATGCAGACCGCGTTACCCGCGAACTTGACCTTCGCGGTTATGAAGCCGCTGCCCTTCACGGCGACATCATGCAGAACCAGCGAGAAAAGGTTCTTGAACGCTTCCGTATGAAAAAGACCCGCATTCTTGTTGCTACAGACGTTGCGGCCCGCGGTATTGACATTAAGGGTGTTTCCCACGTTGTAAACTACTCCCTTCCTTTTGACACTGCAACTTATGTTCACCGCATTGGCCGTACTGGCCGCGCCGGAACGGAAGGTATTGCCGTTACCTTTGTACGCCCGGAAGAACGCCGCAAGCTGGGCTTCCTTTCAAAGAATATCAGAAAGGCAACTAAGAGTGATTTTGAAGAAGGAAAGATTCCTGAAGTAAAGGAAGTTCTTGCCGTAAAGAATGAACGTGTAATTAAGGAATTAAAGGAAAAACTGTTTAAGCCAGAGCTTAAACCTGAAAGTACGGTGGTTGAGCCTGTCGAAACCACCGCAGAACTCGATAATACATCCGAAACCCCAGAGGTTTCGATACAGCCTTCGGCTTACTCAACCACCGTACGTACCGAACTCCTCACTCAGACCTTTACAGACCTGGCAGCAGCCCTCTGCGAAAATCAGGAGCCACAGCAGGTTCTGGCCGGTCTTCTTTCAATCGTTTACGGCGACCAGCTTTCAAGCAAGCATTACGGAAAAATCAATACAAAATCCAGTGCCCCGCGCGGCGACCAGATGCGTATTTTTGTTTCTCTTGGAAAAAAAGACGGCTATCATGCCCGGGAAATTGCAGACTACTTCAGCGAACTGCTCCACATCCCAGGCCGCATGGTAGACGACATTGACGTTGCCCAGCAGTTTTCACTCCTCAGTCTGCCAGTTGCTTCTGCAAGAAAGGCTATAGAAATGTCCAGGTCAAACAGAAGCCTGCCTCACATGCACATAGATGAAAAAGAAGGAGGCCGCGGTTCAAGAAGAGCTGGTCACGCCCCCCGCGAAAACAGGAATTTTGAAGACAAGGCATTCCGCGAAGAAAGGCAGAGCCGCCCGCCACGCAGAGACAAACGCTCTGGTGCAGAAAAATTCATAAAAGAAGGAAGAGGAAAAGGCTCCCGTCCAAACGTTCACAAGCAGACAGAACGTTCTTCTTCCCGCAAAAACGGCGGCAAAAAAGCAGAACGCTTCTAAAGATAAGGTTTAAATTCAGGATGGTCGGCTGCATATTCTGCAGCCGCTTTTTTAAAATCACTCCAGTTGCTTGAAAAAATCAGCTTAATGCCAGGCAGTTCAGGCAAGTCACTTGGAGTAATAAAATCATAATTAATGGCCCTGTCATTGAAATATTTTGAAATGCGCGGAACACAATGCATAAGCACATAGGTACAGAAGGTTGAGCATATAAATTTTTCTTTAAGTCTGGTCGTTTTCTTGTTCAGAAGTTTCTTTTCCAGATTATCCTTAAAGTTTTCATAATCAACTACAGTAGGAAAACCAGGGAGGGGAAGCTTTCTCTGCAGACAATAAACCGCAACCGGAAAGTTGTGAAAGACAGCATATTTTACTTCATGTGAATTATAGTAATTTTCTACCATTTTCTTTACGTCATCATATTCTTCTGCCGTAACAGGAAGGGCAAACGTATATTGAAAAGAAGCAAGAGGATTACAGGTCTGCATATATTCACAGGAATTAATATCAGTGCACTGCTCTATTTTCAAGTCATACTTTCCGCCAAGGGTAAGGCCATAAAAGGAATCTTTCAGGTCAAAGCCAATTGCGGCATGAGAAGCCTTTATTTCAGAAACATTCGTTATGTCCTGTCCTTTCTGCAATAATTTTGCAGGAAGATTATGCTCGTATTCAGGATTATAGAGTCTGATAAAAACATATTTAGGATTTTCAATACTTTCATAAACATTTTCTGCAGACTTTGTAATATTTTTTTCTACAGTGCGGAATACTCTTTTAAAATGAAGAAAGTCTTTATTACGTTTGGTAGATTCATTTTTTATGATATAAGTAAATTTTGAAAGTTTCTCCAGAAGCATATCTTTAGTTTATCTCATATATTTTTTTTAGTCGATAAGAAATAAAGCCGATATAATAGTAATGAAAAAGACAATTATATTGATTTTATCTTTCTTTTTGTGCATTGCATCTCTTTCTGCAGAAGCTTCTGCAGAAGTTTATATGGAAAAAGCCACGGTTTCTTTTTATGCAGATGATTTCCATGGAAAGAAAACTTCCAGCGGAGAAACTTTCAACATGCATGATTTTACCTGTGCCAACAAAAGCCTTCCTTTTGACACCCAGTTAAAGGTTACAAATCTTGCTAACGGCAAATCCGTAAAGGTAAGGGTAAATGACAGAGGCCCCTTTGTTGCAGACAGGGAACTGGATCTGTCAAAGGCAGCGGCCGAAGCTCTTGGCATGATTGCTTCAGGAACGGCACAAGTCCGCATAGAAATCTTAAAGCGCGGGCCAGAAAGTGATTTAAGCAGGATTACGGCAGAAAAAGCAATGAAAATTGTTGCGCAAAAATCTTCATCTCAGCAGGCAAATCAAAAAAATCAGAAAACTGGTTCAGTCGCAAAGGCAGAATCTGGTTCAGAAAAAAAAGAATATCCAGATGGAAGCAGATGGGATTTACAGGTAGGCGCATTTTCTACCAGAGAAAATGCAAATCAGCTTGCCCAGAAACTTCTGAGAGCAGGCTTTACTGATGTAGTGTTTCAAAAAACATCTAAAGTCTATAGGGTGGTAATAAAAAATGTTCCCGCAGAAAAAGTAGAAAAAACAAAGTCCAGGCTTGCAGAAAAGGGATTTGGAGAAGCTCTGGTACGCCAGCGTAAAAAATAACAAAGCAGGGCAAACGCATTATAAAAGAGCCGAAACTGTAAAATCTGATGGATGGCAGTGAAACCGAGGCTGAAAAGGCTTTGAGATTTTTGGCGACTGCCATATAAATGTGCAAACTTTATAATGCGTTTGCCCTGAATAACAAAGATAAATATATTTGATTTTTGTACCTAATACGTTATAATGAATAGACTATAATATAGTGGAGAAATTGCATGGAAGACATTTTAGATCCAGAAATTGCAGCCTTACTCGGCAACTCAGACTCTAATTCGGAAGATGCAGTAGAAGAACTTGAAATTGAGGAATTCACACCAGATGAAATTCCAACAAACAGAAAGTCTCTTTTTTCTAAATCAGTTGATGAAGTTGTTAATACTGTAAAATCACGCTCCATCCATGAAGTTGATTTGAGTCAGAAAGAGTTTGCAAAAATAGAAAATCCACTCAGTGACACCCCGACACAGGTATTTAATGACCAGAAATATTATAAAACAGCCCTCACAGGAGAAAATCAGTCTGCTCAGCGTGTTCACCAGCTGCTTACAAAATATCTTACCTGTCAGGATCCAAAAGACAGGGCAGTTTTCCGCCAGCAGATTGTAACAGCTTACTGGGAACTTCTGCGGGGAATGGTTGGCAAAATGGTAGACCCGGGTGTTGCCATGCCAAAACGCATGATGGTCAGATACGGTGTAATTCTTCCTTCTCTGTTCAAACAGGAATCAAAAGAATTTTTTTCTAAAATCATATATGAAAACAAGACCGGGGAACCTGTCCTTTATGTAGATGAATGGTTTAAGGAAATTGCAAGCGGCAGAATGAACAATTCTGCAACTGATGAAAAAAAACAGGTAAAAGCCGCAAATATGACTCCAGACCAGGCCGCTTCTGCAGAACAGGCCCGCCTTATGCAGCTGCAGTCCAAGAATTCTGGAAAAATGCAGAGTTCTGAAAACATGCTTTCCATGAAAGAAAACGAAAGGAACATGCTTGAAACAGAACTTAGAAACAACATTAATGAACTGTGCGAACACCAGCAGTTAATGGGTTTTGAACCGCACACTTCGGCCTACAGTGAACTGCAGAGAAAACAGTTTGCAACCATTACAGACATCCTTCACAGGCTTTCTAAAAATGACAAGGAACTTTCAAAAGCGCTGGAAGAATTCAAGGAAGCAAAGACAACCTACGATAACGTTCAGAACAAGATTTCTGCTGGAGGCGGAGCAACTTTTGCCACAAACGATACGGAAGCCGTAAAAATTGAATTTGAAACTGTACGTCAGATGGCAAAAATGACTATCGGACGCCGGGGAAACCAGTTCCCAATCTTTACCCGTGAATTTTATCACTGTACAGAAAAAGGAACAGGAACCCGCGAAAACGTTCTGGAAGTTTTACGCTGGGTAGAATCAATTGATCCGGGTGTTTTCCACCGAATTCACAAGAATATTCCGAACAGAATTGTTCCTTATGTTCTGCTTGTACCTACATACGGAGACCGCGGTTTCTGCTGGGAACCTTTTGACCGTTACAACCGCGTAACAAGCCGCGGACGTATTGTTGTTCCAATGTACCCTAAAGACCTTACGATTGCCGTTCTTACAGCAGTTGCAGACCTGCGCTGGCAGGTTGCCAAAGAAAAGGCATCCTATTACTGGATGGAAGAAGGCCTTACAGGACAGTATTACCAGCATTATGAGCAGCAGAAACTGAAGGGAGACCTTAAGGAATTCTTTATTGAAGACTACATTCTGTGGATGACAAAGGAATCTACAGGAGTTCAGCGTCTGGATAAAGATGTGCGGGGAATCTTCTGGCGTAATATGCCCTTCCCTAAGGAACTTAAGGAAGAACTGCGCAAGCGTTCCCTTGTTTATGATGAACTATGCAAGAAGGATGCCAACCGCGAAATGAGCGACGGCTATTGATATTCAGAAAAGCTAATCTGCACGAGGGCTGTGGCAGTTACTGCAGCCCACAACATGAACGTGCTTTTTTCCAAGGCTTTTGTTAAAAAGCCTTGCCGTAAGAGACTGCTCCGGGCCTACACTTTTGTGGCATACGGGGCAGATTCTTTTTAACCCGGGTTCACAAACCGGATAACAGTGAGGGCATCCCATTACAATCATAAGCTGGTCAGGAACATTCATAGGCCTGTATACTTTTGAAATTATATTTTCGCCTACATATAAAGACGAATCACAAAGAGGGCATTTTACAGGCTGTACAGGCCGGCTTTTTTTTGCACTTCCCTTTTTCCCGAAAAAACGAACATAGCAGACAATCAGCGCAATAATTACGCAGACAGCAAGCCCCATCAACAGATAATCCATGTTTTTATTATAGCACAAGCCGGAAACAAAAAATAAAAAAGTTCAAAAATTTATAAAAAAAATTAATTTTTTCCTAAACATTTTTTATCAGAACCCGAAAATCAAGTATAGGGTGGTGGAAACCCGTGAGATAAGGCACGAGGTGCTTTTTAACCGCGTTGTTGGTTAAAAAAACCTGGCGTTAATTGCCAGGCGTTTCGTCCACCATGTGTTTTATCTTTTTAACCAAACTATAAGGAGATTATTATGGTTATTAATCACAATATGAGCGCTTTGTTCGCTCAGCGTTCCCAGGGAATTCAGGATCTTAATGCCCAGAAGAGTATGGAAAAACTTTCTTCAGGTATGAAGATCAACCGTGCAGGCGATGATGCATCAGGACTTGCTGTATCAGAAAAAATGAGAGCTCAGATTCGCGGTTTGAATCAGGCTTCACAGAACGCTCAGAACGGTATCTCTTTCATTCAGACAACAGAAGGATATCTGCAGGAAACAACAGATATTATCCAGAGAATCCGCGAACTCGCAGTTCAGTCTTCTAACGGTATTTACTCTTCTGAAGACCGCATGCAGATTCAGGTTGAAGTATCTTCTCTTATTGCAGAAGTAGACCGCATCGCATCTGCTGCTCAGTTCAACGGTATGAATATGCTTACAGGACGCTTTGCCCGCCCTACAGGTGAAAATGCAGTTACTGGTTCTATGTGGTTCCATATTGGTGCTAACATGGATCAGAGAACACAGGTTTACATTGGAACAATGTCTGCAACAGCCCTTGGACTCCGCAACATTGGTGATGAAACAATCATGACTCTTGAGACTCCAGATGAAGCTAACCGCGCAATCGGAACTCTTGATGAAGCCCTTATGAAGATTAACAAGCAGCGTGCTGACCTTGGTGCTTACCAGAACCGCCTTGAAGAAACAGTTAAGGGACTTGATATTGGTGCTGAAAACCTCCAGGCTTCTGAATCACGCATCCGCGATACAGACATGGCTGCTGAAATGGTTGAATTCACAAAAGACCAGGTACTCAGCCAGGCTGGAACAGCGATGCTGGCTCAGGCTAATCAGAGTTCACAGAACGTACTTAGCTTGCTGAGATAGTCTTGAAAAGGCGGTGCTTCCAGCATCGGTAAGCAAGCGCAGGCTTGCGACCAATGCTGGCTCAGGCTAACCAGTCAAGCCAGACAATGACAAGCCATATAAAAAAACCGTTCGGTTTACCGAACGGTTTTTTGTTTTAACAGGACTAAAAAAATAAAAATAATTTTTAGCCCAGAGTAATTCCACCCTGTTCTGTAATTGTAATAATTGCCTTACAGTTAGTGCAGCGGAAACGGCCAGGGCGAGTTGCCTGAACAATTTTACTGCAGGAAGGACAGGTAAGGGCTTTAGGGAAAATCTGAGTAGGTGCAGAACCATCATCCTGTGTAAAGAATTCAAGAGCTTCTTCTACAGTTGTTTTCAAATTAAAGAACTGAGAGAATCCCAGAATCTGGAAAACTTCAGAAACCTTTTCCTGAACGGCAGCAAGAACAATATCTCCACCCTTTACCTTTACCATTTTCAGAAGAATTGTGAAGGAGCCAAGTCCAGTTGAAGAAACGTAAGACAGTCCCGCACAATTAAACAGCAGATTAAAATAACCGGCACCGATTACTTTTGTCAGCTGCTTCTGGAAGAAGGATGAATTATACGTGTCTATGTAGCCTTCCAAATCAACCATACAGCCGCTTGAAAGACCTGGTATCTTTTTTAATGTAATTTTAAGGGAATCATCTTTGTCATTATCAAAGCCTGATACAATCGAATTGTTCGATTCCATATATCACTCACCTCTTAAATATTCTGTAATCACTATATTGTATCACTGAAAAAATAAACTGTAAAGGAAAAAGTTATTATATAAAATTATTCAACTTAAAAAGCAGCCCTTCCTCTAAAACTTAATGCTAAGGTTCGCTTGTCAATGTATTCCAAATCTCCACCCACCGGCATTCCAGTGGCAAGCCTTGTCACTTTTACAGCCGGCTGTACATTTAACTCGGAAATAACTTTGTTTACATAAAGGGCTGTAGTATCACCTTCTACAGTCGGATTTGTTGCTATAATCACCTCTGATATTCCGCCGTTACGAATCCGCGATAAAAGAGGCTGTAAATTAAGCTGAGCAGGGCCAATTCCTTCCAGGGGTTTTATCAAAGCACCTAAAACATGATAGACCCCGCGATATTCACCATAGGCTTCGATTGTAGAAACATCCTGAGGCTGTTCTACAATGCAAATCTGAGACTTATCCCGCAGAGGATCAGAACAGATGGAACACGGGTCATTTTCTGTCCAGGCCCCGCAAACAGAGCAAGGCTTAATTTTTTCATGCAGGGTACCCAAATTCTGGGCAAAACGCTGAACATAACTGGAATCCTGCTTTAAAAGCCAGTTTACCAGACGAACAGCACTCTTTTTTCCTATTCCCGGAAGTCTGGAAAAATTACCTGCAAGCTCATCAAAAGCATTCATGTTTAATGCCCCTTACAAACCCAGTTTTGACAAATCAAAATCGCCAAGGGATGCTGTAGATTTGATTTTTTCCTGAACATTTTCAATTGCCTTATTATGGGCAGATACTATTAAATCCTGAAGCATCTGAACATCGCGGTTGTCCACGCAGATAGGGTCTAGTTTTATATCAAGCATTTCAAATTTTCCGTTTAAGGTTACTGTTACCATGCGTCCGCCGGAAGAACCTTCTGCAGTAATGCCTGCAATTTCGCGCTGAATTTTTTCAGCCTGTTCTTTAATCATCTGAGAATTCTTCAGGAATTCAAAAGGATTCATATTTTTCCTCACTATATTTTAATTTTATATAATCTAGTGCTTTCCAGCAACAATTGTACCGTTAAAAAGATTCAGCAGGATTTCAACTTGAAGAGGAATCTTTACATCTTCTTTTTTCTGCGATTCTGATGCATTCAAAAGTTTTGTAACAAACTTCATGTTTTTTCCGCATATTTTTGAAATTTCGGCAGCAATAACATTTTCTTTTCTGTTTATAAGTTCCATGATATATGAATCTGCAACCGTAGTTTCTACAAGATCATCATGAACTTTCCAGATTCCTGTTGTTTCCAGATTTGATGCCGCAAAACCATCCGAAACATAAAGGGCAGCCATTACACTTCCCCTTAACTGGGCAATGGAAATCTGACTTCCATCGGCAATTGTTATTTTTTCATCAAGCTGAACTGGTGCTTCTGTAAGTTCTGGAGCGGCAGACAGGCTTGCAAGTTCCTCTTCTACCTGCATGGCTCTTTCTGAATCTGAAGGATAGTATTCTTCATCATCTGGAGGAGCTTCCATATTGGACCATTCTTCATCTGGATTTTCCGTATAACCGACATCTGATTCAGGAACAATAAGAGAGGGAGTGGAACTGGCTGAAGTTCCTTCTTCATTCTGAGAAACATGAATTATCAGACGCTCGTCTACGGGTTCATTCTGCTCCTGAGATTCAGATTCCACTGATTGTTCAGGCGGCAGTGGACCGCCATTAAGAAAAGGGTCGGTATTCTCCTTTTCTGCCTCTCCATCTTCAGGCTCGTCATCAGGCAGGCAGTTCAGCATTGAAAGCTGAGGCAGGCCTTCTGGAAGGGGGTCGCTAAATGTCTGGGAAGGGGGAGCCGTTACTGCCGCCGGCTCATTCACAGGAAGTGATGGCTGGGCAGAAAATGAAGATGAGCCTAGAAGCGGTGGCTGGGCAGAAGACGCTCCGCCCAAAAGAGAATGAGCCGCATCTATTGCCTTTTTTACTTCCGCAGGAGAAACATACTGCCCCAGCCAGCAGAGTCGGCTGAAAGCAAGTTCCAGTTCATAGCGTGGGGCAAGGGAATAACGGATGTCCCGGTAAAGCTGCAGGTAAAGAGAAAGGGCTCGTTCAATCTGAATTGTATTCCAGGCAGAAAGAACCATGCTGCTGAAACGTTCCGGGGCATTACCAAGAAGCGCCTCTTTTTTTATTCCGCTCTTTATAAGAAGAAGACTTCTTAAATAATCTGCACAATCAGAAATCAACTGCTCAACAGTAACTCCCGACTGCAAAAACTCGTCCAGCATGGAAATAACTTCTTCTGCTTTTGAAGAAGCACAGGCTTCAAAAAGAGAATTAAGACGTTCAATTCCTACAAGGCCAAGTTTATCACGGATTTTTTCATAGGTCATTTCACCATCGCTGAAGGCTACAACCTGATCAAAAAGCGTATAGGCATCGCGCATGGAACCTGTAGATTCCCTGGCTATCCAGAAAAGTGCTTCATCATCAGCCTTTACGTTCAGTTCAGCGGCTGCTTCTGCAAGGCACTGTTTTACCTTTTCTATGGAAACAAGGCGGAAATTAAACTGCTGGCAGCGGGATTTTATAGTCGCAGGAACTTTCTGCAGTTCCGTTGTTGCAAAAATGAAAATAACATATGGAGGCGGCTCTTCAATTGTTTTTAAGAGAGCATTAAAGGCAGAAGTCGAAAGCATGTGGACTTCATCAATAATATAAATCTTATATTTTGAATTGCTCGGTCTGAAAAGAACTTCATCCTTAATCTGACGGATATTTTCTACACTTGTATTTGAAGCACCATCTATTTCTATTACATCAAGGGAAGTACCCTTTGTAATTTCCTGACAGCTGGAACACTGACCGCATGGAGTATCTGTAGGGCCATGCTGACAGTTCAGGGCTTTTGCAAGGATACGGGCAGTAGAAGTTTTTCCGCATCCGCGTGGACCAGAAAACAGATATGCGTGAGCAATTTTTCCAGACTTTATTGAATTTTTAAGGGTCTCTGCAACAAATTCCTGACCAATAAGATGATCAAACTGCTGCGGACGCCGTCGTGTCGCTGTTACTTCGTATGACATAAGTATGATTATAAGATGAAAACGCTTTTTTAGGAAGTAGAGGCCATGTGATTAAGAGATGTTTTTTTATGGAAAGAACTTGCCCACAAATCATCATGCAACTATAATTAAGGAATGAAATTCTACGGCGAACTTCTTGTTTTTATTCTTTTATTTATTACTAACTTCAGAGTATTTTTTGTTAAGTCCGCAAGACATGACCCTCTTGTAGTTCTTGCACCTTTTACTTTTACCATCGCCCTGCTTCAGATTTTCTCTTTTGGAATAGAAGTTTTTACAGTTTTAGGTTTTATCATAGCTCTTCTTGTACTTCTTTCAAATTTTCATGCCATCTTCCGCTATTCAGAAAATCTTTACATAGACCATTACAGTCCTCTTATGATGATTTGGGCCATCATCACTTCCATTCTTTCTGCCGCAGCCATTGCAGGAATCATCATTTTTGCTCCGCTTGAACTGAACAGCAGAAAACTGAATATAATGGAAAGTCAGACAAGACTTAAAGGCAATTTCAGGACAGGATTTTCCAGTGCGGCCTCTTACAGCCCGGCGGATGCCTTTTTATATAAATTTGAACCCATTCAGAAAATTCAGGAAGAGGAAAAGAGCGAAGAGGTTGTAATATTTTTTCCGGATAAATTAGGAAACACGGAACATTACAAGCCTTACCTTCAGCTTCTGGCTTCAAAGGGCTTTACTGTTTATTCAGCAGATTTTTATGCAGATGACTGCAGATGGCTTCATTCAATAGAAGATATGAAGATTTTACGAAGACTTGCAATGCTCATACGCAGTGAAGTAAAACCTTCATTTTTTGCTTCACAAAGGGAATTCTACACTTATAACATTTCTCTTGAAATAAACGCAATGATTTCTCTGCTTTCTGAAAAATACGGTAATGACTCTTCCTTTTATCTTGTGAGCGATATAATGGGAAATACTGCAATTTCTGATTTTACCATAAAGCAGAAATCAAAAGTAAAGGACTTTTTCTTTTTGAATTCGGTTCCTGAATATGAAACTTCCGGTTACGGATTCATAAAACAGACTGATCCTTTATTTTCTTTTTATAAAGGACTGGAATGGGATAAGAATTTTTCTGAAGCAAAGATTCTGGCAGAAAAAACTGCGGAGCATTTTGCGCATCTTGCGGCTAAGGCGGAAGAAAATACAGAGGAAGAGGCCAGCTGACGGGAGGGGGGCTCTTGGGTAGAGGCGCTCTGGGGGCTCTGGTGGGGCTCTCTGGGGGGGGGCGTGATTAACGAAAGATTTCAAGGAGGCATGATAAATGACTTTAGTAGAACTTCACGAATTTTTTAATTCATTTTTGAAAATAGAGGATTTTGCGGGCGACCCGTCTTTGAACGGCATTCAGATTCAGAACAGCAGCCCAAAAGATAAAGAGATAAAAAAAGTGGCCTTTGCAGTAGATGCCTGTGAGCAGACAGCTCTGCTGGCTGCTCAAGAAGGAGCCGACGCTCTGGTTGTGCATCACGGCCTCTTCTGGGGCCACTGCGAAACAGTATGCGGGACTCACTATAAACGCATTGCCGCTTTTATAAAGAATGACCTTGCCCTGCTGGCCTACCACATTCCGCTGGATGCAAACAATCCATATGGGAACAACTTTGGGCTGGCCGCAAAACTAGGGCTTAGGGAGATTGAAGGGTTCGGTTCATGGCGGGGGATGCCCATTGGGGCGAAGGGGAAACTTCCCCAGGCGCTGACGGCAGAGGAGCTGGCGGGGGCACTCGCCGGCGTGACGAGATGTGAGTGCAGGGCTTTTTCCTTTGGGCGCGGGGACATTCGCACGGTGGGGATAATTTCCGGCGGGGCAAGTGAAGACGTAGACCAGGCTGCGGCAGAAGGTCTGGATGCCTACATAACCGGCGAATTTGCTCATGAACAGTATCATTTTGCAGAAGAAGCAGGCATTAATGTAATTTCCGGCGGACACTACGGCACAGAAAAAATGGGAGTTTCTCTTCTTAAAGAAAAAGTAGAAAAGGAACTTGGTCTGGAAACAGTTTTCTTTGACTTGCCGACAGGTCTATAAACCGCTATATTTATAATATGAACAGAAATTTGAAAATAAAACTGCTTCCCTTTATCCTTACGCTTGCCGTAATCATTCTTGATCAGATTACAAAACTGCTGATTGTAAAAAACATTCCTTATGCGACAATCGGCGCCCAGTATTTTGGTGACTTTCTGCGCATCGTGCACATTTCAAATACAGGAGTTGCATTCAGTGTAGGTGCAACATGGTCAGAAACCGCCCGTCACATTCTTTTTTCCCTGCTTCCCCTTATAGTAATTGGTCTGGTAATTGTTGTTTATTTCCGCAATAACGACTTTACCATGCTCCAGAGATGGGCAATTGCGGGCATTGTTGGCGGAGGACTTGGAAATCTGATTGACCGCTGGTTTAGAAAAGAAGGCGTTGTAGACTTTATCGACGTAAAATTCTATGGACTTTTTGGTCTTGAACGCTGGCCTACCTTTAATGTTGCAGACTCTGCGGTAGTTGTATGCGGAATTCTGCTTATAATTTCGTTTTTAATTATCGTAATTAAAGAAAAAAACAAAGAAAACTAAAAAAAGAGGAAGACTATGGAAGATTTAGACGAAGAGACAAGAGCTCAGAGAAAAAAAGAGCAGATTGAATACAGAAACCGCAAAAAGACTTCCACAATTTTTATGCTGGCAGCAAGTGCATTTGAAATCATTGAAACACTGGTCATAATAATTGCTTTATTTGTTCTGATGTCATTCCTTGTTTTTAAGGTACTGGATGCAAATCAGCCATGGGTTCAGCTTTTATTCCAGATTTCTTTGATTGTAATCTTCATCGGCGGTATAGTCTTGGGATTTTTTATTTACAAAAAAGTAATGAAATGGGCTATCAAAAAATTCAAATTGGAAGATATTCTGCTTGATGATGTAAAAAGGCACTACATTAAGCCTACAGAAGATGAAATAGAAATGGAGCTTAAAAGATAATTATGATTGGAATTATTGGTGCTATGGATAGCGAAGTTAATTCTCTTTTTGAGAATATGACTTCCAAAGAAAAAATCAATATTAATAATCTGACTTTTTACAAGGGCAGGCTTTTTGAAAAAGACGTTGTAATTGTAAAGTGCGGAATCGGCAAAGTAAATGCAGCCTTGTGTACCCAGCTTCTGATTTTAAAATTCGGAGTTTCCAAAGTAATTAATACAGGAATTGCAGGAGCAACAGGAAAGGGACTTAAAATTTATGATTTTGTTGTTTCTACAGAAGCCGTTTATCATGATTTTGACGTTCAGTTTTTTGGATACAAATTGGGACAGGTGCCGGGGATGCCGGAAACTTATAAGGCTGATTCTTCTTTGATTGAAAAAGCAGAAACCGCTTTTGAAAAAACATCGCTTTCAAAAGAACACAAGATTACCAGCGGACTTATTGCCTCTGGAGACCAGTTTATTGCAGGCGGTGAAAAAAAAGACTTTATAGTTTCTAATTTTCACCCTCAGTGCGTAGAAATGGAAGGCTGTGCAATCGCCCACACCTGCTTTGCAAACAGCGTGCCTTTTGTAATTATCCGCTGTATGTCTGATACGGCAGATGACTCTGTGAAGGAAACATATTCAGAAGACACTGCTTCGGCATTGAGCAGCACATTTTTAATGGAAGTTATTAAAGAGATATAGATTGCCGGGTCAAGCCCCACAATGACAAGTAACGTGACTGCCGGGCTTGAATGGGGAATCTTTAAAAAGGAGCATTTATGGAAGTAGTTCAAAGTTTTACGATTGACCACACACAGCTTAAGCCAGGAATTTATATTTCCCGCGAAGACAAGGGCTTTACAACCTACGACCTTCGCATTACAGAACCAAACAAGGAACCTGCCATGGGGCCTGGCGCAATTCACAGCATGGAACACCTTATGGCAACCTGGTTCCGCAATTCAGAAGTAAAGGACGATGTTGTTTACGTGGGGCCTATGGGTTGTCTTACGGGCATGTATATCATCATGATTGGAAAATACTCTGTAGAAGATATGCGTCAGCTTACAATCCGCTGCCTTGAATGGATTCTTACACAGAATGAAGTTCCTGCAACAAGACCAGAAGCCTGCGGAAACTACCTGCTTCATGACCTTCCTATGTGTAAATGGGAAAGCCGCCGCTACCTTGACCGTCTTAAAAACGATTTCCATTGTGAATATACAAAACTTCAGGTTGTTCTGGAAGATGGAAAAACTTTTGCGGATGCGTAGTAAATGAATATTCTGTCTAAACTAAAAGAAACAGCAGTATCAGTTGTGCCGGTAATGGCGATAGTGCTGTTTTTTGGGCTTACTTTTGTACCTCTAGATAAAATTCTTCTTGCCCGCTTTGTAATCGGCGGTCTTTTTCTGATTCTTGGACTGACAATATTCCTTCTTGGTGTTGATTTGGGAATTCAGCCTATGGGAGAACGCTGCGGGGCAGAACTGACTAAAAAACGCTCTCTTTTACTGCTGCTTTCTGTTGCCTTTGTAATCGGTTTTATTGTTACCGCTGCAGAGCCAGACATTCAGGTTTTTGGAGACCAGGTTCGCGGGATTTTTCCTTTTGTAAATAAAAGCGCAATAACTTTTGTAATTGCCGCCGGAGTAGGTCTTTTTATTATGCTGGGTCTGCTCCGAACAGTCCTGAACTTTTCACTCAAGTGGAGTTTTTTTCTTGCCTACATTTTGCTGTTTGCAATTTCATTTTTTACGCCAGACAGTTTTATAGGCATTGCTTTTGACTCAGGCGGTGCAACAACCGGTCCTATGACCGTTCCTTTCATCATGGCCCTGGGACTTGGTGTTTCTTCGGTTCGTGATGATAATGACAACAGTTTCGGACTTACGGGAATATGTTCAATTGGTCCTGTAATGGCTGTTCTGATTTACGCAATTATCCTTAGGAGCGGAGGAGCTTTTGAAGCCCAGCAGGCAAGTGACCTTGCAAAAGCCGGTGAAGAAAGTGCGGTTGCCGCGGCTCTTTCTGGGTCAGGAAATATTTTTGTCCAGATTTTTGCTTCTTTTAAAGAAACTGCAGGCTCAGTTTTTCATGAATCATTAGTTTCAATTGCTCCCCTATTCGCCCTTTTTGTCATCTTTCAGATTTTCCTCTTAAAAATGACCCGCCGTCAGGTAATCAGAATTATAATCGGTTTTGTCTATGCTTTTATTGGCCTTACAATCTTTTTAATCGGAGTAAACGGCGGCTTTTCTCAGGCGGGAGCAGCCCTTGGTCAAAAACTGGGCTCTTTTGCCCTTGAACGGGGCGGAATCTGGTATGTAATTTTGATTGGAACAGGTCTTGCACTTGGAGCCATTATTGTATGTGCAGAACCTGCCGTATGGGTTTTAAGCGAGCAGGTAGAAGGAGTAAGCGGCGGTACAATCAAAAGAAAGGCCCTCCTTGTTTTCCTTTCTGTTGGAACTGCAATTGCAATAGGACTTTCCATGTGGCGTGCCGTAAGCGGCTTTAATCTTAAAATCATACTTATTCCGGGTTATATAATCGCAATGATTCTGATGATTTTCTGCCCTTCCCTCTTTTCGGGAATTGCCTTTGACTCGGGCGGAGTTGCTTCGGGGCCTCTTACTTCAACCTTTGTGCTTTCATTTACGCTTGGAGCGGCAAGCAGCGGACAGGGCGGAAACGATTCCTTTGGAGTAATTGCACTGGTTGCCATGATGCCGCTGATTGCAATTCAGATTATGGGAATTATCTTTAAGATGAAACAGAAAAAAATCGCAAACACAGGGGGAGAAGCATGAGTAAACTTTTAATCAGCATTGTTCCTCACAACTGCGGGGAATTTATAACTGATACTGCAAAAAAAGCGGGAGCCGGAGGCGGAACCATTGCCATGGGCAGGGGAACTGCCACAAACGGAATCCTACAGTTATTGGGACTTGGCGACAGTTCAAAAGACATCGTCTACATCATTCTAGATAATGATAAATACCCTTCCGTAAAGGATGAGTTGATAAAGGCTTCTGAAAACAAAAAGAATTTCGGCGTTCTTTTCAGCCTTAAAGTTGGAGATTTTGTAAAGGCCGGCAGTAAAGAAATAATTAAAGGGGGCAATTCTATGGCAGAAAATGAAAAGACAGCTGCTTATCAGATGATAAACGTTATTGTAAACAAGGGTTATGCGGAAGATGCCATGGATGCGGCCCGCAGGGCAGGTGCCGGAGGCGGAACAATCATGGGGGCCCGGGGCACTGCAAAGGAAGGTGACGCAGCATTTTTTGGCATGAAGATTGTACCTGAAAAGGATATGCTGATGATTCTGGTTCCATCAGATAAAAAAGATGCTATTGTTGAAGCAATAAAGGCCCTTCCATGCTTTGCAGAGGCCGGCAGCGGAATTATTTTCTGTAATGAGGCTCAGGATTTTACTGTCCTTGGGAAGAAGTAAGGATAAAAATGGGATTGTCCGGTCAAGCCGGACAATGACAGGCAGGACTTTCCGGACAAAGTAAAAAATCACAGAAATTAAAAAAAACACTTGAATATTCATTCAAATGAGGATATTATTTGAACAGTTGTTCAATTGAGCAATTATTCAAATGATATCCTTTTTTATTTTGGAGGAATATGAAAAATATCGAAACCTGTGATTGCGAGATAATTCACGAAGACACCGTAAAGGCGGTAAAGGAAACTTTCCCCGCTGATGAGGTTCTTTTTGACTTATCAGATTTTTATAAAATTTTTGGCGATACAACCAGGGTAAAGATTTTATACGCACTGGATAAAAGCGACCTCTGCGTATGTGATATTTCGGCCCTGCTGGGAATGTCGGTTTCGGCAGTTTCTCATCAGTTGAAAACTCTGCGCGATTCAGATTTAGTGCGCACCAGACGGGACGGCAAGGTTGTTTACTACAGTCTTGCCGATGAACATGTAAAAAGCATTCTGGAATGCGGTTTTGAACACATTTTGGAAAAGGAGTAATGATTTATGAGTAAAGAAATAGAAGAAGAGATGGAACAGGACCATCATCACGAACACTGCGAGTGCCATGAGCACGGCCATCACCATGAACATGATGAAGACCACTGCGAATGTGAACACGAGCATGAACATGGGCACAATCATAGTCATCACCACCATGACGATGACTGCTGCTGCCACGAGCATGACGACCATGAGCACAGTCATCACCACGAGCATTCCCACGGCTGTTCCTGCGGCTGCGGTCACGAGCACGGACATTCCCACAGTCACGGCGAAGAGGAAGATGAGCAGGAACTTACAGTAAAACAGCTGATTTTTGCCGCCGTGCTTTTTGTATTCGGCTTGATTCTTGAACATCTTCCTCTGGAAAACTGGCTTTCAGCCATCCCAAAAATCGACCTGATTCACCGCGCCGTATGCATGGTTCTTTACTTTGCAGCCTACATAATTACCGGAAAAGACATTATTATGGGGGCAGTTTCAAACCTGATTCACGGAGAACTGATGGACGAAGCCTTTTTGATGTCAGTTTCTTCTATCGGTGCAATACTCCTTGGAAAATACGAAGAAGCCGTTGCAATCATGATTCTCTATCAGACTGGCGAAAAGTTTGAAGACTATGCCGTTGATAAATCACGGGATTCAATCGAAGAAATTGCAAAACTCCGCCCTGACCACGCAACAATAAAAATTAACGGCGAAACCCGCGATGTAGATCCAGATGATGTAGAAAAAGATTCTGTAATCATCGTAAAACCTGGAGACCGCATTCCTATTGACGGAGTTGTTGTAGACGGCGAAAGTTTTATAGATACCTCTGCACTCACCGGCGAAAGCATTCCACAGCGAGTAAGTATTGGTGACGAAGTTCTTTCCGGCTCAATCAACAAGCAGGGAGTTCTGGAAATCCGCACTACCCGCCACGCAGGAGACTCTGCCCTTGCCCGCATTCTGGAACTGGTAGAAAACGCAACAGAAAACAAGACAAAGTCAGAACAGTTTGTAACCCGCTTTGCCCGCGTTTACACTCCGATTGTTGTTTACTCTGCCCTGGCCCTTGCAATCATCCCTAGCGTAATAATCGGCTTTACAAGCGGAAACTGGGG
This sequence comes from Treponema sp., assembly GCA_017470605.1. GTDB lineage: Bacteria > Spirochaetota > Spirochaetia > Treponematales > Treponemataceae > Treponema_D. The sequence continues at coordinate 175,799 of JAFUYH010000013.1, forward strand.
CTGGCAGGCCACCTGGAGCACCTGGGTTTACCGCGCCCTTATGTTCCTCGTAGTAAGCTGCCCTTGTGCCCTGGTAATTTCCATCCCGCTTTCCTTCTGCGGAGGAATTACCGCCGCAGCCCGTCAGGGAATCCTTATAAAAGGAAGCGTTTACCTTGAAGCCCTGGGCCGCACAAAAACAGCCGTATTCGACAAGACAGGCACCCTTACAAAAGGAAACTTTGTTGTTTCTCATATTCATGCGACAGACCCTTCAATCACAGAAACAGAACTGCTGGCCCTTGCAACCCACACGGAAATGTTCTCTACCCACCCTATTTCTGCTTCTCTTAAGGCAGCCCACCACGACAAGTGCTGCGACCAGGTAAAGCTTGAAAATGTAGAAGAAATTGCCGGCATGGGAATTAAAGCCCTTGTAAACGGCAAGGAAGTTCTGGCCGGCAATACAAAGCTGATGGATAAGTTTGCAATTAAATACGATGAATGCCCTGAACACCAGGACGGAACCGTCATTCACGTTGCAAGCGAAGGAAAATACAGCGGACACATTGTAATCAGTGATGAAATCAAGGATGATTCAGCAGAAACTGTTGAAGGACTTAAAAAAATCGGCGTAGAAAATGTCGTAATGCTCACCGGCGACAATGAACGCGCAGCCCACACTGTAGCCGCAAAACTTGGACTCAAAAAGGCTTATGGCCAGCTGCTGAGTGCAGACAAACTTGCAAAGGTAGAAGAACTGCTTGCAGAACTCAGCAAATCCGGCAAGAAAAGAGGCACCCTCATATTTGCAGGTGACGGAATCAACGACGCACCAGTTCTTGCCCGCGCCGACGCAGGAATTGCCATGGGCAGCATGGGAAGCGACGCCGCAATAGAAGCCGCAGACATCATCATAATGGAAGACAAGCCAAGCAAGATTGTAGACGGAATCAAAATCAGCCGCCGCACTCTGCGCATAGTTTACGAAAACCTCTACGGCGCACTTGGAATAAAAGGGGCAATCCTTATCCTGAGTGCCCTGGGCCTTTCAAATATGTGGCTTGCAGTCTTTGGCGACGTTGGCGTCACAATCCTCGCAGTTTTGAACTGTCTGAGGCTGCTTAAAAAGAAATAGAATGATTGCAGCCGCACTTGATGCGGCAACTTTCAGGCCTAGTATGCCGGAAGAAAACGCTTCGTGCATTTGTTTGCCACGAAGCGTTTTTTTTTCTATAATCTCCATTATGAACCTTTCAAACATAGTAATTGTACTTTCGCACCCGGATGAATCACGCAATATCGGGGCAGCCTGCCGGGCAATGGCGAATAATGATATAAAAGAACTCCGCATTGTTGGTAACAAGGCAGATTATGACATTGAACACATTCACGTACTGGCAATTCATGCGGGCCCTATTTTTGACAATGCGAACTTTTATGATTCAATAACAGAGGCCACTGCGGACTGTGCAATCTGCGCGGGAACTACCCGCCGCCGCGGCAAAAAGCGGGGAAAACTTCTTTTGCCGGAAGAGTTTGCAGAAATGGCAGATGACATTACCGGGGCCCCCCTCACAGACGGCGCAAAAGTTGCCGTAATTTTCGGCAACGAGCGCACAGGCCTTACCGACCCGGAACTTGATGAATGTAATCTTGGAGTTACAATTCCTTCTTCAGATGATTTTGGATCCCTGAACCTCAGCCATGCCGTCCAGATTATAAGTTACCACCTTTTCCGCCGCGCCCTTACCCAGCAGAAAGGCCAATACCGCGGCTATACTCCGCTCCCCCTCTCGCGCATAGACAGAACAGTGTCCACAATTACAGACAACATGCAGAAAATCGGCTTTTTCAAAATGCCCGGCCGCGAAGACATGGAAAACTTCTGGCGCAGCCTTTTGAGCCGGGCGAGTCTTTCGGAAGGAGAAGCCCAGTATCTGGAAAAGACCTTCAGCAAAATGGCCGGACTCGCCTCTAAAAATAAAAAATGATATATTTACACTATGACTTTTAAGCACCTTCTTTTTGACATGGACAACACTCTTTACCCGGCAAGTTCCGCTATGAATGACGGAATAACAAGACGAATGCTGGAATGTGTTGCAGACTTTTTTGGCTGTGATATGGAAAAAGCCATTGCCCTTAGAAAAGAAAGAATCATTCATTATTCCACAACACTTGAATGGCTCCGCTCAGAAGGACTTACAGACATAGAAGCCTTTCTTGCCCATGTACATCCGGACAATGAAGCAGATGAATTACTCCCTCAGCCAGGCTTACGAGATTTTCTGCTTTCTCTCCCCCTTCCAATGTCAGTTTTAACAAATGCCCCTCACGAACACGCAGACAGAGTGCTGGACAAACTTGGTATTGCAGATTTATTTGTGTCGGTAACGGATATCCGGGATGCAGACTTTTACGGCAAGCCTTATCCGAATGCATTTGAAGCAGCATTGCGAAAAGCCGGCAGCAGTGTAGAAGACACTCTTTTTTTAGATGATATGCAAAAATACACAGACGGCTGGGCTTTGATGGGGGGCACTGCGGTTCTTGTCGGCTCAGAAAACGGCAGGCCGCTTTCTGCTGATGCAGTTCCAATGGTTAAGGCAAGGGAAGCAGGGCTTGCAGCGGGCCGCCCCCTTGGAAAAACGCACAGACTTAATTCAATCTACGAAATAAATGAAATCTTAAAGGAATCATAAATGAAAAAAATTCTTTGTATCTGCCTCAGCTCAACAATCCAGAGAACCATTACTTTTTCAAAGCTCGCATTAACACAGGTAAACCGTTCCCAAAAATACCGGCAGGACGCTTCGGGAAAAGCCGTAAATTCTGCCCGCGTGCTCAATCAGCTTGAAAAAGGCTGCGTTACGACCCTCTGCCCACTTGGTTCAGACAATCAGGACTTATTTTTAAATCTTGCAAAAAAAGATGATTTAGAACTTGCCTACGTTACAATTCCAGGTGCTACAAGGGAATGCTGGACTCTTTTGGACAGGACAGCAGAAACAACCACAGAACTTGTAGTAGGAGAACCTGCCCTTCCGCCGGAAAGCAAGGGCGAAATTGAAAAAGCTGAAATCAAACTGCTAAAATACATTACGGACATTCTACCTTCTGTTGATGCAGTTCTTCTTGCAGGAAGCCGCCCTGTAATCTGGTCAGAAGACCTTTACGCAACAATAGCAGGTATTACAAAAGACAATGGCAAAATCTTCCTTGCAGACTATATCGGAAAAGATCTGGAAGAAAGTTTAAAATCTGCCGTACCAGACATTATCAAAATAAATGATGAAGAATTCTGCCGGACTTTTGGCCTGACTTATCCTGCTGTAGAAGAAGAATTAAAATCTGAAATCACAAAAAAAAGTGCTGAATACAAAAATATTTTCGTAATCACAAGGGGATGCAAGTCTACTTTTGCAGCCCGCAAGGGAGAATTCTTTGAATGTCCTGCAGAAAATGTAAAAGCCGTAAACACCACTGCCTGCGGTGACTCTTTTAATGCAGGCTTTATTTATGAATATGTCCGCAGCGGCGATATGACAGCCGCCCTGCAAAAGGGAACCTGGTGCGCCGCCCGCAATGCTGAACTTGAAGTGCCCGGAGGAGTGTAAGGCGTTTGCGAGCTGGAGCGAGGGGGAGACTTTTTTTTCCCACTCCCTCCCCCACCCCACAGCTGAATGAAATTTTCTAACAAGATTAGGTAAATTTCCCGATTGCAAAAAATTATATAATCATAGAAAATATTCATTGAGAGAGAAATGAAAGAAAAAGAGGAATCTTATGATTGAAAAGAAACCACTTGTAAATGACTTATACACAGCAGACCCTTCTGCGCACGTTTTTAATGGAAAGATTTACATTTATCCGTCTCATGACCAGGACAAGGATGTAGAAAATAATGACAATGGTGATCAGTATGATATGATTGATTATCATGTTTATGAAATGAAAGACACAGAAACTTACCCTCGCGACTGCGGCTGTGCCTTTACTCTTGATGACGTAAAATGGGCAAGCAAGCAGCTTTGGGCTCCAGACTGTGTTGAAAAAGACGGAAAATACTACTTTGTATTCCCAGCCCGCGATAAAACAGGAATGTTCCGCATCGGTATTGCAAAAGGTGACAAGCCGGAAGGACCTTTCAAGCCGGAAGATAATTATATTGAAGGCACATATTCCATTGACCCATGTATGTTCCCGGACACAGACGGAAAATACTACCTTACTTTTGGCGGAATCTGGGGCGGCCAGCTGGACCAGTACCGCAACAACAAATGGTCTGCTGATAATAAGGAACCAAAAGGTGACGAAGCAGCCTGCACTCCAAAAATTGCCTTGATGAAAGACAATCTTACTGAACTTGCAGAAGAAGTCCGCGACCTTGTAATTGTTGATGAAAACGGCAAGCCTCTTACCGGAGCTGATGAAGAACGCCGCTATTTTGAAGACCCATGGCTCTTTAAAAAGGGTGACACATACTACTTTACATATTCAACAGGAACTACTCACCTGCTCTGCTATGCAACAAGCAAGAATGTTTACGGCCCTTACACTTATGGCGGAGTGATTCTTACTCCAGTTTTGGGATGGACAACTCATCACTCTATTCTTGAATACAATGGAAAATGGTACCTCTTCTACCATGACTGTGAACGTTCAAACGGCGTAAACCAGAAACGCAACGTAAAATTCCGCGAACTTAAGTTCAACGACAAGGGCGGAATCATTACAATGAACGGAATGGACAGAGCGTAAATTACAGGGCCATTATACCAATTTTTTTGTGTTTTTCAGATTGACTTACTCTATATTGTCGATTATACTCGACAATATAGAGTATTTTTTGTCGTATATAATTGACACAGAGGCCTTTATGAATCATGACTTACTAAAGCAAGTTATTTATGATCAGCACGAAATTATTAAAAATTTTCAGATTTTTCCTCGTGAATATGAGTTTGATCTTAATGCCAATTATATAGTTATTGGCATCCGTAGAGCTGGAAAATCAACTTTATTATACAAGATTGTCCAGGACCTTATTGCAGAAGGTACAGATTGGAATCAGATAATTTATATCAATTTTGAAGATGAACGACTTTCAGAATTCACACTAAATGATTTTAATGACATCATTTCTGTTCAGGCTGAAATGAGTGACAAAAAAGGCTGGTTCTTTCTTGATGAAATTCAAAATATTGACGGATGGGAAAAGTTCGCACGTCGCTTAGCCGACTCAAAAGAGCATACCTTTATTACAGGAAGTAATGCAAAAATGCTTTCTTCAGAAATTGAAAAGCGATTAGGCGGCCGCTATCTTACAAAATATGTTACTCCCTATAATTTTAGAGAATACCTAACTGCAAAAAATATCGATTATTCAGATAAAGCGATTCTTTCTACAAAGGACAGCGGAAAAATAAGACGTGAGCTGGAAACTTATTTCTATTTTGGCGGATTTCCAGAAAACCTTGAATATATAGACAAGAGAGAATATGTATCGAGCATCTATCAGAAAATTCTACTTGGAGATATAGCTGCCAGAAACGGAATCAGAAATAATACAGGTTTACGACTTCTGATGAAAAAAATTGCTGAATCTGTAAAAGATGAAGTATCTTATTCAAAATTACATAACACTCTCAAAACAATAGGCGTGAGCATCAGCAAAGATGTAGTAATTGATTATGTCGGTTATGCTCAGCAATCCTTCTTAATTTTTGCAATTAGAAATTATTTCTCAAAATTTGTTGATAAAGAAACAACTCCAAAATATTATTTTAATGACAATGGCTTGCTAAACCTCTTTCTAACAAAAGAAGAGCCAAGGTTGCTTGAAAATCTTGTAGCTATCAATCTTTGGAATAAATACAAAGAAAATGTATATTATCTTAAAGGCCAGAATCTGGATGCAGATTTCTTTGTTGAAGGAACGAACGAAGTTATTCAGGTTGCTTATTCTGTTACAAATATTTCTAATGACAGAGAAACTAAAGCTCTTGTAGAAGCTGCAAAAACAGTAAAGGAAGCAAAGCGATTTATAATCATCACCTGGGAAGAAGAAAAAGAATTGACTGTCGATGGTGTAAAAATCGAAGTAATTCCTGTTTGGAAATGGTTGATTAAAAATTAAGAACATGGAAGCTTTGCCCTGTTGATTATCAGCAGGGCAGGATAGATACAATGGATTTGGATATGTGGAGAAGTCAGGCTTGAGTGTTGTGCAAGTCGTGTACACCGAAGCTGGGCGGACACACATTATATCAGCACGTCCTGCAACATCGCAGGAAAGGAAATTGTATTATGAAAGACTTAGAAAGATTTATAGCGAAGTGTGAAGAGAACGCAGTTCCTGACAGTCAGATAAACACAAAAGACATTCCAGAGGTTACGGAAGAGGATTTTGCGAGGGGAAAATTCAAATATTGGAAACCTGTGAAGAAGTCCATAACCTTTCGTATAGACATTGATAATCTTTCCTGGCTTCAAAGTGGTGGAGCAAAAGGCTATCAGAAAAAACTTAATGAGGTTATACGCTGGGCAAGGGAAAATAAGTGTCCTTTATTGCAAATGTAAATAGATTAGAAATTGTGGTCTCAAGATACACTAAAAGAAAAGTGATTGATTTCCTGTAAAAGCATGTACCTGTATCACCTTCCATTTTCAGAAGGTGGTACAACTAATGGGATAAAATTTTTTTCCTCACTATCTGCTGTAGATATTAATGAAAATTCAAAAAAATTCTTTTTAGTATTATCAAATATAGGATAATCAGTGTTATTTTTATTAACAAAGATTGTAATATCATTGTTTTCCAAATGTTTAACATTCAAATAGATTTTTTCATTTTTAGAATCTTCTTTATAAAATGATGAATTGTCCAAATTTCCATCTGAATTTACAGAATTGTTAAATCCAATAGATTTTAAAAATTCTTGTTGGTTTTCTGTAAATTCAATTTTTCTATCATTTATATTAAAATTTGGAGTTCTTTTATTGACAATATCTTCTTTTTGAATTACATTTAAAGAGCCTTGAGTAGTCAACCGTGAGGGTAATGGTAACCCTCGTTCGCTTGTCCATTCAAGGCTTTTTTGTTTATTCTGATAAAGAAGATTTCCCAATTTTATTTGTTCGATAAACCATTCATTTTCATCTACTGCTTCTGTTAGAACTGTGTAAGAATCATTACGAGAAGCAGATTTAAAAACCATACTTGCGAATAATATAAAGAAATATCGTAAAGGTAAATTCACACAAGAATCTCTGGCGGAGGCTGCTGGCGTCTCTTCACAAAATATTAATGATATCGAAGGGAAAAATGGAATAGTTATTTCTTTACAGATATTTCCTCTATATCCTTATTGAATTTTTTATAAATCTCTGATAAATTATAAAAGCATTTCGGGCCATTAGCTCAGCGGTTAGAGCAGAGGACTCATAATCCTTTGGTCCTTAGTTCAAATCTAAGATGGCCCATGTGTAGAAGCCAGATTGTGAGCAGTGCGGAGCAATCTGGCTTCGGTGTTTAACAGAAAACTTCTGAAAGAAGTTATCTTACTTCCCATTTTGCGAATGCAGAATGGGATTTTTTTATTTATAAACTTCCCATGTTGTTTTTACCAGGGTGTCAACATCACTGTACTTTGGCTCCCAGCCAATCAGCTCTTTTGCCAGCTTTGAAGTTGTGTACAGGCAGGCAGGGTCGCCAGGACGACGTGGAACATCTTCTGCAGGAATTGGCTTGCCGGTAATTTTGCGGGCTGCGTCGATAATTTCCTTTACAGTAGTTCCCTTTTCTGTTCCCAGATTCAGTTTCAAACTCTTATTATTCTTGGCAATATAGTCCAAAGACATAACATGAGCGCGGGCAAGGTCTGTAACGTGAACATAGTCACGGATACAAGTTCCATCGCGGGTATCATAATCGTTTCCAAAAACCTTAAGTTCACGCTGACCAAGAGCGGCTTCCATTACGCGAGGCAAAAGGTTTTCAGGCTTCTGTTCAAGTCCGCGGATTTCTCCATCAGGGTCATAACCTGCAGCGTTAAAATAACGCAAAGCGGCAAACTTGAGGCCTTTAAGCTGGTCATACCAGTCCATGAACTCTTCTATCTTGAGTTTTGTAAAGCCGTAGTAGTTGATAGGCTTCTGAGGATGATTTTCGTCCATCGGAAGATACTGAGGCTCACCAAAAGTTGCGGCAGAAGAAGAGAAAATCATAATCTTGCAGTTATGCTTTACAGCCGCATTCATGATATTCAGAGTGCCGGTGATATTGTTGATGGAATATTTTTCCGGGGCAAGCATAGATTCGCCGGCGGCCTTAAATGCAGCCAGATGAACAAAAGCATCAAAACCGCGCTCAAAAGCCTGATCCAAATCACGCTCAATCAGGATATTTCCGTAGATAAAATCATTTTTAGGAAAAAGATTGCAGCGAAGGCCGCTGGAAAGGTTATCAAATACTGTTACCTCGTGACCTGCCTTCATCATCTCTTTTACAACGTGGCTTCCTATATAACCTGCGCCACCAATTACTAAAACTTTCATTAAAAAGCCTCCTTAAAATCTATTTAGAATAAACTGCGACCGCAATATAAGGTTTGCCGTCATTACTTGCAGCAAGCCTTACCCAAAAAGTATCTAAAAGCTCAAAATCTTCCGGCACTTCAATTTCTGCCAGAGATTCTTCTGCCTGGTCAATATTCATACCTGCAGCAGACGCAACAAAAAATTCCGCCGCTTCCTTCTCTGGAAAAGACTTTTTTACAAGCGGAGTTTTCCCCTCAACAGCGGCTTCTACCCATTGCGGAATCTGCTGACCAAAACCCATGTATTTCCAGTCATCATATCGTAACTTTTTTTCTGATTGTTTTTTTTCATTATATACACCATCTGATGGAACAGAGGCACATCCTGCAAGAATACATATAAAAATGCAGAACAGGATGAAGAAATATGCTCTTTTCATTACCTTATTCTATCAAATAAAAAGTCTTATGACAAATGGTGTTATTGAAAACGATAGGTTTTTGGAGTAAACTGCAAGCACTATGAAAAAAACAGCTACAATTATTTCGATTCTGGGGATTATGATTTTTATCTCCTCATGCAACACAATAAAGTATATTCCGGAAGACAAAACTCCTGCCCAGATTATCCAGATGGGACAGAATGCGTCTACTGCAACAGCTTACAAATCTGCAATTTACTGTTATGAAACTGTCATAGAAAGATTCGGAAGCAATCCTGCAATTTTGACAGAAGCACAATATGAAATTGGCTATGTATATCTTAAGCAGAAAAAATATGACAAGGCCTATACTGCATTTACAGACCTGCTTCAGCTTTATGATACAATGGGCTCTTCTGTTCCACCTGCCTACAAAAAACTTGCAGAAATCGGAATAGAAAAAATTCCAGCCCGCTATAAAAAAGCACAGGCTGAGTAAGTTTCTGCCATTAATCTTTTGGCAGAAGAATTGAATGAATTCTTATGCCCTTTGATGAAGCAATGCCCATAACATATTCTTTTGAATATTTTCCGCTGTTTCGGGGAACAGGATGCGGTTCTGCATCTCCAATCAGGATAATCTGCTTTACAGCATCTGCTCTCCAACTGTAAAAAGCACAGGAAGCATAAATTGCTTCATAAACTGCTTCAGGCACATCGCCGCCTTCTTTTCCATTTATCCTGATGGCATTCAGATTTTTATTAAAACTGTTCAGATTTGTTGTAAAAGTATATAATTTTACAGGCAGTTCCATATAACGGAAAGTATCTCCATAATCACGATAGAAAAGAAGACCGAACCTTGCCCCCTGAACTCCCTTGAATTTTTCAATAAGGACAGGAATCAAATCACTTTTAAGTTTATCTATATCATTTTTCATGCTGCCTGTTGCGTCAATTGCAAAAACGACATCAAGATTTTCTTTATTATCTATTCCGTCCAGAATATCACAAATATCATCCACCAGGTCTACTTCACCTTTTGAATAAATCATATCTTCTGATATTTCCTTAAATTTATCACTCGCAATAGGATTGTAATCATCAACAAGAATCGTCTCTTCCGGCTCAGGCTCTGGTTCGGGTTCAGGCTCCGGCATAACTTCCGGCTCCGGCTCTGGTTCAGGAAGAGGCAGGTCTATAAAATTATCTTCAAGAGGTGGTAATTCTTCAGGCTTTGGCTCTTCAACAACAGGCTTCTTTACAGGGCGTCTTTTTACCTTCAAATCAAACATAAAGGGACTGTCCATAAAATCCCCGCTGTAATCTCCGTAAGGCTTTGCAAAGGAACGGATGTTAATAAAAGTGCCCTTTCCAATTGTCACTTCACCATAGCGGCTCCATTCATGCCCGTATTCAATTACTTCCGGAATATAGATATGAAAGGCCGGGCCAAAAAAATCAGTTTCTTCAACCGTAGAATCTATAAGACTGTATTTTGCAGTATCAGAATTAAGGGGCTTTCCATCCAGATACCTGATTTCATCACCATTTACAGGGTTATATTCTTTTGCGCGATAGGCAAAACTGTCATTTACTCCAGAAGGATCTTTTGCAGTTTCTGTAAGCATTACGGAATTTACATTCGGACGCTTTCTTACATAAAGATGATAGCCGCCCTTTTCCGAATCTTTTTCAGGAATGATTCTGACGTCTTCGGCTTTTATCCTAAGTTTTTGCTGGGTTTCGCTGTAAACTGTGAACTGAGAAGCATTTTCTGTCTGAGCAAAAAGACAAGAACTTGCAGCAGTAAAAATCAATAAAAAAAACTGGCTGACTTTTTTACTCTCTTTTTTCATAAAAATTTAATTCCTTTTTCGTAATTGTATAATATATTATCGACTAGACAAATCAAAAAATTGATTTATAATATAGAAATAAAAAAAGAAATAAATGGACATCTGATGGAAAATTCTGAAGATATGGAAAACACACTTTCAACTGCTTCTGTGGAACAAACAGCAGGAAATTCAGACTTACAGTTTGAAAATGTTGATATAAACTCTTTTTTAGAAACTCAGGAAAAAAGTGAATATACTCCTAGTGAAAAGGTTGAAACATTCACTAAAAAACAGCTTGATTTATTAAATCAGGTTCTTCCTGTTATTGCCCGAACAGATAAAGAACACTACGAAATCTACATCAACAGAATTGCAGACCTGGAATCAATGGCAGCTTCAATAGCACGCTTTCCTTCCCTTTTGGAAAGACAGGAACTGGCTGGCGGAACCCGCACAAGGGCAACCCTTATTGAATCTATGATTAAGCACCATGATGATGGAGACAGGATTCTTCGGCTTCCTTCAAAGGCAGTTCTTGGAAAAAGTCTTCTGGTTGCAAAGACCCACACACTCTCAGATCTGGCAAAATTTACAAAGCATCTGGGCAGTGAATTTGATTCACTTTCAAAAGCATTTGATACAGAAACAAACCTTTCCATGTTTTCACTGCTTGCAGAAGACGTTTACCTGAACCTTATTTCTGACAGTACACAGCCTATTGAATTCCGCAGGGAATGGGCTCTTTCTCTCCTGCTGCTCTGGGAACACTGGAACGACCAGACCAGTGAAAATGTAGCACCGGTTCTTCAGTCTGTCTGGACAGCCCGCCGCCGTCTTGCGCCTGCTTTTGGTACAATGATGGGAACAAGCGAACTTCTGCTTATTTCCATGCAGATGGATGACCAGTGGATCAGCTTTATTAAGCAGAGAATGGGAGATGACGGAGTTTCACAGGCTATGGAAGAGTTCCTTTTTGGAATTTCTACAGAACAGATTCAAAATCTTAGAACAATATTAAAGACTCAGGGAATTCCGGCTATTGGGCGTGATGAAGTTTCCAAATTCTTAGGAGAACACGTAAAAGCCGATGCCGGTCTGGATTACAGAGACTTTTATTCTATGTATACAGTCCGCAGGGATAATGCCCGAGCACGAGCACGAATGAAACTTGAAGGGCCGCACAAAACTCTGGAAGATTACTTTATTCAGTTTGTAACCGCCCTCAACAAGGAGAAACAAAACAATGACACCTTCGCAAAATCCTGAGGAAACAAAACAGAAGAAAAAGCCCTACCATTTTGGTGAAAAACTTAGAGAAGTGAGAGAGCATAAAGGCTATACCCTGAAGGTTGTTGCCCAGAGGGCTGGCGTAAGCGAAAGCCTTGTTTCACAGATTGAAAGAAATCATGTTTCACCGGCAATAGACACTCTTCTTGCCCTTGCAGACGTTCTGGACATCAATCTTGAATATCTTTTTGAAGAATATAAACGTGAACGTCCTGTAACAATTATCCGCAGTAATGAAAGGCCTTCAATTCATGAAGACGAAGTAATATATCAGGAATTACCACGCCCGACTCCTTCTTCTAAAGATAACGACATAGAAACCTATGCCGTTAAGATTCCTTACGGAGCCCACACTCACCGCGGTTCTTACGGCCACATCGGCTATGAGATGGGAATCATCATAAAGGGAAAGGCCAAACTCGGTTACGACGGAAAGGAATACTTTCTGGAAGCCGGAGACAGCGTTTCCTATTCTGCAGGTGCCCCTCACGTAATAGAGAACGTAGGCGAAACAGACCTTGAAGCCATCTGGGTAGTCACCCCCGCCCAACGCTTTGTAAAATGAGTAAGGAGTCCGGCAGGACTCCGATGATAAATAGCAATCATAGCAACCATTTTCTACTTGCACAAATCCCCCACTTTTCTGTATAATTATGTAATTTTCACAAGAAATTTTTGTATAATTATGCAGAAAAAATCACCAGAACAGCAAACTTGTACAGGAGGCATGATAAAAAGGTAAACGAACAAGCGGTAATGTGATACGCTGAATTGATTCAGCGGAACCCAGGCATCAGTTCGCCATTTTTTAATAAGGACAAAGATCCTTGGACAGGAGAATGAAGAGCTTTTGCCG
>JAFUYH010000014.1 GCA_017470605.1 Treponema sp.
AACATAAAAAATTATATAGTCAGTTTGTTTCCTTCCCTGAAATGTCTAAGAACTTTTTCACTGCCGCAACTGTCTGTCGCGACGGTGATAGAGAATATACACCCTGCTCCAAAAAGTGTCAAGCACATTTTCTCTTTTTTTAAAAATTTTTCATTTTTTTTCATCTTTTTTTTCAAAGAAATTTCTGTAATGCTGATTCCTGAACTGATTAGGAGTCATGCCAGTATATTCCTTAAATTTACTTATAAAATGACTGTGAGAAGAAAAGGCAAAGTAATTTCCTATCATTGAAGGAGAATAGTCGGAATATTTTAACATATTTGATGCGGCTTCTATCTTTAACTTAGTTATATAGGTATAAACCGTGATTCCTGTTTCTTTTTTGAATAATTCGCAAAGATAAGATTTGCTTACCTCCAGGTAATCGGCAAGAACATCAAGCTGTATTTTCTCATTAAGATGATTGTATATATAATCCGTTGCCTGGATTACAGTTTTTGAAAGTCCTATCTTTTTTCTGATTTTCTGCATTCTTTCCGTAAAATCAAATATTACTTCCCGATGAATGGCAGATAATTCTTCTATAGAAGAACACACATCCAGTTCCTGTATGTAGATGTCACTTAATGTATAGGCACTCTCACTTGGCATTCCTCCTTCTATACAGAAGCGGGTTATAAGGGCAATGGTAACTATTAAATGGTATTTTACATTTCTAAGCGGATTATTTGAAAGTTTACCCATTCCTGCCGCATTCAGAGGTTTCATGTATTTTTTCAGGCTGTCAAAATCACCGTTTTTTACCGCTTCATAAAAAGCCATTTCATTATCAAACGGAAGGTGAAAATTTGCGTTTTCCTGCTGTAGAAAAAGTTTATGTGACAGTATTTTTTCTTTTGCATCCATAATTATAAAAATATATCAGAATATCCCACAGAAATGCTATTATTTTTACAATTTTCTTTGAATATTCTGATATTTTTACAAATATTTTAATATTATTCTGACAGGAGCAGAAGTAAAATCTCACTAAATACTGGTGAAATTACGATTCGCCAAAAAAAACGAGGACAGAATATGAAAAAATCAACAGCAACATTAGTGATTGCCGCTGCAGCACTTACAATTACCGCTGCAGGATGCAAAAAAAATGATTCAGCTAAAAAATCTGATTCTAAAGTTCCAGCTGGATACGAATCCGTAAAAATTGAAAAAGGAAAGGACGGAAAAACTCTTGACCTTGGCGGAATTGACGTTATTCTGGCAGACTGGTGGTCTGGACCGGATGCAGAAGGCGGAGAACCGACTTCTGCCCAGAATGCTGCAGAAAGAGCATGGCATGACTGGACTGAATCAACATACAACTACAATATCACACAGAAAGAACTTGGTGCTGGTTGGGACGGACACCCTCAGACTGTAGCAAACTTCTGTATGACAGGTGGCGATGAAAACTATGTTTTCATTATTGACGCACGTTCTGGTATTACAGGTCTTAAATCTGACCTCTTCTTTGATCTTTCTACTCTTGAAGGAATTGACTGGTCTAAAAAGAAGTGGGATCAGGGTGTACGCAACATGCTTACAAAAGGTTCTTCTTTCTATGCAATGAGACCTATCCTTCCTGAGCCACGCGGCGGTGTTTTCTTTAACAAGAGACTTCTGGAAGAATCTGGTATTGATCCGGAAGAACCATACAATCTTCAGAAAGCAGGAAAATGGAACTGGGAAACTTTTGAACAGCTTCTTGCAAAATGTACACGTGATACAGACAACGACGGTATTCCAGACACATACGGCATGGCAAACTCTTCTACAGAATTTGTTCCACTTGCTGCAATGTCTAACGGTGTTCCAATGATTGGAAAAGATGCTGAAGGAAAATTTGTAAACAATGTAGGTAATGATGCAGTTCTTGAAGCCCTTTCATGGTGTGCTCATCTTTCTCAGAACTATGAAATGCCACAGCCGGAAGGTTCAAACTGGGACTGGATTTATCCTGCATTCATCAACGGACAGGTTGCTTTCCAGGCAGACCAGGAATACAACGCTCAGCTTAACGGTCGCTATCAGGCTCTTAAAGATGACTGGGGATTTGTATGCTTCCCTCTTGGCCCTAAAGGTGATGGAAAATACAGAACACTTCACAACGACAATATGTATGTAATTCCTTCTTGCTATGACAAGGACAGAGCAGAAAAAATTGCAAAGGCATTTGACCTTTGGACAGATCCGACTCCAGGTTATGAAGACGGCGATTCATGGAAAGAAGGTTACTATGCCTGCTTCCGCGACCCACGTGCAGTTGATGAAACACTTCAGCTTATGCTTGATAACCCTAACCCACGTTTTGATACACTTATTCCTGGAATCAACTACATGGGAGATGTAATCTGGGTAACTTATCCAGGCTATGTAACTCCACAGCAGGCATACGAAGAAACAAAGAACAACTGGCAGGCACTCCTTGATGACGCAAACAACTGGTAATGTGAGAACAGCCGGTTCACTTTAGCAAACTGCAGGCTTCCAGTTCCTTGAACTGGAAGCCTTTTTTTGTTATTTTATAAACATACAGTCCTAAAAAAGAGGTAAAAAATGAAAACAGCAGCAGTTTTTTTTGCAGACGGTTTTGAAGATGTAGAAGCCCTTACTCCAGTTGACTACCTGAGAAGAGCTGGAATTAATGTAATTACAGTTGGAATAAAGGGAAAGCCTTATAATGATTCAATGATAGTAACAAGTTCTCATGATGTAAGATTAATTACAGACTGCAGTCTGGAAGGATACCTTCGTGAATATGGAGAAAAGGCTCCAGACTGCGTGATTTGTCCGGGCGGTTCGCGCGGGGCAGAAAACCTTTCTGAATGCGAAGCCCTTCTTGCCCATCTGGAAAAAGCA
This sequence comes from Treponema sp., assembly GCA_017470605.1. Lineage (GTDB taxonomy): Bacteria > Spirochaetota > Spirochaetia > Treponematales > Treponemataceae > Treponema_D. Next base: position 2,902 of record JAFUYH010000014.1, read on the forward strand.
TGGAATGAAAAAAAGATTGTTGCGGCAATCTGTGCAAGCCCTGCGGTTGTTCTGGGAAAAACAAATATTCCTCACGGGAAAAAATGGACCTGTTACCCGGGCATGGACAAGGAATCTAATCCAGAATATGTGGGAATGTATGTAAACAAGACCTTTGTTTCAGACGGAAATCTTGTAACAGCAAGAGGAGCTGGAGCAAGCGAAGAGTTTGCCATGGAACTTGTCCGCCTGCTGGCAGGAGAAGAATCTGCTGAAAAAATAAAAAAGGGAACCCTTCAGAGATAGATTTTATTCTATTTCAGCATCTTTTTTAGCAATCTGGTCTGTAAGTTCTTTAATTTCATCCTGAATGCTAAGAAGGATGCTGACATCTTCTTCACAATCAGATTTTACAAGGGCACCTTCCATAAGCATCTGGGAAATTTTCATTCCTAATTCTTCATATTTACAGTCCCGCTTAGATTCAAGCTGATGCTTTTCTATTTTCTTTACGCTTTTATCGCTGAAGTCCTGGACTTTTTCTCCAGCCTTATCAAGAACGTCTTTTGACGCTTTTGCTCCCCTGCTGAATAATTCCTTAATTTTATTACCAAGTTCTTCTTTTTCCATTTAAATCCTCTTTATGGCAAGAAGTGTAAGGTCATCTGACTGTTCATCTTCCTGCATCTGGTCATAGTCAATATACAGGCCGCCTGTTGAATCCTCAGACTTTCGGGCTGCATAATCATCATATTTATTAAAATACTTAAAAAGACATTCGTCAATCTTTTTATCAACTTTTACATAATCTGTTTCCTGAACGGAAGGAGAACGGTACAATCTGAAAACTTTTTCTATAGATGCAAGAGCAAGAATAGAATCTTCTACACTTCCCTGCCCCTTTGAAAAATCAAAGACCAAGCGTTCCTGGGCATTCGGATTAAAGTCTTTTACAAGTTCGTAAGGCTGCCTGTGGAAAACTGCCTCAATTATATTTTTAATTCGCTCTGTACCGAATTCTTCTTTAGAATCTTCTTCCTTTAATTCAATTTCTTCTTCATGAGTTTTTGGATTTGTTTTTCTGACCTGAACACTTTCCTTGATTACAGAATAATCACTCTTTCTTCTTCGTCTTGTTGACTCTTCAATTCCGTCTGTATACAGATAAAGAACATCACCATGATTTAATACTGTCTTTTCTATTTTAAAACCACCTTTCATGTCTACCAGATCAGAAGTGAAAACCCCTGCAGTTGGCGCAGAAGCAAGGGTAAGAAGTTTCATTTCTTTTGTCTGAGAGTCATAAATATGCACCAGATTATCTCCGGCATTGCACATATAAAGTTCTCCAGATTCTACATTCAGAAGACAGACAATAAGTGTCGCGAACTTTCCTTTTAAGCCCAGACCTTCTATAAAATCATTGATTTGAGAAACAAGTTCATTAAATCTGACGCCGTTCCTGCGGTAGGACCAGCTCTGGAAGTAACGGCGGAATATTGTGGCAACAACGGTCATGATGATGGCGGCAGGAATTCCATGCCCCGAAGCATCACATTTTATAATTACAAACCACTGGTCATCCAGTTTTTTATAATCAAAATAGTCTCCAGAAACACCCGATTCACCTTCGTAGTAACCGAAACATTCAAGATTATCATCCTTATAGCGGGCAAAAGTCTCTTTATCTTTTCCAGTCTGGCTGGCAGAAAGAGGCAGGAAGGCCATTTGAACAGCCTTTCCGTCCATTACAAGAGCCTCTTCTTCTGCATTTGCCACAAGTTCACGGGTCATGTTGTTTACGGCATTGCCAAGGCGGCCTATTTCATCTTTTGAAGTAATCTTTACATTCTTTCCCTTAAGGTTGGCCTTATTTTTTGTCTGTCCTATAAGAGTTACATGGGCTTCCAGTTTTTTAATTGGCCTTACTATTAAAGTTGCAAGTACATAGGAACCGAAAATCCCGATTAATACGGCAACTGCGGCAATGATAAGGCTTAAAACTATAATTCTTTTTACTTCTGCCCGCAGGGCATCTATAACGCTTTGTGTAGAAAGTTCCAGATAAACAAGAGCGTGTACATAATTATTAGAATTACCCTTGCGGTATATTACAGGCCTGTAAAAAATAAAGTCTGTATTATCAATTGAAAAATCAAAATAAGGATAGGAATCTGCGGCATTTTTTGAATAGTCAGACAATTCCCTGTCCATTTTATTCCTTAAATCTACTATAACCCCGGAAAGACGGTCTGCTTCATCCAGATCTTCCTGAATTGAAGATGTATAGAGTCTGTTTGCTTCTTCTGAAAGCCTTTCTATTTCATCAGAAACGGCACGTTCCTTTTTATCAATTTCGGAATCAAGTTCAGAAAGTTTTGCAGAAATTCTGCTGATTGTTTCATCAGTTAGAATCGATTCTCCATACATCAGGCTGTAGCCGTCTGTCTTAGAGAGAATGTCAGGGTCATTTGTAGCCCAGATATAATTTAAGTTTTCAGATGATGACGAATTCTGCGGCTGCCCTATAATTGTAATGTACTTTACTTCGCTCATGGCATCTTTCTGTCCGGGAAGAGCAGTGAGTTCAAGAATATTATTTGACGGGAAAAAGTTCTTTACCCCGGAACAAAGGCTTTCCAGAAGTACGTCTACACGATTCTGAAGTCCTTCTGCCATTGTTCTGGACTGAACACGAATAACGTTTCTTCCGTTCTGAACCGTTATTACCAGTACAAGAAAGACTATGAGAAGATAGGTATAGCGGATAAGTTTTCTTTTTAGGCTAGGCTGTTTTTCTCGTTTTTTTGTTGGTGCTGCCATAAGGACTCCTGCGTGAACAAGACTTAATATAAAAAATAGAATTACCAGTGCTGTGAATAGGGCCAGCATAAGGGTAAGTATAAAATTTGCAGAGATTGAATATTTATAACGGCGGAAATTTGAAGAAAGGCTGGACTCTGGCCTGTATGGAGCTTCAACTTTTACAGTTCCGTTCTGTGTAATCTTTAAAATTGAATCTGTAAAATACAGGCCCCGGTCCGTATGAAAAAGCCCTACTTTATAAGTACCAGGTTCCAGTTCTGGAGGAATTACAATTCCTGAAATAATGGAATCCCCCCTTACACGATACGAGGCTTCATTTTCTGAAATGGAATAATCATAAGGTTCCACTCCATCACGGTCTATAATTATGCGGCTTACCCTTCCATCATAAGTAAAACCGCCACCATTTAAAAGGAGAAGCAGTTCACCAGTCTCTGTTTTTTCCTGTTCAAGAGAAGAAACATAAGTTTCCGGCTGGAATTTATTCAGAATCAGGATTGAAGAAGTCTGACTGCTCACGTTTCCCACAGAATCTACAGCCCAAACTGCAAGCGAATAAACGCCGTTATCCATTCCGTAAAATCTTTTTGTATGTCTGCCGGCTGCCTTCTGACTGAGAGAGAAATTCTGTTTTTTTGAGGCTGCTTTTTCGTACTTTGATTCCAGACTTCTTTTTACGGAAGCAACCTGAGAGGCAGAAAGTTTCATAGGATGATTTCTGGATACGGCTATATTTTTAGGAATGTCGCCCAAAAAAGTGAGTCGGTAGGTGTAATAATCAGCATCATCTGATTCTGATGCCTTCCAGTCTGCAGAAAATGAATTTGACTTCATAAAGCCATATTTATCCACTTCTGTAAGAGTAATTTCTGGAGGAAGAGGCGGTGTTAAATCCAGATTATATGAAATAGAAGCCGGTTCAGACCAGTTTCCCGCATAATCCACAACTCTGGCAGTAAGATAATATATTCCGTCCGAATCCGCTTTTAAGGAAAGTGTGTCTTCCTTTGTAAAATTATGTATGCTCCGTTCAGGAGCCAGTGAAAGGTCTTTTTCCCATGTGTAGGAATAGCCTGCAATATTAGAAGAATCAGGCGGAAAATTAAGCCGTATTTTTACATTCTGACTTCTTGAAGCCCTGCCCTTTTTGAAAGAAAGTGGTGTAAAAGACGGAGGAAGAACACTTGTATCAGGAAGCAGAATTACAACAGAATTCTTTTCCGACTTGCCAGAGCCAGAAGTCTGCTGCCAGACAAAAGAAAGAGAACCGTCAGTAAAAATCATCGGGTGTGAAAAAGTATTAAGGTTGCGGTCTTCTGCAAGGGGACTTTCTTCCCACAGGCCGCCTGTAAGTTTTGCAAGATAGACAGAATCCTTACCGCGCCGGGAATCGAACCACTCTATATAGAGAGAATTATTGTAAGGAAAGAGTATAGCCCTGTTTGAGTTTCCTTTATCAGAAATAATCTGAGCGGAACCTTTTTTTATCTGATAGGATTGGGAATCCAGCTGGGCACACCAGATTGAAGAAAGAGAAGAAGAACTTCTTTCCCATGCCAGATAAACTGAGTCTTCAAAATATGAAAGATACGGTCTCTGATTCTGATAGTTATAAAAGCCTGATTTACTGCGGGCTGCAAGAGAATTTTCATCAGTAATAAGAACAGGCTGGGTCCAGGAACCGTTTGGATTCCGTCTGGTCATATATAACTGATAGGAATACCGGTTGTTTTGGGCAGAAACATACTGAGATTGAAAGACAACAAGGTCGCTTTCTCTTGCAAGCAAAAAAGGAGCAAAAGAATTACGCATTCCCGCAGCTGGCTGAAACTGAGAGAATCTTGACCAGGCAAGTCCGTCTTTTGATTCTGCAGTATAAATAGAAAAGGAATTTTCATCTCCCACAGAAGTAAACATTCTGAAGGCGCCTGCTGAATCTGCAAAAATACGGGGAGCCAGCATGGGAAGATGTGTTTCTATAACACTTTCAGAAAAATCCAGGCTGGAAGAAGAGGCCTGGGCTGTATATACAAGCAGATTTCTGTCACTTGCTCCCACTGCAACGGCAATCCTGCCATCTGGAAGAGCGGCGGCAGAGTAAAGGTCTGGGACAGCGTCTCCTGAAAAAGGGAGGGGGCCTGCAAACCTTATGCTTTCTGAATATTCTGAAGCGGTTTTATAGCAGCGGGCAGAAAGATAGAGGACTTTTTTTTCTACATCAATTTCTTCCCACAGAACAAGAGCCCCTTCCTGATCAAGCTGAAGGACAGAAGGGAAACGGGAATCTGTTTTTGTAATGGAAGAAGGATTTTCCCAATAAAATTCAGAAGCAAAAAGCATGGCAGACGAAGTTTTACCCGCCTCCCCAAAAAAGAGCAGCATAAAACAGAGTAAAAGCCTGATATATTTTCTGAATTTCAAAAACATCTTATTATTCATACGATTTTCACGCCGAAAAATCAACTGCGTGCCTCTATTTTTACAATCAGATCTTTTATTTTCTGCAAATTGCCGTTCTGAGGCTTTTTTAGAATCTGATTAACCAGGGCACGTGCCCCTACAACATTGTTCCCCTGCAGTCTTTGAACTGCCAGCTGGTAAAGTCTTTCTTCTTCTGTAGAAAGAACAGGAAGAGTGTTGCCTCCTATTTTTGTAGTTATGCTGTCTTTTAACGCCATCGCACTTTTATCATCTGGAGTAAGGGCAAGAACCTCATCAACCGCAGAAAGCGCTTTTTTTAATGCGGCACTATCGTTTCCTGCATTTCTGAAAAGCCGCTGTGCTTCTGAAAGGAGATTTTTAGCATTGTTCTGACTAACCTTTGTAACAGGCTTTCTTCGGATTCCGATATCTATTTCTACCTGATAAATCAGGTCTTTAAGCCCCCTGTAATCAGGCTCAAGTTCATAATAATCAAGAAGATTTGCATAGCCTTCCTGTCGGGTCTCTGCCTTCTGGCACAGGAGGCGGGCTGCCTCTATTTTTTGCGAAAATTCTTCCATGAACTTTTTTTCATCCAGTTCGCGGTTGATTTTAAGAGTAAGAAGGGCAGCCTGCTGATTCAAAGGATAAACATACTGAACCTTACGGATATTAGAAAGAGAGGAACGGAAGGCCTCTTCTGCTCCTGCTTTATCACCCTTTTTTAAAAGCAGGCAGCCGTCATCATAATACTGGTTTGAAATATTCAAAAGCTGGGACATTTCCGGATACTGAGGGGCAGACGGCAGAATGACTCGGCCGGTATTCATGGAAAGGGCAGTTTCTACAAATGCAAGCAGAGTCTTGATTTCTTCATCTTCCTGAACGTTTGTCACAGCCCAGCGGTTCTTGGCTTCATTCAGATATTTTTCTGCATCATCAAAACGTCCGTTAAAATACGAATCCTTTGCCAGATTTTTAAGTTCACGAACTTCCCTTACAACGACCTCATTTTCTGCCTTAGTAATCCGCTCTCCCAGAGAAAGCAGTTTTTTATCCACATCAAGACTGAAACCTTCATCATCCTGATTCATAAGGGATTCATTATATTTTGCAAGAGAATCCTGAAGTTTTCTGCGGGCCACGTCAAAATTATTATTTTTAAGGGCATTTTCTGCTTCTGCAAAACGAATATCACCTTCATTTTTTGCAAGCTGGGCAGAAGTCTGCTTTCTGTAAGCAATTTTTTCCTGATTTTCAACTTCATTCAGCAGGCTGAGCAGTACCCTTCTTCGCTCATCAATATATGAAAGAGAATTATTCACTACACTTTCCAGGTCTTCATCATTTTTCCATTGGATATGGGCGTTATAATTTTCCTTCATCTGTGAAGAATAAGATGACGCTGCAGAAATGCTTTTGTTTATGTAATTTCTGGTATAGTCTGCAAGTTTTACTGCAAGATCTGGATAAGAATATTTAATTCCCAGTTCCAGTTCATCTGTTTTCTGACTGTAATTTACGGCAGAAGATATTTCTGAATTTATATCTTCCATTTCTGCCTTGCTAAGCCTGCCGTCCAGTCCTTCCTGATAGATTTTTACGGCTTCAAGATACTTACGGGCATAGGCTACAAAGTCATCACTTCTCTGTCCAAAGGCAGAACCGATTTCTGTCCATGCAGTATTTGCAATTCCCAATGATTCTTCAAAAGCATAAGAAAGATTGTCTGTGTAAACTTTTTCCAGTCCGGCCCAGTCTTCAAAGGCCCGGGCATGATAATCATTCCCCCAGCTGACAGAATTAAGCTCCTGCTCTTCCTTTACACCAAGCATTTGCGCAATATATACAATTGAAGAAAAAAGTTTATCAAGAGTTGAATCATCTGCATCTGAATTGCTGTCCTTCATTGTTCGGATAAGCGCTTCAAGTTCCTTGTTTACAGAATCAATTTCCCTACACACTTCTGCAAGTTTCTGGGTACCGCCGGCAAGACTGTCAAGATAAATGCACTTTATCAGATAATCTTCATAAGGATTATCCAGCACATTTCGCCCCTTATACATTGTTAAATCATATAAGGACAGGACTTTTGCTTCCAGACTGGAATAACGGCCCACACTTTCTGTATAGGATTTGCTTATGCCAAGACTGTAGGCCTGATATTTTTCATTCAGCATGGCAAAAACGGCAGTATTCATCTCCCCTATAAAACTATTCCATCGCAAATCCATCAGCCCGAGAATTCCAGAATTATCTATACTGGAAATTCCTGTTATGAATCTGTATAAAAAAGGCAGGTAGGAAGCATCTGAAACATCTTCATTTTCTTTTTGAATTTCTTCAAAGAGAGCCTGAAGAGCCTCTGCACTGCCTGTTACAGAAGAGCGGACTGCACTTAAAGAAGCAAAATGAGCCTTTATTTCTGAATAACGCTGCAGGGCTTCATCATACATATCACTATTTACAGCCTTTACAAAAGCGTCAACAGAATCCTGAATGCGGGACAGGTAGTTTTTTTCCTGATATATTTTCAGGCTTTTATCCAGATTTGCAAGGATTTCTTCTGCCTGACTGATGAATTCCGGCCTCTGCTCCCAGGTTTCATAAAAATCATCTTTATAAAGCCAGAAGCCTTCTTTAATTTTATCAATCGCTGCACCATAGGCACCGCTTGCTGCAAGTTGCGCCCCCTGCTCCTGCAGGTTCATAAACTCTGCGCGGAAATAGTTAAACTCAGCGGATTTTTTCAGGTCTGCTATAAACTTAAGGTTTTCATCACTTGGATTCTTTTCAAATGATTCCAGCCTTCTTGTAAGTTCATAAATTTCCTTGTCATTCCCCGGGTCAGTCTGAATAAGATAGATAAGTTTTTCTGCCAGTTCCGCATAATTGATTCGGGCATTCATAATCCTTTTAATGCGCTGCTGGGCGGCATCAAAGTTTTCCGGATTTGCCTTTATATAAATATTCAGAAGTCTGAGGGCTTCATCATATTCAGTGCGCCTTATCAGCCTGTCAACTTCAAAAAGAGACACAGTCTGACTGCCCTCCTTTTTTTGGGCAGAGAGCGGCATTAAAGCAGCAGAGAAAATCAAAATGACAAGAAAAATACCTTTCTTTTTCATCAGAAATATGTAGAATATTATAGTTGATTTTCGGAAAAATAACCTTATATACTTATTATAAAATGAAAGCGAAAGTGCATTTTTTTACAGCCTTATTTTTTCTCATTTTTATTCCGGCAAGAGCCGGAGCACTTTCTTTATTTGACGACAATACACTGATTTCAGATTTTTTTTACTCCACTCTAGATTCAAATGAAGGTACAACAAGTTTCCGCTCCCTGCTTATTCCTTTTGGCGGCAGAACAGAAAGCCTTGGAAATGCATATACCGGCTTGTGTGATGACATAAATTACCTGCGTTATAATCCGGCCGCAGGGGCCCTGCAAAAGGAAGGTCAGATTGCCCTTTTTCATAATTCATGGATTGCAGATTCAAAACTGGACACCCTTGCTTTTACAACCCGATTTAATAAAATTCCAAGCCTGAGTTTTGGAACTTTTCTTTCCTGCTTTTACCTGCCTTTTACCGAATACAACGCATTTGGAGACAGAGTTACTTCCGGCTATTATTCTGAAACAACAGGGGCCTTTAACATTTCCTACAATTTTTTTGAAGGCTATGATTTTAAGGGACTGGCTCTTGGAGCTACAGTAAAGGCCTCCTGGCGCAGCATTCCAAACTATGCAGATGACGACACGGGGCTTGTAATTCCAAATTCCGGCATTTCACAAAGCGCAGCGGCTTTTATGGCAGACATAGGAATGATGATGCAGTTTAATTTCTTAAAATTCTATTCATCACGTGACCCTAATGTACGCATTGGACTATCCCTGCAGAATCTGGGAGCCGCCGTAACAGGCTTTACAAAAACTCTTGTTCAGGATTCTCCCCTGCCTACACTCGCTTCCGCCGGCATTTCAGTGCGCTTCATCAAGCCTTTTACACTCAGTCTGGACTTTTCACAGCCTCTTAACCTGCAGGACTTAAAAACATATCATCTGCCTTACATAAGCACAGGAATTTCAGTGCAGTTTGCCCCCTTCCTGCTCTTTCTTGCCGGAGCGGGAATCAAAGGCTCAAATCCCCACATAAACGCAGGCTTTGAATTTGAAGTTGCAAAAATCAGATTGAATTTAAACTATACCCTGGATTTCACATCTTCTCTGGCACCCTTCAACAAATTCAGTCTTTCTGCAAAAATCATGCTGGGAGATAAGGGACGCAGTATAACTGCCGCTAAGATAGATGAACTGTATTCTGAAGGACTTATGTTCTATGCAGAAGAAAAATGGGAAGAAGCAATAGAGTGCTGGGAAAAGGTTTTAAAACTGAACAGGCATTTCAATCCTGCTTCGCTGGGAATAAAAGCCGCAAGATACAGAATTGAAATGCTTGAAATGATTAAGAACAGTCTTAAACTGGATCAGGACTAGTGTTTCTTAGAAAAAATCCTGTAGTTCATCCATGGGAAAATTGAATCCTGCATTTCCATGGTAGTAAGCCATTCCGTACTGACAGTATTTGAACCAAGGGAATCAAAGACTGCTGTAAAAGCATTTATTGAATCTCTAAAGCGGCGTTCTGCCAGATTAGGATAAAGGGAATTATCTATGGTCTTTGCAAGATGCATACTTTGAGCCAGCATCAGTTCTTTTGCGCCCAGGTTCAAAAGTCTTGTTTTAAGGCCCGTATCATTTGGGAAACGGTCTGCAAGGTCTATCATCCTTTCACAGGCCTTTCTTGTATGACGAATCATCCAGCAGTTTTTGCTAGAAAGCAGATTTTCGCCGTATCCGTCTCCAATTCCTGCAGAATAATAAGGCGTGAATTTTGTAAGGGAATACTGTTTGTCTATCAGCTGATTTCCAGAAACTACAGGAAGATTTTTTTCTGCCGCAGAACGGAATACATTTTCCAGCCACTGAACAGACTCATTCCAGTTCCTGAAAAGCTCATCTGATTCAAAAGCGCATATATATGAAACATAGTCGTTTGAAGGCAGATTCTCTGCGGCTTCTTCAAGAAGAGCAAGTTTCTCTGAAACAAATTTTTCTGCATCTGTTCTGGCCTGCTCCAAAGCATTTTTTCTGTTGTAAACAGCCTTGTCAGAATCTTCAAAACAGCGGTTCCAGTATTTATAGCCTGTTGCATAGCGGACAGAACCAATTTCAATTACAGGTTCAAGCTGAACAGGAGTAAGGTCATAACCAATATCCCGGTTTTCATTTCTGTAAACCTGATTTTTTGCAATTCCGTTTTCTCCATTAATCTGGGAAGGCAGTCTTGAATCGCGAGGAAGAACAACCAGAGAGTTTTCTGTGCGGACAGGATAAAAAATACCTGACTCAGGACAGTTTTCAGAAAATAAAACGCTTCTGGCATCAAGCACTGTATAGGAATAGCCGTAAGCTTTAATCAGTTTTTCTACGCCATTCATGTAGCCAAAAGCAGGCAGCCAGAAGCCATCAGGAACCGTTCCAAAGAACTGCCTGTAAGCATGAAGTCCGCTTTCTATCTGGGCAGAAACAATTTCCTTTAAATCTGCATAGTGAGGCAGGAACAAATCGGTTCCGCAGGTGCCCAGAAGTTCAATGCGACCTTTTTTCATGCATTCAATAAAGGCAGAAATCAAGTCCCTGTTATATCGTTCTATAAAATCTTTCTTTAAAAGCTCATATTTAGCAATAGTTTCATGAATATTTTCTTTTATATGTTCATTTTCAACTCTTTCCAGTTCTTTATGACCAAGTGCAATTCTTTTTTCAAGATTCATGATATACATATTCTGAATATCTGAATCTGCAAAAAGATTGCACAAAAGAGGCGGTAAAACAAGACCAAAGGAACCTGGCACACCATCTTCTTCCAGTCTGCTTACCATGCGTAAGAGAGGAATATAAACATCAGAAATTGTATCAAAAAAGATATTAAGAACTATAGCGTTTGATTTTTCAAAATCACCAAAATGCCTGATATAGTCCTGTGTTGCTTTTATAATTATACTTAATTTTTTTTCCATATTCTAAATACCCGCATCAAGAAAAAGAATGCCTGTGTTTTCTGTATTGATCAGCCAGAGAATTTTCCATTCCAGATAATTTCAAAATCTGGGGAATATCTTCATAAGAACCAGGCTGCATCTCATTTACAAGATCTGCACCATGAGGAATTGAAAGCACAGGAGAAAAAGCAAGAACTTTTCCGCCAGAAAGGGCTGAATAAACAAGTTCTACTTTCAAATATGATTTTCCGGCCGGAATCAAGACATACTGTTCCTGATTTGTAGTTGAAGCCTGAAGTTCAAAGGCTTCTTCTGGAATCGGCTCTTTAGGATCTTTCATAAAACAGATTCTAAGCTTTAATTCTCCAGAATCATTTTTAAGGGCCGCAAAATCATTTTCATTTATATTCCAGAATACAAAAATCCATGCAGGATTTCTAAAAACAAACGAAATTTGAGTCTCATTGTAATTTCCAGGAAGAACTGATTTTTCACTGCCAGAAGCGGAAGATATAATCATTTCTTCATTCTGACCGGCTTCTTCCTGTGCAAGTTCCAGAAGTTCAGCTATTAAAAAGCGTCTGTCCAAATCTTCAGGAACATCCACCCCGTATTCATCTGCAAGTGCCACCAAATCAGCAAAAGACAGGGTTTCCAGATAGGTACGGGTTAAATTTCTCTCATTCATAATTACAACATAATCCAAAAAAACATGATAAGTGTCAAGGCAAATTGAATACAAATCGCAGAGAAAATTTATTCAAAAAATTAATTTTTTTCTAAAGTCAAAAGGCTCAGGTCCGATAATAAAATCAGTTGGTGATTATCTTCGGGTGGGAAGACATCCAGACGCCTGAAAAATTAACAACCGATTACATATTGTTTGCATTGCAAACACCTCCATTTTACTAAAAAGTTGGAAAGTGTGTGAGACTTTCCAACTTTTTTTTTGCTTTTTTTGACATTTCCCAAAACCTATAGTAACATTATAAATAGTAGAAAATTAAAGATATCACATTTTTATGCCGATATAGAAATCAGGGAGACTTCTACTAAATCATGGAAAACTTATCTGTAGAATCATTAAAACCAGATATTTCTTTCACTGGAGACGCATTTATAGACAGTACCTTTATGCTTCTGCCTAAATCTGCAACCCTGACTGAAAATATGCTGAAAATTCTTAAAAAATGGAATTTTGAAAACATTCTGTGCGAAGGAAATTTCAGCCTTAGCAGTCAGTTCACAGCAGACTCTACAGATTTTCTTTCAGATGACGAAAATGCTCATTCTGACGAACCAAAAGAAAAAATAACAGAAACCGTAAAAAAGATTATTGAAGATTCCCAGAATAATACGATAGCAAACAATGACCAGAATCGTCTGGAAATGGTCAAAAATGTATATAATGAATACTTAAAATACATTAATTCAATGTTTACTCATTATGTAACCCATAAAGAAATTGACCAGCAGGAGCTTACAGACAGTATAAAAGACCTGTGCATTTTTATAAAAGATCACAGAAGGTTCATTCTCCGCGTAAATTCAAACATACATAATGACAAGTTTGTTTTTATCGTTACCCATGCAATGCGTTCCACAGTCATGGCTATAGCCATAGGAATGCAGCTGCACATGCCCCTTTCCAAACTGATTGAACTTGGTGAAACCTGCATCCTGCATGAAATAGGCATGGTTCAGCTTCCACCCCAGCTCTACATGACAGACAGAAAACTTTCGCCTTTTGAAAAAGCAAAGCTTTCAAAACACACGGTTTTAGGCTACACAATTGTTAAGGATCTGAACTTTCCTTTAAGCGTACAGCTTGGTATTCTGGAACACCATGAAAATGAAAACGGAACCGGCTACCCGAGAAAACTTCCAAGTGAAAAAATCTCTTCATTTGCTAAAATTATTTCAGTTGTATGCACATACGAAGCAATTTCCAGCCCGCGAAAATACCGCGATGCAAGGTCTTCTTTTGATGCCCTGCTTGAACTGATTCAGAACAAAGAAAGAAAGTATGATGATACTATTCTGAAGGCCCTGCTTTTTACAGTTTCACTCTACCCTATTGGAACTTATGTATATCTTTCAAACAGAAAGGTTGCAGAAGTAATTGATTCAAATCAAGATAATCCAAAGTGCCCTCTTGTTCAGATGCTTACAGAAACAGAACAGGACGGTTCACCAAAAATCATTCAGACTTCAAATGAACTGTCTGTTCTTCGCGTTCTTACAAAAGATGAAAAGAAAGATATTCTTAAAATGCTGATGAAGAATACTCTTGAAGCAGATACGTCAGATACAGCGGAAGCAAAGCCTGTAAAACTGGAAGCAGTTTCAGACGAAGAAACAGGACTTGAACCGATTGCTGAAGAAGAAACCATTGATGTAACAGAAGAAGTTCTGGAAGAAATTGAAGGTGCAGAAGAAGTTGAGGAAGTTGAAGAAACAGAAGACACAGCAGACACTGCAGACTCAAGAAAAGCATCTGCATCGGAAGCGGTTTCTGAAAGTGAATCAGGCACGGAAAATACAGCAGAAAATAATCAGCCAGCTTCAGACAGTGAAATAGAAGATGTTGACATAAGCATTTTCAGTTAATGGCTACTATCGAAAATCCGTTAAAAAACGAGCCGTCAGGGTCGTTTTAGGATTATCGCTCGTTCCGCCACAGAGGCAAGCTGTGCTTACCGACTCTTCATTAATTAAAGAACATCCTGATTTTTTCCACGTCCTTATGGAACTGCTCATCAACAACAGGCGGATGCTCATTAAAATATAAAATCTGCTCCATTTCCTGCTGATTTTTTACACCCCAGATTGGAATTACATTTTCATACTGATGAAGGAAGCCAAAGGCAAGAGGAATGTTTTCTACCAGCCCTCCCCCAAGCGGCTGCATTGCGATAAAGCCCACGTCATGTTCTTCGCAGAGTTTTACAAGTTCAGCAGAGTCATCTGAAGAAACCATACTGAAAGGATACTGCAAAGTTTCATACAAATCAGATTCTACAGCCCGTTTTGCAGTTTCATAATTTGTCGTAACAATTCCAAAATGAGAGATTTTTCCCTCAGCCTTAAGGGAAGCAAGAGTGGCATAAAGATTATCTGCACCATCTGGAAGAGGAAGAAATTTTTCAACTTCCAGCTGATATAAGTCCACAGAATCGCAATGCAGAGTCATAAGGCTTTCTTCCAAGTCTGCCTTAAGCTCTGCAGATGTCTTTGCTGAACTTGCAGTAGAAAGAAATACGTTGCGCCGGATATCATAAAGGGCATCTCCCAGAAGTTTTTCACTTTCAGGAGTCCTGCGTGATGTATCAAAAAAATTAATTCCGCTGTCGTAGGCCTTGCGCACAATAAGGGCGGCATCTTCTTCGCCACCGGCATCTGTAAGCCGCATTGCGCCAAAGGCCACGCGTGAAATCAATAAATCTGTTTTTCCAAGACGAACGTATTCCACAGACTTTTACCTCTTATAGTTGCGGATTTCCTTCTGGATAAAGCCAATCAGGTCGTCCAAAGCAACACGTTCCTGCTTCATGCTGTCGCGGAAACGAACTGTTACAGTGTTGTAAAGTTCATTTGCAGAACCGTCTTCTTTCTTTTCATTAAGAGTATCGTAGTCTACAGTTACGCAGAAAGGAGTTCCAACTTCATCCTGACGGCGGTAGCGTTTACCTACAGTTCCGCTTACATCATAATCAGTTACAAAGTCTTCTTTAAGAAGGTGCTGGATTTCCTTAGCCTTTTCTGCAAGTCCGTCTTTCTTCATCAAAGGAAGAACGGCAACTGTAACAGGAGCCAGCTTTGGATGCAGGTGAAGGACTGTTCTGTAATCTTCTGCTTCGCCTTCTGCAGCAACATTCTGCTCTTCGTAAGCTTCACAAAGGAACATAAGGAAATTGCGGTTCAATCCGGCAGAAGTTTCAATTACGTAAGGAACGTACTTCTTGTTTCCGTCTTCCTGGTCAATATAAGACATATCCTTCTTTGAATACTTCATGTGCTGGCTAAGGTCAAAGTCTGTACGGCTGTGAATACCTTCAACTTCTTCAAAACCAATCGGGAAGTTGTAAGTAATATCGTAAGCATCCTTTGCATAGTGAGCAAGCTTGTCATGGTGATGCCACTTAAGGTTCTCTTCTGCAATACCGTACTTGAGGTAGAAGGCCCAGCGGTCTTTTCTCCAGCGTTCAAAAGTTTCATCTTCTGTTCCAGGCTTACAGAAATATTCCATTTCCATCTGTTCAAATTCACAGGTACGGAAAATAAAGTTCTTAAAGATGATTTCATTACGGAAAGACTTACCAACCTGAGCAACACCAAAAGGAACTTTCATTCTGTTTGACTGAACAATGCTCTTGAAGTCTGTAAAAATACCCTGACAGGTTTCAGGACGAAGATAAATCAAAGATGTGTCGCTTGCAACAGGTCCAAGATGAGTCTTGAACATAAGGTTGAATTCACGGACATCAGTCCAGCTGTGCTTTCCGCAGGTAGGACAGTTGATTTTTCCTTCAATAAAGGCTTTCATTTCATCATGAGTCATTGTATCTACAGGCTTGTCTGTAGTTTCATTGTGAGCATCACAATATTCTTCTATAAGATTATCAGCGCGGAAACGAGCCTTACATTCACAGCAGTCAATCATAGGGTCAGAGAAGTGGGCAACATGGCCTGAAGCTTCCCAAGTTGTATGATGCTGGAAGATTGCAGAGTCAAGACCAACTACATCATCATGAAGCTGAGTCATGTAGTGCCACCATTCATTCTGAATGTTTCTCTTGAATTCTACACCCAGAGGGCCGTAATCCCATGCACCTGCCTGACCACCATAAATTTCAGAAGCCTGATATACAAAGCCCCTTCTCTTACACAAAGAGATGATTTTGTCTAAGGTACATGCGTGTGTATCTTTTGATTCTTTTGCCATTTTATTACCTCACTTACGACTCTGGCGTGGGCCGTTTTAGATTTTTTTGCCGTACCGCGCCGGGAAAGGGCGGCAGGGCATTTTTTATTGTAGAAAGAGAGTACCACAAAAAGAGATTGTATGCAAATCACTGCAGGCTGCAAACAACCCTGTTCTTACCTTCAGATTTCCCCTGATACAGGTATTTATCAGCTTCAAGGAACATATTTTTATAAGTAAGACCGCTCCTGTAAGGCGAAATTCCAACCGTAACTGTTACAGGAACCCTTTGTCCATCCCTCGTCATATCAAGAACTTCTACACCTGTACGTATTTTTTCTGCAACATCACAGGCATGATTCATATCACCATTACATACAATAAGGAATTCTTCTCCACCCCAGCGGAAAGCCTTGTCTTTCTGACTGATACAGGAAGATATAACAGCAGCAACGGAAGAAAGCACCTTATCTCCAAAAGCATGACCGCAGGTGTCATTCAGGCTCTTAAAATTATCAAGGTCAAACATCATTACGCAAAAAGGACTTGAATTCTGAGCGGCATGTTTAAAGAAGCGGGTCATATACTTTTCAAAATTACGCCTGTTCAAAAGCTGAGTTAATGTATCATGTTCAATAGTATAAACTACATGCCTTAGAGAAATAATAAGGGCAAGTGTTATGGAAGCCAGAAGGACAGCTGCCATAATAATATAATTCAAATAATAAAGAAAAAAATGCTTTCTGGTATAGCCCTGTTCCTTTATTGAATATCTGTTTGCAGAAGAAGAAACTTCTTCTGCCGGCATAAGCATTATAAGTTTATTAAGCATGGAAATAAGAGGAATGTTTTCTTTTGTAGAAAGAAAGGCTGAATCGCCATATCCGTTTAACTCAACGGAATTTAACTTGCGGAACCTTTTGTTTTTATTTATAAGTCCGCGAATCTTGGAAATATTAAAGAAAGTTCCGTCAGCTTCTCCCTTTAAAACAGCATCAAGACAGTCTTCATAAGTAGTA
Organism: Treponema sp.; assembly: GCA_017470605.1. Taxonomy (GTDB): domain Bacteria; phylum Spirochaetota; class Spirochaetia; order Treponematales; family Treponemataceae; genus Treponema_D. The sequence goes on from JAFUYH010000014.1 coordinate 20,140, forward strand.
CAGAAAACAGGAACTGCATTAGGGTAATTTTCCTGCAGGAAAAAGTGAGCCCTGAGATTATACGGAACAGCAACCCGCCAGTTTTCCTTTGAAGAATCAACAGTTTCACCACTGTAAGCATAGCCCAGAACAAGTGAAGTAAACTTTTGCGAAAGACAGAGACCGGCCTCTTCTGCAGGCTGAAGTTTTCTTGCAACAGGAGCTATTGCATCTATTTTCCCCATCTTTAAATCACTAAGCATTTGAGCGGCATCATGATATAATACAATAGAAACAGAACTTTTATTATCCAGCAGTTTTTCCTGCATATACTGCATCATATCAGCAATAAGCCCTTCTGCCCTGAAGTTTTCTTCATTTATATCGCAGAAAGGAAGGTCTCCGTAAAGACAGCCAAGTTTTATTACAGGATGATTTTCAAGCCAGTTCTGCTCCCTTACACTGAGATTTTTGGAAATAGTCATGTTAGAAAAATACTTGAGCCAGAGGGTGTTGTTATAATAAGGATCCATTGAAAATATTTCTGCAAGAGCAGAATTCAGTTCTTTCAGAATATCAGGTCTATTTTTTGTTACAGTAAGAAAGAAATCAGAAGAACCTATTCTTGCTATCGGATTCCAGTCCAGTTCTGCAACCATATCAATTTCCAGAAGAATGTCAAATTCATGATTCTGGAACATTTCGTAATACGGAGCATCAGATGAGAATTCCACGTACTCACATTCAAGTTTTTTATCTTTCTTCCAGTCCAAAAAAAGTTCGTACTGATAGCAGTCCGTACGCAGTCCTATTTTCTTTCCCTTCCAGGAAGAAAAGTCACCCGCACTTATTGAAGTATTTTTATCATTTGTATAAAGGTAGAAAGTTTCCTGCCCCATCGGATAGTCAGGATAAAGAAGAATGTTTTCACGTTCCTTTGTATAGGAAACATCAGAAAGAATGTCTATTTTTCCGCTAAGAAGGGCTTCGTACAAGTCATCCCATTCGCCATAAACATATTCATAATCCCATCCTGTATAGGAAGAGATTGTCTGCATATATTCATAGGCATAGCCAGATTTGGGGTCTTCTTCGGAAAAACCGTCCATGAAATTTCCGCTGTTAATGTAATAACCGACTTTTACAGTCTTTGCAAAAAGGCTGCTGGATGTAATCAAAACAATGATTAAAAACAGGCGCCGGCAGTCAGAAATAAAGCTCATATATTTACCAATTCTTATAAATTGTATCATATAAATTCTAAGTCCGCATCTTTTTTTATAATTTTTTAAATCTTTCTTCCGGACACTTTGCAAAAAAATCTTCTATGCGCTCTATCAGATCCTGATTATCACTGGCATTTATAAACTGAGTCTGGGCATAATGACCAAAGGTAAAGTTCATGGCAAAGTATGTAAAGAAACGCTGAAGCCGGGTTTTCCAGAATTCCGGGGGCTGGTAGACTTCCACATCCTTTATATAGTCCAGACAGAGCTGCTTCATGTCTACAGTCAATTCACTTTCACACCCGCTTTCATATTCCCCTTCCCCACCAAAAGATTTTTTTAATTCGCGGAAAATCCAGGGCTTTTGAACAGCGGCTCTGGAAATCATTATTCCGCTGCAGTCAGGGCAAAGGCCGGCCGCATATGAAGCAGAAGCAGAGTCCTTTATATTTCCATTAAGATAAAGGCTTACGCCCTCTTTTTTATAGCGTTCTGCAAGATTCTGGCAGTAAAAATATCTGGCAGGTCGGGCAAGTTTTTCTTTTTTTGTCCTTGGATGCAGGGTTAAAAGTTTTACACCGTTTTCTACCAGCATATCACAAAAAGCAAAAAGACCTTCTTCCGTAAAATCCTCATCTCCAAGCCTGAGTTTTACAGAAAACCTGCGTTCCATTCCGCTTTCTTTTAATTCCGGATGACTTTTATTATAAGAAGAAATAACTTCACCCACAGAGCGGATCATTTCCCGAGTTTCTTCAAGGGGGCGCAGCATCCAGCCTATACCGGCTCCTGTTTTATAAATGTCAGGCGCGGAACAGCCCATATTCACGTCCAGCCCTATTCCGGGCAGCTCAACCAGCCTTTTTGCAGCCTCCGCCATCCGCGCCCGGTCTGTTCCGGTCAGCTGCCATACAACTTTTCCGGGCACAGGAGCCGGATTCACGTAATATTTTTCAAAAGGGCCGTCATTCAAAAGACTCCCCGCATTTATCATTTCCGTAAAATATTCATCACAGCCGCCGAACTTTTCTATAAGGATTCGGAAAGCAGGATGAGAAATAGTTGCCATGGGACCGCATATAAACTTCATGGGCAGAGTATAGCATAAATCATTAAAAAGTATTAGGATTTAAAGGAAAAATACAGAGGGTTAATTCCCCCTAAAAAAAAGGAGCAGGAGAAAAATGTTTGACAGACAGAAATATAAAAGATTTGCAAGAATCCAGTTGCAGGGACGCTGGGCAGTTCCTGTAATAATGACGCTGATAATCACCCTTATCACTTCTATTTTTTCGATTCCAGAAATTTCCCGGATATACAACAGCGGGGCTTTAGAACTGTTTCAAAACGGAAACTATATAGATGCTATGGGAGTTATAAACCAGCAGCAGGCCTCTCCATATCAGTTTCCGCTGACTTTGCTTCAGGCTATAATCGGCCAGATTCTTTCTGTTGCAGCCCTGAACCTTTACCTTAAAATGACCCGCTCGCCGGATAAAGTATCTCTTTCCAGTTTTGTAGAAGGTTTTAATAACTGGGGACGTGCGGCACTTGGCTGCCTCTGGGAACTGCTTTGGGTGTTTCTCTGGACCCTTCTTTTTATTATTCCGGGAATTATAAAAGCCATTTCCTACTCACAGATGTATTATCTTATTGCTGAATATGACAACATTTCCGTAACAAAGGCAATGAATATAAGTAAGATAATTACAAAAGGTCACAAGTGGGATATTTTTGTTATGGGACTTTCATTTATTGGCTGGATTCTTCTGGGTGTCATTACCCTGGGCATTTCAGACTTATTTGTTTCACCATATATGTCACTTTCTTTTGTAAACGCCTATCACTCAATGCTAAAAGAAGCTGTTGAAACAGGAAAAATCAAACCGGAGGACTTGTCAGAATGAAAAAAAGTTTCAAATCAGGATTAATCGTACTTATTATTGTAATTCTAGTTTCTGCAGGAATCACTGTAAAAACTATAATAGACAGCAGAAATCCTGTTGTAACAGTTACATACGCTTCTCACGGAAACGTTTCTAACTATAATCCAGAAATTGCAAAAGGGTATAAGAAAAGTTATATTGCAGCAGTTTATATAGAAGGAACAATACAGCAGTCAGGGCAGGATTACGACCAGAATTGGCTGTTAAATACAATCAGCAGTCTGAAAGAAGACAAAAACAACGTGGGAATTGCCCTTTATGTTGATTCCCCAGGCGGAGCCGTTTATCAGGCTGATGAAGCATACCTTGCCCTTATGGACTATAAAACAAGCGGAAAGCCAGTTTATGTTTATCAGGGGCCGATGGCTGCTTCCGGCGGCTACTATATTTCCTGTGCCGGAGATAAGATTTACGCAAACAGAAACACTCTTACCGGCTGCATAGGAGTAATTTTCGGTTCTTCTTATGATTTAACCGGTCTTTTTGAAAAAGCAGGCATAAAAAGCGAAACCATACATTCTGGCCGCAACAAGAATATGTTCAATTATAACGAGCCTGTAACAGAAGAACAGAGGGCAATAATGCAGAGTATATGCGATGAATGTTACGAACAGTTTGTTTCCATTGTGGCAAAGCGCCGCCTTATGAATTATGATGACGCATGTGAACTTTCTGACGGAAGACTTTACACTGCAAAACAGGCCCTTGAAAACGGTCTCATAGACCGCATTGATTCCTGGGATGGAATGATAAAGGATTTTTCAGAAAACGAACTGGATATGCCTGGCATAAAAGTGGTAACTTTCCAGAAAGAACGTAAAAAGACTTTTATGGATTACATGACAGGAGCAGCAAAGCAGTTTGCCACAACAAAGGCTGCGGCAAGTCTTGGACTTCCAGAAAGTGTAATTGAAGACATCAATACAAAAGATTACTTTCCTATGTACCTGTACAAGTAAAGTGAGGCTTTTTTTCCATTAACAAGAGTATGAAGGCTGTCTTCTGCAGAAAAACCGGCTGCAGAGGCAGCCTTTTCTATTTCTTCTTTTCTGGCAGAAAGAATGACAGCCTTACCGTCTTCTTTTAATACACGCTTAAAGGAAGAAAACATTTTCTGATAAAAAAGATTTATGTCACCTATATCTTCATAAAATCCCCATGGAGGATCTGTAATAATCACATCAAGAAACTTATCTTCAAAATGATCCAGTAAAAGGGCATCCTGTTCAAAAACTTCTATATCATCCCTGCCGGAAAGCTGTTTTTTTGCAGCAACCATCTGAATTTTCTGTCCGTCGATATCGGATGCGTACAGTTTTTTAAAACGGAACTTTTTTGCAAGCTGAACAGGAATGGAACCGTAACCGCAAAAGGGCTCAGAAATCAACTCTTCCCCGCTTCCAGAAAGACCTGCAAAAGCACAAATCAGATAGGCAATTTCGGGCCTTAGTTCGCCTTTATTAAGATTTTTTTCCGTAAATTCCCGCTTTGAAATAAGCTGCCCGCAAAAGGCAAATCCTTCACGTCTGATTGAAAACCAGATTTCAGTTTCGGGCGAAAGCCTGTCTATTTTTAATTTTGAATTATTCAGGACAATATCTTCTGCCTTGCGGACTAAAGATTTATCTACTTTCGCAAACTGATTTTCCTGAATAAAACGCACCCTGAAAGTGCCTTTATTTATAAGAAAATATTTTTTTTCAGAAGCAAGGGCATTTACCATTGCAGGAAAAGAAAGCCCCTTTCCCTTATTCACTTTAAGGACAAAAAAAGTATTATTAAAATATATGATTTTTTCTAAATCCCGGGAATTTCCGCTGTAAGAGTAATGAACAAGTCCGTCATAAATCCCAAGGATTTTACAGCCTTTCAACTGCAGAGGAAGATTCCTGCTGACAACATTCTGAAATCCTGTTATAAATGTAGAAATAAATTCAGCCATCGGCTCAGTATAGAATGAATTATATTTTTGTGAAAGAGCATTTTTGCATATAGACACAGTAATAAAAATTAAATATAATGTTAGAATACGCTATGTGTAAAATCGTGAAAAGAAGCGGTAAATCCGCTTCCAACACTAGGAGGATCGTTGGCATACGTGAATAATAACAACAACAATAAGGGACAGAGAATCAATGAAATGATTCGTGTCAGAGAAGTGCGTCTTATTGATGACGAGGGCAAACAGCTAGGAATTGTATCTACGCAAGAGGCTCTCAGAATAGCAAAAGACAAGGATCTTGACCTTGTTGAAGTTTCACCGAATGCGAACCCGCCGGTTTGTAAAATTCTCGATTATGGTAAATACAGGTTTGAACAGGAAAAAAAGCTCCGAGATTCCAAGAAAAACCAGAAAGTATTAAAGCTGAAAGAAATCCGAATGCAGCCAAAAATTGGCGCCGGAGATCTTGACACTAAAGCCAAGCACATACAGGAATTTCTTGACGAGGGCGATAAGGTAAAGGTTACAATCCGTTTCCGCGGACGTGAACTTGCACATACCGAACTCGGCTATGACGTTCTGAATGAGGTGTTAAAGCGACTTACCTCGGCGTACAATATTGACAAGCCGGCCGCTATGGACGGAAGAAACATGTCAATGACAATCTCATCAAAAGCCGCAAAAAAAGAGGTTTAGAAAATGCCTAAAATGAAGACAAAGAAGTCAGCTGCAAAGAGATACTCTCTTACAGGAACTGGCAAAGTAAAGCACAAGAAGCAGAACCTTCGTCATATTCTGACAAAGCGTTCTCCTAAGAGAAAGAGACAGCTCCGCGAAACAGGTTATATCGCTGAAGCTGACGCAAAGAAAATCAGAAAGCAGATGCTTCCATACGGTTGATAGGAGAATGAAATGTCAAGAGCAATAGACGGAACAAAAAGAAAGAACCGCCGTGTAAAGATTTTGAAGCTCGCTAAGGGTTTCCGCGGTGACAGAAAATCAAACTACAAACCAGCAAAAGATGCTGTAACTAAAGCCCTCGGACATGCTTATGTAGATCGCCGTGACCGCAAGCATGAATTCCGTTCACTCTGGATTGCACGTATTAACGCTGCAGTTCGTGAAGAAGGACTTACATACTCACGCTTTATCGACGGAGTTAACAAAGCAGGTATTAAATTGAACCGCAAGGCTCTTTCTAATATGGCTATTGAAGACCCAGTTGCATTCAAGGCAGTTGTAGAAGCTGCTAAGAAAGCACTCAAAGCATAAGTAAGGATTAATTATGATAACTCTCGATCAAGTAATGCTTCTTGAACAAAAGGTAGAAAGTGCTGTTGAAAAAATCCAACAGCTTCAGGCTGAAAACGATGCTCTTCGCACAAAGTGTCAAGAGCTCACAAATGCGCTTTCAAGCAAGACGGAGCAACTTTCTTCTATTGAGACAGACCAGAACCAGATTGAGAGCGGTATCAAAAAGGCACTTGACCGCCTGCTCTACATAGAAAATGCAGTCCTTAAAAACGGCAGTTCTAATCCAGACCAGGGCGCTCAGGTGCCTCCTCTTACACAGGCACCAGAAGAAGTTGTGCAGACAATGGCTCAGCCACAGCAGCCTGTTGTACAGCCACAGCAAACAGTTCAGAACACATCTTATGTTCAATACAACCAGCCTCTTAATGAGCCGGAAGCAGAGACAGAAGAAACTCCTGTAATGCAGGAACCAAACTTTAACTCAATGCAGATGACAGATTCAGAAGCAGATGAAATTGAAGATGCTTTTGACGGTTCAGAAGAAGATGACTCTCAGGATAACCTTGGATTTGATATATTCTAATGAGTAAACTTAAAATAAATATGTTGGGCACGAATTTTACAATTCAGTCCATTGAAAGTGAAGAATATCTGGAAAAACTTCTCGGTTATTACAAACAGATTACAGACGACGTAAGCAAAATCGATTCCATTAAATCACCCTTACAGGTGGCAATTCTTTCGGGCATAATGCTTTGCGATGAAGTGTACAAAGAAAAAGAAAATAAAGTTGCCCTTGAAAACGGACAGCTTCCACTAGAATATACAGAAAATAATGCTGAAATTGAAAAAAGAACGCTCAGCATGATAGAAAAAATCAACAAGGTACTTTAATTGGAAAACAATCCAAAAAGAAAACTTTGCATCTGGATAGATGCAGACTCCTGCCCCGCTCTGGTAAGAAATCACACAGTAAAAATGGCCTGCCGCAATAATGCAGAAGTTTATTTTGTTGCAAACCGTGAAATAAAATGTACAGAAGAAGGCACTTTTAAGATGATTGTCTGCCCGGAAGAAAAAGATGCCGCTGACAATTACATTCTTGAACACGCAGAAGGCGCAGACCTGGTAATTACAAAAGACATTATATTTGCAGATAAACTTGTTGCAAAAAAAATCTGCGTAATAAATGACAGGGGAACAGTTTTTAATTCTGAAAACATTAAGGAAAAACTTTCCGAACGCAATTTTGACCTGCAGCTTTCGCAGGCAGGAGTAGTCCAGCATTTTCATGAAGGATACGACAAAAAGAAATTTGCCCTGTTCGCAAACACCTTTGACAAAGTGCTTCACCAGCAGCTCAGGCTTCTCTAGTGCTCCATTTCATCAGGGAAAGCAAGAGAAATTGAACAGATGCGGTCACGAACCTGCATAAAGGCAAGAACAACTTCCGGGTCAAACTGAGAACCTGCATTATTCTGAATTTCTTCAAATGCATCGTCAATTGTCCAGGCTTCCTTATAACAGCGGCGGTGACTCAATGCATCAAAAACATCTGCAACGGCAACAATTCTTGCACTCAAAGGAATGTCGTTTCCGTAAAGAGGTTCAGTCTTAGGTATAATTCCGTCTTTAATAGAAAAATCGCTCAGGGAAATGTTTCCCGGATAGCCGGATTCTCCACCATCCCAACGGTCATGGTGATGAAGGGCAACTTCCTGAGACATTTTATCAAGCAGAGATTCTGGAGGGTCAAAAAGCTGGGCTCCAATACAGGTGTGGCCTTTCATTATATTGCGCTCTTCGTCTGTAAAGCGGGGAAAAGTCTTTTTAAGGATAATATCAGAAATACCAACCTTGCCAACATCATGAAATTTAGCGGCAATTTTAAGATTATCACGGTACTGGTGCTGTTCTGCTTCCGGCACATTGTGATTAAAGGCCCAGCGGTCATAAATTTCCAGAGAGAAAGAAGAAACACGCTCTACATGAGGATAAGTTTCCTTAGGGTCGCGGAATTCAGCCATTTTTAAGATGCGCTTTACCATGTTTGCAGTAACATAAGCATGCTGGAGAGCCTGAACCGCACTTGAAGCAAAATGAGTAATAAGAAGTTCTGCTTCATCATCAAAACTTACTACCCTGCCCTGCTCATCTTTTGCATTAATAATCTGAATGACACCAAGAAGCACTCCGTTTGCCATTTTTAGCGGGAATGTATACATGGACTTTGTACGGTAATTTGTAGTAAGGTCTGTATTTTTGTTAAACTTATAAGGAGTATCTTCTGGGATTTCGTAACAGTCTTTAATATTAAGAGGTTTTCCTGTGAGGGCAACGTAACCGCAAATCTGTTTTTCGTTTATAGGAAAAGAAAAACAAGTGTACGGGAGCTTTTCACCGGGTGCAAGTTCCTTAAGGTGAGTATCATTCTGACCATACTTAATCTTGATTTTGTCACCTTCAACAACATAAATAGAACCAGCATCAGCGTTTACAATACGTCGAGTTTCTGTGAGAATTCGTTCAAGAAGGACGTCAACGTCCTGTATTTCGTTCAGCTGTCGCTCAATTTCAATTATGAGCTGAAGTTTATCCTCTTTTTCCTCTTTTTTCATACATTACTATTATCAACGTTTATAAGAATTTTTCAAGAGTAAAATACACTAAAATGATTATTGTTTGCCTATAATTGAAAAATAAATAGGACCAGCTCCCTTTGCCACATCCGGAAGAATCTGAAAACCATACTGTGTTTTTTCCCATTCCGGGAGGGTGAAAGTCTGGTTTACAAAGGCAGAAATTTCAGAAAGTTTTGGTTCGGGCTGCAAAAAAACAGGCTTGCCGCTGCTCTGCGCTTGATTCTGGGGCAGGGAGCGGTCAGAATCAAACTTTTTTACAAGGCGTTCCATCATGCCATCATTTTCCTGAGGGCAGAGGGCACAGGTTGAATAAAGCAGGATTCCACCGGGAGCAAGAAGACGCCATGCAGAAGAAAGCAGGGCCCATTCTTCCATGGCAACAGTTTTTATGCGGGAAGGAGACCACTGGGAAAGGTATTTTTCATCATTAAAAACGTGGCGTTCAGAAGAACACGGAGCATCCAGAAGGATTCTGTCAAAACACTGGCTCTGGCGGCGGCACCAGGTAGCACCGTCACTGCAGGAAACAAGGATTCTTTCGTTTATATCCGGCGGGAGACATTCTGCCACTACAGTAGCAAGACGGTGTTTGCGCTCAGGAGAGCGTTCATTTGAAGAAAGTCGGGCATCTTTTCCCATTCGGGAAGCAAGAACCAGAGTCTTACCGCCGGGAGCCGCACACAAGTCCAGAATGTTTTCTGCTCCCTCAAGAGGAAGACAGAGGGCTGCAAGAACAGAAGCACTGTCTAAAAAATAACTTTTTCCGGCACCGGGAATCTTATATTCAACAGAAGAATTTTCCTGCAAAAAAGCCGCCTTAAGACTTTCCCAGCGCTGTCCATAAAGACTGCCGTAATAGGATTCAAAGCCTGAGCGGCCGGAAAGTTTTTCTCCTGATGGGACTGCCGTAATAGAAGCCTTATTTTTTTTCTTACTTCCCATTAACTTTCTTTCTCCCCTTTTTAAGAATTAGAAGAATCCGAATCAACAGAATCAAGAGACCAGAGGCCGGCATTTTCTTTATACATAAGAATTCTGCATACTGCACGGTCTATTTTTGAAGCAAAATCTGAATCAGAAAGAGCCTTTTTATACAGAACAGAGGCAGGGCGGGCAAAACGCTTTTCTGAAATCATTATGCAGTCTATACCGGCATCCACAGCCATTACGACCGCTTTTTCAGGCGGATAGCCGTTATCTGCAAGAGCGCCCATAAAAATATCATCAGAAAAAATAAGACCGTCATAAGCCCATTCATTACGAAGAATATCCGTTACCCAGACAGAAGAAAGGCAGGCCGGCACGCCGGAATCAACAGCGGAAGTTCTTGCATGAGACATCAAAAGGGCTGCGGGCTTTAATTCCAGAAGTTTTTTGAATGATTCAATGGATTTTTCCAAATCTTCTTTAGACAGGGTGATTTCAGGAAGTCCTGTATGAGGGTCGGTATTTGTATTGCCGGGGAAATGCTTTACGACAGTTGCAATTCCGCAGTTTTCATAGCCGTTAATGCAGGCACGCCCGAAAGAAAGAACCTGTTCCAGAGAACCGAAACTTCTTCCATCAAGAAATTCCCTATTATCGTCAGTACAGACTTCTATTACAGGAGCAAGATTCATGTGAAAGCCCAGGTCTGCCATCTGTTCTGCCTGAACAGAATAAAGAGAATATGCTTGGGGTATGCTGTAGTTTGCGGCAACATCTTCGTTTGAAGGAAGCCTGTCGTTCAGTTTTTTTAAGCGGCTGACCCAACCGCCTTCCTGATCCACGGAAAGAAAGGGATGAATGATTCCATAATCATCACAATAATCCATTACAGACTGATTATAGGCTTTCATCTGCTCGCGGCTTTCTGCAATATTATAGGAAAAATAAAGATAGCCGCCTGCAACAAGAGGCCTTTTGTCATCACTGCCGTTTATGGCACCAAGAGTTTCAAAGGAACGGAAGCGAACATTGCCTTCAAGATTTTCTATAAAAAGCTGGGCAATTTTTTCTTCAAGGGGCATATTTTTTACAAATTCAGCAAGTTTTTCATCATGATTTTTTTTCTGATTATGAATTTCCCTACAGAATTCTGAATACTGCTGATGAAGAAGTTTTTCTTTTTTTGTCTGATTGTCTGGCCCCCCGCATGAAATAAAAAACAAAAGGGGAAGAATCAAAAGTAATGATTTTTTCATGATGACATTATAATCAGCAAAGCCATTACATTCAACCTAGCGGATGTTTGCTTCTATGAAAAATTTCTTTAAGTCCTTGAGGTTTTCTGAAAGGGAAACCTTGTAAATATGAGGATTCAAGATGCGTTTGTAGGACTCATCAAAGGTTTCCAGCTGACTTTCCATCACACTGCGGCTCAGACGAATCTGCTGGCTGTCTGGAAGTCCTGGATCCGTTCGCTGACCTTTTTCCAGACGTTTTTTTAAGAGGAATTCAACTTTTGACGCTGTAAAGACAAACTGCCTGTAGTCTACAAGGGTATGAAAATAACGGTATTCTTTTCCGCTTTCAATTTCTTCATTTTCAAGGGCTAGAATATCTGCCCCTGCCATGCCGTTTTCATCATAAAGCCGCCAGACATTTTTTATGCCGGGGTTTGTCATCTTTGCAGGATTTTCAGAAAACTTCATTGTGGGCTGAAACATCTTTACCTGAGGATTATAGCGGGCAGCCAGTTTATAAACACCTGTAAAAGACGATTCCGTGCCGCCTGTTACCATATTCGTTCCTACCCCCCAGCTGTCTATTGGAGCACCGCTGGCAGTAAGGGTAGAAATGATTTCTTCCGTAAGTTCATTTGAAACGCTGATTTTTGCATCCTTAAAGCCTGCCTGGTCAAGTTCCCTGCGCACTTCCCGGGAAAGATAGGATATGTCACCGCTATCAAGGCGGACACCAAAAGACTTTCCTTTTGCTGCAAGTTCCCGCCCCACACTTATAGCATTCTGAATTCCTGAATGAAGGGTGTCATAAGTGTCTATCAAAAAAACAGTTTTATCGGGATAGATTTTTGCATATTCCCTAAAGGCCTCCTCTTCTGAATTATGAGACATAATCCAGGAGTGAGCCATTGTTCCCATCACAGGAATTCCAAAAGTTTTACCAGCAAGGGTATTTGAAGTTCCTGCGGCGCCTCCAATAAAGGCTGCGCGGGTAGCACTCATGGCTCCGTCCGGCCCCTGGGCACGACGAAGACCAAATTCCATAATAGGGGCTTTTTTACTTGCCAGATAGATTCTTGCAGTTTTTGTTGCAATAAGGCTCTGGAAATTTATATGATTTAAAATCACCCCTTCCAGAATCTGCGCTTCTATTAAATTTGCATGAATTCTTACAATTGGTTCCTGAGGAAAAACAAGGCTTCCTTCGTCAATCGTATATAAGTCACCTGTAAAATGAAAATCTTTCAGATAATCAAGAAAGCCCTGTTCAAAAATCTGCTGGCTTTCCAAAAAAGCAAGGTCGTCTTCAGAAAAACGGAAACGGGTAATGACATCCATTAGGGTTTCGTTTCCGGCAAGAATTGCAAATCCGCCGTTAAAAGGATTTTTTCTGAAAAACATATCAAAAACTACAGGGTCATTCATGTTTTCTTTCCAATAGCCCTGAGCCATAGTGAGTTCGTAAAAATCAGTAAAGAGTGCGCTGGTTTCCATAAACTATAATTCCGCTCTTTTCTGAAGGTCTGTATCAGGAGTTCTAGGCCTTTTGTGATATTTGTAAGTAAAGCGGGCTCCAAAATATCTTCCTACAAAACGGCTCATAAAAGCTGAAAAACGCCATTTTGGACGGTAAAGAGAAATCTTTTTTCCGCTGTATGCACGGCGCAGGCACTGAGCTACAACTTTCTGAGGAGGGAATCCGCCTTTTACTTCACGACGGGCTCCGTTAGAAGCAACATTTGCAAATTCAGAACTAACAGAACCGGGACAAAGGGCAGAAACTTTTATTCCCCTGTCTTTTAATTCAGCAGCAAGGGCAAGGGTAAAACTTAATACATAAGATTTGCTTGCAGCATAAACTGCAAAGTTCCCCAAAGGAAGGAAGGCTGCAAGAGAAGCGGTGTTAATTATTACAGAACCCTTATTCATGTAAGGAAGGGCCACACCGCAGATTCCTGTAACGCTAGTACAGTTAAGATCAATCATTTCCATCTGGCGGTTTACGGAAGTTTCTGCAAAAGGGCCGTAAGTGCCAAAACCGGCATTATTTATAAGAAGTGCAATTTCTATTCCGCTTTCTACGGCTCGGAGTTTTCTGTCTTCTTCTTCAAGAAAGTTTTTAAAGGTCTCTACCCCGCTTTTTCCGCATACATCCATTGCAATAGGACGAAGGTCTTTAAAATTCTCTGCAAGAGAACGAAGTCTGTCTTCTCTGCGGGCTATAATCCAGATTTCATCAAATGTATATTTCTGAGAAACCTGTTTTGCAAATTCCATTCCTATGCCGGAACTTGCACCTGTTATTACGGCTATCTTTTTCATCACTTGTGATTATACAATAAAACATAGTATAAAACAATTCCGCCTGTTTCTATCGTCATTATTCCCCCTTTCACAAGACTGTGCAGATGAAGGGCTTTTTCAGTCTCAGCAGGGTTATAATGCAGATGCGCTGCAATACGTGAAAAATAAGAGATTTTTCATAATTGAAATGTAGCATAATTCCTAAAAAATCGTATATAATAAAAGTGGGGATTTTTAATGAAAGGCAAATCTAGGGAACCAGAACAGCTTACAGCAAGCAGCGTCATCGTAACAAACAACATAACAGGATACATGGACAAAATCTGTCTTGGGCTTTGCATTTCCCTGCTGTTTGTGCTTTTGAGTGAAATCTGTATGTTCTGCATAATCAGATTCATTTCTGGAGATATTTCCGGCGACCCCTTATTTATTTCTGCCAGATGGATTCCAGATTTTTCCTATATAAAGCGTCATATTATTATTCCAAACCTAATAAACTGGATTGTCTATTTCATATTTCTTTTCTTCTATAAAAAAGCAAATTTTAAGATGAAAAAAGTATGTATCTGCAGTGTTTATCTGATTGTTGCATCCGTTTATGCCTTTGAACACTGGGGATTTATTTTTCTTTCTGTAATTTACTGCATTCCTGTAATTCTTTCCTGCCCCCTTGGAAAGAAAACCCACATAAGGGTTTTTATTGCCTGCATAATTCTTCAGGCGGCATACTGCGTTTATCAGTATTCAATAATTCATTCAACATACAATATTCTGGTTTCCATGCTTTCGCTTGCAATTCTTGTTGCAGTATTTTTTATTACACTCAGCATCTATAACACTCTGATGACTGCTCTTGCTGACGTAAAGGACTATGAAAAACTCAACACAGAATTAAAAGTACGTCTCTATCATGATAATCTTACCGGTGCCTACAGTAAATCTGCATTAATGAATGAAAGCGCTTCTATTTCTTCTTATGCCTGTATTGGTTTTATTGATTTGGATAATTTCAAGGAAATTAACGATACTTACGGGCATGATATTGGTGATGAAATTCTAAAAACTCTTGTTCAGACTTTTCAAAAAAACGGCGAAATTGTATTCCGCTACGGTGGTGATGAATTTATTGTCCTTTCCCATGTATTTAAGGATGAATTTACAGCAAAACTTGGAAAACTAAAGTCTGAATTTATTTCTAAATGCGAAATAAACTATCATCTGACGGCAACATTTTCTGCCGGAGTTGTAGAAATTAAAACTGATACAGACTTAACGGCTCTTTTAAAAGAATCTGACAAATTGATGTATACTGCAAAAAACAGCGGAAAAAACAAGGTTCAGGCAAAATAAAATACCAGACGGCAGACAGACAGAGCTCAGGGCTCAGGGTAGATACAGGCTCTGTATGTTTTTCATGGCAGCAAAGAGCCGCTCTTTTTTGGACTCATCACCATCTGTTAAAGCCTCAAGTTTTGCCCTGGCCTCTTTGCGCCCGGAATTATCCTGATAGTTACAGGTGCAGGTATAGCCTGCATAACCTCCGGTCTTTGATTCTTCTATCAGGCGGGCTTCGCTTACATAACAAAGAGGCCGGATTATTGTAACAGGAAAGTTGTCATATTTCAGCCGTGGCGGCATGGAGGCAAACTCCCCTTTATTCAGCATATTCATTAAAAGCGTTTCCAGAATATCATCCATGTGGTGACCAAGAGCAATCTTGTTATAGCCATGCTCAATCGCGTAATTCAAAAGCTCAGTGCGGCGCTGGGTAGAACACCACCAGCAGCTCATCTTCTGCCCGGGCTTTACCCGCTCCAAAACATTTACATTGAGCTGCTCAAAAGGTACGCCCCACTCGAAGAACTTGCCCAGAATCCCCTCAGGAAAATCCGGCGCAAAATCAGACTTTATAAAAAGCGCCTTATATTCAAAACCTGTATCAGCAGTCCCCTTCTTTGCAGGCCGTCTGGCCCGGTCAGAAAAATATTTTATGAGGGCAGTAGAGTCTTTTCCACCACTCGCCCCTACCAGAATACGGTCACCTTTTTCTATGAGATTATAATCAAAAACAGCTTTATCTATGAGGCTGGAAAGCCTGGGGGATTTTTTCATGCCTGTATTATAACATCAGCTGCTTTCAATGGAAAGCATATCAAAAAATCTTGGGCGTTCCATTGTAAAAACTCCAAAGCTTTATTTTACAGACACAGAAGAAAAGCTTTCTGCAAATACACGAAAGTATGTTTCGCTCCGAGAAAAAAAAAAGACACCTCCGAATGGAAGTGTCTTTTAATATGGTGGTTTCGATACACCGCTTCGCGGCACTCAACCACCGTGGTGTTCAATTAGAAAGAACCAGCTACAGCAACAGCGCACGCAACAGTACATCCTACCATAGGGTTGTTACCCATTCCCATGAAGCCCATCATTTCTACGTGAGCTGGTACTGATGAAGAACCTGCGAACTGTGCATCTGAGTGCATACGTCCGAGAGTATCAGTAAAGCCGTAAGAAGCTGGACCTGCAGCCATGTTATCAGGATGGAGTGTACGACCTGTACCACCACCAGAAGCTACAGAGAAGTATTTCTTACCTGCAAGGAGACGTTCCTTCTTGTAAGTACCAGCTACTGGGTGCTGGAAACGTGTTGGGTTTGTTGAGTTACCAGTGATAGAAACATCAACATCCTCGTGCCACATGATTGCAACACCTTCGCGTACATCGTCAGCACCGTAGCACTTTACGATAAGGCGGTCTGGGTTTGAACCATAAGGGATTTCCTTAACAACCTTAAGAGCCTTGTCTGTACCTTCGCCGTTGAAATAGTCGAATTCTGTCTGAACATAAGTAAAGCCGTTGATGCGTGAAATAATCTGAGCAGCGTCTTTTCCAAGACCGTTCAAAATAACGCGGAGCTTGTTCTTGCGAACCTTGTTAGCGTTAGCTGCAATCTTAATAGCACCTTCAGCAGCAGCGAAAGATTCGTGTCCTGCAAGGAATGCAAAGCACTGTGTTTCTTCTGAAAGAAGACGAGCGCCCAAGTTTCCGTGACCAAGACCTACCTTGCGGTCATCAGCTACAGAACCTGGCAGACAGAAGGCCTGGAGTCCCTTACCGATGTTAGCGGCAGCTGTAGAACCAGTCTTGTCACCAGTTTTTTCTGCTTCTTTGATTGCGATTGCAGAGCCAAGTACATAAGCCCATTTTGCATCTTCAAAACAAATCTGCTGTGTAGACTGACAGATTTCATAAGGGTCAAAACCGCGAGCCTTACAAAGGTCACGAGCTTCGTTCAAGCCAGCCTCACCTTCTTTAAAACCATATTCTTTAAGAGCCTTATTCACCTGAGGAATGCGGCCTTCAAAATCTTCAAATAATGCCATTTTCTACTCCTTTCTTGGGTCAATAAGGCGAACCATACCCTGATCTGCTGTTACACGACCATAGTGAGTGCGAGCACCTGCAATTGCTTCTTCAGCTGGTTTTCCAGCCTTGAGAGCGTCCATCAATTTACCAAAGTTGATACAGTTGTAACCGATAATCTGATTGTCCTTATCAATTGCACAAGTCTCAACATAACCTTCTGTCATTTCAAGGTAGCGAGGGCCAGTCTTGCGTGTAGCAAACATTGTACCTACCTGAGAGCGGAGGTTCTTTCCGAGGTCTTCAAGAGAAGCACCAACTTTAAGTCCGTCCTTAGAGTAAGCAGACTGTGAACGACCGTAAACAATCTGGAGGAAAAGCTCGCGCATAGCTGTGTTGATAGCATCGCAAACGAGGTCAGTGTTCAATGCTTCAAGAAGAGTTTTTCCGATGAGGATTTCAGAAGCCATAGCAGCTGAGTGAGTCATACCAGAACAACCGATAGTCTCAACCAATGCTTCTTCAATGATTCCCTGTTTGATGTTCAAAGAAAGCTTGCAGGCTCCCTGCTGTGGTGCACACCAGCCGATACCGTGTGTGAATCCAGAAACATCTTCAATTTTCTTAACCTTTACCCATTCTCCCTCTTCCGGGATTGGGGCAGGTCCATGATATGCGCCTTTTGCCAAAGGACACATGTGTTCCACTTCTGCAGTGTATGTCATGTTTTGCTCCTATAAAATTTAATTCCACCAGAAATTGCCAGTCTGCCGGAATTATAAATATATACTGTAGATAAAATATCATTTAGTAACAGATTTTTCAATAAGCAAAGAATTGACACTTTAGTTAGATTACACTAACATAGTATTTTGGTTAGTTAAATCTAACATAGTAAATCATAAATCATAAAAGAGGTAAAGCAATGCTGAACTGTATGGCAATTGACAAAGTAATTGGCCGCGAAATTATTGATTCACGCGGAAATCCTACTGTAGAAGTAGACGTAATTCTTGAAAACGGAGTTCTTGGACGTGCTGCTGTTCCTTCTGGAGCAAGTACTGGTGAAAACGAAGCCCTTGAACTTCGCGACGGTGACAAAAACCGCTATGGCGGAAAAGGCGTTCTTAAAGCTGTAGATAACGTAAATAAAATCATCGCCCCTGCACTCAAAGGCTTTAACGTTTTTGAACAGCGTGCTGTTGATATGAAAATGCTGGCTCTGGACGGAACACCAACAAAGAGCAAGCTTGGTGCAAATGCCATTCTCGGCGTTTCTCTGGCAACCGCTCAGGCTGCCGCAAAGGCCCTGAACATTCCTCTTTACCGCTATATTGGCGGTGCAAACGCTCATGTTCTTCCTGTTCCTATGATGAACATCATCAACGGCGGTGCCCACTCTGACGCTCCTATTGCATTCCAGGAATTTATGATTCGCCCTGTTGGTGCAAAATCTGAAAAAGAAGCCATCCGCATGGGTGCAGAAGTTTTCCATGCCCTTGCAAAACTTTTGAAGAAGCGCGGACTTTCTACTGCCGTAGGTGATGAAGGCGGATTTGCTCCAAAGTTCGACGGAATCAATGACGCTCTGGACTCAATCGTTCAGGCAATCAAAGATGCAGGCTACAAGCCAGGTGATGACGTAAAAATTGCAATGGACTGTGCTTCATCTGAATTCAGCGTAGAAAAGGACGGAAAGTTCTACTACAACTACAAGGAGCTTTCTAACGGAACTCCAAAAGACCCTAACGGCAAGTGCCTGAGCGATGACGAGCAGATTGCTTACCTTGAAGAACTGATTACAAAATATCCAATCGATTCTATTGAAGACGGTCTTGATGAAAATGACTGGGAAGGCTGGAAAAAACTTACAGAGCGCATTGGCGACCGCTGCCAGCTTGTTGGTGACGATCTTTTTGTTACTAACGTTAAGTTCCTTGAAAAAGGAATCAAGATGGGAGCCGGAAACTCAATTCTTATCAAGGTAAATCAGATTGGTTCTTTGACAGAAACTCTGGAAGCAATTGAAATGGCTCACCGCCACGGCTACACAACAGTAACAAGCCACCGTTCCGGCGAAACAGAAGATACAACAATTGCTGATATTGCAGTTGCAACAAACAGCGGCCAGATTAAGACAGGTTCAATGAGCCGAACAGACCGCATGGCAAAGTACAACCAGCTTATCCGCATTGAAGAAGAACTGGGTGACGCAGCAGTTTACGGTTACAAGAAACTGCGCTAGTGCAAAATACTAAAACATAAAAAGGGGATGCCTAAGTGGCATCCCCTTTTTCATTCTCTTCTTTTTATTATTTTATCTTACGAAGGAAAGCATCCTTATAGCCATAAGCCTTAAATCTTGCAAGAACTACAGCATATTCATCCATTGAAACAGGCCCGATAAGAACCTGCTTTCTGGCTCCACTTGCAAGCGGAACAATTGTAATTGGATAATTTCCGCTGTATCTGTTTACAATTTCCATGATGTTTTCATCAATAGAAAGTGTTGCAATCTGGATGTAGTAGGCTCCGCTCTTCAAATCGCTAAGGCCATCTACCATGTATTTGCTATAGCTGTTGTCTGTCATTTCGTAGCTTTCTGACTCATCAACAGGAGCTGGCACTACAGGAGCCGGTGCTGGTGCAGGAGCAGGAACCTCTGGTTCAGGTTCTTCTTCTACAGGAGCAGGAGCAGGAGCTGGAGCAGGTGCTGGCGCCGGTTCAGAAGTTACAGGAACAAGCACGATTGCAGCGTATTCATCGTAATCATCTTCTTCATCTTCCTCTGTCTCTGTCTCTGTC
>JAFUYH010000001.1 GCA_017470605.1 Treponema sp.
GGAATAATCATTATTGGACGTATCATCGTATTTTATAAATATTTGATAACTAGTATTTTTCATAGAAAATGGAAACATAATATATGTTACAGTTTCAGTAGAGCGTGTTACCGACCCCCATATTAAAGCAGTACCGTCCGTTTTTATTTAATATCACAGTTTCCGATATTTATAATAAAAACAAGAGGATAACAAAATGATTTATGGTTATATTCGCGTTTCAACAGGAACTCAAACCACTGAAAATCAGAAAATTCAGATTCAAAATTATTGCAAAGCAAGGAAACTTAGAAGGGTTGTTTGGATTAGTGAGACTATCTCTGGAACGAAAGAACCGTCAAAACGAAAGTTAGGAAAACTCATCGAAACACTAACCGAAGGTGATTTAATAATATGTACAGAAATATCACGATTAGGACGTTCAATGATGATGATTATGAATGTATTTGAATCCTGCATCAAAAAGAAAAGTAAAGTGATTGCAATAAAGGAAAACTTTGAACTTGATGATTCAATTGCCTGTAAGGCTTTAATGTTTGCGTTTGGATTATCAGCAGAAATTGAACGCACTCTTATTTCTGAAAGAACAAAAGCCGGTTTAGAACGTGCGCGTAAAAAAGGAAAAAGAATAGGCAGACAGAAAGGTGAAAAACCTCATCGTTTTAAACTAACTCCATACAAATCTAAAATTAAACGATACTTAAAAGAAGGGCGTTCCATAAATAGTATGGCTGTTGAATTTGGAGTACGATGGAAAACCATGAAAGATTTTGTTACTGTAAATATTAAGGTAAAACCTTTACCGCCGCTTACTGCAGAACCTAAGAAACATGGACATCCAACATATAGAGAATTGGAATGGTTTAAAAAACACCAATAACTTGTTTCATTTATAATTGTTTTTTCATCAATTTTTATTATAATTTCTATATCAAATTGTTTTATAATTTATACTGCGGGCGAGCACTAGAGCTACTCCCGTACCGGAAGGCCGCACATCAGCGCCTGCGCAGTTTGCTCCGCAAACTGCGGGCGAGCACTAAGGCTACTCCTGTACCGGAAGGCCGCACATCATGTGCTCGCCATCCCAAGTCTGCGCCAGCCGCAAAATCTTCTTCTCGCTGAACATGGCCCCTGCAAACTGCATGCCGATTGGCATATTGTCTGCACTTGTACGTCCAGCCGGAACATTGATAGAAGGAATGCGGGCAAGATTTACGAAAGTTGTATATAAGTCTGAAAGGTACATTTCAAGAGGATTATCAACCTTTGAGCCAAGCTTGAATGCCGCAGTAGGACATGTCGGGCACAAAATAATGTCGTACTTTTCAAATACGGCTGCAACCTCGCGCTGAATGCGGGCACGAACTGTCATTCCCTTTTTATATGTATCGCCGGAGAACTGTTCAGAAAGAACATAGTTTCCAATTACAATACGGCGTTTTACTTCAGGTCCAAAGCCTTCAGAACGAGTATCTACATAAAGCTCGTCATAGCCCTTGCCGTTGTCTACGCGGCGGCCATAACGGATTCCGTCAAAACGGCTGAGGTTTGAGGCTGCTTCTGAAAGGGCAATTACATAGTAAGCGGCAATAGAAGCGTCCAGAATAGGAAGGTCTACCTCTTCTACAAGAGCACCCTTCTTTGTAAACCAAGCTCTGGTTTCTTCAAAACACTTTACAACGTCCGGGTCGGCACCTTCTGTTTTCAGGAACTGCTTAGGAATTGCTATTCTGAGAGACTTGAATTCTTCGTCTGTAAGTGCTTCCAGCTTATTAAGGGATTTTCCGTCCGGCAAATCAGCTGATGTATCATCATACATATCAACACCGCACATAAGACTGAGCGGCTCTGCAATGTCTGCAGGAGTGTGGCCGAGAATGCCGACCTGATCCAGAGAAGAACCGTAGGCTACAACGCCCCAGCGGCTGAGAACTCCGTAAGTTGTCTTAAGGCCGTAGATTCCGCAGTAACTTGCAGGAAGACGAACTGAACCGCCGGTTTCTGTACCAAGACCGAACAGGGCCTGATTTGCAGCAACTGCGGCGGCAGAACCACCAGAAGAACCTCCCGAAACAAACTCGCGGTTAATTGGGTTACGGGTCGGGCCGTAGCATGAGTATTCTGTAGAAGAGCCCATTGCAAACTCATCCTGATTGCAGCGGCCAAGGGCAATTGCACCGGCCTTTTCCAAGCGGTCAATTACGGTTGCATTGTAAGGTGCAACATAGCCTTCCAGAATTTTTGAAGCACAGGTAAGGCGGTGCCCCTTTGAGTTGATGTTGTCTTTGTTTGCAAAGGGGATTCCCAGCAATGGCTTTTCTTCAAAAAGTTTGTCCAGGGCTGCTGAACCTGCAGCGCGTGCAGCAGCAATTTCCTTGTCGGCAGCCTGAGCCTTTGCAAGAGCATCATCATAAAGTTCGATGAATGCATTAAGAGGAATTGGAGCAGATTTATCTTTTTCAAAAGTTTCGATTGAATTGCGAACTAACTGCTCGCTGGTAATTTCGCCAGCTTTGAGGGCAGCGCGTGTGTTTTCTATTGTATAATACATATTTTTCTCCAAGAGTTTTTGCCGGCGCTCGCTAGTCTCGCGCCGAGCCGTTCTTTCGATGAACCTAAAAAAGCCCGCTGTCGCTGCCTTTTTTTTTAACGGTTCTTCGATTTTAGGCTCCCTCCCCCAAAACCTTAGGTACCTGGAAGTAGCCGTCCATAAAGTTTTCTGAAACTTTCTTTACATCACTGATTTCAAGACCTTCTACTACAATATCTCCACGAAGTTTATCGGCTTCCGTACGAGGATAGGCGTCATAAGGATTTTCACTGTCATCATATTTAGAAAGAATATCAAAATAACCAACGATATCATCTACCTGTTTTTTCAAAGTCTCCATGTTTGTACTTTCCGGAGACAGACGTGACAAATAAAGCAGATTTTCAAGAGTCTGCGCGTCAATTTCTTTGTGTTGTGTTGCCATAATTTACAGTATACAGAATTTTGCAGAATGTGGGAATATATCACTTGTGATTATGCCTAAGCCGTTATAAAATCAAGACATGACTATTCAGACTCTTATTGAAATGATTGGATATTTTGGCTCTTTTCTTGTGATTGTTTCCATGCTGATGACTTCCGTAGTGAAGCTGCGTATAATTAACACGGTTGGAAGCGTAATTTTCTGCGGCTATGCCATCTGCATTCACTCTTACCCAACCGCCGCCATGCAGCTTTGTTTAATTGCAATTAACATAATCAATCTTTACAAGCTGATGAATACGAAAAAGGAATATACTGCCGTAAACGTAAAAGCCGAGGACGGATTTTTGAATCATTTTCTGGATGAAAATTTTTCTGATATAGCACATTTTTTCCCGGACTGTTCAAAACCTTCTTCAGATGATGAAGTCATTTTGATTATGTGCGGGCAGAACCCGGCAGGAGTTTTTGTCGCAAGTAAGGAAAATGATGACAGTCCCGGGGCTCTCTTCATAAAACTGGACTACACTACCCCAGCCTACCGCGACACAAGTGCCGCAAAATTCCTTTTTGATTTCCTAAAATCTCAAGGGGTTCAAAAACTTTCAACTAAAACAATAATTCCCGCCCACAAAAGATACCTTAAGAAAATGGGCTTTGAACAGAATGGTGAAGTGTACGTGCGTACCCTATAGCTTAGAAGCCAGTTCTTTTACTTTTTCAAGAGGAAGTCCTGTACATCGAGAAACTTTTTCTGGAGAAGAGCCTTCTTTCAGAAAGTTTTTAGCAGTCAATACCGCCATTTCTTCACGCCCCTCTGCAAGGCCCGCCTCTCGCCCTTCAGCACGCCCTTCAGCACGCCCTTCAGCACGCCCTTCGGCCAGCCCGGTTTCGCGGGCCAATTCCTTCTCTTCTTCTAAAATATCCTGAAAATACATGTAATCATCCTCCCATTCAGAACGAGATTTTGCATTTTTAGAAGAAACTTCAAGCTGATCTGTATATTTAGACTGTGATTTATTCTCATACACAAACCGAAGTACGGCCTTTAGTTCTTCATTATCAGTCACTTTATTGTATGCACTTGCATTATAAAATACAGCATGGCTTTTGTCATTATAAGATACCTTGTCTGTTTCCAAAAACTTCATAGTTCTTGTATAAATTGGAATATCTGCCCCAAATGGATCATCAACACATACAAACAAAATGTAACTTTCTTTTAATTTTCTGAACATAGTCCTTCTCTTTGTTGTTGCAACATCCGAAGCACTCTGGTAATACCGAGCCCTAAGCAGCAAATCATCATAGTCACCGGTTTGCATTTCAATATCAAACACTCTATCACTGTCCTTTACATAAACATCAAGCCGTACACCCCGAGAGTCATAATAATTTTCAACAAGATTTTCCGTATTCAGATATTCTATTTTTGAAATCTCAATACCAAGCAAAATCTCAATGAATTTTTTGCAAAGTTCCTCTTCAAGCATGACCTTACAGAAAATAAAATTATCTGCAAATGTAAGTTCATTCCACGGTTTTGAAAACTGTCCCATTTCAGCCTCCTTAATTATGAGAAAAAAAAAGACTGTGTAAAAAGATTGTTCTTTCTACACAGTCCTTTATAATTATTATAGGCTGCTATATTTCATTTTATACAGTTTTCCCCAAAAATAATTATTAAATTTTAGAATGCATAAACTGCAACCATCTTGCGCTTTGTAGCAAGAGGATTACACACGTTTGTAATAATATCTACAATCTGGTTTTCTACTGTAGTTCCGCGTACTGCACTAAAGTACAGGTTCCTGTCTGCAACACTGTAAGTAATTACTTCCAGGGAATTTCTGTTTGCTACTTCGTCAAAATGATTTGTTACAACACCAGTAGAAAGATCTACAGAATATATGTGGTGATATCCCAATTCTGATCCTGTATCACTCATAAGAGAATACTGCATGAACATTCTTGTGCCAACTTTCTGGGAATTTACAACTTTACCTGCCGGTAAACTTATTTTTGTAACAGTTTCTTCTACAGTGCCATCGTTATATGAAAGTTTAACAATGAAATAGAATGGTTTGCTATTTTCAGATGACCACCAGCTATCATAAAGGTTTGTAAAGTCATAGAATACACCATCCTTTGTAACAGAAAGGGAACCAGAACCATATCCAGAATAATATTCTGTTCCTTCAGAGAAACTAATCCATTCACTTCCTGAATAACAATAAGGAATTGAATACTGTCCATCAATTACTGGAGAAACTGTAGTATCACCACCAGACGTTAAATCTTTTACTAAAGCAGAAGAATCGGTATCTTTTACAAAACATGTTTTAGAAATGAATGAGAATGGTCCAGAAACATAATTACAAGTAGTACTTCCATCACTATTATACTTATATCTATATTCTCCTTCTGATTCTGACATTAACTTGCAAAATAAAGAAAGACGTTCCATATCTTCTGCAATCCATTTTATAGCCTCTTCATCTGTAAGTGTTGTATAAAGGGCAGAATAATCTGCATCATCCTTAAATGAAGTAAGACGAAATTCCTTTTCATCATTTACATTACAAATGCTAAATAAGTATTGTAAAATTTCTTCAGGAGTTTTCTTCAAGTTTAGCGCAATATATTTAGTATCGAAAGCACCAGTTTCCACAAATGAAGCATACCCACTTGAATAATATGTACCATCATCATATCGTTCAAAATAATCAGAACCTTTTAAATCTGTATAGATATCTTCATAATGCCAGCCTTCTTCTTCGCTATAAACATAATCAGAGTTACTGCAATAAGAAACGATTACTTCATCATAATCCCTTACAAGAGTATCTGTACCTTTTACGTAAAGAATATCTGAATAGAAATTATGGTCATATCCACGTCCTTTATTTTTCCAGGCAAAATAATTATTATTAGCACAATCGCGATAATATAAGGCAACTTTTCCATAATAACTGTTTAAAGCATTCAAAGCATCTTCATTTTTTAACCCTTTTGTAATAAGGTACAGAAGTTTTAAACTTCCACTCTCATTTTCATAAGCATCAAACTTAATATCAACATCATCTAATGAAAGGCGAACATTACCTGCATTTACTAAAAATGAATCCATTAGTTTTTCTACAGAGAATTTTTTATTTTCGAGGAGTGAGCTATACCAATAAAAATCTGAATAGTCTACACTGATATAATCAAACATGTCAGATAGTTCATAATTAATATACTCCGACTCTGGAGTAGAATCCTCTGTCTTTTCTTTATCTGTTACAGTTTCAGTTTCAAATGTATATCTTTTTACATATTTTTTATCTTTAAAGCCAGCATTTTTTGTAGCTATATGAAGACCATAGTTATTTCCATCTTTAGCAAGATAGTACATTACGCCAGAAGCATCATCATAAGCCCATTTATTTGATTCAAAAGAATAAGAGTTTGATGCATAATAAATATTTACAGGACTATTAGGATTTGAAACAGGAATGGCTCTTAAGAAAGACGCTCCATTACGATAGCCAGAAGCAAAAATCCATTGGCTATCATTATCTATCTGCATCCTATCGTAAGTTGTTCCTGCAACAGCAGCAACCATCTGAGTAAGTTCATTTGTTTTTGGATTAAACTGGTAAATACACTGCCCATTATCTACATAGTTACTTTCATTATTGCTATACTCCCAATAAGAATCATTTACAATAAAGTAAACATTTCCAGAAGCGTCAAAAGTTACTGTATCTGTTCTTAAAGATAGATAGTTTTTTGCATCATAGTCATAGTAATAATCTTTTTCATTAGTATTTTCTTCTACATCCTTTTTAAGAATATCTGCAATAGTACCATCACTATGAACACAAATTAACTGCCCAATTTTAGTTTCCTTAGTCTGATATTCTGTCGGTGTACTCCATTCATCTTTATGTTCAATTGCGACATCTTCACGACTAATTACGCTGGTGCCTTCGAAGACAACAAAAAAGTCTTCTGAACCTTCTACTGGTGATTTATAAATAGCAACAATTTTTGCAAGAGAAGCACCTTCTTCCACTGTAATGGCATCTTCCATTGAACCATCTGCAAGAATCTTTACTAAATCACCCAAAGAGTCAACATCTACAGCAGCTCTGGCACCAGAACCTGATGATTCAAGTTTAGCAACAGCATTAGCTCCAGTAAAGTTAAACTTTATGCCAGCAGTAGTCACAATAGTTGTTGAACCACCAGAACCATTACTCCCACTAGGATTTTCTGTACTACTTCCATTCTCATTTACATCTTCTACAGAACCAGCCGGATTTTTACATGCAAAAAATAGAGAAAATGCAACCAACGCCGTTAGAGTCACTAAAATCTTTTTCATAACAACCTCACCTTTTTATTTAAAGCCAATGGCTTTAGTATAATTGTAATACAAGCCATTCGCTTGTGTCAAACAAATTTACACGCTGATAGCATTAGTTTTATGAGTCTTCGAGGAATTTTTACAGAAAATCTTAAATTTTACAGAAAAAATGCGGGGCTGAGTCAGCAGCAGCTGGCAGAAAAAGCTGATATAGCCACTAATTATCTGAGTGAAATTGAACGCGGACTAAAGTTTCCTTCTGTGGAACTGATAGAACGCCTGGCAGAAGAACTTGACATTCCTCCAAGTTTCCTTTTTATTGGCGATAAGGCAGATGGAAAAGAGGAACTTCTCATAAAAAAAAGAAACAGTGAATTCTGTAAAAAACTTTTATCCACTGTTTCTGATTTATTAAAAGAATACGGATTTCTTTCTAATTAAAATGCATAAACTGCAACCAACAAACCTGTAATACATATCTTTTCGGTCAGCACAGATTATCTGCTAGGAGAAGATTCCAGACAATTTCTGGAAATAACAGGCTTAAAAAGCATTTATATTTCACATATTCAGCAAATTATTGATGATTTACGAAATTAAACTTCCAGGAATCCATACCACATAAAAAAAAACGAGTCCTTCTCCACTCGAAAAAGGACTCGTTCATTCTTGCCACAAGTTACGCTTACAAGATTTTTACTTGCTCAGCAAGTTATTCAAACTCTTAACAAAGTTGCTTGGTTCTTTTACTTCCATGCCGGCAATCATCAAAGCCTGGGTAAGAAGAACTTCTGCAACATCGGCAATTACGGCTTCGTCGTCTGTGTCCTTGAGGCGGGCAACAATCGGGTGGTCGCCGTTTACTTCAAGGATAGGCTTCAAATCAGGGCCTGCCTGACCCATTGCCTTCATCATCTGAATCATCTGGTAGCTTGGATCATTTTCGTCTACAACGATACAAGAAGGATTTTCGCCGCTCAAAGTTTTAGAAAGTTTTACTTCCTTAACTCTTTCGCCCAGTGCCTTCTTGATTTTTTCTGTAACAGGCTTGAATGCTTCTTCCTTCTTTTTAGCTTCTTCCTTGTCGCCGCCCAAATCTTCATCTGAACCAGAACGGTTTACAGCCTTAAGTTCAAACTCGTTCTTATACTTGCCGAAGCCTGGAATAACGATGTCGTCAATGTCATCATCCATGATAAGAACTTCAAAGCCCTTGTCTGTATAAGCCTTTACAAGAGGGTTTGCACGAAGGTTCTTTTCATCAGAACCACTAATATAGAAGATAGATTTCTGATCCGGCTTCATGCGCTGAACGTAGTCTGCAAAACTTGTGTAGTTTCCGTCACCGTTTCCGCTGGCATCTGTAGACTTAAAGCGTACGATTTCTGCAATTTCGTCGCGGTTTGCGTAGTCGCTGTAGAGGCCTTCCTTCATAGGACGGTTAAAGTTCTTTACAAACTTTTCCCACTTTTCAATTGCTTTCTTGTCATCGTCAGTGCGCTTGTCTGCCTCAACCTTCTTTGCCTTGTCTGCAGCTTCGCCCATTTTCTTGAACTCGCTGAGCAGCTTCTTTACGCTGGCTGACTTAATGTTATCCAGAATGCGGTTCTGCTGAAGGATTTCACGGCTAACGTTGAGCGGCAGGTCTTCGCTGTCGATAATACCACGCACAAAACGCAAGTATGAAGGCAAAAGCTCGCGGTCATCATCTGTGATGAATACACGCTTTAAATAGAGCTTGAGTCCGCTCTTGTAGTCTGCCTGATACATATCAAAAGGAGCGGTCTGAGGAACAAAGAACAAAGTAGTATATTCCTGAGTTCCTTCTGCATGAGTGTGTACATAGTGAAGAGGATCCTGTCCGTCATGGCCGAAGGTCTTGTAGAATTCGTTGTAATCTTCTTCCTTCAAATCGCTCTTTGCGCGCTTCCACAAAGCAGAAGCTGAGTTTACCTGGTCAACCTTGCTTTCGCTGCCAGTTTCCTTTCCTTTATCATCATATTTTTTCTGTTCGTAATGAAGGAAAATCGGGAAGGCGATATGGTCGCTGTACTTTTTAATCAGTTCTTCAATCTTCCATCTTGAAGCAAATTCCTTGCTGTCGTCGTTCAAATGCATTTCGATTGCAGAACCGCTGAGTTCAGGCTTATCAAAACCGTATTTTTTTGCCACAGCTGAATCTGCTGCTACTTCTTCAATTTCATAAGAGTTAGTTCCGTCACTAGACCAGTGCCAGATTTTTCCGTCTCCAGCAGCCTTGCGGGTATAAACGTCAATTTTTTTTGCAGCCATAAAGGCAGAGTAGAAACCAACACCAAACTGACCGATAAGTGCAGAATCCTTTGAAGCCTCGGCTGTGAGCTGCTCCATAAAAGCCTTTGTACCGGAACGTGCAATTGTACCAAGGTTGTTGGTCAAATCTTCGTCTGTCATACCGATTCCAGAATCCTGTACGGTAAGAACGCTTTCCTTTTCATCAAAAGTGATGTCGATTCTAGGCTCAAATTTTACGCTCTTGTAAGCTTCATCAGAAACTGTAAGATACTTGAGCTTATCCAAAGCATCAGAACCGTTGGAAACAATTTCACGAAGGAAAATGTCTTTATTTGAATAAAGTGAATGAATGAGAAGTTTTAGAAGCTGATTTACTTCTGTCTGAAATTCGTATTTTGCCATTTTTAAACCTCGAAAAAATGCTGTCATTCTCAGGTCTGCCCCGGGAACCTGTATTGGATTGCCTTATGCAGATTGTCCGGACAGGCGGACAATGACAGGATTGTTATTTATAAAGATAATAATAAACCCAACTTTTCGGCAAGTATTTTATAAAAATTCGCTTTTTCAATATATTTGCAGTATTATATAAGCATGGATTTTATAAATTCCGCTTTCGGCAATATCCGAAACTTTATGATATTTGCTTCTCACATCCAGCTGCAGCTGGTTTCACTGGTCTTTCTTGGTATTCTGGAAATAACTTATTTTCACCGCCAGAAACTTCCTGTTCTTTCAACCTTCACATTTACGGCAATGATGGTTTTTGCCCTGCTCTTTGTTCTGTCGGATTCAGCAGTAATACTTTCTACCCAGCTTTACTTCCGCCAGTTCAGACCGGTACGGATTTTAAGTCAATTCAGGATTTACGCCTTTCTTTCTGTCACCGTTGCAATCTACCTTTATGTCTATCTGATTCTTGGAAAAAAGCAGTCGCTTACAGCAAAAGAAGCCTTTAAGATTCTGGGCCTTTACGGAATTTCCATTATCGTAATTATTTGTGCCCAGATTCGTATAAAAAGTGATACAAACGGAATCTATTCCTATAGAATCATGAATCTTTTTATAAACGGAATTGCCCTTGCCTTTGCCACCATGACGATAATAGGAACCATAAATTATTCACTTTATAATCCAAAGTCATTTTTCCGCGGAAAACGCAATTATATTTTTCTGACCACAGGAATCTGGATTTTTATTTCCATCATTCAGATTATCCATCCGGAAACCGTAATTTCCAGTCTTGGAATTACAGCCATGTGCTTTATCATGTATCTTGGTATGGAAACTCCGGGAGACTTTGTTGACCACGAAACAGGCGCCCTTAACGCAACTGCCATGCGCCTTGTTCTGGAAAATCTTGCCAGCAATAAGCGTCAGTTTTTTATTTTGAATATTGATTTGGAAGACTACGATTCTATAGAAGAAAAATTTGGTGAAGACATAGCAAATCAGCTGATTGCAAATGTAAGCAATTTTGCCACAAAAGAATTTAAGTGTCCGGTTTTCCGAGCCGAACCAAATTCCGTAACAATTATAGCCCTTCATAACAGACACAATGAACGCTGTATGTATGTTGATACACTTCTGAATGCCATAAAAAAACGTATGGATAAAAGCTGGCAGGTTGGAGACAACAGCTTCTATCTTTCTGCCCACTGCGATTTTATATGCTTTCCCAGCGATGTTCCAAAAGACATTTCTATTCATGAACTTATGCACCTTGTAGACGACTGGCATTCTTATTCAGAAGAAACAGGCTTTGTGCGCCAGGTAAATCCTAAGCTTGTAGAAAACCGCAACCGTGAAAGCCACATTGTTCAGCTTGTTTCAGACGCAATCACGAATGACGGAATAGAAATGTACTATCAGCCTATTTACGATATAAAAGAAAAGAAATTTTCCAACTTTGAAGCCCTAGTCCGCCTTAAAGACACTCAGACCATGGGCTTTGTCAGCCCAGAAGAATTTATTCCGATTGCAGAAAAGCACGGCCTTATAATGAAGCTTTCAGAGAAAATTTTTAATCAGGTTTTTGATTTTGTTTCCAGAGAACAGCTTGCACAAAAAGGCCTTACCCACATGGAAGTAAATCTTTCCGGCTTGCAGTCCGTAGATGCAGCCCTTCCCCAGCAGATGACGGGACTGCTTAAAAAATACAATCTGGAACCCAGCATTGTGAATCTTGAAATTACAGAATCAATCGCCATTACTTCAAGTTATATGCTTAAAAAGAATATGGATGAACTGAAAAAAATAGGCTGTACATTTTCTATGGACGACTTTGGAACCGGTTATTCAAATCTTTCACAAATGGCAAAAGTTGATTACGAACTGATTAAGATAGACAAAAGCCTGCTCTGGCCCTGCTTTGATGAAAAAAATCCGGGAAAACAGAATGCAACAATCATACTGGAAAATATGATTATGATGATTTTGAATCTTGGCAAAAAGATTGTTGTAGAAGGCGTAGAAACAAAAGAGCAGTATGAATACCTTGAAAAAAAAGGCGTTACCTACATTCAGGGCTATTACTTTTCAAAACCGCTTCCTGCTTCCCAGTACATTGAATTTCTGGAAAGCAGAAAACAGGAAAATGACTAATAAAGTTTTTCTCCCAAAAGTCTGGCCGCAAGGCTTACGGCAAGAATTGCAGTTTGATTGCGCACATCCAGAATCGGGTTTACTTCTACAATTTCTGCAGACTTTACTTTTCCGGTAGAAGCCATTTCTTCCATCAAAAGAAGGGCTTCTCGGTTTGTAAGACCACCCGGAAGAGGAATGCCGGTTCCCGGGGCATACATAGGGTCAAGCACGTCCATATCAAAACTTACATGAACAATATCAATCTTTTTAAAGAAAGCCTGAACCTGACGCACTACGGCAGGAAAACCGATGCAGTCAATGTCGCTCATGGTAAAGACAGTTACGC
Organism: Treponema sp.; assembly: GCA_017470605.1. GTDB lineage: Bacteria > Spirochaetota > Spirochaetia > Treponematales > Treponemataceae > Treponema_D. The sequence goes on from JAFUYH010000001.1 coordinate 12,538, forward strand.
CTGCCTGCTTCATCAGAAGTTTTTCACCAGGGTCAAGGTCGCGGGAACCTACAAAGCAGATGTTCTTGGGGTCAACCTTGCGGCCTTCAAAATAGAGGTTTGTAAGTTCAGGAAGTCCCAGCCCGGCAGATGCGGCAAGACATTCGCCATGTATGTTTCCGCTTGGGGTAGTTTCCGGGGTATTAAAATCTCCGTGGGCATCAACATAAAGAACGCCAAGGCTTTTATCCTCTTTTTTGGCGGCAGCAGCAAGCCCCGCAAGAGAGCCCAAAACAATGGAATGGTCGCCACCCAAAACCAGAGGAAAATCTCCGGCAGAAGCAATTTTATCTACTTCACCTGCAAGTTTTGTACAGGCTTTTGCAATTGGCTTAAGGTATTTTGCTTTAGGATTTCCAGGCTTTTCGTATTCCTGGGCAGTTGCCTTAAAAATATCAGTATGTTCATAGGTTTTGTGACCCAAAGATTCAAGTTTTTCTTTAATTCCAGCCAGACGGATTGCAGAAGGCCCCATATCAGAACCATGTCTGCTTGCGCCAAAATCCAGAGGCATTTCTAAGATGTGTACGTTCATAAGTTAAGTCTATGAAAAAAATAATCCCGCGTCAAGCGCGGGATTATTATATACTAGAGCCCTTTATTAAGACTCGCTGAACATTGCAGCAATTTCGTTTTTGTAAAGTTCGTTAATGCGGAAGCGCATGATTTCCTGCTTAGCAGAAAGTTCAACACCCACTTCAAACGGCTTTGTAATCAAAGTGAACTTTGCAATGCGCTCAAACATCTTAAATCCGTTCTTTGCACTTACAAGGTTTGCAATTTCACCTTCATAAAGTTTCTGAATGTTTTCAGAAGCAAGAAGATTTTCGTAAGTATCATACTGAATTCCGTTTTCTTCTGCATAAGACTTAATTTCATCTTCATCAACAAGAATCAAGGCAGCCAGATAACGCATATCCTGACCTACAACTACAGCCTGTTTTATATAGCGGGATTCAGCAAGTTTTGTTTCAATAGGAAGAGGTTCAAGGTTTTCTCCACCACGAAGAACGATAGTATCCTTAATGCGCCCCTTAATGCAAAGTTCATTATGAATAGTCATAATTGCAAGGTCACCAGTATCAAGCCAGCCGTCTTCGCTGATTGTCTTTTTAGTAAGATCTTCACGCTTGTAGTAGCCCTTCATTACGGTAGGACCCCTTACCTGCAGAACACCCTGCTTACCGCGTTCAAGCACAAATCCGTCTACAGGGTCAACAATACGAACTTCTACCCCGCGGATTGCAGAACCAATTGTTCTGAAAATTGGAGCGGCCATAGGACGAACTGCAACAATTGGAGCAGTTTCTGTAAGACCGTAACCTTCTACAACTTCTACACCGATAGACCAGAAGAATTCATCAATTACCTTAGGGAAGGCACCGCCGCCTGCAACACCAGCACGGAAGTTATTTCCAAGCATTGCCTTAATCTTTCTGAAAACAAGAAGATTTCCAAGTCCGTAAATTGGCCAGAGCAGAGTCCAAGGAATAAGGAAAACAATCCACCAGAATACAGTGTAGTAGCGTGTGTAGCAGGCATTCTGATTAAACATCAGGCGGGTCATACGCTTTTGAAGAAGGGCAACCTTAGAGAAGAACTTAAAGAGGGCAAGAACAATACCCCCTGTTTTACGCATCTTTTTAAGAACACCGTCGTAAACCGCTTCAAATACACGAGGAACGGCAGGCAAAAGATGAGGATTCATCTTCTTAAAGTCTGCAAGAAGGATTGAACCGACAGGCTTAGAATAAATGATTGTTGCGGCCTGAATTACAATAACATATTCAACTTCACGCTCAAAAACGTGCCATACAGGAAGAACAGAAAGTGCCTTATCTCCAGGATTAAGGAAGATTCGCTCAGGAATTTCATCCAGCTGGGCAAGGAAGTTATGATGAGTAAGCATTACGCCCTTTGGAGTTCCTGTAGTTCCTGAAGTAAAGATGATTGTTGCTAAATCATCACCCTTACCTTTTTCAAGTTCGGCTTCTACTTCACCCTTGTGCTCAATTCGCCATTTCTGGCCTTCTTTCATCAGTTCGTCATAATAAAGGATAGAAATTTCTGCCTTTTTTGCGGCTTCCAGAACTTCCGGCTTTATTTCGTTTTCAAAACAGATAAGAGTTTTTAATGAAGGAATTTTATCTTTAAGACCTACAAGTTTGTTTACCTGAGAATTATTTTCTGCAATTACATATTCAGATTCTGTGATAGTAAAGATTTTTTCCAAATCTGCCAGAGTAGCATCACAACCGCGGGGAACATCAATAGCACCAATTGCCATGATTCCCAGATCGGCCTGCATCCATTCTGCACGGTTATCAGAAATGAGACCGATTTTATCTTCCCTCTTGATTCCAAGATTTAAAAGTGCAGCACCAAAATCCAGCCCCCGCTGAAACATTTCGCGGTAAAGAATCGGTTCAAACTCTCCTCCATTAAGACGCTTGTACTGAGCAACAATTTCAGGATACTTTTCTGCAGTGTCCTTGAACATTTTAGGAATCGTGTAATTCTCATCAAAAATCATAGCCGACTTCTCCAAATAAATGACATTTTTCTCTTTTTTGTCAGTATACACAGAATTATCACATAACGCAAGTATTTTATATAGAGAAAATTATTATAATCTTAAACTAATATCCGTTAGTTTCCGATAAAATAGTATGAGTAAAAAGAATATATCCCAGGAAAAAATCATACAGGCCTTTATTTCAAGCGCATTTGACAAGAGCGCGGGAGGAACTTCTCTTGCTGATATTTCAGAAGTTCTGGAAATAAAAAAGGCCTCCCTTTACAATCATTTTTCCAGCAGGGATGAAATGTATAATGCTGCCATAGAATTCTGCGGAAAAGAAATCGGGGCTGTACACTACATTCAGGACAAGACTCTAGATTCAGTAAAAACGGCAAAAGCTACAATTACGTCTGTATTCAAGAAACTTACCAGCAGATTTTTTGAGCTTTACGGAAATGAACCTCTTTTTGAAATGTATGTTTTTATTCATACAGAGCAGTATTTTAATTATGAAGCCCTGAAAATCACAGAAAAAGAAGAAGAAGATTTCTGTGAAGAAGTAAGGAGTCTGCTTCAGGCTTTTATGACGGCAGACAAAATCGCAAAGAAAAATGAGCGGGAACTGCGGGAAGCGGCCTCTACGATTACAGCGATAATTTTCCAGCAGAGGGATTCCTATATTGCAAGCAGGAAAGAAACTGTAAGGCAGAATCCTGAAAGCGGAGCCGGAAGCCTTTTTGCCCTGCCTACAGACGAAAACTTTTTGAATAAAACTCTAAAACTTCAGGAAATGTTCCTTAAGACTCTGTAATCTTTCTGGCAGAAGCCTTCTGCCGCTCATAAACAGCCTTTACTTCCGAACTGTATTCTCCGTCTTCGCCGTAAACCGCAAACTGAGGGGCAATTTTTAGGCGGGGCTGGGCATTTTTGCGGGCTTCAATCATCACAAGGTTAGGCTCTTTTCCTTTTGAAGGAATTACCAGCTGCATAACTTTTGCTTCAAGATTATATTTTGCAAGGAGGGCAAAAATTTCTGGCAGCCTGTAAGGGCGGTGAATCATAAAAAAACGGCCGTGAGGGGCCAACAGATAGTCTGCCGCAACAATCACATCTTCCAGATTACAGCAGATTTCATGGCGGGCAATATTTTTAGCCTCGCTTTCATTCTGGCGGCCATGAGAATCGTTCATATAAGGGGGATTACAGGTTACAACATTAAAAGAATGTTTAGTAAATATAGAAGAAACTTCTTTTATATCCCCTTCTACAATATGAATCAGGTCTGAAAGTCCGTTTGCTTCCATGGAACGCCGCGCCATATCGGCAGAATCACTCTGAATTTCAAGAGCAGTAAAATCATGAGCAGGAGACAAAGTTTCAAGCAGGAGAGGAATGATTCCAGTTCCGGTTCCCAAATCAATCACCCTGTCATTTTTTTTGATTGAAGAAGAGGCAAAATCAGAAAGAAGGACGGCATCAATTCCGAACATAAAACGCTTTTTGTCCTGAATTATCTGCCGCCCGTTCAAAAGAATATCAAGCTGTTCATCAGGGCGCAAAATTGCGCCCCCTTTTAAATCAGAAGTCACTTATGCCTTCCAAAGTCCGTGAAGATTGCAGTATTCGTAAACTGCTGTTACAGATTCGCCGTCCAAAAGGGCAAATTCAGCCTTTGGCTCTTCTCCAGCCTTAAGATATTTAATCTGCTCGCCCTTATTTGTTTCAAGAGCGATAAAAGCAATGTGATGTTCTTCCAGCATAGGATGTGCAACAGAACCGACACAAACGCTTGCTTTTCCGTCTTTTACTTCATAAACAGGCACGTGTTTTTCTACAGCTCCGTCAGTTTCGCCAGCTTTAAGTTCTACCATGTCGTCGCCACAGCAAACTGTAGGGCAGGCAGAAGCCTTCATCATCAAAACTACTTTGCCACATTTTTTGCACTTATAAAATTTCATTTTCAATCCTCCTAAACCAGGCTTCTAAACCCGGCGATATGTTTCTTAATCATAAGGGGGATTGTAGCAATTTGCAAGGGAAAAATTTCCACTTTATATTTCAATGCTGGCTGATTTTCTGTATAATGATTTGTTGCGATGAATTATGAAAACCCATTGATTGTTCAGGGAGACCGCTCTCTTCTGCTGGATGTGCACGCTCCGCTGGCAGAAGAATGCCGCAATGCACTTATTCCTTTTGCAGAGCTGGAAAAGTCGCCTGAGCATTTGCATACATACAAACTTTCTCCTCTTTCCCTGTGGAATGCCGCCAGTGCAGGCTTTACTGCCGATGACGCAGTTGCAGTTCTGCAGAAATTCGCCCGCTACGACGTTCCTCAGTCCATCGTAATGTGGATTAAAGAAATTTCCAGTCGCTTTGGAATGCTTAAGCTTGTTCCAGGGCCGGATGAACTTGTACCTTCCGGAAAAACGATTCAGGCCGCAGTAAACGGCACAGGCGCCGGGGGAAGTGAACTGACAGAAGGCAATCCAGACAAGGTGATTGAACACTTCCTCTATCTTACTGCCACTTCCCATGCGGTTTTTAAGGAAATTGCCGCCAACAATACTGTAAAAAAACTGCTTACAGTTGCAAATGACATTCAGGATTCTCAGGGAGATGTGCCCGGCTATTCATTCAAGCTGCACCTTACCGACCGCGGAACCATAAAACAGCTTCTGCTCCAGGCAGGCTGGCCTGTAAAAGACGAAGTTATTCTGCAGGACGGAGAGCCTCTGGACGTAAGCCTTCGCGATACAACATTAAGCGGCAGCCCATTGCAGATTCGCGAGTATCAAAAGGCATCTGCCCGCGCCCTTATAGGCGACAAAGGGCCTGGAACAGGCTTTGGCACGATAGTCCTTCCTTGCGGAGCGGGAAAAACCATAGTCGGCATGACCATAATGGATATGCTCAAGACTTCTACGCTGATTATCACGACAAATATTTCTGCAGTTCACCAGTGGATTGACGAGCTGCTTGATAAAACAAACCTCACAGCCGACCAGATTGCCGAATATTCAGGGGAATCAAAGACGATTAAACAGGTAACGGTTGCAACTTATCAGGTGCTTACATGGCGGCCGGACAAAGAAGGCCCTTATCCTCATTTTGCAATCTTTCACGAGCGGCCATGGGGCTTGATAATTTATGATGAAGTACACATGCTGCCAGCCCCAGTATTCCGCGTGGTTGCAGAACTGCAGGCAGTGCGCCGTGTTGGACTCACAGCCACTCTTGTGCGCGAAGACGGCTGCGAAGGTTATGTATTCAGTCTGGTGGGGCCAAAACGCTACGATGTTCCATGGAAGGAACTGGAACGCGACCACTGGATTGCCAGCGCCGAATGTATAGAAGTGCGCGTAGACCTGCCGGTTACTCAGGAAATTGATTATGCAGTTGCAAGTTCCCGGGAAAAACACAAGATAGCCAGCATGAACCCGGATAAAATTCCGATTGTTCAGCAGATTATAAAACTCTATCCCGAAGATAAAATCCTGATTATCGGCCAGTACCTGCAGCAGCTGGATGAAATCGTAAAAATTACAGGCTGCCCGATAATCACAGGAAAAACGCCAAATTCAGAACGTGATAAGATTTATGATGATTTCCGTAGCGGAAAAATAAGGGTTCTGGTAGTTTCAAAAGTGGCAAACTTTGCAATTGACCTGCCTGATGCCTCCCTTGCAATTCAGGTAAGCGGAACTTTTGGAAGCCGTCAGGAAGAAGCACAACGCCTGGGACGAATACTCAGACCCAAAGAAAGAAAATCACGCTTCTTTACTCTGATTACCCGCAACACAGTGGAAGAAGAATTCGGCTCTAACCGCCAGAAATTTCTTGCCGAACAGGGCTATGAATATAAAATAATCCGCTATGATGGCGAAGAAAGCATTGGAGAAGGAATATAATTTATGGAAGGAACGCTCGCAGCCTGGCAGGAAGCAATCTGCTCCATGCCGGACAAACAGTTTTTCAGCACAATGCGCCTCTATCTGGGAGAAATAAAAACTCCTTACAACAAACAGAGACTCACAGAACAGCTGGCCAGTTTTTTGAAAAATCAGGAAGTGAGTGCAAACATCATCTCTCTTCTTGATGCTACAGACCTGCAGTTTTTGAGCGCAATTCAAATAATTCCAAATGCAAGTCAGGAAGTCCTGATTGAATTCTTTAGCGGAAGCTACAGCATGACGGAAGTTTATTCAGAACTGATAAATCTTTCTGAAAGACTTTTAATTTACAAGTCTCCAAGCTCAAAGACCACAGTCTCCGCTGCTTATGAAGGCCTTTCTTCCCTTTCAAAAGAATATATTTTTATAAATCCAATTTTGATGGAAGTTCTAAGACCCTTTCTTTCTGCAAGACTTCTATTTAAAGAACATGAAATTTCAATTCACAATATAAATGACCTTTTTGTCATTTCCCCGGATTTTCTGGCTGCCTTTTTTTCTTACATCAATCTGAACGGAATCGGCTGTAAGGCAGACGGGAAAATCAAGAAAAATGACATGACAAAACTCTCTGCCATTTTTAACGGAAAGGAAACTCTTATTCAGCTGATGACAGACGCACTGATAAACCTTTCAATTCTCAGGGAAGGTGAAAAAAATTACAGGCTGGATAAGCCTACCCTTCACGCATTTGCGTCTCTGGAAAATCACAAACAGTATGCCCTTTTGTGTGCGGCTTCGGTTTCTAGATTCAGCAGGGATGGTTTACGAAAAGAAGCCCAGTTACTTCTGGACTGTCTTGCTTCCATTCCGCCACAGGGCTTTTCCCGCAATGAGATTTTAAGGATGGCCTTTTTGCTTGGAACCAGAACTTCTGACGGAAGTGCACTTGCTAAAAAGAGCCGATTCAGTCAGATTCTGCAGGCTGCCCGCGAAAAAGAAATGGAAGCCTCTGCAGAAGGCAGCCGGAATGCAGACATGATTGACCGCATGATTGATTCCGCCATAGAAATGGGGCTTTTACAGAATCTGGGAAAAGACGAAGAAAATGAAGAGGTTTTTACAGGAAATATTGATGCAGGGGCAGAGTTTCATACGGAAACAGGTCTACGCAATGGGGATGGCATTGTCAGAAGTCCAAAAGTTTTGAATATAGATTCAATCTTTTCTGTCACCATAATGCCCGGACTTCCTCTTAATCAGCTTCTTTCTCTCACTTCTTTTATGGAAATAAAAAAATGTGCCGTTGCGGCGGAATACGAAATTTCAAGACGCTCGGCATCTTCTGCCTTTGATGAAAGCAAAAAGCCGGAAGACCTTTTTGAGCTGATGGAAACTTACCTTCCTTACGACATACCCCAGAATCTGAAAATAAATATTTCAGAATGGTACAACAGCTATTCTTCTGCAAAACTTTACCGGAGCTTTGTTTTAAAAGTAGATGATTCCAACGTTTCTCTTGTAGAAAATAATCCTCTGATAAAAGACAGGATTTCTGAAAAGCTGGCACCAGGAATCTATCTGCTCAACCTTCCTCTGGATGCGCCGGACGCAGACATAAATCATTTTATTGCAACAAGCGGACTTGAATTTTTGGGACAGGTAAAAGAATCTGGCAGAGAAGAAAAGGGTTTTACCTTCCCTCTTATTCAAAATGGAAGGGCAATGCACATAGGCGGCACAGAAGAAAAGGCTGCCCGGACAGACATTTCAAAACCTGATGTCATCAAGGGCGAAAACTTTATGAAGCAGCTTGTGGAAAAACTGAATGGCAGCAGTCTGGATAAAATTCAAAAAGAAAGTCTTGCCCACCGCATTCAAAGCCGCCTGATAGTTTCAGAAAATCAGCTTTCTGCGGCCGCCGTGCGCACAGAGATTCTTGAAGCAGACGGAATTGATTTTTCGGGCAAGGTACATCTGCTGGAAACTTCTGTAAAAGAAAGCGACCTTGTGGAACTTCAGCTGCCAAAGGCAGACGGAAGTACAGGCTCTTTCCAGATTCTTGGCATCCCCCTCAGCATTTCAAAACAGCCGGGTGAAGCCGTCCTGCGCTTCCAGATTCAGCCGACAAACGAAATTGAAAGTCTGCTGGTAAGCAGGATTTCGCATGTGAGGAGATTAAGGTATTAGTTTTCATTAATTAAGTTGTTCAAGGACCTTTTCTAAGGGAGCATTCATATCTTTCGCAGCTTGTTCAGGTGGAAAGTTATACTTATGAACAAGCAAAACTGCGGCTTCTATTGCCTTGTGTTCTTGTCCATCCTGAAAAGCTTCTTCTTTTTTTACGGCAATATCCATTTTGTAATCATATTTTGCTGTAAGCATGTTCATGACCTCCCGCGATTTTCGATCCAGATAATCAGCCAGGATACCTTGAGAAATCGCTGTCTCAATTGCCTTCTTGAATGAACGTTTTGGAAATCTTTTGTTGTACATTCGCTCGACAATTTCTATAAATTGACAATACTCCTTAAGAATAACACACTTACTGTTAATCGGCAACATTTTGGAATCAGAACAATTTTTTACTTTTACAACAAGTTCCAGATTACTGCCATCTTTTTCGTAAAATGCATCCGAGAGGCGTAATTCATTTTCCAGAGGATAACCTTTTTTTCCTACATAAACGATATAAAAATCTGGATTAGGAATCTTGTAAACCTTTTCTGCATAACGCTTATTAACTGGAACTATTTCTTCATAAATACGTGTAACATATTCCAAGCAGCGAAAGGGCATATTTCCATTTACTGTTGATTGGTGTTCAACCAAAACAATCAGTTTTCCGTTTATCTCCCAGCTTACGTCATTGTTAAAGGTCTTGTAAAGCGACTGCTCTATCACTTTTCGTTCAAGCTGCACATCTTCCAGCCTGTAATTTGACCCCGAAAGTGCATTATACAATTCCAGAAAGTTTTTCTTTCCGTCCCTGTCACTTCCGAATAAATCTGTAAATACTGAATCTTTATACTTTCGGTTTTTGAATGGCATATTTTATTTCTCCCTTAAAAAAAGTAGTTCTATATATATAATAGACTCAGATATGCAAAAAACTACAAATTACTCTGTGATATCTATAAAAACTTCTGGTTCTCTGCTTTTTAAGATTATATCTTCAACATCTACATCTCAAAGAGATTAAAACACGCTTGAATTTTACCCCTATATGGCATATATTTTTTTTGTTTATTCAGGGAGTCAAAATGGAAGCATATTTTATTCGGCATGGGACAACAGACTGGAACGCGGAGCGGCGATTTCAGGGAGAGCGGGATATTGAATTAAACGAAAAGGGACGTGAACTTGCGGGGGCACTGGGGCGACGGCTAGAGAACGTGCATTTTGACAGGATTTATTCTTCGCCCCTAATCCGCGCCTACGAAACAGCATGCCTGATTCGCGGGCACCGAAATATTCCAATTATCCGAGACCAGAGACTGCGGGAACTGAGCTTTGGAGGCCTTGAAGGAATGCCTTATACACAGTGGATAGACACAGACCATCCGCGCAAATACTTTTTTACGGAGCCTGCCCGCTACCAGCCGCCTGAGGGGGGAGAAACTTTTCTTCACGCCATGGAACGCACCCGGCTCTTTGTGCAGGAGGAACTGGAAGGGCTTGCCCGCCAGGGAAAAACTGAAAGGGTCATGGTGGTGGCACACGGGGCACTTTTAGCCGCACTCATGTGCTATCTGGAAGGTCATGGAGTGGAAAACTATTGGGGCAGCGGACTTAAAGGAAACTGCGAAGAAACTGTTTTTTCTTTTGACGGTTCTGTCTGGAAAAAACTGTCTGATGACAAGCCAAGGGAAAACCCTTATGAAAGTGCGGTAAAAAAGGCATAAAAATAGAAGGATAGAAAAATGATTATAAAGAAGACTGATGAAGATTCGGCACTTGTGGCTGCGGGGCATTTGAAGGAAGGAAAAGTCGTTATTATTCCAACAGATACCGTTTACGGCTTCAGTGGAATTGTCGACACAGCAGAAAACAAAAATCACTTTGAAAGTGATGCAAAAATCAGGGCAATAAAAGGCCGCTCCGAAACAAAACCTTTAATTCAGCTGATTGCAAAACCGGAAGATATTTTTAATCACACTGATGATAAAATACCTCAGGAACTTCTTGCAAAATGGCCAGGAGCCCTTACAATCATCGTGCATAACAAAGAAAATGCAGACATGACGACAGCCTACCGCTGCCCGGGAGATGCATGGCTCCGCCGCGTAATAGAACTTACAGGCTCACCTATTTTCAGTACCAGCGTAAACCGCAGCGGAAGCCCAGTTTTAGACACACTTTCTGCAATCAAAAGCGAGTTTGAAGGTGAAACTGCCTTAATCGTAGACGACGGCGACAAAAAAAATGCCCTGCCTTCTACTCTGGTTATGCTGGAAAACGGCGAAGTAAAAGTGCTAAGACAGGGGGACGTAAAAATATAGACTACTCCCCGCTAAGAGCAATAACAGGGTCAAGTTTTGCGGCACGACTTGCCGGGTTCAGGCCAAAGAAAATACCGACCAGAACTGAAAAAACAAAGGAAATAAGGCAGGCATTTATGCTGATTACAAAGGCCTGGGACTGAACATATTCCACCGCAAGGCTTATAATTACGCCAAGAATTATCCCGAAAAAGCCACCCAAAAGCGTAATGCTGGCAGATTCAATCAGAAACTGCTGGCGAATATCATTCGGGCTTGCACCCAGGGCTTTTCTTATTCCAATTTCCTGCTTTCTTTCAGTAACCGTTACAATCATTATGTTCATAATGCCGATTCCGCCTACCAGCAGTGAAATTGCCGCTATTGCGCTGAGCATCATGCTCATGGTTCCCGTAATTTCGCTCATCTGATCCAGCATGGACTGCATACTTGTAACATTAACCGAATATTCAGTGCCGGTTTTTTCTGTACAGAAATTTTTGACCGTTGTTACCAACTCGGAAGCCTTTTGGGCACTTACCGCCTGAACCATAACCGTATCTGCAGAAGGATTAGGCTTTATCTTTTTTGAATAAAAGCCCCGCGGAATATAAGCAGAAGAATTTTCCATTCCAGTAGTCTGGTCTTTTAAAACCCCGATTACTTCAAAACTGAAAGACACTTTGCTTGCCACAAGAATAATTTTTTTGCCTACAGCATCGCCGGAAGGAAAAAAACTTTCCGCCGTATCATGATTCAGAATGATTTTCTGACTTCCTTCTTCATTGTCAGTTACGTTAAAGAAAGAACCGCTTTCAAGTTCCATGTTGTACATTTCCAGATAACCGGTTTCTACAGCCGCACAACTTATAGAAGAAGAAGTTTCGCCGTAAGTCAGAGTTGCCGAAAGGTTGTTTTTATACCAGACCTTTTCTATATCACTTATGTTGTCAAAAAGCTCTTCGCGGAATGATTCATCAAAAACAAGGGTAACCGAATCCCGCCTGCGGCGCATAAAACCTGAACTTATGCTGACTACATCAAGTCCCGCAGTTCCAAAAGTTGCCTCAACCTGCTTTGTAGAACTCTGGCCCATGCTGGAAATAACGATTACGGAAGCAACTCCAATAATTACGCCCAGCAGGGAAAGGAAAGTTCTTGTCTTGTTGCTCTTAAAATTCTTAAATGCGTTGATAAAGTCTTCAATCATCTTCTATTTTCCCGTCTAAAATTCTAATACAGCGTCTTGTGCTTTCACCAATGCGGGGGTCATGAGTTACGATAATTACCGTTGTGCCGCGCTCCCTGTTTATCTGTCTGAATAAGTCCATAACCTGAACTCCGGTTTCTGAATCCAGTGCTCCCGTAGGCTCGTCTGCAAGCAGAATCTTTGGCTCCGTAACCATGGCACGCGCAATGGCAACCCTCTGCTTCTGACCGCCGGAAAGTTCATGCGGGCGGTGATGCAGACGTTCCGAAAGTCCCACTGCCTGCAGAGCCTTTTCTGCCCGACGCATACGCTCGCTGCGTTCCAGACGCTGATACTTTAATGGAAGCATTACGTTTTCCAATACATTCATAGAAGTAATTAAATGATACTGTTGGAATACAAAGCCGATTGTGCGGTTTCGCAGGGCGGCAAGTTCCTTTTCATTCATCAAAGAAATCTCGCGCCCGTTTATTTCTACCAGCCCGGAAGTGGGCCTGTCCAGGCAGCCAATCATATTCATGCAGGTAGATTTTCCAGAACCGGAAGGCCCCATTATGGAAACAAATTCCCCGCTCTTTATGGAAAAAGAAATTCCCCTCAGGGCATGAACTTCTGTTTCTCCCATAACATAAGTTTTTATCACATTTTCAAGGCGAACTACGTCTTTGCTTTCATTTGTATTATCCATTACATTGGCCCTCCACCACCAGGTCCGCCGCCCGGCGCTCCACCAGGCATTCCGCCAGGCCCGCCAAAGCCGCTTTCTGAGCCGCTGTTTTTGCCATTATTTTTACTGCTGTTTCTATTCTGGCCAGACTTTTTTGGAGCAGTTACCTGTTTCAGCACTTCCCCGCCCGAAAGTCCTTCCAGAATTTTTACATAGCCGTTTCCGTAAGGGGCTGCCTTAACTTCTATTTTTTCTCCATTTTTAGCATTTACTACATAAGCCTGCTTGTTTTCATAGCCGACAGCATAACGTTCCACAACCACATATTCTTCTGTCGGACTAATCTGAATCTTTCCCGTAAAAGAAAAGTTTGGCATAATCTGAGAAGGATAATTGTCAATGCGGAGTTTGGCATTCACAATTGTCGCACCGCGGGAAGTAACTTCTCCAATGGCGGGCCAGCCGGTCACATAGCCGTAAACCGTTTCTTCCGTATAAGCCGGGAAGGTAAATTCAACCTTCTGCCCAACCTGCAGTTTTGAAACATCGGTTTCGGCCACTTCAACTTCTGCCGTAAGGTAATCAATATTCACAAGAGTTCCAATTTCATCCTTTGCTTCCAGAGAATCTCCAACCGCAACATCCAAATCAGCAATAATTCCGTCAAAAGTGGCCACAACCTTGCGGTCATTTACTTTCTGAATAAGAGAAAGCCGTTCCGTTTCCATCAGCTTTAATTCCCTTGCAGAACCGGTTACCTTTTTTGTTGCCATGCTGTATTCCTGCTTTTCAAGGTTATAAACCTGTTCTGAATCATCCAGCTGAATTATCACGTCACCTTTTTTTACGGTGTCACCGGCCTTTACATAGACTGCGGTTACTGTTCCATCGCTCAAGGCCTGCAAAGTCTGTTCCTGAGCGGCGGCAACTGTTCCAGAAATTTCAATTACATTTTCGTAAGTTTCAACTTTAGCCCGGTAAACTACGTCATCAGAAGATGATGAAGCAAGCAGAGCCCGCAGAAGAACAAGACCGCCCCCAAGCAGAATCAGGGCTCCTGCAATAATCAGAATGATTTTTATTTTCTTTTTCATGCTTTTTCCTCCATAAGAACAGAATCTGAAACAAAGTTGCTTTTTACTTCGTCATTATAAATAATCACATCCAGCATATTTATTAAAACTTCCACCCGGTACATTGCCGCATTTGAGCGGGCAGAAAGATATTCGCTTTCTGTAATAATGCCCTGTTTGTACCAGTCCTCAAGCTCATCGGCAAGTTTTGCATACATTTCATAATTTTCTGCGGCACTTTCTTTTTCCCAGAGGATTTCTTCCAGATCCTGAATTGCAGAAACAATGTAAGTTTCATAATCTGAGCGGGCACTCTCAATATCCAAAAGTTCCTGCTCCTGACTTAATGCGGCCACTTTTTTTTCAATTGCATTTTTCTTAAAAGAAAAAGGAGAAAGGGAAGCTGAAAGCACAAGGGCAGGAGAAGTATCGCTTTCTACAGGAAGGGCGACCCCCGCACTAAGGGAAAGTCCGCCAAGAACTGCGGAAAGGCCTGCATCCACCGTGTCGGAATCTGTACTGCTGTTTGCAAAGGTATAACCCGCATTTGCGGCAAGTGAAAAAACTGAATCAGTTTTTCTTTCCATAGAATTAATCTGATTAGTCCAGACTGCGGCTTCAATTTTTGTATAGCTGTCTTTTTCAAAAGAAAGAACGTTTACCGGCTCCGCACTTTCAAAATCATCCGGGATAAGTTCCAGATAGTCCTGGTCGGCAGTAAGGGAAATGTCATAGCCGCATTTTTTATAAAAAACTATGTAGTCGTGAAGAAGGGCGCGAAGCAGGCTTTCTACTGAATGTTTATCTGAAAGCACCTGCATCTGGGCAAGACGGTAAGTAGAAGACGAAGAAGAATAGCCCTGGGCTTTTACCGAATCAAAATCTATTGTATCTGAATAAAGGGTCTGCTCTGCTTTAATAATAGATTTAATAGAAGAAAGAAGAGTTTTCAGCTCTGTGTAAAAGGCACTTTCTGCTTCCACAGCTCTGTTCTGCAGACTCCGCAGGGCTTCTGTTCTTGTTCTCTGAGCTTTGAGCAGTGTTACTTTGCGGGAAAGGGCTGTAGAAGAAATAATATCCACTCCAAGAGAAAGTGACGTATCAGAAAAAGAGGCTTCCTGCTCGCTGACAAGGGAAAGGTCTGTTTCTGCCGTAAAACTTAAATTAGAAGCCTGAGGCAGGCTCATTTTTACGGAAGGTGATGCCGTAATTTTTGTACCTTCTGAATCTGCCTTTAGCGTTACATTACCGCTTGCAAGACTTATGTCAAAGCCGTTTGAAACTTCTGCATAATTCAGGGCAAGTTCTGCTTTTTGGGCAGCAAGGGTAAGGTTCTGCAGTTCCAAATCATTTTCAAGATAGGCCAGAAGCAGTGTCTGGGTAGGCACAGGTTCAAATGCAAATGAAAATGATGGAAGTAAAATTAAAAGAATTAAAAATATTTTTTTCACAATTACCTCGCACTCTGATGCAAAAGAAACAATCAAAATGCGAAATAAGATACACCAGAAAAAGTAAGACTTTTCTTAGATTTCTAAGGACTCTTTTTTGCTCCCTATCCGCTCATTTTTAAGCGGGCAGAAAGCAAAATCTTAATCATCCTTTAAACCAAATCTGAAATAAAACCGCCGGCCGCAACAAATGTTCCTATTGAACTTCCGATAGAAGAAAGAATAAAAACAAGGAATACGCGGAGGATTCTGTTTTTGTACCAGCCTTTTAAAGATGAAACATCATCCTGTAAAGTTTCCATATCAGAAACTTTCGGCTTCTGGAAAAAGGCCTGAACAATTCCCGTAACAAAACCAACTCCAATAAAAGGACAGAGAGAAGTAATTGGAGCGGCAACAAAGGCAACAAGAACTGTAAGTGGATGAGCAAGAGCAAGCAGACTGAATGCAGCGGCGGGAATGGAATTGTAGAAAATCCATTCCTTTATCATTTTTGTACCCAGCTGGCTTCCACCGTAAATAAAGCCCGCAACAATAAGACCAACAATAATTGCAGGAATAATCCATGCGGCAAGTTTTCCGCCAATGCCTTTTGCCGGCACCTGAGAAATCTCACTTACATCTGTATTTTCTTCTCCGGCGGCCATTTTTTCCAGATGGGCAACTACACCTGGAAGGTGCCCCGCCCCCAAAACAGCCACTACATTATTGCCCTGTGACCCCCAAATTCCAGCAGCCAGATAATTATCGCGTTCATCAATTAAAACCTTTTTTATAACAGGCATATATTCAGAAAGTTCACTCATCATAGAGTCCATTTCACTGCTGTTTTTAAGGTTTTCTATTTCATCGGGGTCAACTTCTTCTTTTGAAAATGCACTTGAAAGAAGGCTTGCCAGAAGCTTCATTTTTCCCCAGAAGGAATTTTTAGCCCAGGCACGGCGCAAGGTTGTCTGAATGGGGCGGTCAACCATTACGGCAGGAACGCCCAGTTCATCTGCAACGTGAATAGCCGCAAGCATTTCATCTCCAGGTTTTACCCCTACATTCATTCCCATTCGGCGTTGAAAAGAAGCTAAAATCAGGTTTGCCATCATTAAAAATCCTTCATGATTTTTAAGAACCTTGATTACGTCCAGTTTGCGGAACTGGTCAGGATTTTTTATGGATTCTGCGCGTTTTTCGTCCAGTTCAATGGCAACACAGTCTGGTTTTAATTCCCTGATTGTATTTTCTACTTCTTCAATGCTTTCTTTTGAAACGTGGGCAGTTCCTACAAGAGTTATTTTTCTGCCGCCAAATTCCAGTGTTTTACGAGTTTGACTCATTTTTCATTCCCCATTCTGCAATTCTGAATTCAAAGAACATAGGGGCACTCATACTGGTAACTTTTGCGTAGTATTCTACAGCCATTTCGTTTGCTCCCATCAGTTCATAATAAAGACCCATGTAGAATAACATTTTACCGCGCTTATTGCTATTAAGTTCCTTATCAATTTTCTGTTTAAGGCTTGCTTCTGCATTTCTGCTGTAGGTATCATAAAAGAATCTTACCATATCGTATTCTACAGAGCCCTTTTCCATGTTTTTCAGCTGGGCTGCAAGAATCTTTTTGGCATTCAGAGAATCATTCATTTTCATATAGCTTGCGGCAATCATAAGGGCATATGAATAATTTGAACTGTAGCTGTTTGCCTTTGAAAAATAGGCAACTGCATTTTTATAGTTTCCGGCATGGTATTCCAGAATTGCAGTAGATTCATAGGCGTAAAAATATTTTGGATTAGTTTCTATTACCTTGTGATAATTTTCCAGAGCAAGGTCAAACTTTCCTAAATCATCATAATTCCCGGCCAGATATGCATAGGCCAGAAAATATGAAGGATCCAGAGTAACTGCTTTTTCCCAGCATTTTGCAGCTTCTTCAAATTTTCCCTGATAACGCAGATAAGTTCCGTAATCCATCCAGAAGTCGTATGTGTTTGAATCAATTTCTATTGCCTGCTTAATAAGTTTTGTAGCCCTGTAGTAATTTTCTTCTCCATAGGCAATTTTTGCCAGATAGGCAAGGGCCGGGGCATTTTTTGGATCCAGAACAAGCACTTTGTTAAGATAGTTTTCAGCAGTCTTGTCATCATCCAGGAAATATGACATCTGGGCAAAACCAAAAAGAGCATCCGTATTATTAGCGTCACCTTTCAGAGCATTGCGGTAGGAATTAAGAGCAAGTTTATAACGCTTGTTCAAGGCATAATCTTCTGCCTTCTGAATATTTACAGAGGCGTTATAAGGATCTACAAGAAGGATTTTATCTGCCGCCGCTTTATAGGCATTTTTGTCACCTTTTGCGCGGGCACACATAGAAAGCAGTTCCATTGCATCAATATTATTTGCATCTATTGCAAGAACACCGTTTGCTACGTCTACAGCATTATCATACTGGGCGTCAGAATAATAAAGGGCACCCAGCAGCAGTTTAAGGTCTATTTTATCTTCAAGTTCTTTTGGCATCTGGGCAAAAAAAGCAATTGCCCCACGCAAATCATTTCTATCAAGATATTCCTGAAGTTTTCTGGCAAAACGGACATCTGCCGGTTCATCAGGCTCCTTCTTAGGAGTCTCTTTTTTTTCTTCTTTAGGACTTTCCTTTGTTACTTCTTCTTTTGGGCTTACTTCTTTTGTAGTTCCACATGATGCAAGAATCACGGCTGCAAAGACAGAAATAACAAGTAATGTAAAATAGCTCTTTCTTTTCATTTCATTCCCTTTTTTTATACTATATATATAGTTGAAATTAAACGCATCATTGGCTAAACTGTTAGCAAATGAGCATTCGGATATTAAAAAAAGCATTAGGACTGCTTATAGTCGATATCGTTATTATCATCGGCATTTTTGTCCTGCAATTTAGAACAGATTCAAGTATAATCAAAAAAATTGGCAGCATGCAGATAACTCTTGCCCAGACAGAAAACGGCAATGAAACAATTCTCAAAAACAAGCTAAGAATATCATATAACGGCCTCAATATCTATTGTGATGACCAGTCACCAGCTATGCTCATAGATAAAGACGGAAACAAAAAGGAAATAAATCTTATAGACTGGAACTCTAAAGACAACCTTTCCTTTAGTTTTGACTTTACAGAAAATGTAAGATTAACTGCCGCTGTTACATCTGAAGATATGAATGCTTCATTCTACCTTACTGCAAATTTTCCTGAAGATGCAGAATCTCTTTCTATTCCTTATAACTTCACATCAAACATAAAGGTTACATCAGAAGATTCAGAACACATTATAATTGCAGGAAAAAAAGATTCATGGGAAATTCAGGCTTCACAGATAAAGGAAAACAAGCTGCATTTTACGCCTGCTGAAACAAGTGCAAGTTATGCAATTTATACGGAAACTAAGAAATTCTCATTTGAAGCAATTGCAGACCTCCCGATTGCAGACAGGCTTACTTATCAGAAAAATATTGATACATTCAAAAACAACCTTATTTCTGCATATCGTTCTAATTCTGTTGAATCTAATATTTCTGAGCAGGTTGCAGTTTCTTATATTGCAACAATGGCAGAACGGGGAATGTATTCACAGGCTGTAGAAGAAATTCCTCAGTCATTTAAACGCGGAAAACAGAAAACTTTCCTTTCTGCTCCATATTTTGGCTCTCTGGAAGACATGAACGTTCAGCTGGAAAACAGCATCAGAGATTATGAACGCAGAATTTCAGAAAGTGCAAGTTCCGGCAACCTTGATATTTTCACAGTAAGCAATATTGCAAGTTACATCTGCATTCATTCCGTGCCTGCAACGGCAAGAAGACTTTTGCAGTCTGCTGCAAATGCAAATATGGAAGAAGCAACCATTGCCCAGGTAACAGGACTTATGCAGGTATATGTAAATCTTTCACAGATTAATCAGGAATATGCAGAAATTCTAAGCCCTGCAATGGAGGCCTGTATTGAACGCATTGCAAATGCCTGCTCATTTGAAAACAACGTTCTTACAATTTCAGAAAATGATACCTTCCTTTCTGTAATTCAGGCTGTTGAAACCGGAATTGCAATTTTAAGATATGGTATCCTTACAGAAAACCTTACCCTGCAAAAGGCCGGCTATGTTCTTGTAAATTCATATATGACGGAAGCCTCTTCATTTGATTTAAGGACTCTTGCAAACCTCTTCCCTATTCTGGCATACGATAATAAATTCATTCCTCACTTTAATATTATAAAAACTTCTGCAAGTCCTATTGTTGCATGGACCTGTGCAAATACAATCAACTATGAAAAAGAAATAGACGGAAGTATGTCTTTGGCAATAGAATTTGCAGAAGGAGATACCCACTATGTAATTCTGCGTGGAATTCCTCAGTTCAGTAAAATCTACATTTATGACATGCTTTATAGGACAGACCCTCGCTTTGAGACATACAACTCTTCTGGTTATGTTTACAGACAGAATACAAATACACTCCTGTTAAAGTCCAGACATAAGGCCAAAACAGAAGTTGTCAGATTTGAATATAACTAATTAGATTTCTTCAAGATAATCTTTTGAAAGGGTTCTTTTCAGAACTATAAGGGTAAGGTCATCAAAAGGCTTCTGCTTGCCAGTAAATTCTTTGTGAGCCAGAATTATTGCTTCTTTTATTTCTTCTGCAGATTTTGTCGCATTTTCTGCCAGAACATCAGACAGCCTCTTTTTTCCAAATTCTTCTGATTCTGAATTAAAGGCTTCTGTAAGTCCGTCTGTAAAGCAGACAAGAACATCATTCACACCCATTTTAAAATTTACCGGAGGGAATGAAACAGGAAGCCCTTCTACACCAAGAATTCCGTACTGTTCATTCGGGTCTTCGTATTTTAATTCCTTTATTTCTTCTGTTTTTCTGGTATATAAAAGCGGTGCCGGATGACCAGCATTTGCAAGTTCAATATCACAGGAATCATTTTTATCAAACCTGCTGAAGTGAAAAAGAAGTCCTGTAATATAATTTTCTACATTACTCTTTTCTTTTATATATGAATCATTAATTTCTTTCAGGACATCTGACATAGACTGATTCTGGGCAATTCCATTCAGGAAATTCTGACTGATAATGCTTTTTGCAAGGATAGTCATAAGACCAGCCGGAATACCATGACCAGAAACGTCAAAGATTCCAAAACCATTCAAATTCCGCTCTGTATAATAGTAATCAAACAAATCGCCGGAAACATCATTATCCAGCGGCTGATAGCTTACGGCAAGTTCCCATCCTCGGAAGGTTGTATCCTTTTTTGGAAGGAAGTTATTCTGAACATGAGCAACAGATTCCAGACCTCTGGAAAGAATAAAGTTTGTTTCGGAAAGTTCTTTAGTCCTGATTGCAACAACGTCTTCAAGGTGAGCATTGAATTCTGTAAGCTGTTCCTTAAGTTTTGTAGAATGCATATACATCTGGGCAAATCTGGACATCAGATAAAGCAGGAATACATAAAGAGTCAGCTGCCAGCCATACAGACTGAAGAAAGGCAGATTTCTATTACCCAATACAAACCTTATAAATAGGTCAAGCACAATTCCAATAATTGTAGGTGAATAACCAATCAGACATTGTCTGGCCAGACTTCTTCTTGTGTTATCCTTAAAAGCCCTGAAAAGTTTTGGCATACAGAAAAACAACTGACAGAGGCTTACCAGCATCCAGATGGCAGAATAAGTTATAAGCTGTTTTTGGGTCGGTACAACAAATGTTCCGATTACAGAAATTCCCCATAAGATAAGTCTTATTATTATGACTTTTTTTGTTTCCCTGTATCGCAGCCAGTTTGTAATAAAGGAAGAAGCAAAATATATTGCTGTATAGGCTCCAAAACACATAAAGTATTTTAAGATTCCTAAATAGTTTATAAAAACAGGTTTTATCCATGGAATTTCTGCAATGTAAAAAGGAAGAAGGAAGCCTATGCTGTAGAATACAAGAAGACCGAAATACAGATAAGTCCGGCTCTCTTCAAATTTCCGCATCTTAATATAAAGGAAGAAATACAAAACAAAGATAAGCAGCATCATAACCGCTGCACACAAATAAATCTTAGAATTAAAGAAAGACCTGCGTTCTGCCGTTCTGGCAATATCCATCTGCTGACCTAAAAAAATCTGATCGGAAATGGAAACTGAAATTCCAGTCCATACCTGAATAAGGAAGGTATTTGTTTCTTTCTGCTTTATGATATTGCGGGGGAACATGAAATACTGAGCCTGATAGCCTGCTCCCACTGCATTAGGAGGAAAGTTTCCGTAAGTTCTGATAGAAGAATTATTAAACCAGGCTCTGTCTGCAGCATGAAGGTAGCCTATGAATAATCCTAAATCGCTATTCTGCATTTCTTTTGGAACATCAAAACGAATCCTAAGCCAAAGATAATTGTTCTTGTCTTCAAGCAGCCCCAAAAGATTAGACATATCTTTTTTTTCAAGAGGTTTGAAATCGTTTTCAAGACGAATCATATCACCCAGCATATAGCCAGGAGGTGCTTCTATATATTCAACAGAATCAGAAAGGTCTATGCGTGTGAAAACAGGGGCATTTTTTTTGCATGACATTCCACATAAAAGCAGAAAGCATGAGAAAAACAATGCCAGTCCATTTTTAATTTTTACACACATACTGTTATATTATATACTATCTTTAAAAAAAGCGGTAGAAAAATCTATTGATAATTATTCAATAATGATGAAAAAATCAGCAAAATCCAGGGCAACCGCATTATAATGCAATTGCCTGCTGCAAAATCCTTTCTATTTCATCCTTAATTGTATAACTTCATGAAAATCTGTAGAATGAATATGGCAAATTATTATTTTATAAGAGGTTAATATGGCAGATACAATGCATGCTTTGGAGAAAAATCCAAACTGGAAGGGTCGTCGTGGTCCTGTCGTTCTGGTAATTATGGACGGCGTTGGATATGGAAAATATGAAGAGGGAGATGCAGTTAAAGCTTCTAAAATGAAGTATCTGGACTGGTTTACTGCTAACTGCCCTCACACAAAACTTAAGGCTCACGGAACTGCTGTTGGTCTTCCAAGTGATGATGATATGGGTAACTCTGAGGTTGGTCACAACGCTATGGGATGCGGACGTGTTTTTGCTCAGGGTGCTAAACTCGTAGGAGAAAGTATTGCAAACGGTTCTATGTTTGCTGCTGACACATGGAAGAAACTTGTAAAGAATGTAAATGACAAGGGCAGCACTCTGCACTTTATTGGTCTTGTTTCTGACGGAAACGTTCACTCTCACATTGACCACCTTAAGGCTATGATTACTCAGGCAAGCAAGGATGGTGTAAAGCGCCTCCGCGTACACGCACTGCTGGACGGACGTGACGTTGACCCAACCAGCGCCTTGAACTATATTACTCCGCTTGAAGAATTCCTGGCCGGATTTGCAGGCTGCGACTACCAGATTGCAAGCGGCGGCGGACGCATGTACATGACTATGGACCGCTACAATGCAGACTGGAGCATGGTAGAGCGCGGATGGAAGGCTCACGTTCTTGGAGAAGGCCGCAAGTTTGAAAGCGCAACTAAGGCTATTGAAACTTACCGCGCTGAAATTCCTGGAGTTCTTGACCAGGATATGCACGAGTTTGTAATTGCCGGAGCTGATGGAAAGCCTGTCGGAACTATTGAAGACGGCGATAGCGTAATTTACTTTAACTTCCGCGGAGACCGTGCTTTGGAAATGACACGCGCCTTTGAAACACCTAAGGGTGGAGACCTGCCATTTGACCGCGTTCGCGTTCCAGCTGTTGAGTATGCCGGAATGATGGAATACGACGGAGATGCTCATGTTCCTGCTCAGTATCTTGTAAACCCACCAAGCATTGACCGCACAATGGGTGAATATCTTACAAAAACTGGCGTAAAACTGCTTGCTATAAGCGAGACCCAGAAGTATGGCCACGTAACTTACTTCTTTAACGGAAACAAGCAGGGCAAATTTGACGAAAAGCTCGAAGACTATATTGAAGTTCCGTCTGACGTTGTTCCATTTGAGCAGCGCCCGTGGATGAAGTGTGCCGAAATTACAGACAAGGTAATTGAAGCTATCAAGAGCGGAAAATATGACCACATCCGCCTGAACTATCCAAATGGTGATATGGTTGGACACACTGGTGTATTCAATGCAGTTGTATGTTCTATGGAAGGAATGGACCTGCAGCTTGGCCGCCTTAAGGCAGCAATTGATGAAGCAGGTGGTATCTTGTGTTTGACTGCTGACCACGGAAACAGCGATGATATGTACGAGCACGCAAAAGACGGCAGCGTAAAGAAGGATGCAGACGGTGAGCCAAAGGCAAAGACAAGCCACTCTTTGAACCCGGTTCCTGGTATTATCTACGACCCAGAATACAAGGGCGAATACGACAATACTAAGTTGAACGACGGTCTTGGAATAAGCAGCTGGCCAAGCACATTGATTGAACTCATGGGCTATATGCCTCCAAAAGATTACGATCCATCTATGATTAATCTGAAATAATTTTTTTGCAGATTAAAACGGAGAGAGTCTAGACTTTAAGCATAAGTATAATGCTTTATGCATAAAAATTATTTAATACAACAAATATGGAGTTTCCGAATGCATCAAAAGAAATCGAAAACTCCATATTGTGTGTTAGGAACAACTTTAAGATTAAGAATTAAGTTTCACACATTAATCTTCCCATTCAGAAATTCCCTTAATTTCTTTGAAAGAACGCCATACAATACATTCTGCATTCTTATACACCTCAATTGATTCATCAGGCACATATAATATAGCTTCTGAAAGAATTTCATATGGCATAAATGGAGTATAGTGTTCAGTTGCAAGAGAAGGACCATAAGGATAGTTATATTTTATGTTTATAAAATCATTTTGATTTTTATATAAACGAACGTCTTCTGTTCCTGTTCCATAGACATCAACAGTTTTATATTCCATATCATTATCATTGAAGATTTCCATACTTTCGATGTCATAAGTGTAAAGATAAATGTCTGGAACCGTTGCTGAAAGGCATTTTATTTTTTTTGCACTAGGGAACATATAATAATCAGTGTCAAACTCAAATACAAACTTTTTTATGCTTGAAGGGAATACTAAAATTTCTGTCTCTTCTTTGAATTCATAGTAGAAGTAAGGATTCATGCGACGAGAATCATCTCCACGACCAATTGTTTCTATACCTTCTGGATAAGACAATGACAATGTTGTATTGTTTCGAAAATAAGAACCTTGAAAACGAGTAACTCTTAAAGATGGTGGCATAAAATCAAGAAAAGGCCTCGCAGGTTGTATAGAGGTAGCCCCCGCTGGAAATTGCCCATCATCGCACAAATAAGCTAAATGACTTGTCGCAGAAAAGACCATATGTGATTTTGTATCAATGTTATCACTATATTGAGTTGGCACTATTAATTTTTCAAGACTATCTGGAAAAGCTGGAAATTGAACATTATCGCATTCATCGAATACTCTAGATTCTATAACTTTTAAATTCTGTGGCCAATTCTTTATAACAAGCCCTCCATCACATCCAGCAAAACATCTAACTCCTATTGCAGCAAGCGAATCAGGAAGGTACACTTCTTTTAATGAGTGACAATACTCAAAGACACCACTCATATTATATTTTCTAGATTCAAATCTGCTATAACCTTCTGAAAGATACTCAAGATAATCATCCTCCAAATACGCAGACCCCAGTTTTTCCATTTCTCTTGGCAAGATTACTTTTGTAAAGTTACAGGACAAAAATGCAAGATCCTCAATACTTTTCAAAGATTCTGGAAAAATAAGTTCTGATTTTTCAAAGCCACAATAAGAGAATGCTTCTCTGAGAATTTCTTTTACACTATCTGGTAGTTTAAGATTACAAGAAAAGACTGAGGATTCAAAACAAGAAGCGGGAATAATTTGTATATTTTTTGATATATATAAAGAGGTAAAACTTCCAGCTCTGTAAAAGGTCGACTTAGACACGCTATCTTCAATAATGCCTGAACCTGAATTCGCCTCCTCTTCCAATTCATACGCATCTTTAGTAAAGCCAACAACTGTATCTGGAATCACTAAATCTCCAGAAAAATTATTTCTAACAAAAACACCTCCATGCAGTTCCGTCACTAAAGGCGGAATAGTAAGAGTTCCTTTAAAATGAGCACCCGCAAAGGCAAAATGACCTATTTCTCGCACTGTGTTAGGTAATTTTAACTCAGAATTTACAAATCCAGGAAAGGCATTATCAGCAGAATCAAAATTACGAACGCCAAAAGCATAAAATCCTATTTCTTCAAGACAAGAGCCATCTTCAAATGTCAGTTTTTTTAACTTTGGATAAATAAAATTATTTCCAAAGTTAGTTGCAAAGTGAGGTGGAATTTTCCTAACATTCTTCCCTATAATCAATTCAATTCCATCAGACTCATTTCCGCAATCAGAAATAAATCCACCGACACTTCCACCATACATATCTGAATCTTTTGCATTTACTGCATTATAATACACATATTCTAGTTTAGGACAGTTTCGTATGGAACAACTTTCTATTTCTGCAACATTTTTTCCAATCGAAATAGATTTTAAAGAAGCACAATTTCTTACTCCATAAGAATATTCCATTTTTTTCACGTTTTCAGGTAATACTATACTCTCCAACAATGGACAATCAGAAAAATCTACAAGACCAGAATATCCAACATCTATGTTTTCTGGCAGTCTAATATCCTTCAGTTTAGGACAAGACCTGAATATTACAGACATTTCCTGTACTGTATCAGGAACATATAATTCTTCAAGTTCTGAAAAGTCTTTAAATCCGCATAATTTAATAAGTGTAGATGGTATTTTAAATTCCTTAATTTGATTATCCCAGAAAGCATCTTCTTCTATTTCTATGAGACCTTCTGGCAAATTAATTTTTTCAAGTTTTTCACACCATGAAAATGCATACATCTTTATACGCTGCAATGAATTTGGCAGTATAACTTCATTAAGCTCTGGAAGGGAAGAAAATGCATTATACCCTATTTCAATTATACCTTCTGCAATAACAACTTTCTTTATTTGATTTTCATATTGCTTCCATGGAGTTTCCTCATTAAAAGAATAGCTTGGTATACTTGCTGGATAAGAGTCTGAATAAACAGAAAGTATTCCTGTTACTTCATCAAAAGTATATTTTATATCTATTGAAGCAACAGGAATATCTACTTCAATATAAAAGTCTGCAGATACACCTTTATAAGTAAGATTAATTGTTTTTAATCCAAAACCTTTACTAAAATCTGTACCAGTAAAAATGAACTTTTCCGGCTCATCTTCATATGCCACTGTGTAATAACCAGAAGAAGAAGTTTGCGACTCATAGTAAACCATAATCCATAAACCTGCAGGGTCAAAAGACTCTCCAACTGAATAATGATACTTATATTCCTGAACCCAAAGTTGAACTGGTATTGCATCCGCTGGAATTTGAGAATCTCCATTAGTATCGTCTATTATTTCCTGATGGGAATTATTATCTGGCGAGTCATAAAAAGATTCATTGTCGTCTACTAAAGAATTATCAGGAACATTTACCACAATCGCTCCATCTTGTTTTTCTAATTCAAAATTATAAAACTGATTTTTTTTATCATCAGCAATAGAATATTTCTCTTTCAATGTTTTTTCTGCCTCGTCAAAGGACTTCTTTAAACCGGCATATTCTATAGAATATTGTTCTGATAAATAAGAACACCTTTCAGAATCATAGACTTCATCAAGAATATAATTTTCTTGAAAATCCAAAATTAAAACTTCAATTATATTTTCTAGTTCTGTATATTCTTGGCTGTCGAAATTGACTAAATTCTCCCATGCCTCAGCATATACATTATATGCTGAGTAATACTCATCTCTTGCATCATATGCAGATATATAAAGTTCATTATATTCTGTGTAATTCTTGAATTCTTTTATATTGCCACTTTCATCAATATATGAGTTATCTTTATAGAATTCATCAAGAAGAATATTGATTCTTTTTTCTGTATTAACAGATTTTTTTAATTCAGAGGTAATATTATTAGTTATTGATTCATAAATTATTACAATTGTGTTTAATAAATCTTCTACATCTTCTTCATCTTTGTGTACTGTTAAAATTTTTATTATTTCTTCAATACTTTTTAAGGAAGAAGAAAGACTATCATGATTTAGTGCATTAATACATGAAACTTCTGTTTCTGAAATAGTTTTAGGCCATAAGTTCTTTTTATCTTTTGTTAAATCTGGAGTCTGGCGACAACAGATAATAAAAAAAAGCAAAATTACACTATACTTGTGTACCCCCCCCCCATCAAGCAACGACAGAACTTTCTTATCAAGTGATTATTTTTCATCGGAAACCTCCTGAATCTAAGATAAAAAAAATTATATCATAATTTAAACATATGAAAAAGATTTTTCTTTTGTAAGTAAATGAAAAATATGCATAATACTGAAAAATAGAAAAAAGAAGGGGTCTATAAGTTAGAGAGATATCAATTAAATAACAATATAAAGATTAAAAGATGGGGATGTCTAATAAGATTTGGGACTGCGGTCATTGAGCTTGTCGAAACCACCGCATTACTTACTTATTAGACATTCCCATGACATTTCAAACTTATAAGTCATCCCCTTCTTATTTTCAGCTCCCCTAGAGTTCTTCTAGAGAAATCTTAGTCTTTAGCCGCAGGAAGGTTTACGATTCCGCCGGCTGCGGTAAGGGGAACATATTCCGGAACCTGACGGCCATCCCACTTTTTAGCCCTTTCCAATTCAATTTCAAGTTCCTTAAGCTTTATTTCTACCTGATAGTTCTGGGCAACCTTTGCATTGTAATAGGCAAGGGCATCGGCTTCAACCTTTTTGGCTTCTGCTTCTTTCTGAGCCTTAATGAGGGCTGCTTCGGCTTCCTGCTCAATTGCGGCTTTTTTAGCCTCGGCTTCCTTAACCTGCTTTTGGGCATTCTGCTCGGCAAGTTTCAAATCCTGCTCTGCCTTCTTTACTTCCTGAGCACGGTTGGCAGTCTCCTTAATCTGCTTGTCAAAATCATCAGACCAGTCCCAGTTTGTAATTGTCGTCTGGGAAATATCAATAGGATAATCAGCCATGCGGGTAAGCATTGCCTGAGCAACCTTACCTGTTACTTCATTCTGCTTTTCTACCAAATCATAAATTGAATACTGACCTACGGTTTCCTTTAAAGAGGCCTTTACGTTATCACGCATTGCACTCTGAATTACCGCATCATTCTGATAGCGGGTAACAATATCCATAATTCGTTTTTCATCATAAATATAGCGGACTGCAACCGTACTTCCTACAGTCTGCATATCTTTTGTAATGGCACCATCACTGCCACAAGAAAAAGAAACCTCGTAAGTTTTTGGTTCAAGACGGAAACAGCGGATTCTGGTGATAAAGGGAGCATGAAACTTCATTCCCGGCTGAAGGACATCGCCTTCTACCTGTCCCAGAGTAACCTTTACACCGCGTTCATTCGGGGAAATAACAGTACATGAATTAATCAGTACCACAAGCGCAAGAACAGCAATTACGCCGCCAATAATAGAGTTTTTAATGATTTTGTTTGCCATAGCCAAACCACCTCCTTATAGAATTAATTCATACCATAATGATTTTATTTATGTTTTTCAAGTTTTTTTATGATATAATTGCACTATGAAAAAAATCCGTATTTTAGATTTAGTTTTTTCTGCCCTTATTCTGACTGCCGGTCTCTTTTTAACAATAAAAGGTTTTTCAAACAAAGGCGGAAAGGTTATTGTAAATGCTGACGGACAAAAATACGAATTTTCTTCTAAGCAGGACGGAAGCTACACGGTAGAAGGCCAGCTTGGCCCAACAAGTTTTGAAATAAAAAACGGCCGGGTTCACATAACAGATTCTCCCTGCCCCAACAAAACCTGCATAAATCAGGGCTGGCACACTCCGCTGGTCTGTCTTCCAAATAATGTAATCATAACGATTGAAAATAGTGAAAATAAAGGAGGACTGGATGCCATTTCTGAATAATGCTTCAAAAAAATCTCAGCTTGCATATCTTACAGCCCTTACCCTTCTTTTTTCTTATGCAGAGATGATTTTACCGCGAACTCTCCCCTTTTTCCGGCTAGGGCTTGCAAACATCATCATTCTTTCTTCCCTGGAAATTGAACTGTCTTCTTTTCTGATTCTTTCCATATTAAAAGCGGCAGCATCTTCCCTGATGGGGGGAACTCTTTTTTCTCCCTTTTTTCTGATTTCCCTTGCCCAGTCTTTTTTCAGCGCACTGGTCATGAGGCTTGCTTACAAAACTGTCTCAAAAAAACTGGTCAGCCTTTACGGAATTTCTGTGCTGGGCTCTGCGGTAAGTGCCCTTGTTCAGATGGCTCTGGCAGGACTTTATCTTGGAAGCGGAACTTTTGCACTGCTGGGGCCCATACTCATTTTTAATACGCTCAGCGGACTGCTTACAGCCTTTCTGTGCGAAAAACTGAAAATTGACGTTAAAAATGCGGAAACTATTCAGTCAGCTCAGAGCGACAGTCAGGAAGCTGCAAATCAAAAAAACACAAAGCAGAATGTCCTTCAAATCATTTTCCTTGTTTTTCTGCTTCTGCTTTCGGCCAGCCTCTTTTTTATAAAGAATCTTTATATTCTGGCGGCAGCACTCTTTTTCAGCCTGACGGCACAAAAATTATTCAAAAGAAAGATTTTTATTCTTCCCCACCTTTCTTTGTGGCTTTTTATTTTTATCTCTTCTATTTTTATTCCTAATGGAAAGGTGATTTTTAAAATCTGGAATATTTCTGTAACGCAGGGAGCCCTGCTGCTTGCCCTGCAAAAATCACTCACCCTTTCTGCCGTAAGTGCCCTAAGCCAATGTGCAGTCTGCCTGCAGCCTTCACCTTCCAGCCTGATGGGTATGAGCATTGAATATTACAGGATTATGACAGACCGCTTTATGCAGTCAGAAGGTTCGCTATTAAAAAGAATCGACAGTGCATTCTGAAGTCTTAAAGTCAGCCATTATTTCTATGGAAGATTTTAATCCTTCTGAATAAAGCATTTCACCCTTTTTTGTGATTAAGATAAAGTCAAAATCAGGATTTTCTTTCCAGAATGTAAGAGCGCCATCTTTTCCCATGACAAAAAGAGAAGTGCTGAGGGCGTCTGCGTAAGTTCCGCTCGGGCAGATAATGGTAACGCTTTCTAAATCACTCTGGCTGGGGCGGCCTGTCTTGGGGTCAAAAATATGAATATAACGATTGCCGTCCTGGTCATCAAAAAAACGCTCATAACCGCCGCTTGTTACAACCGCCTTGTTTTCTATGCAAAGAGCGGCCGCAACTCCTTCTTCAAAAGGATTCCGCACGCCTACCTTCCATAAAGTTCCGTCTGCCTTAGTTCCCAGAGCCTGAATGTTTCCGCCAAAATCTAAAAGGGCAGACTTAATTCCCAGACCTCCCAAAATTTCAACGGCTCTGTCTGCGGCATAGCCTTTTCCAAGGGCTCCAAAATCAAGGGCCATGCCGGCAGGAAGTTTTGCTCCCTCTGCCCCGGAAAGGTTCACCGCCGAAAAATCAGTTTTTTCCAGAAGTTCTGCAATTCTTTGCTCAGAAGGCACTTTGTAAAGCCCGGTCGTAAATCCCCATTCACGAATTAAAGGATAAAGGGCAGGATTTAAGGCACCGCCAGTCTTTTCATACATAAGTTTTGAAAAGTCATAGAGTTTTATAAAATCAGAAGAAAGATTTTTGATTTCAACAGAAGATTCTGAGCCGAAAAGCAGTTCTTCCCCTACCTCACTGGAGCCGCTTAAACTTAAATGATTAAGCCTGTAAACCTGGCTTTCTGGAATTGTCGTAGAAAAAATGTTTTCCAGCCTTTCAATTTCTGTTTTTACAGCAAGACAGGCCCCCTTCCCACTCTTTGCGGAATCAGCATAAAGGGAAACCGTCATAAAAGTGTTCATCGCCTGAAAGGAATCTGAATATTTTGACTGGACACAGGAAATAAAGACAGACCCGGAAATCAGAAGCAATATTACAGGGAAAAGTTTTTTACGCAAAAAGTTCACAGAAAAAAATCTAACAAAAATATCAGTGATTTTCAATCAGCATTTTTCATGTTATAATTCTGATATGAAAAAGAAATTATTTTTTATTATCCCGGCAGCCATTATTGGCGCAGTAATTCTGTTTGCGGTTTTATTTATTCTTGTACTGACTGTAATTGAATACAGACCAAAAGCCGTAGAAGACCTTAACTTTACAAGCGGAAAGATTCAGCTGGAAAAAGGCAGAAACGTAAGCCTGCTCAGCTGGAACATAGGCTATGCAGGACTTGGAAAAGACGAAGACTTTTTTATGGACGGAGGAAAAAAAGTCCGCCCTGATTCAAAAAAGACGGTAGAAAAATATTTTGACGGAATTAAAAAGACAATCCGCGAAAATCCTACAGATATAATTTTTATTCAGGAAATAGACGTAAAATCAAAACGAACCTGGCGCATAAACGAATTTGAAGCCCTAAAGGCTGATACACAAAAAGCAGGCTCCTTTGCCTATAATTACAAGTGCGCTTACGTTCCTTTTCCACTGCCAACAATCGGGCATGTAGAAAGCGGACTTTCAATCCTTACAAATTATGAAACCACTTCTGCCCAGCGCCTCTCCCTCCCGGTTCCTTTTAAATGGCCGGTTCGCCTTGCAAACCTTAAACGCTGTATTCTTGCAAGCAGAATTCCTGTTTATGAAGACGGCAAGGCAACAGGAAAAGAACTTGTTCTGGCAGATTTTCATCTGGAAGCCTTTGATAATGGAGAAGGAAAAATTGCCCAGACAAAGGCACTTAAAGAATTTATTGATTCTGAATATACAAAGGGCAACTATGTAATTGCAGGCGGTGATTTTAACCAGAGATTCCCGGGTTCTACTGCATTCCCTGCAAAATGGCTGGACGGCTGGCTTCCCGGTCAGCTGGATGCAGACATGCTTGATGAAGGATGGGCTTTTGTTTTTGATGATTCCAAACCTACCTGCCGCGCCAACGCACGTGAATATAACGATGAAGACGCCCGTGCCCACAACTGGCAGTATCATGTAATAGACGGATTTATCATTTCACCAAACATTCAAAAAGTTTCCATGAATGTTATTGATGAAGATTTCCAGAATTCTGACCACAATCCGGTTTTGATGAACTTTATCCTGAAATAATGGAACTTTCAAAAAAAGAAATTTATCTGATTATGAACAAGCCTGCGGGATATGTCTGTTCCGCAGTTTCAGATTCTCACAAAACCGTATATGATCTTCTTTCAGAGGAACTTAGAGGATTAGTTCAGGGGGCAAAAAGGGGGCAGCGCCTGCATACAATAGGAAGATTGGATTGCGACACATCCGGCCTTTTGCTTTTTACAACAGACGGACACTTTTCTCACAAAATTGCAGCGTCAAAAGAAATTGGCGGCTGCGGTCTTACAAAAAGCTATCTTGCTGAACTTAAAAAAATCCTTTCCCAGAAAGAAATGGAAGAATACATAAAGAAAGCCCATGAAGGACTTCTTCTGCCCGCTGAAAAAAAATTCCCTGAACAAAAAGCAAAGCCTGCCTTACTCACTTTTTTAACAGATTCATTATGTAAAGTTACAGTTCAGGAAGGAAAATTTCATGAAGTCAGGAGAATTTTTCGCGCCCTGGGAAATGAAGTTTTAACACTGGAGCGAATTTCTATAGGAAAGCTGACTCTTCCACCGGACCTGCAGGCAGGGCAGTGGCGCAACATGACAGAAGAAGAAATAAAGGCACTTATATAGAGAAAAGCCTTTTGATATTTTCGTCCACCAGATTGCTCAGAGCCTCCGGCGTAGAATCGCGAACCTGAGCGGCAAAATTATATACGTGTTCAATGTTTACAGGAGTGTTGATTGTACCCCGCAGAGGCACAGGAGCCAGATAAGGCGAATCAGTTTCACACAAAAAGCGGTCAGCAGGCACAAAACGCAAAAGTTCTTTTACGGCTTCCAGTTTTGCCTTTTTGTTATAGGTAATTGCCCCTCCAAAAGCCAGGTACCAGCCCCGGTCCAAAAAGGCTCTTGCTTCATCTATGCCGTAACTATAACAGTGGATAATTCCCTTATCATAGCCAGTGTTTTTTATACAGTCCAGAGTATCTTCAAAACCGTCACGGCTATGAACAATTACCGGCAGCGAAAGTTCTCTGGCAAGTTCCAGCTGGGCTTCAAAAAGTTCACGCTCCCCCCGGTAAGTCTGCTCGTCAAAATCGCTTTCACAGCGTCCGTCTGCCCCGGAAGGATTCCAGTGGTGGTCAATTCCGCACTCCCCCACCGCAACAATCCGCCGGTGCAAAGTGTCCTGCTCTCCGTCAGCTTCCGCAGCCTCAATTGCCGCCCGCAAAGCCTTCATCTGACCTTCTCTATCGTGAATTGCCCCCACATCAGGCCAGATTCCAGCAGAAAAATACATAAAGCCCCGGGCCCGCTCTGCCAGCCTGCCATTTTCCTCTGTTATGCCGGCAATAGACCTCTCCACACAGGCCTGCCGCCCCGCAAGGTCATCACACTTTGTCCCAATATCAAGTCCAAAAAAACATTCCCGCCGCGCCATTTCGCTAAGTACAGCAGAGCCATCTATTCCGTCATTGCAAAAATGCTCAAAATGAAAATGAGTATCGCTAAACATTTAATTTACAGTCCCAGAAGACTAAAGTCTTTCTATATTTAAATTGCTTATTTTATATGTACCAGCCTTAAAAGGAATGAGGCACAAATTTATATTATTTTCATTACCTATCGAATCTACAGAAAACTGGAATCTTAAAGTTCTGTTTTCACCTGCAGCAATCTGAATACCATCTATAAAGATATCATGATAAAAAGCATCAGAGTCTGAAGAAGCTCCAAAAATATCATATTCAAATTTAGTAATATCCATAGAAGGTGTTAAAACAAAACTTATCATATAAGTCTGCCCCTCTTCAAAATCAAAAATCCGCTTTTTAAACTGCAATTCATAAACGTCATTATCAAAATCATTATCCAGCGTAAATTCACACTCGCTTTCGCTAACTGCCTTAAAATTAGTCGCACTTTTTTTCAGCGACCATTCGTTTTCAAAACAGGAGTAATAAACTTCCCAGTTGTTTCCTAAAGAATCATTACCAGAAATCAAGCTGTAAGGACTTTTTTCACCTTTGTAGTCTTCCTGGGTGCTGATAGGTCTGATATTATACCGCAGGTCATAACCGGAAATGATAAAATCGAAGGCGGCAGAAATAAAGAAGGTATCATAAGCAGAGATTTTCTCTTCTCCATACATAACAATTCTGTCCAGACTGCAAGGATTCATAATCTCTGCAAGGTCTAATAAAGATGAAGATGCCATCATATCAATTGTCGTCATGCCCAGGAAATTTACTTCTCCAGAAAAATCTACTTTTCCGCTCCAAAGCTGCAGGAAAAGATTGAGGTTTTCATAACGGGCTGCCTGTTCTTCAGTAACAATATTTGGCAAATCACCGTTAATATAGAAAGTATATTTGTCATCTTCTGCACTGCCATCATAATTAATTTCTACATCAGTATTATTCCACATATCATAATCATATATTTTTCCAATTCCGCCGCCAGCCTTGCACCAGACTTTTTCATCCAGATACTGATAACCGGAACCAATCTTTTCACTGTCACCGTTCAGTCTGAAAGTGTAAAGTTTACCAGCCTCTGTAAAAGGGAATATATATTCATAACTTGGATTCTCCAAATCTGGAGCTCCGTTAAAATCATTAATATGAATACTGATGCCGGACTCCAGTTCTTCAACATTAGTCCAGTCTGTATTAAAGCCACATTCATCATCCAAAATCTTTACAGTAATCTTAATACCTTCACTGCAGGCTTCTACACTGATATGATCATTATTTTTATATTCCTCAGGCTTTGAAAAAGCAGATACAGGAGAATATATTAAACTTGTAATAAATTTCTGGTCAGGATATTCGGCAAGGATAAATTCGCAGCTTGCGCTTGCAAAAATATATGGATAAGGGTTGGCTTTTACAATATTGTCCTTTGAAATTTCCCACCAGCTGAAACCGTTTTTTATAAGAGAAGATACAGAAGAGCGTGAATCATTCTGTTTTCCATCCTCATAGCTTATGACAGGAATAACATAATCTGCAATCCAGTACTTCCAGTAGTATTCACCATCATTATAACTGTCCATTCCCCACATTCTTGCTTTTACATCAATAGAAGTAAAGACATTATTCTTGATGGCCTCTTCCTTAAAGATTCCGAAGAAATCTGATTCAGTTTTCCACAGGCCAGATTCCGTATCTAAAGAGGCATCCTTATAATAGTCACTGGTATAGCCAAAATTTTCTGATTTTTCAGCAGCGCCGCCTATCAAGAAAGTTTCTGTAATGGATAATTCATCCGAATTGTATTTATAAAAACGGCAGGTAACTTCGTATTCTTCGCCGGCTTCTGTAAAAGGATTATAAATTACAACAGGCTTATCCTTTTCCGGAATTTTCTGAGGATAAAGCCTTATCCAGTCAGGATTATTAACATTTCTGAAATCAATATTTATTTCATCCCAGACACAGTCTCCATCAATGTAATTGATGGTCACTTCTGTTCCTTTTTCATCACTTTTTGCATATACATGAGCACTGCCTGCTTCTAAGGAAATAAGAGAGCCGTCTGTTTTTTTCAGTTCAAGAGAAACGTCTTTTTTTTCACCTTCCTCAACAGAAACTTCACAGCTTCCCTTATAGCACAGAATCTTATCTGAATTGTAGGCAGAACCTGTTATCGTATATTTTCCGGCTTTAGCAGGGGAAAGTCTTATCGTTTCTCCGCTTTTTCCAGAAAGTTCACTTTTGCTTCCAGATTCGTGCAGGAATTCAATCGTATAGTTGTATGAGATTTCTTCTGCCGCTCTTGCATTTGATTCCATAAAAGGAAGTGTTAAAGAAAGACTGCTATTTGATTTGCCATGAGGATTTATAAGACCAGCACAGGAAATAAGAAGAATTAAAGTAGAAAACAAAGTAAAGATGAAAAATAATTTTTCAGAAAGCCTTTTCATAACACACCCTTTTTATTATATAGGATATAAGCAAAAGGACTTTTTTTCAACTAATGATTTTGCGGGTGATTTTGTGGGTGATTTTGCGGGGCAGTGAAACCAGGGCTGAAAAGGCTTTAGGGTTTGAACATTTTCTAATGCGTTTGCCCAGAGACAGAGAAACTGCTATAATGAGCCTATGACTGATATAAATAAATTCCTTACAGATTTACAGAAAACCCTTAAGCATGACCGCCAGAACAACGGCGGAAAATCTGATTATAACCGCGTTAAAAATGACATACAGAGACTTTTTGAGCGTAACGCTTCTGCTGTAGGGGAACTTGCAGATTCTGTTTATGAATATTGGGAAAAAGAATATATATTTCCTTCCGCTGATTTGGCATGGGAGCCTTCTGAAGAAAATCAGCAGAGACTTACGGCTTACCTTGCATTTCTGGAAAACAGTGACGAGTATCAGGAGCTGATTTCTGATGCAGACTGGGAAGAATTCGGTCGTCTTGTAAATTTTGAAGCTGAAGAACTTGATGTGGATGTTTTACAGGATTTGATGAAGATTCTTGTGAGCAAGGGTGCTTACTGATGGCGGCTTTGTCAGGCAACAGGCTGCAGGGTCAAACTGATGACTTCTACAAAGAGTGCCGCCAGTGCCCTAGGGCTTGCGGGGTGGACCGTACGGCAAGTGCGGTGGTTGAGTGCCCGACAGGGTGTATCGAAACCACCGCAGTGCAATCGAACACCGGACGACAGCGGCTTCACGCAGGCTTTTGCCGGGAACCAGCCGACCTGCGCATTGCCTTTGCGGGACTTCACTTTGGAGAAGAGCCGCTTGTGACAGTTTTTGGCGGCAGCGGAACCATCTTTTTTACAGGCTGTACTTTGCGCTGTGCCTTCTGCCAGAATTATCAGATCAGTCAGGACGGTTTTGGCCGCCCTGTTGATAAGGCAGAGTTTGTTGATATCTGTCTGCGGCTGCAGGCGGCCGGTGCCGAAAACATAAACCTTGTAACAGGGAGCCATCACATTCCGCGGATTGCAGAATACCTGCGGGCGGCGAGAGAAGGCGGAGTGACACTGCCCTTCTGCTGGAACTCTTCTGCTTATGAATCTGTTGAAATGCTGGAACTTTTGCGCGGACTTGTTACCATCTGGCTGCCGGATTTGAAAACTCTGGACAGCGGATTTTCAAAAACGCTCTTTGCCGCGCCAGACTACCCACAGGCAGCCACAGCCGCAATAAAATGGATAATAGAAAACAATCCTCTGAAAATTAAGGAGATTCCTGAGCCGCCGGATGCAAAGCCTGCCGAATGGGCAGAGCCGGGTCAGCCGCGGGATAAAATGATGTCTGGCGTAATTGTGCGCCACCTTTTTATGCCCGGCCACTTTGAAGAAACCGCCGATGTTCTTGCCTGGCTCAAGGAAAATGCAGACGGACGCGCTATTATAAGTTTGATGAATCAGTATACGCCGGTGCCTTTTAAAGAAACGCCAGACAGGCTCGCCACCCGCACCGCCGCCCTGTCATCAATAGAAAACCGCCTTGTTACCGCCCAGGAAGATGCCGATATCCGCGACCTTATCGAAGCCTACGACTTTGACTATCTCTTCTACCAGGAGCTCACAGACGACACCAGCTGGCTGCCAGACTTCCGCCGCCCACAGCCTTTCAGCAATAAACTCGCAACTCCAATCTGGCACTGCCAGCATTTCTTGACAACTTGACAAGTTAATCGTATCATACTCTTATGAAACAGATGACAGTTGGTGAATTTAAAGCACAGTTTTCCTCAGTTCTTGATGAAGTGATGAATGGTAACAGCATTC
The DNA here is from genome assembly GCA_017470605.1 of Treponema sp. Classification (GTDB taxonomy): domain Bacteria; phylum Spirochaetota; class Spirochaetia; order Treponematales; family Treponemataceae; genus Treponema_D. Next base: position 50,894 of record JAFUYH010000001.1, read on the forward strand.
AGATTCTATACGGACGTGCAAAGAAGCCTGTTGCACAGCTTACAAAAATTGAAGAAAAAACTAAGAAAAGAAAACGCCTTTTAGGTTTATATGAAGGAAAAGCCAGCTATTGGGAAGACGAAACTTTTGAAATGACTCCAGAATGGCTTTTTGATGATATGGATGATTTGCTGTAGGAGCACTTTATGGAATATTTAATAGATACACATGTTTTCATATGGGCTCTTATGGACACAAGGAAGATTCCCAAAAAGACTTTTGAAATTCTTGAAGATGAAAATAATACAGTTTATATCAGTTCAATGAGTTTTTGGGAAATTGCAATAAAAGTTCAGTCTAAAAAGCTTGAATTACACGGAATCAACGTACTTCAACTACCTCACATTGCAAAACAATTAAACTTCACAATATTAGACCCTCAAACCTACGACTACGTAAGCATAAGCCAGATTCCTCTAAAAGAAAACCATCACGATCCTTTTGACCGAATGCTAATTCAGCAGGCCATACGTAATGACCTTGTTTTAATCAGTAAAGATGAAAAGTTCCAGCAATACGAAGAAAACGGCCTTCAACTAATGTGGTAAAAATCTTGCTATTTTTAATTCTTTTTTAGAAATTCCGTGTTATAATATATGAACTATGAAAAATAAACTTACGGGCGTAGCGGTTCCGCTTGGTGCCCTTTATACTAAAGATAATTCGGCCATTGGTGAATTTCCAGACCTCAAACTTTTTGCTGATTTTTGTAAGTCTGCTGGAATTTCTATTATTCAGCTTTTGCCGGTAAATGATACAGGAACTCAGAGTTCGCCTTACAGCGGGCTTTCTGCTTTTGCTTTGCATCCAATTTATATCCGCATCAGCGAGGTGCCGGGCTTTGATGCGCTTTATAAGGGCGACGCCAAATTTCAAAAGGCCTATGATGATTTTGTCAAAGGCCAGAAATATGCGCTGCGTTACAACTACGACGCTATTTTGAACGGCAAAAATGACCTTCTCAAGATGATTTATGATTCAACTGATGAAGGAAAAACCGGCGAGCCGGGAGAGGAGCTTTCTAAGTGGATTCGCGCAAACAACTGGGTAAAAGATTACGCGGTTTATAAAAATCTAAAATGGAATTACATGCAGGCTTCCTGGAAGAGCTGGCTTGATACAGACCGCATCAAAAGTAAGGAAGAAATTTCTGCCCTATGGCACAAAAAGGCTTTTAAGAAGGAGCATCTTTTTTATGCCTGGTGCCAGATGATTGCAGACGAACAGTTCCGCGGAGCTGTTGAATACGTGCACGAAGCAGGCCTCCTGCTTAAAGGCGACATGCCTATTTTGATGAATGAAGACTCTTCAGACGCCTGGGCTTACCCTGAAGTTTTCAATCAGGATTTACGTGCGGGGGCACCTGCAGACGGAGACAACCCAAGCGGACAGAACTGGGGCTTCCCTACCTACAACTGGAAAAATCTTAAAGAAAATGATTACAACTGGTGGAAGGACCGCCTTAAAAATGCTTCAAAATATTATGATGCTTACCGCCTGGACCATATACTTGGTTTCTTCCGCATTTGGGCAATTCCAGAAGCAGATTTGAATGCCTTAAACGGCCACACAGAGCCTTATGCTTCTATAAAAAAGACTGAGCTTTACGAGCTTGGTTTTGATGATGACCGAATCCGCTGGCTTTCGCAGCCACATATTCCAACAAGTGTGATTGAAGACATTACCTGGAATCACGACAAGGCTCATCAAATTCTTGCCATCTTCTGCAACAAGATTGACGGCGAAGAACTCTGGCGTTTTGCGCCGGCTGTAACTGGCTCAAAGATGATTGAGCAGGCTGATTTAACGGATCTTTGCGCGCCGGAAGCTCTTCCTAGAATAAAAAAAGTTCTGGAAGATTACTGGAGCAACCGCACTCTGATTGAGATTGCGAAAAACAAATACGTTCCGCTCTGGACTTACGGAGCCTCTACTTCCTGGCAGAGTCTGAACGAAAAGGAAAAAGAAGCCCTTACAGAATGCTTTGAAGAGTTGAATAAGAAAAACGAAAAGCTCTGGAAAAAACAGGCGGACGAAATTTTTACTGCCATTACAAAAGCAGTAAAGATGATTCCATGCGGAGAAGATTTGGGAGTGGGAATTGCCTGCGTGCCGGAAACAATGAAAGAACACAAAATTTTAGGACTGCGCGTTGTGCGCTGGTGCCGCGAATGGAGTCAGGAAGGTCAGCCATATCTTCCTTTTAAAGATTATGAGCCCCTTTCTGTCTGCACAACATCCGTTCATGATTCTTCTACAATCCGCCAGTGGTGGGAAGAAGAAAAAGAAGGAATCCGGGCCTTTATTGAAGCAAATGAAGAAGAGTTTGACGGCATTACAGAAAGCAGTCCTTTTTCTGCAGAAATTGCAAAAAAAATATTACAGGTCTCTGCAGGGGCCGCAAGCCAGTGGTTTATTCCGCCTCTACAGGACTTTCTTTATATGGATGAAGGTCTCTGGCTGGAAAAGTCCCAAGACGAGCGTATAAATGTGCCTGGAACAGTTACAGCCTTTAACTGGACATATCGCCTGCCTTGCAGTCTGGAAGAATTAATGAAAAATAAGACTTTGATTGAAAATATAAAAGAGGTGACAGAACGATGAAAGCGATGAAAATATCATATAACGAATTCCACATCAGCCGCAAAGTCCGCGATTTATGCGATTTTAACAAGGGGCTTTTTGCTTCCAGCGGAAATGTCGTTTTTGCGAACATGAAAAACGTGCGTGAATTCCAGCTCTTATTCAACAACTACATCAAGACTGTCACAAATGATGATAACAGGCAGGTTTCGGCCGGCCAGCTGAACGCAATGGGTCTCATAGATGAAATCCTGCACTATGTAAGCATGCTTTACCGCCGCAATAAAGTTCCTTCTTTCGGACGCGACCTTCTTGCCTCTTTAAATGATGAATACAAGCCTTCTGAAATTGACGGACTTCTCCTTGATTTTATGAAGGAATTTCCACCGGTTGCAGTTTATCAGGAAAAAATCACGGCTCAGGACTATCTGAATCAGACTGCTCTGGATGCAGGAACAGGCGAAGAAAGAAGCAACCGCGAGCAGATTCTTGAAGAAATGATTCTTCTTCACCTTGCAAATGAAAACAAGGCCTTTAAGCCTTTCAACCTGCTTTTTGATGATTCGGAACTTGCAAAAAATCCTCTTTATGCAAAAAGCTGGAAGTCAATTCAAAAATATGCGGCCAGTCAGCCTGTTTTTGGTCCTTTTAATCACGATTTGATAAATCTTCTGCGGGAACCTCAGGTATTTGCGCCGGACAGTCTGAAAGGTCAGCTTGAATACATCAAAAAATACTGGGAAGAATTTCTGGGTGAATGGCTCAAACGCATTTTAAGCGGAATTGACAGCATTTCGGAAGAAGAAAAGGCCGCCTGGCATGGTTTTGGCGGCGGCGACCTGCCAGACATGGTTCCATATTCCTTTGAAAATCTGATGAATGAATATGAACGCTTTTCTGCCGACAGTGAATGGATGCCAAATGTAATCCTCATGGCAAAAACCGTTCTTGTATGGCTGGATCAGCTTACAAAACAGTACGGCTACCCTATTACAAGGCTTGACCAGATACCAGATGCCGAACTCGACAAACTCCGTGATGAAGGCTTTACCGGCCTCTGGCTCATCGGCCTCTGGTCACGCAGTCAGGCTTCTAAAAGAATCAAGCAGCTGTGCGGAAACCCGGAAGCGGCAGCCTCTGCCTATTCCCTTTACGACTACAATATTGCAGAAAATATCGGCGGCTGGGATGCCCTTGCAAACCTGCGCGCCCGCCTCTGGCAGCGTGGAATCCGCCTTGCTTCCGACATGGTTCCAAACCACACAGGTATGGACGGCGAATGGGTTATGAATCACCCTGACTATTTTATTCAGCGCCGCGACCCTCCTTCATACAAATACACCTTTAACGGAGAAAACCTTTCTCACGACCCGCGCACCAGCGTTTATCTGGAAGACCACTACTACAGCAAGGAAGACTGCTCTGTAGTTTTCAAGCGCGTGGATAATCAGACTGGCGATACCCGCTACATCTACCACGGAAACGACGGTACCGGTCTTCCATGGAACGATACAGCCCAGATAGACTTTCTGAATCCCGCAGCCCGCGAAGCCGTTATGCAGGAAATTCTTCACGTTGCGCATAATTTCCCGATTATCCGCTTTGATGCCGCCATGGTTCTGGCTAAAAAGTCTATCCGCCGACTCTGGTACCCGGAGCCTGGACATGGAGGAGACATCTATTCCCGCTCAGAATATTCCATGTCAACCCAGCAGTTCAACGACGCAATTCCAAATGAATTCTGGCGCGAAGTTGTAGACCGGGTTGCCCAGGAATGCCCTGACACCCTGCTTCTGGCCGAAGCCTTCTGGATGATGGAAGGTTACTTTGTGCGCACTCTTGGTATGCACCGCGTTTACAATTCAGCCTTTATGAACATGCTCAAAAAAGAGGAAAATCAGAAGTACCGCGATACAATTAAAAACACAATCACTTTTGACCCTCAGGTTCTTAAACGTTATGTAAACTTTATGAACAATCCTGATGAAGAAACAGCCATTGCCCAGTTTGGTGACGGCGACAAATATTTTGGTGTCTGTACCCTGATGATTACCATGCCGGGTCTGCCGATGTTCGGTCACGGTCAGATAGAAGGTTTTACCGAAAAATACGGAATGGAATACACCAAAGCCTACAAGGACGAAAAGCCAAGTCAGTATCTTGTAGACCGCCACTGGCACGACATCTTCCCGCTGATGAAAAAACGCTATCTCTTTAGCGGTGTTGATAACTTTCTTCTTTATGACTTGTGGGAAGACGGTCATGTAAATGAAAACGTATTCTGTTATTCTAACGGGGCCGGAAATGAGAGGGCAATAGTCTTCTATAATAATAAATATGATCAGGCTCACGGATGGATTAAACAGTCTGACCCTTATGCCGTAAAAACCGGCAATGGCGATGAAGTTGTAATGAAGACCCGCAGCATCTCAGAGGGACTCAACCTAACCGCAGAGGACGACAAATACTGCATTTTCCAGGAACACAGAAGCAGGCTCTGGTTTGTCCGCAAATCAAGCGAAATCTGCGAAAAAGGTATGTTCGTAATGCTGAACGGCTTTGAATATCAGGTTTATCTGAACCTTCATCAGGTAAGCGACGAAGCCGACCACCGTTACAAGATTCTCTGTGAATACCTGAACGGACGTGGCTGCGAAGATATTGAAACCGCATGGCAGGAAATCATTTATAAAGATTTGTATGTAGCCTTCCACTCTTATGCCACAAAAGTAATGGGAAGGATTTTTGCTGAATTCGGCTATGAAAAGATAAAGCCTGTTTTGGAATCAGAAGAGACTGAAAAAAAGATAGGCAAAACTGATAAGACTGGTAAAAAATCTGCAGAGGCTAAAAAGCCTGCGGCAATCTCCCTGAAAAAACTTGCAGCAGTGCTTGAAGATGCTTCAGAAGAAGCCCTGGAATTCTTTAAGACAGCCGCAAAATTTGCCGGAACAAAAACTGAACTTGACGGCGAAAAGGAAATTGCAGAAATTCAGTCCAGACTAAAGAAACTGGCTCAGATTCATAATGAAATGCTTGCAAAAAAGACAAAGGCTCCTGCCATTCTGCAAAAAGCCCTGCTCAAGGCTGCCGCTGGAACAAATGCCGGCGTAAATGCCTTTGCAGCAATTATGGAAACTGCTGACCCGCGCCTTGAAAAAACTCTCCTCTGCTGGGCACTTACGGGAAGCCTTGCAGAAAAAGGCCTTGGCGAAAAGTTTGCCCTTGGCCGCAAGCTGAACGAATATCTTCGTGATGAAAAACTTTCCAAAGATGACGAGCGCACAAACCTCATGAAGCTCTTTATTCTTTCTGCCGCTCCAGCTGCAAAAGAAATTAAAAAGGATGAAAAGGCAGCCGCTTACAGCGTTACAAAACTGCTTATGGAAGGCAAATACCGCTACATTCTTTCTGGCGCAAACTGCTTTGATAATATCTGGTGGTTTAACAAGGAACTCAGCGACGACAGCCTGAACAAGCTGACCCTGCTTGCAGCCCTTTCTGCAAAGCCAGCAGACTGTGCGGCAATCTTTACGCTTTATAAGACTCTTTGCACTGCAAAAACCAAGGCCGCCTACAAATGCGAGCTTATGCTAAAGGAATTTGCTCCAAAAACCGCAGTAAAGAAGTCCGCTGCAAAGAAACCGGCAGGCAAAAAGACACCGGCAAAAAAGACTTCCAAAGCAAAAACGGCTTCAAAAAAATCCTAGCCAAAAAGACCTATTTAACAACAGGGCAGATTCCTGCAAGAGGAGATGCCCTGTTGTTAAATCAAATTTTTGTGTTATAATATCTGCTATGTGCTGTAATTCACGCAGGAAAAAGCAAACTTTCTTCTACGCAACAAGCCCGACAAGGCTTGACATTAATTTAGCATTGACGCAAAATTCACAGCACAGCACAGCACAGCACAGCAC
>JAFUYH010000015.1 GCA_017470605.1 Treponema sp.
GCAATGGTGGCCCGGTTCCACTTTTCTTCCGGGGTTAATTCATGGTCATCAGCAAATATCATATACACCTCTATATATATACTTGCCGCCAGATTTCATTTTATACGTTTTTTCCCGATTTTTTTCAAAAAAATTGTAGAAAATGACATATCGCAGACTATTAAATATATGGATGAGGATGAATCAGATCAATTTGCTGCAAGTTTATTAATCAAACTGGAGGTATGCTGCATCCTTGCAGCGCCTCTAACAAGGAGTTTTTAAAGGAATCATGACAGAAACACTGAACGTAAACAGGGAATACAAGGATTCGCTTTTCAGGTGCATCTTCGGACAGAATGACCCGCGGAGCAAGAGGTGGCGGCTTGACCTCTACAACGCCCTTAACAACAGCAGTTACACCGACCCCGATGAACTTGAACTGACCACGATAGAAGACGTCATTTACATTTCAATCAAGAACGACCTGTCTTTTCTTGTGGACTGCAAGATGAACCTGATTGAGCAGCAGAGCACCTTCAACCCCAACATGCCCCTGCGCGGCCTGATGTACTTTTCACTGCTCTATCAGCTCTGGCTTTCAGACAATAAGAAAGACCTTTACGGAAGTTCCGTCGTAAGGATACCGGCTCCTCAATACATAGTCTTTTACAACGGGGAAAAGGAAATGGGCGACAGGGTGAAGCTGCGGCTTTCTGACGCCTTTATGACGGAGGACAGGAGCGGAGACTTTGAATGGACGGCCACGATGTTCAATATAAATGAGGGGCACAACGATTCCCTTGGCAAAAAATGCAAATCCCTATATCATTATGTCAGTTATATTTCGCGGGTAAGGCAGAACTTACGGAGCGGAATGAACAGGAAGGAAGCCATTTCAGAAGCGGTAGACTGGGCGATAAGGGAAAATCTTCTGGACGGCTTCTTCCGGGAAGAAAAGGCAAAGGTAATAGCAGTGAGTTTAACAGAATTTGACGAAGAATTGTTTATAAGGAACCGCTACGAAGAAGGCAAGGCCGATGGAAGCCAGCAGAAAGCCATTGAAGCCGCAAAAAGTTTCTATGCAAATGGCGTATCAGTGGAAGTAATTGCAAAGTCGCTGGGGATGTCTGTTGAAGAGGTGAACGCTCTGATAAAGGATGCTTAGGGGCAAAGGTAATAGCAGAAAAAGCTTTATTTCATGAAGCCAAGTTCCACCAGCCATTTGCGCAGGCTTTCGTTCCAATGGAAAGTCTGCATGAAGTCATTGTTCATCATGCCAAAGCCGTGACCTCCCCATTCATAGCGGGCAAGGCGGCTGTTGATATTTTTTGCCTGCAGGGCATCGTAAAGCCGGAGGGAATTTTCTGGGATTACGACAGGATCATCGTCGCAGACAACCACATAGGTTGGCGGCATGTCGTCTGGTACATTCAGTTCCATGGAAAATTCGTTTTTGCGTTCCTGACTCTGCCTTTTTGAGCCGCTTCCCAAAAGGCTTTTTCTTGACCAGCGGTGGGCTATGTCATCCTGCATGGAAACAACCGGGTATACCGGGATGATAAAGTCTGGGCGCAGGTTTACTTCTGTGTTAATGCCAAGCGGCAAAAGTTCGTTATGAGTCTGGTAAAATTCTCCAGCCATCGTTACAAGGTGTCCGCCTGCAGAAAAGCCTATCAGGCCAACTTTTGATGGGTCTATTCCAAATTCATCTGCCCTTTCCCTTACAATCTGAATTGCCCGCTGAATGTCCTGCAGCATGGCAGGGTAGTGGTATGTACTTTCTGCAGTGCGGTATTTTAACATAAAGGCTGTTACTCCATTTTTTGCAAACCAGACCGCAGTTGTGTTTCCTTCGCTTCTTAATCCCAGATGATGATAGCTGCCACCCGGGCATACAATAACGGCACTTCCTGTTTTTGGTGCGTCATCTGCTGCCTTATGCATGAACATTACAGAGGGCTGCTTTTCCATGCCCTTTACGTTTTTCCATAAATAAATTGTCTGATCCTGAGAAAATCCCTTGGCGGCAAGAATTAAGACCGCACTTACAAGTGTAAACAGCTTTTTCATGCGGGTATTATATCAGTTGAAAAATAAAGTTGCAATGTGGTGATAGGTATGATATACTAGTGATAGTAACGCTATCAAAATATCATTGAATTATTGAATTGAAAACGGAGGATTATTATGAAAAACAGGTTTCTGCTGCTTATTTTTTTGCCTATTTTGCTTTTAATTTCCTGCACGGTAAAAGATGCTGAACCTAAAATTGATTTAACGGACGGCTGGCATTATGCGCTTACAGAAGAAGATGCCCTTGCGGGAAAGTATTCTTATTTGGATAGCAGTAAGCTGGCAAATCTTGACACCCTGATTCCAGACCAGCGCGGCTTTATATGGCTTAGGAAAACTTTTACTGTGCCTGAGGAACTGAAAGGGCAGAGCCTTGGAATTTATCTGGGACGTATTTCTCTTGCCGATGAAACATTTGTAAACGGAGCCTTTGTGGGAGGTGAAGGAGCCTGTCCCCCTCACGAATTCAGTGCCTGGAATACCGCCCGCTTTTACATTATTCCAGATGGAATAATTGGCAGCGATGAAAATGATATTTCTGTAAAAATCTGGGTGGATGGAGAAGGCTCCATTGTTTCAAATCCTTTTATTGGTTCTGTAAACAGTGCTAAAAAGGCTGCTTCCCGCGAGGCATTCTGGAACAGCAAGATAAATCTGATTTTTGCATTCCTGATGCTGGTAATTGGAAGCTATCATCTTATGATGTATCTTAAAAAGCGTACGGAAAAAGAAAATCTGTATTTTGCCCTAATCAACATTATTTCTGCCTTTTACCTTTCTGTTTTCTTTTATGGAGAAATGCCCGCCGCTGTTGGCACCCGCTTTTCATTCCTTATTTTCCAGAAGATTTTTTCTTCATCACTTCCATTTGTATTCCCTTATCTGGTTACTTCCTTCGTGCTTGCTTTTGTTCATGCAGAGGAAAACAGGCATATCCAGAGAATCAGGCTTTTATTTGTAATTGTTCCTATTGTTATTCTGATGCTGGCTCCTAACTATCAGGTTCTGCGTTCCATGCGCTGGACCCAGATAATGCTTCTTCCTCCTATGCTTTACGTTATGTTTATTCTTATAAGGGCTGTACTTAAAAAGAACAGGGACGCAAGGACTCTTCTTGTGGGAGTTTCTCCCTTACTGCTTGCAGTAATCCTTGACCTTGTAATTCACAATGTTCTTAAGGTTTATAATTTTCCTTATATCACATCAATAGGCTGGCAGCTTGTAATTATCTGTCTGCTTTTTATTATGGCTAACCGATTTGTAAATTCTTTAAAGGAAGTTGAAGATTTGAACCGCAATCTTGAAAAGAAGGTTGAAGCCAGAACGGCGGAACTTTCAGATTCAAATGCAAAACTTTCTGAAACAAATAATCAGCTTGTAGAGGCAAAGAAAAAAGCTGACCGTGATATGAAACTTGCCGTTTATGTTCAGAATTGTTTCTTTAATTCTTCATTGCCGCGTTTTAAGAACTGGGATATTGCCTATAAATTTAAGCCTGCCGCAGGTGTTTCCGGCGACCTTTACGACTTTTTCTATGAAGGGGAAAATCTGCAGGGAGTGGGACTGTTTGATGTTTCGGGGCATGGAATTGCATCAGGTCTTGTTACCATGCTTGCTAAGACTGTAATAGACAGAAAATTCCGCGAATGTGCCTCTCTTCCTTTTCCAAATGTAATGGAAGAAATAAATAAGCAGATTATAGAAGAAAAGGGTGATATTGAAAATTATCTTACCGGCCTGCTGCTTAGGATAAAGGACAATAAAGTTGAATTTATCAGTGCCGGGCATCCAAAGGTTTTTCTCCGTACTGCAAAAAACGGAAAATGCTATCCTGTTGAACTTAAAGGGGGAGAAGGTAATGGCGGAATTATAGGTTTTGCGGGCGGAAGTCAGGAATTTAAGGCAGTGGGATTTTCAATGCAGAAAGGAGACAGCCTGATTTTATATACTGACTGTCTGAATGAATCTAAAAACCTTGCAGGAGAGGAATTTGGAGAAAATCGTATTGCAGAAGCCTTTGCTGATTCGGGAATAGGTACCGCTAAAAATAAAATGGATTATGTACTGGAACGCTTTAATAAGTTTACGGAAGGTGCAGAAGTAAAAGATGACCTTACGGTAATTGTGTTGCAGTATAATTCGTAGTATATTTAGTCCATGGAAAAAATTAAGGCAATTGTTTTTGATATGGACGGAATTCTCCTTGATACGGAGACTATTTGTGACAGAACCTGGGCTATGGCCGCCCGTACTATGGGGATTCAGACTGATGTGGATTTTGTAAATGAGTGCCGTGGAACAAATTTTCACGACACCTGCATTATTCTCAAACGCTGTTTAGGACAGGATTTTGATGTTGACCGCTTTATGCAGCTGAATTCCCAGTATTTTCATGAAATTGAGTTTGGAGAGGGCATCCCTCTTATGCCTTATGCGAAGGAAATCCTTGAATATTTAAAGCCCCGCTACAGGATTGCCCTTGCATCTTCTACCAGAGGTGAATCTGTACGTCGTCAGCTTACAAATGCGGGATTGATTGACTATTTTGAAACCCTTACGACCGGGGATATGGTCAGTCACAGTAAGCCTGACCCGGAAATTTACCGGCTGGCATGTAATTCAATCGGTCTTGAACCAGAAAACTGCATTGCGGTGGAAGACAGTCCTAACGGAATCCGCAGTGCGTCTGCCGCAGGCCTTAATGTAATAATGGTACCTGATAAAATTAAGCCGGATGAAAAAATAAAAGCCCTTTGCTGTCATGTTTTTGACAGTTTAAAAGGGCTTGAAAGCGTTTTGTAGACAGGAGAAAATTATTTGAGGGCGTTTACAATGCTGTTGTATTCGCCTTTTTTCTTTAACATTGCATTGTATACCCCGCAGAATGGGCCGTTCATTTTGTAGCCGTAGCTGGAAGGTGAAGCTGTAGGATCATCTGTAAGACCCCAGATGGAAACTCCTGTAAGTTTGATTTTATCTGGAGTGTTGATTGCGGCAAGCATCGTAAAGAAGTCTTTGTAAAAGGCTTCATGTTCTGCCATCTTGTCTTTATCATAATTACGGAGGGCAAGTTCTGTAAGCTGAACTTCAAGACCAAGTGAAGCATAGTGATTGATTGCTTCTCTTACAAGTTTAATGTCATTTGGATTCATGCAGCCTGCCTGCTTGCCGTAACCACCGATGTAGCCCTGCATTCCCACTCCGTCACAAAGTTTTTCATCTTTATTTATGCTCTGAATAAGTTTTGTGATGGCATCTCTTTTTCCGCTATAGAATGTGTTGTAATCATTATAAAAGAGCTTGATGTCCGGGTTTACCTTGTTTACGGCATCGCGGGCATACTTGAATGCAAGTTCCACGTAATCAGGCCCGATTACATCATAAAAAAGGTTGCTTGTTCCGCTGCGGCTGGTGCGCACATGGCGAGGGTCATCGGCTTTGCATTCGTTTGTGCCGTCTGCAACTGCTTCATTTACAACATCCCAGCAGTAAACGGTGCCTGGAAAGTTTGTTTCAAAGTGAAAAATAACTTCTTCTATATAGTATTGAAGGCGGGCGCACATTGTCTCGCGGTCTACAAAATCATTTGTGCGGGTGTAGCCTTCACGGAAAAACCAGTCCGGCATATAGGCGTCCCATACAAGAACGTGTCCGCGTATGCCGATTCCGTTTTCCTGAGCAAATTTTGCAATGGAATCTGCGCCTGTATAAACCATGGCAGGCATTCCGTTTTCGCTCTTCATGCTTAACTGCTGGTTAGCCAGAGAATAGGCCTTAAATTCGTTGCTTCCTGTAATGCTGTTAAAATCAGCCTTTACCATGTCTGTATAATTCTTTCTTGCAACGCTCTGTGCAGAAATAACGGCGCCCATTTTAAAACCATGCTTTGCGGCAAGTTCATAAAGATGCTGATTTTCGCTTTCTGAAAGGCTTTCTGCTGCAGGGGTTGCCTTTGAGGTACAGGAAGAAAATCCTGCTGTCATAAGTAATGCTGTAAATAGTGCCAGCATCATTAGTTTAGTTTTTTTCATTATATTCTCCAGAATAAAAAATTATGATTTTATTATAACATATACTGATTTAGAGCAACATCGAGGAATTTACCTAGATTTTGATTCTGCCGTTTGAAGCGTCTAAGAGTTTTTCTGCCAGCAGGGATTTTTCAGAGGCATGAATTTTTCCGTTCAGAGAAACTTCCGTAGCAAAGTCTTCTTTTAAATCTGAAACATGAAAATTTTCAAGGATTTTTTTGACGGTTTTGTATGAATCATAAGCGCAATTTATGGAAAAATCTGATTTTTCTATCAGTTCTTCAAAAAGACTTGCCTTGTCTGCGGCGGCCAGCACCTCTTTTGCACCGCCGGAATAAGCCTTTACAAGGCCCCCTGTGCCAAGCAGAGTGCCGCCAAACCAGCGGGTAATGGTGATTAAGGTGTTTGTGCAGGCCCTGCCTTTAAGAACGTCAAGGGTAGGGCGGCCTGCTGTTCCAGAAGGCTCTCCGTCATCACTCATGCCCATAATTTCGCCTGCCCCGCCAATTACAAAAGCGTGAACTACATGGGTGGCATCCGCATATTTTGCTTTCTGTGATTTTACAAGTTCCCGGGCTTCGTTCTGCGAAGTGCAGGGGAATAATTCAGAAAGAAAACGGGAGCCTTTAATTGTTTCTTCGTATGAAAAGTATTCCTTTAATACATCCATCTTTTTTCTGTGCTTTTACAGCGGAAGTTCACCGTTTTCAGGTTTCTGGCTTTGAACTTCAAGAGACTGAACTTCTTTTGCCACTACGCGCACACCCTTTGCCTTGAGAGACTTTTCTTCGTAATCCCCGGCCTTGAATTTTTCGCTCAAAACCTTAAGTCGAGGCTTCTTTACATAGTTCAGGGTAAAGTTAAAGTTCTTCCTTGTATCTATATGAAGCACTTCGCAGCCTTCTGGTGCAAAGAAATAGTCCCTGTTCATAATGAAAGAAGGAATCTTGCAGCGTTTTATATATACAAACTGAGTTTCCGGCTCCCGGTAAATTATGGTAAAGAGAACTTTTGAAAGGCTTTCCTTGTCTGCAAAACCGCAGAAACGCATTTCTGGCCCCACAAAAAGTTTCTTTGGAGTTTCTGAAACAGAATAGATTCCGCTTTTGCGCACATAAAGAATCTTGTCGTATGGAGTAACCTTAAAGAGTTCACTTCCGCCAGAAACTTCAATACCAAGATTTCCTGATTTTTCATCATAACGTAAAGGTATATCCCGCTTTGTAACGGTCTTAACGTCAATTGTATGAATATTTGTGATTTTTGTATGACGTTTTGAAGATTCTGCATCAAGTTTCTTTTCAATTCCGTCCAGCCAGCTGATTGCGTATTCTACCAGATGTTTAAGAAGTTTATTGATTTCTTTGATTCTGGCATTTATAGCACTTACTTCTGCCTTGTTTTTATTCATGTCATAAAGGGAAATGCGGCGGATTGGGATTTTAAGAAGGTGGTCTACATCTTCATCTGTAATATCACGGAGTAATTCTGCCCTGAAAGGCTTAAATCCGTCTTTTACAGCCTTAATGACGGCTTCTTCTGTCTTCATCTGTTCGATTTTCTTATAGATTCTTTCTTCTACAAAGATTCGTTCCAGAGTTCGCAGGTGAAGTTTTTCCATTAAGTCTGCTTTTTCCAATTCCAGTTCCTGCTTTAAGATTCCTGTAAGCTGCTTGCAGTGGTATTCAATAACCTGAGTACAGGTCATCTGAACAGGCATATTGTCTTTTATTACAAGAAGATTACAGTAGATTGTCTGCTCGCAGTCTGTAAAGGCATAAAGTGAATCTACTACGTCCTTTGTGTAGACTCCACGCTGAAGTCTGATTTCTATGTTTACTTTGTCAGAAGTGTAATCCTGAATGGAAGTTGCCTTTATTTTTCCGTTTTTTACGGCTTTTTCTATGGAATCACAAAGACTTTCTGTAGTTGAGCCGTATGGAAGTTCTGTAATGACGATTTTTTTTTCATCACTGGTATCCATTTTTGCCCGGGTAACAATTTTTCCCAGTCCGTCCTGATAGTCAGAAACATCAATAAGACCGCCGGTTGGAAAATCTGGGTAGAGCTGGAATTTTTCTCCACGCAGGCATTTTCGCTCAGCATCTATTACTTCATGAATATTGTGACTTAAAATGTAGGTACTCATGCCTACCGCAATGCCTTCTGCTCCCATAATCAGGACAAGAGGAAGCTTTGCCTGAAAGGCAACCGGCTCTGTATCGCGGCCGTCATAGGTGTCTACATACTGGGTAATTTTAGGATTTGTGTTAAGAATTTCTTTTGTAACAGGGCGCAGGCGGCATTCAATGTATCGGGGAGCAGATGCGGAGTCTCCTGTGTACATATTTCCAAAGTTTCCCTGCTTGTCTATGAAAATTTCCTTATTTGCAAGGTTTACAAGTGCGGTATAAATTGAAGCATCTCCATGAGGATGATATGCCATTACCTTTCCCACAACATTTGCAACTTTTGTGAATCTTCCGTCATCAGTTTTAATAAGTGTGTGAATTATTCGTCTTTGAACCGGTTTGAGACCGTCTGTAATTTCTGGAATTGCGCGGTCACGAATAACGTAACTTGCATACTGAATAAAGTTTTGATCAAAGAGATTTTTTACGTAAGCCATGAATTTTCCCCAAAGCGAAAAGTCGCTTTCCCGAATTCATTATACATCAGAAAAGTTGAATTTTCAATGGCAGTTTATGTCCTAATCAGCTGCAGGCTTTTTCCAGAAGTTCTATGAGTTCCGTAAAGTTTTTGCGTACGGTTTTTTTGTGGGAATCCTGAATAAATTCAAGTTCCGTGCGGAACAGACGGTCTTTTGCAGAAACCGGCATATAGCGTATGTCGCTTCTGGTGTAATAGTGTTCTATACAGCCGCGGTGAAGAATGTAAACGCGGGCCGCTTCCATGGCGGCAAGAATAAAGGCTGCAAGATTTTTTATTTTTGTAATGTTTGCCCTTGTTTTTGGAGCAAGGTCTTCTTCCATCTCATTGCCCAGACGGTTTATCCCCTGTAAAAGAACAGTCTTATAAGTGTCTACCGCATCTGCATTGTCGTGCTTTTCCTGCAGGGCATCAAGTTTGGAAATAAAAAGGTTGAATTCATCTAAAATCTGCTTTCCTGTCTTTTGGGAAGCAAAACGCTTTCTTATTGCTTTCTGGAATTCATCTTTTCTTATTTCCTGCCCGGTTTCTGCAAGCAGTCGCTCCAGTTTGTAAATCAGTTTTTCCAGAGTAATTTCGCTTTGAATTTCTTTTGCAGTAAAAATTGACTCATAAAAAGTCTTCTGCCTTTCATTCTGTTTTTCCATCCAGCTTTTTACCCGCTCATCCTTGCAGGCAACATCGCGCAGTTTTCCTGAAAAAAGAGAATCCAGATCTGTTATGATGCGGCTGTTTGTTCCAAGCAGGGCGCAGACCTTGCAGAAAACGCCAAGTTCATCTTTACCGCCTACGTCTATAATGCCGGTGCCGGCGGCCTTGTAATCATCTTCAATAAAAGGAAGCAGGTTTGTAAAAATCTGCTGGTCGGTATAGCCTTCCACAAAAATCTGGTTGTCGCTGAAAAAGAACTGCTTGTGATAGGTGTTAAAGCGGGGCAGAAAACGGCGGAAAAGGGCATCGTCTTCATCTGTCAGTTCTTCTATGCTGGTCGGAACCTGATTTATGTGGCAGGCAATTACGCCAATCAGGTCTTCCGGCGTGCGCAGGTCAATAAAAAAAGGTGAGTGAGAAATAAGAAAAAATACCCTGCGGCTTGTGTGCTGCACTTCCTTGCGGATTTCGTTTATAAAAAAAGTCTGGAACTGGGGGTGCAGATGAAGTTCAGGCTCGTCAAAAATCACACATTCACCTGCAGCGCCACCTTCCGCGGTTTTTGAATAAAGACTGATAAGCAGGGAGATGATTTCGCGCAGACCATGACATTCCACCTGTTCCAGCATGTATTCAACATTCCATGCCCTGTTTTCTACAATTGGAATAAGGCTTCCGTCTATATCTTCTATAAATTTAATGGATTTGCCGAACATACTGGAAAGCACCCGCTCTATTTTTGTGCGGATTTTTTCGTTATTGCGCAGAAGAGCCATCTGTTCCATCTGCTCCTGATAACCGCCACGTTCAGATTTAATAAAACGCACGGAATAGCCCGCTTCTTCAAACTGGGAAGCAAGCCTTTGGGCAAGCAGGGTTTTTCCGCTTCCGTTCGGCCCTACAATCAGGTTTATCTGAGACCAGTTGGATTTTTTGAATACGGCTTTGCCCCACAAAAAGGGAATTTTCACCCGCGTTTCTACTTCAATCATAATTCTATTATACCATATAAATGCTTTATGATATAATAAAAAAGATGAAGACGATTATAATCACTCCGCCGGTTGTTCAGTTCAATGCTCCATATCCTTCGGGAGCCTATTTGAAGGGCTTTTTTACGAGGGAAAATTTTTGCGCGGGGGTGGAGACCGATACTGGCACCCGCACCCACACCCGCATCCGCACTGACACCTGCGTTTGGCATGACCTGAACATCCGCCTTTTCTATTCAATTTTTTCCTCTCAGGGCTTGCAGCGGCTTTTTGACCTTTCTTCAAAAAATGCCCTGCGTCTTGCAGCCCGGGCAGAAAGTCAGGGTGATGAAGAGACTGCTTTTAACCTTCGCCGCTATATTTCTCAAAAAAATCTCTGGATTCAATGGATGGATTTTATTACGGCCATGCTTTGCGGCGGCGGCACTTCTGCCGGGAGAGCCACTCCTGCTGGAAGCGCCACTTCTACAAGAACTTCCACTTCCGCCCGGGAAAAGGCCCACCAGTTTTTATATTCGCCTTTTGCCCCACGAGCTTCCCGCATGGAAAACTATCTTGCAGGCCTTGACCGCGAGCCTACAGTGGATGACGTTCGTTTTTTGTGCACCTTTGCCCTTGCAGACCTTTCCGATTACATCACAGTCGCTTTTGACCCTAACTTTTCCCTTGTTCGCTATGCTGAAAGCCTTGCTGTGGACACCCGCACTTTTTCAGATTTTGAAAAAGAGATAGATTCCCCCGTGATGGAGCATTTTTACAAGCCTCTTCTGGAAGATTTGTTTAAGGATTTGGAGCTTCCCGCCGCAGGCGGCGGTCGTGCTTTCCGCTGTTCCGCTGACGCTCCAGCCGCTAAGCCAGACTTCCTTGTATGTATTTCAGTTCCCTTTGCAGGAACATTCCTTCCGGCCCTCTACACGGCCCTCTGGTTTAAAAAGCACTTTGGAAAAAGTGCCTTTGTCTGCATTGGAGGGGGCTTTGTAAACACAGAATTACGCGAAGCCCGGGAGCCTGCCCTTGCAAAATACATAGATGCCATTTCCTATGACCGGGGGTATGGGGCATACAGGGCCTTGCTGGGAGATGGTAACCTGTCATTGTCCGGCTTGACCGGACAATCTTTATACAAAATGCGCCTTTTTGCAACTCAACCAGACGGCTCCGTAAAAATCACCGAGCCCCTCTGGAGCGAGCCTTCTTTTGAAAAATACGAAAACGAAATCACTGCAAAAATCATCCCGGATTATTCAGACATAGATTTTTCAATTTACCCCCGAATGTGTGACGACCGCAATGCCATGCACCGCATCTGGACAGACGGCAGCTGGATAAAAGCCTATCTTGCCCACGGCTGCTACTGGCACAAGTGCGCCTTCTGCGATACTTCGCTGGATTATGTCTGCGGATACAGACTTACGGATATAGAGCCTTTGTTTCAGGGGCTTTTGCGCACCGCCCGCGAAAAAGGAGTGTACGGCATTCATTTTGTAGATGAAGCAATGCCGCCTGCCGCCCTCAGAAAGTTTGCCCTGCTCAATGCCAGAGCGGGCGCCCCCCTTTATTTCTGGGGAAACGTGCGCTTTGAAAAATCCTTTACAAAAGACCTTGCGGCCTTCCTTTCTTACTGCGGACTGGGCGGCGTTTCTGCCGGAATTGAATCTGCCACCGGAAAAGGTCTTGAATCAATCAACAAGGGAACAGACATCACTTCCATTACCCAGGCCTGCTGTGCCTTTAAGGAAGCGGGAATCCTTGTTCACGCCTACATGATTTACGGCTTTTGGAATGATACAGCCCAGTCAATTATTGATTCCATGGAAACCCTGCGTCAGTTTTTTGCGGCGGGACTTTTAGATTCAGCCTTCTGGCATAAATTCGTTTTAACCAGAAATTCTACGGTTTACAGCCAGTGGGAAAAAGACGGCACTCTTGATTTAGTCTGCGGCGAAGATACTTCTTCAGCTTTTGCCAGAAACAACCTGCATTTTAAAGGTGAATCAAAGTTCAATAAGTTTGGGCCTGCTCTTGATTCTGCTGTAAACGCCTGGATGCATGGCGAACGCCTTGATATGAAAGTTCAGAAGTGGTTTGATTTTCAGCTTCCGCCTGCAACAGTTCCCCGCGATTTTATAGACCACAAAATAGAAGAATACGAAAAAAAGTCTGCTTTTCATCTTACAAAAGAAGATTTTGAAAAGTCTGATGAAGAAAAAGGCATTTTCTGGCTTGGCGGAAATGCAGTAAAGTGTGGTCAAGGCAAAGCTTCCGAGTTCCGCTGGATTTACCTGCAGGAAGAATGTTATTTTTCACTAGAAAATCTTCCTAAATCACTTACTTCTGATATAATTATTTCTACGCTCAATAGTCTTTCCCCTTCTGCAGCTCCTTCAGAGCGCTTAAAGTGTTTAAATCACATAAAAAAAGATGATGCCCTGCAAAAGATTCTGGGCAGACTGCATAACAAGGGGGTAGTAAATGTCTGAGATGACGCTTTATCATATGGGTTTTCAGATTATAAAAGAGCCGGATATTAGACGCGGCCGGGCTGATGCCGATTTTGCCCAGGGCTTTTATCTTTCTGATAACGCAGATTTTTCTAAACGCTGGGCTAGAAAGCGAAAAGACATGACCAGCTATTTAAACAAATACCTTTTGAATACTGAGGGCTTGAAAATCAAAACTTTTGAGCGCGATATGGAATGGTACGACTACATTTATTCCAATCGCTACGGTAAAAGTGACAGTCTTGCAGAATACGACCTTATTATTGGCCCTATTGCAAATGATACTCTCTACGATACCTTGGGAATCCTCACCAGCGGTATGCTGAAAAAGTCACAAGCTCTGGAAGTCCTGCAGATTGGCGCACAGTATAATCAGATTGTTATAAAAAGTCAAAAAGCTCTGCAGGCCCTTAAGTTTGTAGAAGCTCTGGAAATAAGTGATGAAGAAATTGAAAAGTATCAGGCTTTTAGAAAAAAGGAAGAAGAAGAATTCCAGACTCAGTTTGCAAGAATTGTCGGTAAACTGAATCTGGATTAAGACTTTGCTTAGACAGAAGCGGTCAAAAAATTAGTCTGTAATTTCTACTTTCTGAATGTGGGCACCAAGTTTCTGCAGTTGGGCAACTAAATCTTCGTAACCGCGTTCAATCTGGTAAACGTTACTGATTCGGCTTGTTCCGTGGGCGCACATTGCGGCAATTACCATTGCCATGCCGGCGCGGATATCAGGGGAAACCAGATGGTCGCCGTGCAGCATGCTAGGCCCGCAGACAACGGCGCGGTGAGGGTCGCAGAGGGTAATCTTTGCCCCCATGGAAATCAGCTTGTCTACAAAGAACATTCGGCTTTCAAACATCTTTTCAAAAATAAGGACGGTTCCGTCTACCTGAGTTGCAGTTACTGTCATGATTGAAGTAAGGTCTGCAGGGAATCCAGGCCAAGGCATATCGTCTATTTTTGGAATTGCGTTGCCCAAATCATCATTTACCTTAAGGTTCTGGGTATTAGGAACTGTAAGTTCGTCTCCCTGAATGCTCCAGGTAATTCCAAGTTTGGCAAATGAGTATTTAAGCGGGCGCATTTCTTCTGCGCGCACACCCTTGATTGTGATCTTGCCTTTTGTAGCGGCGGCCATTCCAATGTAAGAGCCGATTTCAATATAATCAGGGCCGATGGTAAATTCGCAGCCGTTAAGTTTCTTTACTCCTGTAATGCGGAGAATGTTGCTTCCAATGCCTGTGATTTTTGCCCCCATGGCAACCAGCATTTTGCAGATGTCCTGAACATGAGGTTCGCTGGCACAGTTCTGCAGGATTGTTTCTCCTTCAGAAAGTGCTGCCGCCATAACGGCATTTTCCGTAGCGGTAACAGAAGCCTCGTCAAGGAAGATGTCTGCTCCTACAAGTTTTGTGGCAGAAAATTCAAAGCGTCCGTTTACGTGGATGTTCGCGCCCAGTGCCTTTAGGGCTAAAAAGTGAGTGTCTACACGGCGGCGGCCAATTACGTCTCCGCCAGGTGGTGTCATCTGGCACTTTCCCTTGCTTGCAAGAAGAGGGCCTGCAAATACAATGGAACCTCTTACTTTTTTAGTGAGTTCCGGGGGAAGTTCCGTAGTTTTTATTTCATCACACTGAATCTTCCAGTTGTGCTTGCTGAGTTTTTCAACCTTTGCTCCCAGAGACTTTAAAATTTCAAACATTACGTTTGTGTCCTGAATCTCCGGGATATTATGAAGGATTACCGGCTGGTCTGTCATAAGAGTTGCCGCAATACATGGCAGGGCCGCATTTTTGTTTCCGCTTGCTGTAACTGTCCCCTGAATCGGATAACCACCCTCAATTACATATTCGTGCATTATTCTATCCTTTGTGTTAATAAGTTAATTATTACATCGGATGATTTTGCGCACTGGTTTAGGGAAAGCCATTCATTTCTGGAATGAAATTCGTGGGCGCCGGTAAAGATGTTTGGAGTCGGGATGCCCATTTCTGTAAGGCGGGAACCGTCTGTTCCGCCGCGAATCGGCTGCTCGCGCACTGCAACTCCGCTTTCTGCAAAGGCTCGGCGCAGTCTTTCCATAACTTCCGGGTGTTCGTCCAGTTTTGCCTTCATGTTCAGATACTGCTGTTTAAAGGTAACTTCGGCCTTTCCACCAAAGTCAGAGGTTACGGAGTCTGCAATGGTCTTTATAAAGTTTTTCTGTCTTTCAATTTCTTCTGTATTAAAGGCTCTCAGCAGCAGCTCTACCTTTGCACTTTCTATGCTGCCAGAAATTTCCATAGGGGCAATAAAGCCTTCGTAGCCTTCTGTTGTTTCTGGGGCAGAATCTCGCGGCAGGCGGGCAACAAAATTAGAAGCCAGACTTGCGGCATTTACCATTCCGTCTTTTTTTGCACTTCCTGTGTGGCAGGCCTTTCCTGTAAATTTCACCTGACCTGCCCAGGCGTTAAAACATTCGCTTTCAAGTTCGCCTTCGTCGCCGCCGTCTACGGTTACTGCAAAATCAGCTTTAAGAATATTCAAAGGCACCTTATCCATTCCATGCCCCGTTTCTTCATCAGGGCTGAACATTACTTCAATCGGGCCGTGAGGAATGTCTTCGTAGTGACGTTGCAGATAGTCCAGGGCACACATAATTGCAGTAACGCCAGCCTTGTCATCAGCTCCAAGAAGGGTAGTGCCGTCCGACTTTACTATTGTGTCTCCGTCTTTCATTGTGATTACAGGCTTTACGTCTTTTCCTGTAACTTCATCTACTGTGTCTATGTGGGCCATCAAAAGAATTGTCGGATACTTTTTGCGTTCTTCGGCATCTTCTATATTTGAGTCAATTTTGGCAACAACATAGCAGAAATCTGTAAGATATACGTTGCGGGTTCCAAGGTTTCGCAGTTCCTTTACAAGGATTTTTGCAAAATCCCACTGGCGTTCCGTGCTTGGAAAAACTCCTTCGTCTGCGGCCTTTCCGTCACTTTCAGACCAGATTTTAACATAGCGGCAAAAGCGCTCCAGCATTTTATTTTTTTCTTCATCGTTATTGTAAATGTAATTCATGGAAGACAGTATAAAACTTTTCCCCCTTATCTTCTAGACCGTACTTTCGCAAAGCAGATTTCAGCTCCGAATGTGAAAGCCCCGACCTTTATTCAGTATAACAATTAATTATTTGACATTTTGACTGGGGGGGGTAAAATGTATAGTATTATTTACTGTTCAAAAAACAGTACGGAGGTGCAAAAATGAATAAAATGGCATCTAAAATATACCTTCTAGTTGCCGTCATGCTTGTTCTTACATCCTCAGTTTATGCAGCAAAAAATCCTAAAAAAAATACGTCAAAAGCATCCAGACCAGAAGTTTGGACTCTGGATATTGCAGATGCTTTTTGTGACTCGAATGGTCAGTCAGAATTCTGGAAAGCCGAAAATTCCGGGGATTCTGGTTATGCATTCAATCTTGATTTTAAGAGCAATGCAGCCTTTTCTTTGCCAAAAAAAGGTGAAGTAATCAGGGTTACTGGAAAAATCACCAGCAGTATTGATTTGCCCTACCTTAATGCCTATTTTGTAGATGATTCAAAAGGCTGGACAGATGTTACCTATTCTCAGAAATTAGGAAGTGACATAAAGGCTGGCATTCCATTTGATGTAGATGCTGAATTTACTGTTCAAAAAGAATCTCATGGAAACTTGTTCCTAAGGTGTGAATATGATCTCTGCTGGGGGGAATATGCAGATATTCCAAAAGTAGGTAAGGCTGCTCAATTTACTTTTGAGCGTGTAGGTGAATCAACAGATTCTTATGCTTTTAACACAACCTCTGCGGAAAAATGGGTTCTTGATATTACTGATGCAGATACTGATGTCAGGCTTGCAAGAAAAGACACTCAGGGGCAGTTATATACTTTAGATAGAAAATTTGATGTTCTTTTTTTAGGAGTTTACCCTAAAAAAGGTGATTTTATTGAAATGAATATAAAGGGGGTATCTGATACAGATATTCCACATTTAAACATTCAGCTTACAGATACCAGTGAAGCCGCAAAATGGTGGCAGGAAATATCAACAACATACTATCCTTGTATAAAGAACATAAAGGCAGGAATTCCATTTTCTGCAAAATTGCTTTTTCCTATAGATAATCCTCCAAAGGGTAATGTTACGCTTCGCTTTCATTATGATGGAGAATGGGAAAAAGAATGGCGTAAAAGTCCTGATGTAGGAAAGGCTGTTAAGTTTACTTTTGAGCGGACTGCGAAATCTTTTGATTTAAATGAACAGTGCAAAAAAATAGGTGTAAAAAATCTGCCTAAGGTTTATCAGCTTGACTTGTCGGACAGTGATTTAGGAACAGATGTCAGAATGGAGTGGAATGATGCTGACTGGGCAAAGTCTTACCGAAATATGATTTCATTCAGAAATTTAATAAAAGGCGATATACCTGAAAAAGGGGACTATATAGTATTCAGTTATAACATGACTGCAAGCGTAGATATTCCCCAGCTTGTTCTTCAAGTTGTAGACTCTTCCAGAAAAAATACATGGAATTCAGTTTATAATCCGGATTATTTTACACTTATGGATTTAAAGGCTGGAGAAGCCGTTCAGGGCAAGCTGTTTGTAAAGGTTAGTGAAAATCCGCTTTATGATGTATGTATCCAGTTTATATATGATGGAGACTGGCAGCTTGAAACTTATCCTGCCGTTGGAAAGGCATCTAACCTCACTTTTAAAAAACTTGTAGAATCTACGGACACTGTAAAAAGACGTGCTCCAAAGACCTATAAACTTGATATTTCAAAGCTTTTAAATACTCTTAAATTTTTTACCGTAGATAAGAATTTTTCCGGAACAACAAATCAGTCAGAAATTGCTTATTATCTGACTACCTGTGATATTACTAAACTCTTTAAGAAGGGTGACTTGCCGTTAAAGGGAGATACAGTTGAACTGACATTTAATGGCATTTTTCCAGAAGATTTTAGTGGAATATATTTTTGTCTGCTTGAAGAAAATGATTATATATGGGGAAGCCGCGTTCTTGCCATTAATTCCGCTTCTGATGGTAGACCAGAAGTTACAGAAATGAAGATTCAGTCTGGAAGTAAATTTACTTATAAAGAAAAACTTTCTGTTGATTATGATGCAGATCTTGCAGTCCTGGTTGGAATCGGCTGCGTAAAATAAATTATGGGGGGATTATAAATGAAAAATACATCATCATTATTTCGTTTTTATATAGCAATTCTTTTATTGGCAGGAATTTCTATCTTGTCTGCCTGTAATCATTCTGCTGCTGAAGAGCTGAATGATAATGAAGCCTTTCTCGTTTTTGCTTCTGCGTCACGTGCAGCAGAAGATTCCCTTGAAAAACTTACTGATATTGTATTAAAGGGGACTCTGAAGAATGAGGAAGAAAAAGAACTTGGAAAGTGGACTTCCTGGGAGACGCTTAAAACTGAAGTAATAAAAATAAAAGCTGGCGACTGGTCATTTTCTCTAAGTGCAAAAATTGACGGACTTTCTTATTCTGATTCAGTTGAAATGACTGTAAAGGCTGGTATTACAAATACTGTAAAATTTGTTCTAACGGAAACAAATCCAACAGGTCTTGAGCTGGAAGTGGACATTGTTGAGATAGATTACACGCCAAGAACAGTTAATCTGGGACACAGCAAGGTAACTTATACTCCATGTAAGGATGGAATAAAAGTAAATGTTCAGGCAACAGGAGACAATGCCATTCGTGATATTGCAGCGGGAAACAGTATTTGGGTAGAAAAAAAAGATATAAACAGTAAGAGCTTTGAGTTTGTATTTCCTTTTGTAAAATATGGACAGATAACTGACTTCTATATAGGAATTGATTATGACGGTTTGTCTAGAGAGAGTAACTATATAGTTCAGGAAGACGGTATACAGGCAGGCGGAGGTTACAAGATAATTGATGATATTTGTAATCTTGATGTTTACAATAGCATTAAGTATTCATCAGCTGACAATGTGTTAAAAGCTCAGGGGGATTACGAAAGTCTGATAAAGGATAATTTTATTTATCTGGATGATTATGTTCAGCTAAACTTTTATTCGCTTGTAAATGCCGAGGTGGACGATGATTCAATTAATACATGGGCTGCATGGGCTGATGTAGAGGCAGACGGCTTGCTTGGCAGCGGAGTAAGCCTTTTTGACATATTATCTAAGGGCACTTTGAACACGGTTTTTAAGGAAGAGTCAAAAAACAATGACGGCAGTTACCGTTATGCGGCAGCAGTAACATATTTCTTTAAGTTCAAAAATGGCTATATTCCTGGAATTGACTTTGATTACACTGGCTTTCAATTTACACATACAGACTGGATAAATCCATGGAACAAGGGAAAATATATAGAAGGAAACTATACTCCTGTAACAATTACTCCGCTCCAGGCTGGTACCGTAATCTGGGAAAAAAAGGATGGTGAATCTACTGTAATGCCTGCTGATGAAGATGCTGCTGCTCCAGAAAGATATCTCGTAATTCCTGGAAATAAATTCCAGGTTGGAGATTCCGAGCTTACAAAAGATAATACAATAAGAATCTATGGAAAATTTGATGAAGAGGTAAACTCCTGCAATATCTTTTTTAGAAGCATTTGGTGGAAAGACTGGACTCTATCCGGTAAAGGGTGGATTCAAGGCAAGCGTGATTTATGTAAACTACATGGTTATATTGATGTTCCTCTGGCAAATGAAAGTGCTGAGCTTATTGCAGAGATTAATACGTATGGTCTGACATTTTTTGCCTGGTGGAGCCAGCAGCAGTATACAAAAATAGAAATTGTTGCAACTCAAGAAAAGAAAGCTGATTCTGAGGTTTTGACTTTTTCATTGGATACTGGAGATGGTGACTGGAAGACAAGTGTATTGGAGGCTCCAATTACATTGGATGGTCATAAATATGCAAAGGCAAGTGTTTCTGTAGATAAACTTGATGAAGGTTTTAACATTCATAATGTTTTAGTTAACTTAGAAAGTCAGGAAAAAGGACATATTAACAATGTGAGTAAATGGGATGTTAGTTCACAAAACTATGTTATGTATTGTGAATTGCCAGACAGTGGAGAAATCAATTCAATAGATTATGTAATTGAAAACAAAAATGATGATTCTGCAGTCGATTATAGCTTAAATAATACAATTACCATTTCCCTTACACTTACAGACGAGATTCCTTCAAATGTATTATTCGGCTATGAAGATGAATAGATTGTCATGGGCTTATCTAATAAGTAGCGTCATGCTGAAACTTATTAGACGCCCCATTTAGAATGATACAGTTAAATTTATATTGATGCCGGAAAGAAGCAGAATCCGTAAAAGGGAATATGCTTTATCCTTTTCTGTAGTTTTTGAAGTGGACTCAAAAATATTGAAACTTTTATTAAAAGAAAGAGGGATGACAAGGCTCTTTGATAATGATGATTCAATATGAACTGCAGAAAAGTCTGCATCAATAATAAAGGCCAATGAAAGGGGTATAAGCAGAGTCTTTGAATAATCCTTTCTATAAAAATTCTTGCTGGATGCATCAAAAAAAAGAAAGCGTGTATTTTTATAAACTTCAGTATTAATCTTTGCAGAGAAGAGATAAATAAAATCAAGATTAAGCAGAAAATTTATGTTATTGTTGTGAGTTTTTATACTTGTTCCAGTTCCCAGTGCTGACAAATCAATATTTCCTTTTCCCTGGAATGTATAATTAAGCATGGGTATGGCAATTGAAGAAAAATCAAAAGCATAAGAAGCGGTAGCGTAAAGGTATGAAAGCATAAATTTTATGTCAAATCTTGAATTATGCAGACTGTAATCACTGCCTGCAAAAAAGGCCTTTAAATTACCGTCTGCTTTATATTGAACCATTTCTGCATCACAGGAAAAATAATTAAAAGACAGACTGAAATCATCATAAAGATTTATAAAAAATCCTCCTCCAAACGGCTTTTCTAACTGAACTTGAAAATCTAGAAATGAAACAGAAAAAGAGTTGTTCAGAAGAAGCGGGCTAAAGAATTTTATCCCTGCTTTCAGTTTATCAAAAGAAAACTGGGAAGTCAGATAGTATGAATAAAAATTTAAATCTGGAGAATAAATGGAAAAATTTTCAAAGGGAATATAGAGATTTTTATATTTCCCTAGAACATTATCATTGTAAAAAGAAAAATTGCCTTTTTCCAGGTCAAGGTTGAAAATCTCGCATAAGCCATATGAATAATCATTATCGTTATTATAAAGCGTAAAGTAATTTGAAGAAAAAGATGGTGCTGCCTTTAATTCTGGAAGGATGAGGAATATAAGAAAAAAGTACAATACATTTTTACGCATAAAAAAAAGCACAATTATAACATATATTATATATTCTTACTTGACAGAATACAATGGGGGGGGGGGTACTATGTATAGTATATAGTTATAACAATTTTTCATAATTGTTCGGAGGTGCAAATGAAAAGAAATGTTAGCTTGGGAGCAATTGCAGCAGCTGCAATGCTCGCTTTTGTTTTTGCAGGTTGTCAGCCTGCTGCAGGTGGTGGCAGTAACAATTCAACTGTTACTGTAACAGATGATGAAGGAAACGAAATTTCCGTAGTAAAAACAGGAGAGACAAAGTCTGCTGATATCACTACTCAGGACTTTGGAGCAGTTCTTGCATGGAATAATGAAGAAAAGTCTTATGCAACTTCTTCAAAAATTGAATTTGAAGAGCTTCCTAAAAAAGGTGATGAGCTTGAAGTTGAAGTAGAGTTTACTCTTACTGCTTCAGATGTTGAATCTGTAAAAGGACGCTTCCTTGTTACTGATGAAAACGGAAAGGTATATAAAACAGACCAGACAAAGCTTTCTGTTTCCAACACTGCAAAAGCCGCTGCTGAAACTGCAGGAGTAACTGTTAAAGGTAAGGTAAAAGGCGTAGCTGCAGTAAATGCAGAATCTGTTTCTGTTGAATTTGAAGTAAAAATTACTGATGATACAGAAGGAAAAGCTATAATTGCTGCAGAAAGCGGAAAAGGAATTACAGCAGAAGGAAAATATTTTAAGGCAGAAACCGATTCTAAAGGTATTAAAGTAACACTTGCTGATGAACTGCCTATTCAAAGCTATCAAACTGTTTCTGTTTCTGTAGAAGGAGTTCCTCTTCATGCAACTGTTTCAGAAAGTGAATATAAACAAGATGGAAAAAGAGTTATTATTTTCCCATTCGTAGAGAAGGATAAGACTTATTATCTTCACTTTGGCTGTAATATGATAGCTGATGATGTGGGAACCGGAGCGTATTTTACTGAAACAATTAAGTGTACTGCTGGCGGCGGTGTTGATTACAAAGAATATCTTGATACAGAAGTTCTTGCAAATGCATCTATGACTTTAGAGTATTCTCCTGCTAAAGAAAAATATTTCAGTGGTACTTATAAGCTATCTTCTACAGATATTATTAAAAAAGCTGATGCTTTTTCTAAAGCAGAAATTGGATTTGCTTTTAACCTTGGATATATGGACTATACTCCAAAAGGTAGCTGGTGGACCGGAAGTGATAATCAAATAAATCTTCTTGGAGAATACAAAGAGGAAACTCCATATACTATTGCAGGTTGGGCTCCTTCTGATGTTCCTTCAAAAGCTCAATGGGCTAAGTTTGACAATAGTATTGCAGCAGCAGCAGATGTTAGCTTTACATTTAAGGACTATGGTAATTTTGGTATGGCCTGCGGTAGAGTTCAGCAGTCTATCAATAACCCTAGAAAAGTTCCTACAGAAGCAGAAGCCTTTGCAGATGGCATTAAGAATGTAAAGACTTTCATTAGTTCCGAAGAAGACCTTCTTAAGGCTATAAAAGATGCTGTTACAGAAACAATGATTTCTGCTATGGGACCTGGACGTTCTGCAACAAGCTCTGAAGCTGCTGTAAAACAGGGTAAAAAATTCGTAAAGGCTGTTTATGAACAGTTCCTTGCTCTTAATCAGTCTCTTGCAGGAGTGGAAGACCCTTCAAAAGCAAAGTTTAAGGTAGACTTTGACAAGACAATTGATGTAGGTGCTATGTCTGCAATGGAATGGAAATCTGCAATTTCAGATACAATTGATTTCCTTTATATTAACTTACTTAAGTATCCTGATTATTATGATTGGGGCGGCCAGGTAAAATCTGAATTGAATCCTATTTACAAGATGGAAGAGGATATCAAACAAAATATAGATCAATCAAAATGGGATGATGAAGAACCTCTATTCGCTTCATTAAACGACTTCTATGATTTCCTTGACGAAGTTCTTCTTCTTAAGCAGTTCTATTTCAATACAAAGGCTGATATTGATTTTGATTATTCAAAGATTGCTGCTGATAACACCACTAAGATCGGTGATGCAGCTCTTGATGTAAAAGTTGCACTTGCTGCTTTAGATGTTAACAAATTCTTGAAGAAGATTGGAGCTCCTGTTGAAGTTCCTGTAAATGCACTTTCTCTTGCATTTGCTGGTAACCTTGATTTTGGTGCTGCTTATTCTGATATTGCTGCAATTATGGAAATGGAAGCAGAATCTTCAGAAGCAGATGAGGCTGGTACAGAATATACTCCAGACTTTTCTAAGCTTAAGGATCTTGCATACAAACTTAATGGAGATTTAGGTCTTAAAGCTGCTTTATGCACAAAAGACGGTCTTGGTGGTATCGTAAGTGTTGATGCTTCTTACAGTATGGATGTTGACAAATTAATAAAAATTGCAGGAAAGTCTAAAGAAATTAATTCAGGAAATACTGAAGAAATCTTGAAGATTGCTGATGATGTTGTTTCTGTAAAAGTTTCTGTTTCCGACGGAAATACAGAGACCTTCTCTAAGAGCTACAAGCCAACAGACCTCTATACTCTTATTTCAGCACAGTTTACTGAATAATCTATCTACAACGTAGAATAGATTTTTAGGAAGTTATAACCCGTTTGTTGCATTTATTTTTTTGCAGCAGACGGGTTATTTTTTATAAGAGATTGTAAAAAAAGGTCTTTTTCTGATAACTTGAAAAAAAAATTTTCTGATAACTTGAAAAAATAATTTGACAGATGAAAATTATGGGCATATACTATAACTAAAGATTGGAAACGTTTCCAGAAACGTTTCCAATATCATAAAACTACCATAATTTTAAGATATTTTTTCTAGGAGGAAATTAATGAAAAAAATTATCTTGAGTACATGTGCTTTGTTTGCGGCTGTAATGACTATGTCTGCTGCACCAAAGAAGGGAACTGTTCGCTACCTGAATTTTAAGCCTGAAGTTGCTTCTGTTTACGAAGAACTTGCTGCTGCTTATGAAAAGGAAACTGGTGTTAAAGTTATTGTAGAAACTGCTGCAAACAACACCTACGAATCAACACTTACTGCTAAAATGGCCACTAAACAGGCTCCAACACTTTTTCAGATTAACGGTCCTGTAGGATACTCAAACTGGAAAGATTACTGTGCAGATCTTACAAAGACAGAAATTTACAAACATCTTTCTGACAAATCACTTGCCATTACAGACAATGGAAAGGCTTATGGAATTCCTTATGTTGTAGAAGGCTATGGAATTATTTACAACAAAGCTCTTACAGATAAATATTTTGCCCTTGCTTCTAAGGGAACTTCTTTTAAGAGCATGGATGAAATTAATAACTTTGCAAAACTCAAGGAACTTTGTGATGATATGCAGGCTCATAAAGATGAATTAGGAATTAAGGGTGTATTTGCATCTACATCATTAAAAGCTGGTGAAGACTGGAGATGGCAGACTCACCTTGCAAACCTTCCTATTTACTACGAATTCACAAAGAATAAGGTAAATCTTTCTTCTGATGCTACACATGAAATTAAATTCCAGTATGGAAACAACTTCAAAAATATTTTTGACCTTTACACAACAGATTCTGTAATTGACAGAAAAAATGTTGGTGTAAAAACTGTAGATCAGTCTATGGCAGAATTTGCTCTTGAAGAATGTGTAATGGTTCAGAATGGTAACTGGGCTTGGGGTCAGATTTCTGGTGTTTCTGGAAACAAGGTAAAAGCTGATAATGTTAAATATCTTCCTATCTATACAGGAGTTGCAGGTGAAGAAACACAGGGACTCTGTGTAGGAACAGAAAACTTCTACTGTATCAATAAAAAAGCTCAAAAAGCTGACCAGCAGGCAACTGCAGACTTTATCTACTGGCTTTATTCTTCAAAGACAGGTAAAGATTATGTAACAAACAAACTTGGCTTTATTGCTCCATTTGATACATTTGCAGAAAACGAGAAACCTACAGACCCACTTGCTAAAGAAATCTTGAACTATATGTCTAAAAAAGGAATCGTTTCTGTTTCATGGAACTTTACTCTTTTCCCTTCACAGACATTCAAAGATGCATTTGGTGCAGATCTTTTGCAGTACTGTCAGGGTTCAAAAGACTGGAATACAGTTTCTTCAAATGTTGTTAAGAACTGGAAAACAGAATGGGAGCTTGTTTCTGAAGCTTACTAATAATTAAAAAACGGTGGTTGCGCTGCTCAATCCCACTTTCGCGTAGCCGCCGTTTCTTTTATAGAACTTTTAAGGAGGTTGAAAATGGAAAATAACAAGGCAATGAAAAAATATTTTCCGGTATTTGTTCTTCCAACACTGCTTGCTTTTACAATATTTTTTATTGTTCCTTTTGGAATGGGAATTTTTCTCTCTTTCACAAAATTTAAGGTAATTACGAATGTTAAATTTGTTGGTTTTCAGAACTACATAAAAGCTTTTACTCTGAATGGTGAGTTTTTACATGCTCTGGGCTTTACATCTTTGTTTACAATTGTTTCTATTCTAACCGTAAATATCCTTGCTTTTTCTATCGCCCTTCTTTTGACAAAAGGAATCAGGGGAACTAACTTTTTCCGCTCTGTTTTTTTTATGCCAAACCTTATCGGCGGAATTGTTCTTGGTTATATCTGGAATCTGCTTATAAACGGTTTTCTTCTTCATTTTGTAGGAGAAGACATAACTTTTAATGCAAAATACGGCTTCTGGGGACTTGTAATCCTCACAAACTGGCAATTAATAGGTTATATGATGGTAATTTACATTGCCGGCCTTCAAAATATTCCATCAGAAATTCTGGAAGCAGCTTCAATAGATGGTGCTTCTCCATTAAAAACTCTTTTCAAAATTAAAATACCAATGGTAATGCCTTCCATTACAATTTGTATGTTCCTTACTTTGACAAACTCATTCAAGATGTTCGATCAGAACCTTGCTCTTACAAATGGAGCTCCTGGAACTGATACAGAAATGCTTGCTTTGAATATATATAAAACCTTCTATGGACGTTCCGGCTTCCAGGGAGTAGGACAGGCTAAGGCAGTAATCTTCTTTATCATAGTTGCTCTAATTGCCTTTATTCAGCTTAAACTTACAAATAAAAAGGAGATAGAACAATGATTATTGAAAGTAACCGTTCCATTAAGAAGACTATTCAATTTACCTTCTTGCTTCTTTTGACTATTGTCTTTATTTTCCCGATTTTGCTGGTTCTTATGAACTCGTTTAAATCTCGTCTATATGTTTCTACTGCACCTTTTGCTTTTCCAAAGGGAGATATGTTTGTAGGTATAGAAAATTATATCAGGGGAGTTACTTCTTCGGGCTTTATTCTTGCTTTCTTCCGTTCTGTGTGGATTACAGTAATAGGCGTTCTTTTGATTATTATTTGTACTTCCATGAGTGCCTGGTATATTGTACGAGTAAAGTCTAAATTTACCAGATTCCTCTACTATATGTTTACATTTAGTATGATAGTTCCTTTCCAGATGGTTATGTACACAATGACCTTTGTGGTAAACAGACTCAGTTTTGATAACGTGTTTGGAATCCTTTTTGTGTATCTGGGCTTTGGTGCCGGTCTTACAGTTTTTATGTTTACTGGATTCATAAAAAGTATTCCTCAGGAAGTAGAAGAAGCTGCAACAATTGATGGTTGTAATCCTTTGCAGACATATTTTAGAATCGTATTTCCAATGTTAAAACCTACAGCAATTACCGTTGCTATTTTGCAGGCTATGTGGATTTGGAATGACTATCTTCTTCCATATCTTATTCTGGGGTCTGATCATAAAACTGTTCCTGTTGCAATTCAGCTTGCAATGCAGGGGGCTTATGGTTCCACAGATTATGGTGGATTTATGGCTATGCTCGTTCTGGCTATTATTCCTATTATTATATTCTATGTTGCTTCACAAAAGTATATAATTAGAGGTGTTATTGCGGGAGCTGTTAAAGGATGACAATCAAAGATATAGCAAAAGAGTGTGGTTGTGGACTAGGAACTGTTTCCAGAGTTTTGAATAATCACCCTGATGTAAGTGAAGAAACCAGAAAGAAAGTTATGGCTGTAGTTGATAAATATGGTTTTGTTTTGAATAAAAATGCCAGTCAGCTAAAAAGTCAGGAAAGAAAAACCATTGTAATTCTGGTAAAGGGAACTTCAAGCCCTCTTTTAAATGAAATGATGGGTGTAATTCTAAAAAGAATGGAAGAGCTTCCTTATACAACATCGGTAAACATCCTTGACGAATACGATAATGAAGCTTCAATAGCAAATCGTCTTTATTACGAGCAGAAACCTCTGGGTATGATTTTCCTTGGAGGAAGCCCAAGTATGTACAAAGATGATTTTGCAAAGATTAAGATACCATGTGTTTTGATTTCGAATGATGCAAAAAACGTGGAAAACGAAAATCTTTCCAGTATCAGTACAGATAATATTTCTGCTGCCGAATATTCTGCGGACTATCTTTTAAATCATGGCCATACCAAAATAGGTGTAATTGGTGGTGATTTAACAAGTTCCGGCACAACAAAAAAGCGTTACGAAGGTTTTTTGAATGCAATGAAAAAACATGGTCTGGAATTTGATGAAAGCTTATATGTTGTTTCTAAGTATTCTTTTATGGGTGGCGCCGCTGCTGCTCAAACCCTTCTGGAAAGAAGTCCTGATATAACGGCGATTTTTACTATGTCTGATTCAATGGCAATTGGAGCCTGTAGAAAGCTTAGGGATTTAGGCAAAAAGATTCCTGAAGATATTTCTATTGTTGGTTTTGATGGCCTTCCTTATGCTGATTTTTACAGTCCTCGAATTACTACGGTTGAACAGCCATCGAGAGAGCTTGCGGCAGAAGGACTTGATATGCTTTTGAACTGCATAGAGCGGGGCAGCCCTGCGGTTCATAAACTTCTTCCTTTTACTTTTAGGGAAGGAGAGAGTGTAGGAAAAATTTAGTTAGTTTGGCAGGTATCTGAATTGTTGGATTCTGAAATTTTCAAACAGAGAAAAAACGGTGTGCTTATGCACATTTCCTCATTGCCTGGAGAAAGTGGAATTGGAACTCTGGGAAATGAAGCCTATAAATTTATAGATTTTCTAAAAGAAGCCGGACAGACTTACTGGCAGATTCTTCCGGTTTGTCCTACAGGTTATGGAGATTCGCCTTATCAGAGTTTTTCTACTTTTGCAGGAAACCCTTATTTTATAGATCTTAAACTGCTGGAAGAGGAAGGTCTTTTGGAAAATAAAGATTATTCAGAGCTTTCCTGGGGCCAAGATCCCATGTATGTAGATTTTGGGGCTGTTTATGAGGGGCGCATAAAAGTTTTTGAAAAGGTACAAAGTGCTTTTGAAAAAAATATTCCGGATGATTTTAATGCATTTTGCAAGGAAAACTCTTTCTGGCTGGAAGATTATGCACTTTTTATGGCTGTAAAAGATTTGCACAATGGCGCGTCTTTTTTGGAATGGGAAGAAGATATAAGACTCAGAAGACCAGAAGCTCTTGAGGAATGGAAAAATAAAAGTGCTAATCGTATGAATTATTACCGCATACAGCAGTATCTTTTCTTTAAACAGTGGAAAAATCTAAAAACTTATGCAAATAAAAATGGAATTAAAATAATTGGGGATATTCCAATTTATGTTTCTGCAGATAGTGCCGATGTCTGGACTCATCCAAAAAATTTTATGCTGGATAAAAATCTTATTCCTATAGAAGTTGCAGGCTGTCCGCCAGATGCTTTTACCAGTCTTGGCCAGCTTTGGGGCAATCCTGTTTATAACTGGGATTTTATGAAAAAAGACGGCTACAGCTGGTGGAAACAGAGGCTTAAATCGAGTCTGGAAATATATGATGTGCTTCGCATAGACCATTTCCGGGGGTTTGATTCTTTTTATTCTGTAAAATATGGAGCAGAGGATGCTAAAAACGGCAGGTGGAACAAGGGGCCCGGCATAGCATTTTTTGAGCAGATTAAGGCAGATTTAGGTGAACTTCCAATTATCGCTGAAGATTTGGGCTTTATGACAGACAGTGTACGTCAGCTTTTATGCCAGAGCGGTTTTCCTGGAATGAAGGTTCTGCAGTTTGCCTTTGATACCCGCGATGAAAACAGTAAGGAATATATTCCAGACTGCTACCCTGAAAATTGTGTAGTTTATACGGGCACTCATGATAACGACACCATAAAAGGCTGGACAAAAACTGCCCGGCCGGAAGATGTAAAAACGGCAATGGAATATTATAAACTTTCAAGTCCCCTTCAACTGCGGGAAGCTATGATTCTTTCTGCACTGAACAGTAGTGCAAACACCTGTATTCTTACAATGCAGGACTTAATAGGCCTTGGAAGTGAAGGCAGAATGAATTCTCCAGCTTCGGTAGGCTCAAACTGGAAGTGGCGTGCCTGTGAAAATCAAATTACAAGTAAAATCGCACTCTGGTTAAAAGACATCACTTACGCTGCCGGCCGCTAACTGGTTGTAAAAGGACTGCTTTTTTGATATTATTGAAAAAATTCAAAAAGGGGTTTGTGAATGCTAACTGGTCGTCATTTGATTCAGCCGGATGATTTATCGGTGTCTGAAATCGAAGAAATTTGTTCTTTGGCTGAACAGATTATTGTTGATCCTAAATCATTTCAAGATGTGTGTCGCGGGAAAATTCTTGCGACACTTTTTTTTGAGCCTAGCACTAGAACTAGGCTTTCTTTTGAAGCTGCTATGCTTCGTTTGGGCGGTTCTGTAGAAGGTTTTTCTGACGCAGACAACACTTCGTCTGTAAAAGGCGAAACTTTGGCCGATACAATCCGCGTAGTTTCAAGCTATGCCGATGTAATTGCCATGCGCACTCCAAAAGAAGGTGCCGCTCTTCTTGCCAGCAAGTATTCAGCTTGCCCTATCATTAATGCCGGAGATGGTGGGCACTATCACCCAACCCAGACCCTTACCGACCTGGTAACAATCCGCCAGCTGCTTGGAGGACTTGAAAATCACACAGTAGGTTTCTGTGGTGACCTTAAGTTTGGCCGCACAGTTCATTCTCTTGCAGAAGCTTTGCGCCGCTTTAAGGGTAATAAGTTTATTTTTATCAGCCCAAAAGAGCTTACAGTTCCTGACTATCTGATAACTAACGTACTTGAACCAGCCGGTGTGCAGTACGAAATTGTAGAAAGTCTTGATGCAGTTATTGATCAGCTTGATATTCTTTACATGACCCGTGTTCAAAAGGAACGCTTCTTTAATGAGCAGGATTATATCCGCCTAAAAGACAGCTATATTCTGGACAAGCAGAAGATGAGTCTGGCCCGCAAAAACATGATTGTTCTGCATCCTCTTCCTCGTGTAAACGAAATTACCCCAGAAGTTGATGATGACCCACGAGCCGCATATTTTAAGCAGGTAAAGTACGGAATGTACGCCCGCATGGCACTTATTGCTAAATTGACAGGAGCTCTCTAATGCTTAATGTAAACACTATAAAAAACGGACTTGTGATTGACCACATTCGCGCAGGACACGGTTGGAACATTTATCAGTGGCTTGGCCTGGATAAATTGCCTTTTACATCCTGCCTTATTCAGAATGTACCATCAGAAAAATCAGGAAAAAAGGACATAATCAAAATTGATAACATTATCAATATTGATTATTCGGTTCTTGGTTTTATTGACCCGGACATCTGCGTAAACGTAATTGAAAACGAAAAAATCGTACGCAAAATTAACATGGAACTTCCTTCTAAAGTGCAGGGGGTTTTTACATGTAAAAATCCGCGCTGTATAACTCAGACCGAACATTATGTAAAGCCAACCTTCCTTTTAGCCGACCGCTCAAAGGGGCTTTACAAGTGTGAATACTGCGATACACTTTATGTTGCCGGCGCAACAAATACACAATTATAAGGAAGATTGTCCGGTCAAGCCGGACAATGACAGGTGGAGGAGTAAATGCCAAAATCAACATTAATCTACAACGCCCGTCTTTTGGACGAAAATATGGATTGCCCTGGAGCCCTTTTTGTTGTGGAAGGAAAAATCCGCTCTGTTTTTCACGGATATTTTACATCTTCTGCAACTGTAGAAAGCTTTGCCCGCGCAGTGCTTGCAGAAGATGGCTTTGGCCTTGATACTCCCATAGAATTATACGATGCTCACGGCCTTACCCTGACCCCGGCCTTTATAGATATGCATGTTCACATGCGCTACCCGGGACAAACTCAAAAAGAAGATTTAGACAGCGGGCTTCATGCGGCAGCGGCCGGCGGTTACGGAACTGTAGTTGCCATGCCAAATACAAATCCTGTTGTTTCTTCTGCAGAAATGGCTATGAGAATTGAACGTGAAGCGGCCGCAATAGGACTGACTCATCTTTTTCAAACTGTGAGCATCACAAAAGATTTTGACGGAAAAGATACTTCCCACCTTGATTTTATCGACAAAAAATATATCCCCGTAATTACAGAAGATGGCCGCGATGTTCTTTCGGCCTCGGTAATGCTTGAAGGAATGAGCAAGGCTGCAGAAAAAGGCGTGGTTGTAAGCTGTCATTCCGAAGACCTTACTCTTGGTGCCCAGGCAAAACCTTTCCGTCAGGAAGCTCTGGAAATTATGAAGAAAGCAGGACTTTCTGCCTGGGGTAGTGATGATATAGACGAGGATGAAGACGACATTGCCGAAGCTGTAGACAAGATTGATCTGGCACTTACCCGAGCCAACGAATTTCTTGCCCTGGCAGAAGACACTGCTACCGTGC
Source organism: Treponema sp. (assembly GCA_017470605.1). Taxonomy (GTDB): domain Bacteria; phylum Spirochaetota; class Spirochaetia; order Treponematales; family Treponemataceae; genus Treponema_D. Next base: position 32,015 of record JAFUYH010000015.1, read on the forward strand.
GAAACCTTATGCTGGCAAAGCAGGCTGGCTGTCATGTTCACATTGCCCATGTAAGTACGGCAAACTGTATTTCTGCAATTCGTGAATTTAAAAATGAAATTTTAGATGACCAGGCAGATTTTGCCGCAAATGAAGCGGATGCCGCCTATCAGGCTTTTGAAGAAGACGAACCTTTTTATCCTGCAAAGCATAATTCAGACGGTTTTGATGTTACCTGTGAAGTTACTCCTCATCATCTTGCTCTCTGCGGAAGTGACGAACCTTATATCCGTGCTCTGGTAAATCCGCCTTTACGCAGTGAAGATGACAGGGTGGCCTTAATAGAAGCCCTCCGCGACGGAACTGTGGATGTTATTTCTACAGACCATGCCCCTCACACTCTGGAAGACAAGGCGGCAGGGGCTCCGGGCTTTACAGGTCTGGAAACCGCCTTTGCAGTCTGCAATACAGTTCTTGTTCACGACTGCCAGTTTAATCCCCGCAGGTTAAGTCAGTTGATGTCGGCAAATCCTGCCCGCATTTTGGGTCTGCAGAAAGGCCGCCTTAAAACCGGTTTTGATGCCGACCTGACCCTTGTTGATACAGAAGAAGAATGGACTGTGGATAGCGGGCTGTTTTACAGCAAGGGAAAGGCTAGTCCTTTTGACGGAAAAAAACTTACAGGACGTGTAAAAGGCCTTTTTATAGACGGAATGCTTGTTCTGGAAAAATAAAACAAAACAAAATAAAATATAAGACGGTTTCGGGCCCCCTCCCTGAAAAGAGGGGGGGCCCAAAACCGTCAGTCATTAAACTGCTGCAAATCCTCTTTCAAGGTCTGCAATAATATCATCTGCGTGTTCGGTTCCAATGCTCAGACGGATTGTGCTCTGGCTGATTCCCTGGTCTGCAAGTTCTTCATCTGTAAGCTGGCTGTGAGTTGTTGTTGCCGGATGAATTACAAGCGATTTTACGTCTGCAACATTTGCAAGCAGGCTGAAAATCTGCAGGTTGTCTATAAACTTCCAGGCAGCCTCTTTTCCTCCCTTAATTTCAAAGGTAAAGATTGAAGCTCCTCCGTTAGGAAAGTATTTCTGATAGAGTTTGTTGTCTGGATGGTCAGAAAGTGAAGGATGATTTACTTTTGCAACCTTAGGATGGTTTTTCAGGAATTCTACAACTTTCTTTGTATTTTCTACATGGCGTTCAATACGGAGAGAAAGAGTTTCTGTTCCCTGAAGCAGAAGGAAGGCGTTGAATGGAGAAATAGCGGCTCCCTGATCGCGCAAAAGAATTGCCCTGATGTAAGTTACAAAGGCTGCAGGTCCTACTGCATCTGCAAAACTTATTCCGTGATAACTAGGATTTGCTTCTGCAATCGGTTTGTATTTTCCTGATTTTTTCCAGTCAAATTTTCCGGAATCAACAATAATTCCTCCAAGACTTGTTCCGTGTCCGCCAATAAATTTTGTAGCGGAATGAACTACAATGTCTGCTCCGTGTTCAATAGGGCGGATAAGGAATGGAGTTCCGAATGTGTTGTCAATGACAACCGGCAGTCCATGTTTGTGGGCGATTTTTGCAATTTCATCAATATCAGGAATATCACTGTTCGGATTTCCGAGAGTTTCAAGATAGATGGCCTTTGTTTCAGGTCTTATGGCTTCTTCCACTTCTTTAAGGTTGTGGGCATCTACAAAAGTTGTTTTGATTCCGAACTGGGGGAGGGTATGGGCAAGAAGATTGTATGAGCCGCCGTAAATAGTTTTCTGGGCTACAATGTGTTCGCCGGCCTGGGCCAGTGCTTCTATTGTATAAGTGATTGCGGCTGCGCCAGAGGCAACTGCCAGTGCCGCAACTCCGCCTTCAAGAGCGGCTATACGCTTTTCAAATACATCCTGTGTGGAGTTTGTAAGGCGTCCGTAAATGTTTCCTGCATCTGCAAGACCGAATCTGTCTGCGGCATGTTTTGAATTATGAAAAACATAAGATGTTGTCTGATAGATTGGAACTGCGCGGGAATCTGTTGCAGGGTCTGCCTGCTCCTGACCTACATGAAGCTGTAAAGTTTCAAAATGTAATTTTTTTGTATCTGACATAAAATGCCTCCTGTTTTTTTTATTACCTACTAACATACTAGGATTATGTATTAATTTATACAGTTTATTACCTACTACGTCAATAGGTTTTATAAAAATAACAAGATTTTATCAGGGCAACTGTATTATAATGCGTCTGCCCTGAGGCTTTATTTACTTTCTGCAGCGCTCCAGGGCTTCATTAATATTTTCAAAAATATTTTCACGCCCTATTTTATCTGCCATGCCGGATTTTTCCAGCAGCAGGTAAGGCTGGGTGTGGATTCCGCTGATTACGATTGTTATCCCTTTGCGGTCGCAGGCTGCCTTGCACTGTTCTAGGGCACGGATTCCGCCTGCGTCAAGGTAAATCGTGTTTCTCATTCGCAGGACAAGATACTTGCAGTTTGACTGGGCACGTTCCGTAGCCACTTCAAATTTGCGGACAGTTCCAAAGAAAAGAGGCCCTTCAATTTCATAAACAAAAGTATCTGCAGGAATATCAAGATTTTCTGAAGGCTGATCCTTTTTAATTCCTCCTGTCAGAACATCCCTTTCATTCTGAACTTCAGAAAGGTCTATCATCTTTTTGATGAAGAAAAAGGCTGCAAATCCAAGACCGACTTCAATTGCAACTGTCAGATCAATAAATACTGTAATCAGGAAAGTTACGGCAAAAACAGCAATATCAGATTTCTGACCATGCAGAAGGGAACGGATTGCAGGGAAGCCTGCCATGTTCCATGCTACGTTGATGAGTACGGCGGCAAGGGCTGCCATTGGAATGTAGGCGGCATATTTTCCTGCAAAAAGCAGAATCAAAAGAAGGGTAAGGGCGTGAATGATTCCCGCAACAGGGGTTTTTCCTCCGTTTTTGATGTTTGTTGCAGTTCTTGCAATGGCACCTGTGGCAGGAATTCCGCCGAACAGAGGTGAAGCAATGTTTGCAATTCCCTGGGCAATCAGTTCTGTATTTGAATCATGCTTAGAACCAATCATACCGTCTGCAACTACCGCACTCAAAAGAGATTCAATTGCGGCAAGAACGGCAATGGAAATTGCTGTCGGGAAAAGGGTTGTGATTGTCTTAATGCTTAAGGCCGGCAGCTGAGGTTTTGGAAGGGTGTGCGGAATGACGTAGTGGGCGCTTCCGTCTGCAAAAGTTCCAATTGTGTCAGTTTTTAAGCCTGCTGTTTTTTCAAGAATAATGCTTACTGTTGTTGCAAGGATGATTACAACAAAACTTCCTGGAATCTTCTTTATAAACTTAGACCAGATGAAGATAAAAGCAAGGCATATTGCAGCCATAATTGTTGAATAAAGGTTAAAACTTGCAGCCGAGCGGATGTAGACGATGATTTTTGGAAGGAAATCACCCGGCATTTTTGAATATTCTTCGCCAAGAATCATCATAGGTTGTGAAAAGTCTGGGCGAAGACCAAAGAAGTCTCCCAGCTGGCCTGCGGCAATTGTAACTGCGATTCCTGCCGTAAAGCCTGTAACAATAGTATATGGAATGAACTTTACAAGACCGCCCATCTTAAAGGCGCCAAGCAGAATCAAAAGAATGCCTGCCATAACGGTTGCGGTTGCAAGTCCGCTCAAGCCATACTGGGCAACAACGCCATAAACAATAACCGCAAAGGCACCTGTAGGCCCACCAATTTGAACGCGGCTTCCGCCAAAGGCAGAAATACAAAATCCTGCAATGATTGCGGTAAAAAGACCCGCAGCAGGATTCACGCCCGATGCAATGGCAAAGGCGATTGCCAAAGGAAGGGCAACTATACCCACAATTACACCTGCAATCAGGTCACTCACAAAAGTTTTTGAATCGTAATGCTTCAAAGAATTAATCAGTTCTGGTTTAAACATAGTGAAATGATTATAGCGAGAATGCTTGCCTGTGTCATTCATAATCAATATATTTAAAATATGAGAAAAACAAAGCTGTCAATTTTTGTGATTTTTGGTGCGCTTCTTTTGGTTTGCGCTGCTTATTTTGCTTATGATTATTTTTCTGACCGCGGAGAGAGGGCAAGTTATGCAGACTTCTGGCAGGCAGTTGAACGAGGCGAGGTGACAAAAGCGGAGCTGGAAGGTGAGAAGATTTATTTTGAAACGGATGGTACAAAATTCATTACAGACAATCCCCATTCCCCGGTTCTCGCAGAAGAGCTTATGAAACGCGGAATCAGCGTGACTGTTGCAAAAGACAGTGGCGAAATCCTTTCTTTGATTTTTGACCTTATTTTTTATCTGATTTTCTTTGGCGCAATTATAATTGCCTTCCGAAAATTTATAAGTCCTAATACCTTTAAGGTCGTGCATAAAACAGGCGTAAAATTTGATGATGTAGTGGGCATGGATAAATTGAAGAAGAATATGGAGCAGGTTATGGAGATTATGAAGCATCCTGCCCAGTATGCGGCAAAGGGAATAAGAATGCCAAAGGGCATTTTGCTGGAAGGGGAGCCTGGAAACGGAAAAACTCTTTTTGCGAAGGCTCTTGCCGGCGAGGCAAAGGTAAACTTTATTCCGGCAAAGGCAACCGATTTTGAAAGTATGTTCATGGCCATTGGCCCTATGAAGGTAAAACTTCTTTTTAAAAAGGCCCGCCGCCGCGCGCCCTGCATTGTTTTTATAGATGAATTTGACGGAATCGGAACCGTACGAAATTACAGCGGTTCTGCCATAGAAACGGAAAATACCAGAATTGTAACCGCCCTCTTAAATGAACTGGACGGTTTTGAAGCCACTAACGGCGTGCTTGTGATTGCGGCAACAAACAGCATAAAGGCACTTGACCCGGCTCTTATCCGCCCGGGGCGATTTGATGCAAAGCTGACCGTTCCGTATCCTGATGAAGCCGCCCGCCGCCAGCTTGTTCAGATGTACACCCGTGGCAAGCAGCCTTCCCCGGAGTGTACGCCGGAAAAACTTGTCCGCGACTTTGCAGGCTATTCCTGCGCAAAAATAGAAAGCGTACTGAATGCCGCCGCCCTGCGCGCCGGTCAGGAGGGGCGGGATTACTTTACTCTGGATGATGTAAAAGCGGCCTCGGCAGAAGTTTAACTGCTAGGCGCGCTCGGCAAGTTCTTCCCAGCGGGGGTACTTTTCTTCCAGCAGGGCTTCTATTTCCTTATAGCGTTCGCCGGCCTTGCGCACTTTTTCAAAATCGGAAGAAGCCATGTCTGCTTCCAGAGCCTTCTGTTCTGCTTCAAGGGCCGGGATTTCGGCATCCAGTGCTTCGAACTCTTTCTGCTCTTTGAAAGAAAGTTTTTCTTTTTTAGAGGGCATCGGGGGCGTTACGGGGGCAGAGCCCCCGTTAGAAGGGGTAGCGGAAGACGGTTTGCCGGCTGGAGCGAGGGGAAGGCTTTCCCCTCCTTTCTCTTCTTTCCGCTTTTCTTCCCGATAATCAATATATTCCGAGCACTTGCCCACAAAGCCGCTGATATTTCCGTCTTCTTCCATAATAAAAAGGCTGTCTACAGTTTTGTCCATAAAATAGCGGTCGTGGCTTACAAGCAGAAGGCAGCCCTGATAGCCTTCCAGAAACTGCTCCAGAATGTTCATCGTAAAAATATCAAAGTCGTTGGTCGGTTCGTCCAGCACTAAAAAGTTGGGATTTTCCAGCAGGAGGCGCACAAGGTAAAGGCGTTTTCGCTCGCCGCCGCTCAGAGTGCTTACAGGACTGTGCTGAATCTTGCCTTCAAAGCCGAATTCTTCCAGAAATTTTGCGGCAGACACCTCTTTTTTGCCGTCGTTCAGAGTCATGTGCTCGGCGGTCTCTTTTATGTATTCAAGCACGGTGAGTTTTGTGTCTGGAAAAACAGGATTCTGGGTGTAGTAGCCGAATTTTGTGTTTTCTCCGACAACCACAGAGCCGCTGTCTGGGGGCAGCTGGCCGGTAATAATGTTCAGAAAGGTAGATTTTCCTGAGCCGTTGTCGCCAAAGATTCCGATTTTCTGCCCTTTTGTGAAGATGTATGAGAAATTGCGGATTACTGGAGTAAAGGCGGGGGAAGTCTCCCCCTCGCTCCCAAGTCCTCGTTCGCCTGCGCTCACTGCGGTCTTGTCCGCTACCCCCTCTACGGGGGCTGCCGCCCCCGTAACGCCCCCGCAGGCACCTAATGAGTGGTCAATCCTAAAACAACCCTCTGGTGAGGCTTGTTTTTTAACGGATTTCCTGTTTTCAACTTTGGGGTAGTTTTTGCTAATATTATGCAGTTCCAGAACCTTGCCGCCCAGACGTTTTCCGCGGACTTCAAAGGTAAAGCCCTTGTCGGTCTGGAATTTTTCGCGGTTTATAAGCTGCTGGTCGCGCTGAATGCGGGCTTTAATTTTAGTGCCCCGGGCGCATGGGCCTCTCAAAAGCCATTCGCGCTCAAAACGCAAGACAGATTCTATGCGGCGTTCGGTGTTGGCTTCAATTTCGGCTTCGGTCTCTTTTTTTTCAAGATACTGACTGTAGTTTCCCACATAAAGTTTCAGGTGATTGCGGGCCAGCTCATAAATGTTTGTGCAGACGGCATCCAGAAACCAGCGGTCGTGAGTTACCATGAGCACGGAACGCTTTGTATCGTGCAGATAATTCTGCAGCCAGTAAATTGTTGTAATATCCAGATGGTTTGTAGGCTCGTCCAGAAGCAGCAGTTTTGTGTCTTCTACAAGAACCTGGGCAAGGGCAACTTTTTTGCACATTCCGCCGCTCAAAGTTCCCATGCGGCGGGACATATCTGTAATTCCAAGAGTGCTTAAGATAGAAGAGATTTGCGCTTCGTAATTCCAAAGGTCGCCTGTGTCCATTTTGTGCATTATTTCTTCATAACGGTGCTGCAGGCCCTGGCTCGGACTTCCGTCGGTCTGGCTTTTTTGTCCCATTTCGTCGCAAATTTCTTCGTATTCGCGGATTATATTTAATTTAGGTGATGAACTTTTAAAAATGTGCTGGCGGATTGTGTCTTTGGGATTAAATAAAGGTGTCTGTGGCAGATAAGAAATGCCTGCTTCTTTATTTATAACGACACTTCCTTCGTCCGGCTGCAGCACGCCTGCAATGGTTGCCAGCAGGGTTGATTTTCCTGTTCCGTTGCGGCCGATAAGGGCAGCTTTTTCCCCTTCCTGTATTCCAAATGTAACTTCTGTAAAAAGCGGTTTTTCCCGCCCTATTTTTGCAAGATTATTAATAGAAAGAATATTCACATTCTTTATTATACAGATTCTGCGCCCTCATTCAATGGGACAGGGCAAATGCATTATAAAAGAGCCGAAACTGTAAAAAGTGCTACCACTGCACGTTCCCGCACTTTTTACAGGACAGACGCATTATAATGCAGTGCTCTGTAAAATCTGATGGATGGCAGTGAAACCGAGGCTGAAAAGGCTTTGAGATTTTTGGCGACTGCCATAGAAGAAATCCGAGGATTTTTGCCTGC
>JAFUYH010000016.1 GCA_017470605.1 Treponema sp.
GCCGGATGATTTTCTTCCAGAAAGTGTTTTTTCCATTCCAGAAGTTCTTCTTTTGTGTAAATTACTTCTCGTCCTCCGAATTCTGCATGAAATTCAACTAAATCAGACACATCAAGAATCTGAAAAATTCTTCTTACGTGTTTTTTTAACGTTGAAGTAGCCATTTTTTGATTTTCTGCAATCCAGTCGTATTTTTGCCCCTCTTTTAACAGTTTTATTATTTCTTTATCCTGCTCGTCCAGTTCATCATATTTTGTTAAATCCAGAATGCGCGGTTCAAATCGGGCTGAAATGTTAGCAATATATTTTTGAATAAAAATAAAACTGATTGCAGAAATAAAGAATGCCGCAATATTGTTTAACACTGAGCGTATAAAATCCACTTTTCCAAAGCGGATTTCTGAACACAATGCGGCAATATATAAAACTGAAAGGACTATGATTTTTAATTCTTTTTTCTTTGTAAAAAATCCTCTTGTTACAAGCACGGTCACTGCAAGAATCGCCATAAATACAGGAATCAAATTTCCATTATCTGATATAAGAATACTAAATGTATATATCAAGCTGATAAGGGCAAACAATTCGCAGCGCTCTGGTTTTATAACTATTAGGATAAAAGCAAACATCGAAATAATATTTATCAAGAATCTTAATGTAAGAAAAAAAATCTGTTCTTGTGTGAAATCTTTAGTGCCTCCATTTAATATAATAGTAATATCCATAATTAGCGAAGACATTAAAAGTACCAGGCCTCCACAACCGATCATTCTGTATATTGTTTTATATCGTTTTGAGAGTTTTTTGTTATGCATTTTACCAGCCCCGGCTGCTTGCAGATACTTCTTCTGCGAGGTCATCAAGTTCTTCATTTTTTGTTTTTTTTAAGAATATTTAGGATTTCGTTTTTCTTTTCTTCATAATTCCATGCACCACTTGCTATGGGGTTATAAATGTTTTTGAATGTGTCTTTTGTGGCGGAGCACTTGTAGCCTTCAAGCATTATAAGGGCAAGAATATACATTCCGTGTTCAAGAATCTGCTGGTCGCCACCGTCAAAAGTAGAAATAAAATCAAGTCTGGTTAAAAGGGTTTTGTCATCGTCTGGCAGATGTGCGCAGTATTCCTGAAAACCTCGTTTTTCTGCCATATATAAACACAGGTGCGCTATTGCAGTGCGTTCCGGCATATTGCAGTTTGCTGCAAACGGAATTGTGGCTATTATTTTTGCCGTCACAGAATTTTTAAATTCCTTCTGTTCTTTTTTTGAAAGTGCGAATACTCTGGAAACTTCGTTTACAAAATAGTTCCAGTCCATTTTTTTTGCAGGATTTTCCTGCACTTCATCATCCCAAAAAGCCAAATCTGTTTTCATTTTTGTACCTCTTAAAAGTTGTTTTCAACATTATATCATATACCCTGGTATTTATGACGTATACCTTGGTATATTTCGGCAAATTTCATCTTGGTTTTTTGCAATGCGGTGTGGTATAAGGGTGTTGATATGCATCGAACGCATTTGTATGAGTGCGGAAAATAAAAGTTTACGGGATAATTTCCCAAAGAAAGGTAAAAAATGAAAAAATTAAAGTTTCTTGGAGTTGCAGTGGTTGCGCTTGTGGCGTTTGCTGGTTGCAATAATATTGTAAGGTCTGATGTTGCAGAAAATGATGTATCTTCTGCAAACGAAGTCATAATTGGAGATGAAGTCATCTATGGGGACAGTTTTTCACTGAATAGAGTTTTTACTGAGCCAGCGCGTGCTGCGGGGTTTGAAGATGAGGAATTAGATACAATGGTTTATTTTTCTGTCTGCCCTACGAAGGCGGAAGCCGTTCATTTGATAAATGACACTATGGGATATTTGAATCCTATAGAAATGAACCGCGAAATACTCCAAACCTGCGATTCAGAATCGTTGATTTTTAAAGATGACACAGAAATTACTGAAACTACTGATGCCGATGATATGTTTCGCTTAGGAATAAAATATTACTACGTTGAAACAAAAGACTTTGCCGAAAGTGTAAAAGATACTTTTGAAAATTATGAAGTGATAGAAGAATTCTATATGCCAAAAGTTAATGAATTAGAAGAAGATCCAATTTTGGAAAAAGATTCTCCAGGAGCACGCTGGCTATGGGATAAATTCGAGGTTTGTGGAACTATAAAATATGCGATAAGTGGGAAAACTATTCCTGCTTACGGAATAAAAGTTCGAAGAACTTTTGGAGATCAGACAACGACAGATAAAAATGGGTATTTTTCTATCGGAAAACGTGCCAAAGGATTATATTGTTGGCTTTGGGCGGATTATTATAATGACGCTTGTTCTCTGAGCAATGTCGCAGGTATAAATGCTTCAACAATGCTAAAGTCGGGGTTTCCTAAAGCTTTGCAAAATGTCACTATAAGAGCAGAGTCTGAATATGCTACGGCAAAATTGGCAATTTGCAATGAATTGTTTACGCGTTATGAAAATGAAAAAAAACTTCATTCTGTAAATATTCCAAAAGCGATTGTTTGGACTACTCAAGCAGGGAATGGAACATCTTCTGCCCCGTGTTTTAAATTACGAAAAGAAAATTCTGCTCCAGATATTTTCATCTCAGGCTGTAAAGATAATACTTATAAATTAATTCAGATTATTCATCACGAATATATGCATTATCTCCATGTCATTTATACAGGAAATAAAAATAATTTTTGGGATAATGTTGTAAATTCAGAAATAAATAGTTCCATTAGAGCGAAGTTGTCACAGTTTATTGGTAAATTCCAACCTTATTATGATTTTTCAAATCAGTATGTTTGTTTTACTGAAAATCTTGCGGAATGGTATAACTACGAAGGATTAAAAAATGGGCCATGTGCTGTTGAGCCTCCCATTTCCAAAAGATATGGAAGTTCCTATAGAAATGTATCACTGTTTAATTATATAAAGGATAGTGTAAAAATTTCATCTAGTGATATAATAAAACTTATTGATGACTATGATATAGTTACTTTTCAGGAGTTTTATAACGCACTTATAAGGAAATATCCGTCTAAGAAATCTGTTATACAATCTTGTTTTAGAGACAAATATGTTTCCTACGGTAACGCAGTAAAATTTTAAATCTAATTCATACAGTCGACTATTTTACTGGTAGTCTGAATGTAATTTTTATAAGGGGGGCAGTATGCACCGATTGAATATAATTCCTGTGTTTTTGGGTATAGCGTTTTTGTTCACGGGCTGTCCTGGTGAGGCGGTTGTTAATTATCCTTTTTGGTATGAAAAGCAGTTAGACAATCTGGAAATTTCTATAAATCCCGAACCAAAGGAATTTGTCGTTTCATGCGAAAAAAATAAGGAAATAAATGTCAATTTTTCAGGAACGATTGATTCATCAGAATTCTGCGAGGCAACGGTTTTGATAAATTTCTACAAGATGGATGCCAATGAAAATTATGAGATTTCTGATTGTGTTCTATTGGATTCTTCCGGCATAATTTACAAAGAGGGGCTTTATGCATTTACTTTTGCGCTGGAAAATGAGACTTCTGACAATATAAACAAAGGGTTTGCTTTCAGTTTTAAAGAAACTGGTAAGTATTTAATAGCGGTGAATGTGAACGCGCCGTGCAAAAATTATTCCGATGAAAATTATTATCACGGAGTTTTTAGCAAACGATTTGAGATAATTATTTATGAATGAGAGGTGTCTTATGAAGAATAAACTGATGTTTTTAGGCATACCTTTTTTTTTCCTTTTTATTCCTGCACTTATCCGGATCTTGAATATAGAAGTAGATATGTCTCAATTTCTACGGATTCAAAGTCTTACGAATGTAATCAGCGAATCACTATATTTATAAGCAGAAATTTTAGCAATATAAAAGGAGAATCCGCGGGGGTCTTTTCTGTTTTTAAGAAGAATGAAAACAGTTCGTATTTTATATATCCAACTTACACTTTTTCATCTGATGATTTTGGAACTGATTGTTTTTTTAAAAGTGAAAATTCCTGTGTTTTTCTTACCAATCTTACAGACCTGAGACAGAAAAAGAAGTTTTATTTTTCAATTCCAGATTCGGGAGATTACAGGATAACGCTGACTTTTTCCGCCCCTGAGCAATGGGATAATTCTACATATATGAAGTATGGCGAGCAGTATTATGTTGATTTTTCGGTTTCGGATTAAAGAATTTAGGAGTTTATTATGAAGAAAACAATCTTTTGTCTTGCTGTTGTTTTGTGTATTTTTATTTGCTGCTGTAAAACTGGTGCATTGGAACACAATGTTGAAGTCCAGAACAAAACAGACAGTGAAATTTTTGTGCTGGCGTGCAGTATGCAGAATGACCTTTCTTTTCCTCTTTCTGTCGGGGCTGAACAAAGCGAGACTTTTGTGATTCAGGGGGCTGCGGAGTCTGCGGACTTTCAGGTGGAGTATCAGGGGTGCCGTTATGATTTGAATTCTGGATACATTCAAGATTATTCAACTTTTTCTATTGTGTTTGATTCATCTGATTCAGAGCTAAAAGCCCATGTAAATGCTGGAGAACGAAGTTTTGAAATTCAAATCGAAAAGTCGGAATAATTATTTTATCCTTTTTATTTTTAATAAGCGAGGTAAAAAATGAAAAAATTTATTCTTTGTGTGATTTTTTTGGCGTGTTGCATTTTGCCGTTTTTTGCGCAGGATAATAATGCTGTTGCGGCTAAGGCTGAAAAATCTTCCGTAGAAAACGAAAACGGCGTGCAGGAATTTTCTGTTTCCGTGCTGGATGAACGATTTTTGATGACCGTGTCGAATTTTTTTGAGGATGCGAGTTACAAAAATCCCGCAGGACAAAAATTTAAACACAAGGAAGTGACCCAGATGCTTCTTACCGTGCCAGAAAACGAAACGTATATAAAGCAGTACCGCGGCTGGACGGCGACAACTTTCGCGCTACTCGGTGTGTTCTGTGCAGGTCTTGCCACCCACGTTGTCTACACTCTGAATGACGAACTGCCGAATGCAGAAACAGTCAAGTCTGTGGCTCTGTGCGGTTCTGCCCTGTCGCTTTCCGGTGCTTTGCTTACAAGTTCTGTGGCTGGCTTAAAATATAAGGCGGCGGTAGACAATTACAACCTGTCCATTTTGCACGGGGAGTAGGCGAGCCTTGTAATGAATTTTTGCTCGAATGTTGAGTTTTAGAAATATCATAAAAACTCGACATTCGGGAGATTTATAATACCAACAAGTCAGGTTTTTATTAATTCTAATAGTCTGAGGTTGATATATATGTCTTTTTCGAAAAAAAAATCTGGAATTTTTCTTGTTATCTTTATTATAGTGAAATCTGTAGCTTTCTCAATGGATTTCGAAGTTATGTTTTCAACACCTTCTCTAACAGGACTTGTATGTGGAAATAATTCGTTATTGAATATGACAGAAGATTCTCATAGATTTGATAGTGTTAGTGATACGTTCAACTATAATAGCCAGATTTTTGGAGATATACATACCTGGCGTACAGATATAACTTTTGCTTGGTCTGGAGGTACAAATCTGTATTTTCAAAATGCAGATAATATAAATGGTCTTTCATTTCAGTTAGGGGTTACTGGCGGTATAGGCTTATTCTTTAATTATTGGGAAAGTCTTTCTGGAGATGTTACTTGGAAACTTCAGCCATTGACGGGGCTGTCTGTTTTTCTTTATCCTATTTATGAATTTCCTGTAATCCGAGTAAATGGAGAACCTTTCTGGAAATGGAAGTCAGCCTTGGAACTTGGCTTGAATTATACTGTTGGTTGGCTTTCTATTTATCCTTATGCTCGTTCAATGGTAATGTTTTGTGAAGAATCAGAAAATCCGGGAGTTGCATTTGATATAGGAATTTTGATAGGGATATATTTTGATGATAAGCAGTAAGTTTATGCAGTATGAAAAAAATATAGTTTGATTTTTAGTGTTAAAAAGATTTTGTATATATTGTTGTGAGAATAATATGAAGAATAGTTTTATTTTGTGTAATATTGTTATAGTCTTATTTGTTTCCTGTTCTTCAGTGCATACAGTAAGTTATGATGGTGCTATTGCTTTTTCCAATGACGAAAAAGTAATGATGCGAGGAAATATTTTTACACAAGAGGAAAATAAACAAAGTAATCTTAGTGAAAACGATATTATTATTGCTCGTGATATACAACGTAGCCGTAAGTTGTTCCCTGAAGTATTTCCAGGGGGTGGTTATCCGTTTCGTGGGAAATGGGTTGGTTCTGTACATTTGCCTAGGCAGTCTATGCAACAACCATTAATAAAATTCTGGTATAATCCACCAAAAAATGAAAAAGATAATTATGTTCATAAATCAGAGGGAGAGGCCGTTATTAAAGAAACTCATTTTTCTTTAATTCCTATTTTTTCTGATATTGCTTATTCTGTAAGTGAGCTAAGATATGTTGAAATTAAGAATCTCCCTAAAAGATATATTTTTCATGAATTTTTTATTCCTCAAAAAACAGGAATTTTTGAGCCTTATTATAAGAATAATGATTTACCTGTAAAAATCGCGGATTTTTCTATTGATGGGGAGAGTTTTTCTGTGTGTGCTACAAAAATGAAAATACTTGATTCTTCAAGAAGCGTTTCTTGTTTAGAAGATATGATGTGTATTCCAGAACAGGAATTGATAATTATAGATGAAATAAACAACGTGCACGCGAAATTTAGTCGTACAGATTACACTGTATATACGGTGGGAGATTTTGATGGAACTGTATTATTACCATGCATAGCCATATTTAATATTATACTTAATTTGTTTGAATATTAATAAATGCTATTTTAGATAAAAAGCTTTTAATTAAAATTACCTAAAAATATCTTGAAATTTAAGTAAATTTTGATATACTGACTTTACAGTCTTAGAACTGTGGAGGATTTATGATTCACGAAAAATATTTTGAGATGAAAAAGGCGCAGGAAAAATTTCTTTCCCGCAAGAATAAGGTAAGCAAGGCTTTTTACAATGGTATTTATGAGCGTTATGAAAATCCTGTTTTGACAAGAGACAGCGTGCCTCTTACCTGGAAATATGACCTTTGCAAGGAAACAAATCCTTTTTTTATGGAGCGTCTTGGAATAAATGCCGTGATGAACAGCGGGGCAATCTATCTGAACGGAAAATTCTGCCTGGTCTGCCGTGTAGAAGGCAACGACCGGAAATCATTTTTTGCGGTTGCCGAAAGCCCTAACGGAATTGATAATTTCCGCTTCCGCGATTATCCGATTCAGTTACCGGATACCTGCCCGGAAGAAAACAACGTTTATGATATGCGCCTTACCCAGCACGAAGACGGCTGGATTTACGGAGTTTTCTGTTCAGAAAGCAAGGACAAGTCTAATCCGGATTTAGGTGCTGCTGTTGCGGCTGCGGGCATTGTGCGCACTCATGACCTGGAGCACTGGGAGCGTCTTCCAAATCTTGTTACAAAAAACAGCCCTCAGCAGAGGAATGTATGCCTTCATCCGGAATTTGTAAATGGAAAATATGCCTTTTATACCCGTCCTATGGATGATTTTATAAACACTGGTAGCGGTGGCGGAATTGGTTTTGGACTTTGTGATGATATTACTAATCCTGTAATTGATGAAGAAAAGATAATCTCTAAGAGGATTTACCATACAATTACGGAAGCAAAAAACGGGGCCGGTGCAACACCAATTAAAACTGAAAAAGGCTGGATTCACATTTCGCACGGAGTTCGCAATACTGCAGACGGACTGCGCTATGTTCTTTATGTTTACGCAACAGCTTTGGATGACCCGAGCCGTGTAATTGCAGAGCCTAGTGGCGTTTTCCTTGTTCCTCTTGGTTCAGAACGTACTGGTGACGTAAGCAATGTTGTGTTTACAAACGGAGCAATTGCCCTGCCTGATGGCCGCATATTTATTTACTATGCAAGCAGCGATACCAGAATGCACGTTGCAACAACCACGGTTGAGCGGCTTCTGGATTATACTTTTAACACTCCAAGCGACCCTCACCGCAGTCCTGACTGCGTAAAACAGCGCTGTCAGCTTATTCAGAAGAATCTGGAACTGTTGGGAAGATAGCGGGCATTGCGGGCTTTGCGTTTGAAGCCCCGCAGTTGGGAGACATTCCATGCCTGCTATTTATAAAAATTAAATTGAATTAGTTCGGGGTGGTATTCAAAGTGCATGTTGTCGTAGATGACCCACTTGCCGCCCCAGATAAAGCCTTCTTCTTCAAAAATCCGGATTACAGCTGCGGGTGGCATCCAGCGGTCTTTTAGAGGAATGAGCATCCATGTGTTTGGATATTTATCCCTTGCCCAGCTCCAGAAAATCTGCTTTCCGCCCAGTTTTTTGGGAAGAACATCTACTGCAATTCCCAGACTGTGAAAGGATTTTCGCTTTGTTCCTGCAATAATGCGCCAGTAGTAGGCGTCGTTGGATTTCAGATTTGCAAGAAAAGACTTTACTTCTTCATTGCTTTCTGCCAGTGCATAAATCCTTTTTTCTACCCTGCCAAGAGGCTCAATCATTCTTTCATGTACATTTGTAAGATTTCCCAAAAAACTGATTCGCTTAATGTGGCTTTCAAGGCGGGCGCGGGAAGAAGAATCATAGAGGGCGTCAAAAAAGAACATGGGAGTGCCCGCTCCGTTCTGGCGGTTTTCTGTAGAGCTGAACTGCTTTATGCGTTCACGTTCTTCTTCTGTAAAATTTGCAGGGTCGGACAGTTCTTTCTGGTAGCCGTAAAGAATCGGCCAGTATTTATCGGCATTTTTTATTTCACTTTCTGGAAGCATGCTGCCGTTTGCCCAGTAAAATTCTTCTGAATGGCCTTTTCCGCCTTTATCTCCGGGAGTGTCTGGAATTTTTACGGTGATAAGCCAGTCCTGCATCACTTTATCGTAACGGCGGGTAAAAGTAAGGTCGGGGTAGGCTTTTTCCAGATATTTAAGGTTTCCAATTCCCATTTTTGGCGCTTCCTGTGCAGTGATTCTAAAAATCAGTAAAAAAATCAGGATGATGATAGGGGAGGCGCGTTTTTTCATACTTCTATTGTAAGGGATTATTCTTTGATTTTAAAGTATTTTTCGCCTTCTATAACGGGGATTTCTTGACGTTCTATATTCTCTATTTCTATAAAAGTGCCGCCTTTAAGTCCGCTTATGAGGCGTTCTATGGTTTGTGGAGAGCCCTGTACTTCCATTAGCACAGAGCCATCCCATTCGTTGCTGACCCAGCCGGTGAGACCCAGGGAGTCTGCCAGGGTGTGTGCTGTCCAGCGGAAGCCCACGCCCTGCACGCGGCCGGTGAATGTAAGTTGGTAGCGTTTCATAATCTGTTACGGAATTTAGTGGTAGAAGCTAAACCGGCCCGCTGTCGCAGCCCGGTTTTTAACGCTTCTTCTATTATTACTCTTTACCATTCCAGCAGTAGGTGCAGAGCTTGCAGTGGTCGAGGCCGGTGGAATCCAGCATGTCGTCCAGACGGTGGAAGCGCAGGCTTGTGAAGTGCAGCTGCTTACGGATTTCTTCTACCATTTTTGCGTATTCCGGGGTGTCCGGGTCGCAGTATTTTGCAAGAGTTTCTTCGCTTACATTTTCGCCTTCAAAATCGCGGATAATGCGGCGGGTAATAAGATCCATCTCACTCTTTGAGCGGCTGAAGTTCAGATATTTACAGCCGTAAACAAGAGGAGGGCAGGCAGGGCGGATATGAACTTCTTTTGCGCCGCTCTTGTAAAGATATTCTGTAGTTTCGCGAAGCTGAGTTCCACGAACAATTGAGTCATCAATCAAAAGAATCTTTTTGCCTTCAATCAGCTGCTGAATAGGAATAAGCTTCATGTGAGCAACCTGGTTTCTTATGTCCTGATTTGTAGGCATAAAGGAACGCGACCAGGTTGGAGTGTACTTAATAAATGGACGTGTAAATGGAATACCCGCTTCGTTTGCATATCCTACGGCGTGGGCTGTTCCACTGTCTGGAACTCCCGCAACTGCATCCGGGTGAACGGAATCCTTATCGCGGCGGGCAAGGAAGCGGCCGCAGTTGTAGCGCATTGCTTCAACATTTACGCCTTCGTAGCAGGCTGTCGGGTAGCCGTAGTAAATCCAGAGGAAGGTACAGATTTTCATTTCTTTACCAGGCTGCTGCAAAGTTTCCATTTTTTCTGCATTAAAGAAAACAATTTCTGCAGGGCCAAGCTCATGATAATCTGTATAACCAAGATTTGCGTAGGCAAAGTTTTCAAAACTTGCACAGAAGGCTCCGTCTTTGTGGCCAATCTGAATAGGAGTGCGTCCAAGACGGTCGCGGGCAGCGTAAATTCCTTGAGCAGTTAAAATCAGCATGGAAATTGAACCTTTGATTTTTTCCTGAACAAACTTAATTCCTTCTACAATTGTGTCCTTGTGATTAAGCAGGGCAACAATCAGTTCTGTCTGGTTGATTTCACCACCACTCATTTCTAAAAAGTGTGTGTAGCCGGAATCAAGAACTTCTTTTACAAGTTCATCTTTATTAGTAACGATTCCTACTGTGGTGATTGCAAAATTTCCAAGATGAGAATGAACAAGGAGAGGCTGTGGTTCGTAATCAGAAATACAACCGATTCCAAGTTTGCCGTGAAGCTCTTCAATATCGCGTTCAAATTTTGTTCTGAATGGAGAGTTTTGAATATTGTGAATTGAGCGTGAAAAGTGCCCGTCAGAATTAACAACCGCAATACCACCGCGGCGTGTGCCAAGATGAGAGTGATAATCCACTCCAAAAAACAAATCTAACGAACAGTCTTCTTTTGAAGCAACGCCAAAATATCCGCCCATTTCAAACTTCCTATAAAAAAATATGCGGATAGTATAGTGATTTAACGGATTTTTTGCAAATAAAGAAAATTATTGTGAAAATTATTGCTTAAAAAAGGTTACCGCAGACTGGCCTTTTATCTTCTTGCTTTCATAAACGCCCTGGTCGGCAAGTTTGTAATTGCTTGTAAAGTCTGTTTCTTCACCTTCGGGCAGTATAACGGCTCCAATACTTGCAGTAATAGGACGATCACCTAATTCTGGAATAGAAATTTTCTTTAAGGCTTCAATAAAGCGATTAATTATTGTACGGGCTGTTTCTTCCTTGTGAACCTGTGCGTAAGCAGAAAATTCATCGCCACCAAGACGGAAGACAACATCTTCTCCTCTGAATGCAGTTTTAAGGCAGCGTGCAACATTTATAATTACCTGATCACCTATTTCATGTCCAAATGTATCGTTAAAGAACTTAAAGCTGTCAATATCAAGAAGAATGAAAAGACCTCCTCTTCCTGCACTAAAGGCTTCTGTAACTCGTTTTTCGCCACTTACACGGTTTAAGAGGCCTGTCATCTGGTCTGTTTCTGAAAGGACTTTTAATGACTTCTTTTCATTGATATCAATAAAGAGACCAATATAAGTAATAGGACTTCCGTCTGGATTTCGGATTAAATTACCGGCAGCATGGAACCATTTCCAGCCTTCGTTTTTTGTAAGAAGACGATATTCAACATCATAAACTGTTTTTCCAGAATAATCGTTTACAGAATCCCAGAAAGCCTTTAAAACTCTTTCTTTATCATCTTCATGTAAAAGATTAGACCAGCTTTCCAATTTATCAGGGAATTCTTCTTTAGAATTATATCCCAACATTTTGCGGAATGATTCTGACCATTCACATTTCTCTATTTCACACTTATCATTAAATTCAATTGTCCACGGACCAGAATGAATGATGGAGTGAATAATTTGCATTCCTTGCCTTTCTTTGTTTAATTTGTCGTAGGCTTTTTTTGTTTCTGCTGCAATTCTTTTTTCCTGTTCGAGCATGAGTCTGGAGTTTTTGCGAATAAGGAGTACGATAGATATAAACAAAATCGTTACAGAAAGAACAGTAATTAAAATTTGAAAGTGATTTCGTGCTATGATTTTTCGGTTGTTTGATTTAATCTGTCTGTTTATTACATTATCGTAAACAAGAATTGAAAGCATCCATTCGGTATCATCAACAGGGGCGTAATAAAGATGTGCATTCTGCCTTCTGTATGGTACATTTATACTTCCTTTTAGGCCTTTCTGAAAATCATTCTGAATTTTGTGATACTTTTCTTCTGATTTATCATTTTCTTTGATTACAGAAAGAAGATTACGACCAGGTTCAACTCCTCCAAATGGGGCATTTGTAAGACTTTCTCCATTTTTTAGATAAAGATTAAAGTATGTTTCCATTTCATCGGCGCGGAAAGTCATGGAACGCACCATCTGATCTATATTTACCTGGGCAAAACATGCAATTATTCTTTTTCCATTAAACATTATATTTTCAACAGGCATTGCAATGAACAATAATTTTTCGCCGCCATAATTTACAACCGTAGTAACATGAATATCTGAAAAACCATTTTCTAAGAATGAATAACGACTTTTTCCGGTGATTGTGCTGTGTTCGCTATAAACAAGAAAATCTTCATCTACAAAAGAAAATTTCTGAATACCATAAAGTCTTCTGATTTTACCAAGAAAAGAACGCAGGTTTTCAATGGAACTTAAATTATTTTCTGTAATTGAATCAAGTGCATTATTTATGTATTGAAAATTTTGATTTAATGTATCTGATATAATTGATACACGGCGATTTGCAAGTTCCTCTATATAGAAATTACTTACACTTTCAGCAACGGCCTGGGTTTCTTGTTGTGCCCGTTCAACATTCCAGCTTGTTCCAACTATGAGGTTGATAATTAAAAGTAAGCCACCTGTTATGACAATTTTATTTCTGCTGATTTTCATGTTTTTCAACTTAGTCAATTTCTCCATACAGTGAACGTAATAGCCACTCTGCCTGTTCCTGGAAGAAAACCTGTGTATTTTCTTCTGTCATTTCAGGATAGTCTTTTCCTGGAAGAAGACCATCTGCAATTTTTACGGCGGTTGTTATTGTATCAAAACCGATAGAATAACAATCTTGCAGGGCGAGGGCATAAATAACACCATCACGAAGGTACTCCAAAGCCCTCTTGTCGTGATCCATTCCTGTGATTACAATTTCATCAGATTTGCCTGCTTCTAAAACGGCTCTTCCAGCTCCAACAGAATTACTCATGTTGCAGCAAATAATTCCATTTAAATCTGGATATTTGTTTATGAATTCTTTTGTAAAAATATATGCTTTTACATCATCATCTTCATCATACTGCTCATCAACAACTTCTATTTCTGGGTATTGAGAAAAAACGGATTTTGCACCTAAGGCTCGGTCTTCGTGGCAAGGGGCTCCAACATTTCCAATAAGAAGAGCAACTTTTCCTTTGTAATTTAATTTTTCGCAAAGTACCTGTGCTAAATCTTTTCCATCTTCATAGTTGTGGGTATTTCCAACATAGGCAATTCGTTTGCAGCCGTTTTCTTTTCCAGAATCAGAAGAGGAGAAGGTCATAACCTTTTGGCCATGGTCTATAAGGTTGTTGATTGTAGGGGTAACAATTTCAACATCTGCAACATCAACGCCAATTACATCATACGTGTTTGTTGCGGCTGCTTTCTGGATTCTTTCTATCTGGTCATAAGCAGACATTTTTTCTGGTGCCAGATAATCATATGCAATGAAAATACCGCTCTGTTCAAACTGTTTTACGGCATCTTCTATTCCAAGTGCAACTGCATCCCACCAGGGGTGTGCTGTTTTATAGGTTAAATAGAAATTATAATAGTCTTTTTTAGGTTTATAAGAATCGAGCGTTGGCTGAAAGTGGAATTGTTCGTCATGAGCGATAATATTACTTTCGATAGGCTGAAGTTCTTCTGTAACAACATTTTTGTTTTTAGAATCACAGCCTGATAAAGTGAAAAGAAAAGACAATGTAGCAAATAAAATACTTATAGTTCGAAAACTCATAATCACTTTAATTTTATCTCTAATAATAAGAAAAACAAGAATTTTAATCGATATTATGCGTCTATCGCAAATAATGCTCCTGCCTGAGGTTTTGCACCTGCAAGTACATAAGGCTGTTGTGCAACAGTCTGCTGAATCTGCTTCTGGTACTGTTCAATAAGCACCTGTGCCTGATCCTCACTAATATCTGTAACAGATTCTTTTGGCTGATTTTTGATTGCTGAAAGGCGGTCAATAAGAGAGTTAAGAATTCTGATTTTGCTGATTGAAACACCCTGCTGTCCTGAGCGGGCTGCAACCCCAGAAACATGATCAAAGTGAGAATACAAAAGTGCAGATTTGCTTACAGGAACATAAAGCTTTCCGGCAGCACCACTTGAACCTACTGCCCCGCTGTACGAATATGCATTACTGTAATTTCCAATTGCGCTAGTCATTTTTCTCTCACTTCCTTCCCACTTTTTACTTCCTAATTTTATTGTCGGAAGGTGGGGGAAAATGATTAGGAAAAGTGTTTAAAAAAAAATCCCCCGGTCAAGCCGGAGGATGACAGTGCTAGTCGGACATTGTTTGATTATGCCCAGACCAGCCAGAGGGTAATGGCGGCGGCGGCGGTTGTGAGGATTGTAAATGGTGCGCTGATTTTCAGGAAGCCTGGGAAGGTGATAGGATGACCTTCTTTTTTCAGGATTCCCATGGCAACAACATTTGCAGAGGCTCCGAATGGAGTGAGGTTTCCGCCAAGGCATGAGCCAATCAGAAGGGCGAACATAAAGAGTTCTTTCTGAATGCCCAGGGTTTCTGCAAGAGAACCTGCAACCGGAAGCATTACGATGATGTAAGGAACATTATCAACAAAGCCGGAAATCAAAACTGAGAAAAGAATAATCAGCATGAAGCCTAAGAATTTGCTTCCGCCTGTAACATGAGCAAGCCAGAGGGCAAAATCATTGAGCAGGCCGGTTTCGCTTATGGCTCCAACGACAACAAAAATTCCGATTAAAAAGAAGATTGTTTCCCAGTCCAGTTCTTTTACCAGAGTCCAGACTTCTGAGCGGTTTTTTTTCTGAATCAGCTTGTACCAGACCAGTCCTATTATGCCAAGTCCCAGTACAAAGCATCCGGAAGAATAACCCAGTTCTGGAGTGAGGAATGAAATTACTGCCAGACCAAAAATCATGATTAAAAGCAGCCATAAAGGAAGATATGAAATTACATTTTCACGGTCTACAGTGGCCTTTTCCTTTGCCTTGCGGAAGAAGCAGTAAAAGAAGATACAGCCCATAATCATTCCTGCCTGAATGAAGAAGAAAATGGAAAGTTTTCCCTGATGAACAAAGAAGTCGTTAAAGCTGTAGTGGGCGTAGCTTGCAAAAATCATGCTTGGAGGGTCGCCAACCAGTGTTGCCGTTCCTTCCAGATTAGACATTACTGCAAGGCCGACCATAAAAGGAACAGGATTGAGCTTGAGTTTTTTTGAAAGCGCAATGGCAATTGGAGCCATTACAAGCACTGTCGCAACATTTTCTACAAAGATGGAAATAATTCCTGTCATTGCAAGAATTAAAATAACTGCAATTCCTGTGCTTGGAGAAACTGCAACAAGGGCATCTGCAATGCGGGCAGGAACTCTGGAATAAATGAAGAGGGCTGCAATAATCATAGAGCCCACGTAAATCATAAGAATATTCCAGTTTATAAGTTCCAGAAAGATGTGGCGGGCGAGCGCTCCCAGTCCGCTGAGCGGCTCAAAAACATTGCCACTGATTGCTCCTCCTTGTGCTAAAAAGCCCAGAAAAATTACAACGAGTGCGGCAACCGACGTCATCCATACCTTTTTATTCTGAAAGATGATTACCAGAAGGTACATTACAAGGGCGAGGGCTAGAATTATGTATTTTATTTCCATGTAAAACTCCATAGAAGCGGATGAGCTAAAAAATGCTTGCGCATTTTTTTTAACGGTTTGCTATAAAACACCGGGCGCCAACGCCCTTACACATCACACATTAAATTTAAAGAACAGCACGTCGCCGTCCTGAACCACGTATTCCTTGCCTTCCTGACGGTACTTGCCGGCTGCCTTGATTGCAGCTTCGTCCTTGTACTGGCGCAGGTCGTCTATAGTGTAGGCTTCGGCCTTGATAAAGCCCTTTTCAAAGTCTGTGTGAATTACGCCGGCTGCGCGTGGAGCCTTGTCGCCTGCGTGAATTGTCCAGGCGCGGCATTCATCAGGGCCGCCTGTAAAGAAGGTGCGCAGTCCCATAAGGTGATAGGTCTTGCGGGCAAGAGTTGCAAGTCCGCTTTCTTTAAGGCCAACGCTGTCCATAAAGTCTTTGCGGTCGGCCGGGTCTGTAATTTCTGCCAGGTCTGCCTCAAACTTTCCGCAGATTACAACAACTTCGCTGTGTTCTTCATCAGCATATTTCTTTACAACCTCAACATATTTGTTTGTCTGAGCTTCAATAGAATCTTCATCAACGTTTGCAACGTAAATTGTAGGCTTCATTGTAAGAAGGAACATGTCGTAAAGGGCTGCGCGCTCGTCGTCTGTAAGGTCTGCGGTTCTGGCGCATTTTCCGTCCTGGAGCAGCGGCTTAATTTTTGCAACAGCGGAAATCCAGGGAGCGTATTTTTTTTCCTCTTCTTTTCCGAGTGAGCGGATGGCGCGGGTAACTTTGTCCTGGCGGGCTTCAATTGTGTTCAGGTCTGCCTGGCAGAGTTCCCAGTTAATTGTAAGAATATCGCTTTCCGGGTCAATCGGAGCGGCCTCGTTTGCATTGTCGCGAACGTGCATGATGTCAGGGTTATCAAAACAGCGTACAACGTGGGCTATAACCGAACACTCGCGGATGTTTGCAAGGAACTTGTTTCCAAGACCTTCGCCGTTGCTTGCTCCCTTAATCAGACCTGCAATATCAACAAACTTTACGCTTGCAGGAGTCTTCTTTTTTGGGTTGTGAATTGAAGCCAGAAAGTCCAGACGCTCGTCCGGCAAATCTACAATTCCGATGTTCGGGTCAATCGTACAGAAAGGAAAATTCTCTGCCGCAGCAGGCGCCGCAGTCAGAGCCGAAAAAATAGTAGACTTTCCAACGTTAGGAAGTCCGACAATACCACATTCTAAAGACATAAGAACCTCAAGATAAATAATGCACGTGAAAAAGTGCTTTCTATATAATATCTATAATATAATGAAATATATGTCTTTTAACAACAATATCAGTGTCTTGATGTCAGAGTAAAAGACAGGGGCTAGACTTCTTCAAGTTCTTCCACGTCATCCAGTTCTTCAATTTCTTCTATGTCTTCAATAGAATTATTCTGAACGGAAGAAGAGTGGTTAAGAATATATTCATTGTAATTTGTAAGAACATAACTAAAGTCAACTTTCAGGATTTGCTGCAGAAGCGGAAGTTCTTGATGAATGTCATCAAAATTCTCTTCTACGATATCCATCAGTTCAGGATCCAGTTCCCCTTCCTCTGTCATTTTCTTCATAATGGAAAGAACTTTTTCTTTTGAAAATTCTCCCTTATAGCTTCTGCTGTCGCATAAGGCACTGGTAATATCTGCGATTGTGAGGATTCTCTGAGTGAGCGTTAGCTGGTCGCCTGTTAATTGCTGGGGGTAGCCGCTGCCGTTTAGTTTTTCGTGATGCCTGAATACATTCTGAAGAATTTCATCAGAAACAAGTCCTTTTAAAATCCTTTTTGAATGATTTACATGATAGCGCATGATTCCCATGTCTTCTGGAGAAAGTTTTCCGGGATATTCCAGAATCCTTTGGGGGGTAACAATTTTTCCTATGTCATGAAGGATTGCACTGGAAAAGAGGATGGAAAGTTCATCAATATTCAGGCCTTTTCTGCTTGCAATGGAAAGTGCATAGCAGGAAGTGTTAATGGAATGACTCATTGTAACGGTGCTTTTTAAATCCAGCAGATAAACCATCAGTTTTTCAAGGATGATACATTCGTCTTTTGAAAATTCCATGCTTCCAACAAAAGGCAAAAGTTCCGTAAGGTATTCTTCATCCCGTATGTAGTCTTCCAGCGTGTGGTGGGCATTCAGTTTTGTAAATATTTCTATATATTTGGGATTCATCATGCCCGGAGCCAGATCATCAAGGTTTTCAGGAAGAGGTCTGTCCGGGTTTTTGTATACAAAATCGCTTACGCGGGCGCAAAGGTATATGATTGATTTATAGTCGTCCAGATAAGAAGTCTGCTGATTTGATTTATTAAAGGGTGCGGTAAAATTTTCAAGAGCACGGGCATCTTTGTGAATAGGTGTCATAAATTCCAGATAATAGCTGGCAAAAATATACTTGCTTTCTACATCTGGAGTATTGGTAAAATAATCAATTGTACTTGTATAGGGATTATAGTTAAAAACCATGTCTTCCCTAAAGAATCCCAGAGTATGAAACAGTGAAAGAAAGACAAGGTTCCGCTTGGCATTTTCTTCTTTTAAGCCGCAATAATCAGCCATTTTCATTACAAGAAAACTTGTGCGCTCTGTATGACGGTTTATTTCTCTGTTGATATGATACAAAACTCGCCCTGCAATTCTTATAAGGGCTCCTGACGATAAAACCGGATATAACTTTTTTTGTAGTTCTGTCGTATTGATCATAAGGTTTCCTGTAAAATCAATCTGGTAAAATCAGTCTGGGATTAAACGGTTAAGCGTCAGATCTCGCTGCCGCCAGTTTTTGTCAACTTTTACCTGCAAATCAAGGTCTATTTTCTGAATATAAATTTCATTCAGTTTTTTGAGAGCCGCAATTCTTATTTCTTTGATTTTTGAAGCACCTTTGCCTATTACAATTCCTTTCTGACTTTCCCTTTCTACGCACAAAAATGCCCGAATCCAGAGTTTTTTCCCTTCATTTCTGTGTTCAATATCTGCAACATCTACATATACTGCATGAGGAATTTCATCAGAAAGACGGTTTATTGCTTCGCCACGGATTACTTCGCACACGCGGAAACGCAAATCCTGGTCGGTATACATTTCTTCATCATAAATAGGGTCTCCTTCCGGAGAAATATCGTAAAGTGCTTTAAGCACTTCATTAATTCCTGTATCTTTTTCTGCAGACATTTCAAGAATTCGTTCTGCCGGCACTTGAGGCAGGTTTGCTGCAATAAACTTTCTGATTTCTTCAGGCCTGCTTGTCTTTAAATCAGTTTTGTTGATTGCAACAACAGTCTTGTCCTGCAGGTCTTTTATTAATTCAGCTGTATGAACTTCTTCTTCACCAGTGGCGCGGGTAGAATCTATAACGTAAAGAACGCAGTCTATACCTTCCAGCTGGCTTTCCGTAACGTTGCGCAGGCGCAGGTTCAGTTTTTTTTCTGAATCATGATAACCGGGAGTGTCTATAAAAATAAGCTGCCCCAGAGATGTGTTTACAAAGCCCTTTATGGCATTTCTGGTGGTCTGGGGAATTGGAGAAACAATACTTACCGGCTCCTGGCAGGCTGTATTTAAGAATGTAGATTTTCCTGCGGACGGACGGCCTATAATTGCAACAATAGCAGTTTTCATCTGTAAAATTATAACATCACATTGACCATGTTTCTAGTGGATTTTCCATTCTAAGTGTGGTAAAATAGAATAAATATGGCTGACTTTCAGGTGCAAAATGGTTCACCCTTAGGCTATGGTGCTGTCATAACTGAAAAAGGAGTGAATTTTTCAATTTACAGTAGGGATGCAACACGCGTTCAGCTGATTCTCTTTGATTCAGAATTTGATGAAAAACCATCTGCTGTAATTGAATTTAATCCGGCATTAAACAAAACCGGTGATGTATGGCATATCCTTGTCTGCGGACTTGGAGCAGGCGCTCTTTATCTGTATAAAATGGACGGCCCTTATGAGCCGCCTCGGGGACTGCGTTTTAATTTTCATAAATATCTTTTTGATCCTTATGCAAAAGCCTTTACAAACGGCTCTGTTTTCCGTTCTTATAATAATCTTCACCAGATAGGATTTTCTGCTAATATGGGTGGAGAAGTGCAGAATCTTTCTGATTTTCCAAAGTGTGTTGTTGTTGATGATGAATTTGACTGGGAAGGAGACCGCCCTATTAATCGTCCTTTGGGAGAATCTGTAATTTATGAAACTCATCTTAAAGGCTTTACTGCCTCAGAAACTTCCGGGGTAGAAGCAGAAATTGCAGGAACTTATAAGGGATTTACAAAAAAAATTGACTATCTTAAGAAACTTGGAATTACAGCCGTTGAATTTCTTCCGGTTTTTGAATTTGATGAAAATGAAAACGGCAATTTAAATCCTCGTACCGGCGAAAAACTTGTAAACTACTGGGGCTACAGTACAATAGGATTTTTTGCTCCTAAAACCGGTTATGCCGCAGACCGTTCTCCGGGTGGGCCTGTGCGTGAATTTAAGCAGCTAGTGAAGGAACTTCATAAAGCGGGAATAGAAGTTATTCTGGACGTTGTTTACAATCATACGGCAGAAGGAAACGAGCGCGGCTATACTTTTGAATTCCGCGGAATTCAGAATGACGTTTATTATTCCCTTCCACCTAATGACAAAGAATATTACATGAATTTCAGTGGCTGCGGAAACAGCGTAAACTGCAATCATCCTGTTACTTACGAATTTATTCTGGACAGCCTTAGATATTGGGTAACTCAGATGCACGTAGACGGCTTCCGTTTTGATTTAGCTTCTATATTGACCAGATATTCCAACGGTTCAATTCCTGCCTTGCCACCAATTACTTATGCAATCAACGTGGACCCGGTTCTTTCTAAAACAAAAATTATTGCAGAACCCTGGGATTGTGCAGGCCTGTATCAGTTAGGGGGCTTTCCTGCCGGACCTAATAACCGCTGGAGCGAATGGAACGGACGTTTCCGTGATGATTTGAGACGCTTTTTCCGCGGAGATGAAAAGGCTACAACCGCAGCCGCAACCAGACTTTGCGGAAGTTCAGACTGCTACAATCACGACGGACGTTCACCGCTTGCTTCCATAAACTTTATTACTGCTCATGACGGTTTTACTTTGAATGATCTGGTAAGCTACAACTATAAGCACAATGAAGAAAACGGTGAATGCAACCGCGATGGAAGTGATGATAATATCAGTTATAATCATGGCTTTGAAGGCGACTGTACGAATCCAAAGATAGAAGCCCTGAGAATAAAGAAAATCAAGAATTTCCTTCTATATCTTATGGTTTCTCAGGGTGTTCCAATGCTGCTTGGCGGAGATGAAATGCGCCGTACTCAGAATGGAAATAACAATGCCTATTGTCAGGATAATGAGCTTGCCTGGTTCAACTGGAATCTGGCACAAAAAAATGAAGGTCTTGTAAATTATACATCCCGCCTTATCCGCCTGCGCCTTGACCATCCTGTTTTCAGAAGAATTTCATTTTTCCGCAATGATTATGAGAAAGGTGCAATTCCTGAAGTTTCATGGTATGATGTGAATGCAAAAGTTCCAGATTGGGAAAAGACAGGAAAATTTCTTGCCTTCCGCCTGAACGGACTTGGACTTGATAATGATTTCTATATTGCAACAAATATGGATATCTATGACCTTACAATTACATTACCGGCTTTATCGGGGAATAAAAAATGGTATCGCGTTGCAGATACATCTTTTGATGCCCCTGAAGATATACTAGAAAGTGGGAAAGAAGAACCGCTGCAGGAACAGCTCCGTTATGTGCTGATTTCCGGCTGTTCGGTGATTCTTATGAGCAAATAACTATTTTACGAGGTTTATTTTATGGAATTTGACAAAGAGCAATTCAAGGAAAATCTTTCTGCCCGCCTGCGACGTCAGTATGGAAAAGATATTTCACAGGCTAACAAGCATGATCTTTTTGACGCCGTTTCTGCTTCTGCACTGGAAATTATTATGCCAAACTGGATGGCTACTAGAGCAGAATATGACAAAAAGCCTACAAAGCAGCTTTATTATCTTTCTGCAGAATTTTTGATGGGTCGTGCCTTGAGCAACAACCTGATAAACGCTGGAATCAAAGATGCTGTAAAAGATGTTCTTAAAGACATGAACATTGATTTTGATATGATAGAAGATGAAGAGCCTGATGCAGGTCTTGGAAACGGTGGTCTTGGACGCCTTGCTGCCTGCTTTCTGGATTCCCTTGCAACTCTGGACTACCCAGGACACGGATACGGAATCCGCTATGAATACGGTATGTTTGAACAGAAGATTGAAGACGGATACCAGGTTGAATATCCTGATAAGTGGCTTGCCCACCGCGACCCTTGGGAAATCAAACGTTCAGACCTTGCCGTAACCGTAAAATTTGGCGGAAACATTGCTTACGGAAAAACTCCAGACGGTCAGCCACGCTTCTATCTGGAAAATGCAGAAGAAGTTACCGCTACTCCTTACGATATGCCGATTATCGGTTTTGACACAAAGACTGTGAATACACTCCGCCTCTGGCAGGCTTCCAGCCCTAACGGTTTTGACCTCCAGCTTTTTAACAATATGGACTACAACCGTGCCGTAGAACGCCAGAACAGCGCAGAAAACATCAGCCGCGTTTTGTATCCTAACGACAATGGCCCTAGTGGAAAGGCTCTGCGCCTTAAGCAGCAGTATTTCTTCTCTTCTGCTTCTTTGCAGGACCTGGTTCGTCATTATGTTGCAGACCACGGAACAGACTTCAGCAAGTTTGCAGAACTTCACGTAATTCAGCTGAATGATACTCACCCTGTTGTTGCAATTCCAGAACTTATGCGCATCCTTCTGGATGAATATAATGTGGGCTGGGATGAAGCATGGGATGTTGTAACTCATACTTTTGCTTACACTAACCACACAATCCTTGCAGAAGCATTGGAAAAATGGCCTATTGCAATCTTCCAGGGACTTCTTCCACGTATCTATCAGATTGTAGAAGAAATTAACCGCCGTCTTGTAATTGAACTCCGCCAGAAATTCCCTAATGATTACTATAAGCACGAGCACATGGCAATCATCCATAACAACATGGTTTACATGGCATGGATGGCAATTCACGCCTGCTTCAGTGTAAACGGTGTTGCTGCCCTTCATACAGAACTTTTGAAGACTGCCGAACTTAAAGACTGGTATGCACTTTACCCTCAGAAGTTCAATAATAAGACAAACGGTATTACACAGCGCCGCTGGCTTTTGAATGCAAACCCTCAGCTTGCAAAATTCATTACAGACAGAATCGGTCATGGCTGGGAAAAAGATTTGTCTAAACTTAAGGGACTTGAAAAGTTTATTGATGATGATGAATCAATCAACGAACTTATCAGAATCAAAACAGAAAACAAGCAGGCACTTGCAGACTACCTCAAGCACACTCAGAATGAATTCCTTGACCCTGAAAGTATTTTTGACGTTCAGGTTAAGAGACTTCATGAATACAAGCGTCAGCTTTTGAACATTCTGCACGTTATGTATCTGTACAACCGCCTTGTAGAAGACCCAAGTTACAATCCTCCTGCAAGAACATTCATCTTTGGTGCTAAGGCTGCTTCCGGTTACCGCCGTGCTAAGTCTATCATCAAGCTGATTAATACAGTTGCAGAGAGAATTAACAATGACCGCCGCGTTCGCGGAAAGATTCGCGTTGTATTCGTAGAAAATTACCGTGTTTCTGTTGCAGAAAAAATCTTCCCTGCCGCAGATGTTTCTGAGCAGATTTCTACAGCCGGTCTTGAAGCATCTGGAACTTCAAACATGAAGTTCATGCTCAACGGTGCTTTGACCCTGGGAACTATGGACGGTGCCAACATTGAAATTTTTGAAGAAGCAGGAAAAGAAAACGGCTTTGTATTCGGTCTTTTGACAGAAGAAATCAAGAAGATGGAAGCAGACCACTCTTACAATCCTCAGGAATACCTGGACTGCAATCCTGCCCTTGCAAAAGTTGTGGAACAGCTTGTAGACGGCACTTATGACCCGACCCATCAGCTCTTTAAGGAATTGCATGATTCTTTGGTTTACGGTGTTGAAGGTCAGCGACCTGACGTTTACTACGTTCTTGCAGACTTTGATTCTTACTGCAAGGCCCGTGAGCGCATTGCCGAAGCTTATCAGGATAAGAAGGGCTGGGCAAAGATGGCCCTCAAGAACATTGCTAACGCCGGCAAGTTCTCTTCTGACCGCACAATCGAAGATTACGTTCGCGACATCTGGCACCTGAAAAAGGTAGAAGTTAAGACAAAGTAAAACTTTTTTTTGAAAAACGAGAATCCCCTCTGCCGGTGGAACTGGTGGAGGGGATTTTTTTTCATCTTTTTTCCCTCTTCTTGACTACCCCGACGCTTCCATGTAAATTCTTTTTATGAATTCAAAATTTACATCTGTGCTTGCAAGTGCAGGGCTTTTGCTTGCGGCTACAATCTGGGGATTTTCCTTTGTCATCGTAAAAGACAGTCTTGATTATATTGGTGCCATGTATATGATTGCCTTCCGTTATACAATTGCGGCTGGCGTAATGGCATTGATTTTTATAAAAAAGTGGAAGCTGATTAATAAGGACTATCTTGTTCACGGTCTTCTGACCGGACTTTTTCTTTTTCTGGCCTATGCAACCCAGACAATCGGCTGCAAGTATACAACCGCCGGTAAAAATGCCTTCCTCACAACAATTTATGTAATTCTTGTTCCATTTATTACCTGGATTTTGAGCAGAAAACGCCCGGGCATTTTTGTTTTTATTGCGGCTGTTATGTCCCTTACAGGAATAGGCCTCCTTGCCCTTGGAGCCGATGATGCCCGCGGCATAAATATTGGCGACCTGCTGACCCTTATCTGCGGAATCTTTTTTGCCCTCCATATCATTTACACAGAAAAGTTTAATGCCCGCGGAGGCGACCCTCTTTTTCTTACCCTTTTGCAGTTTCTTGTGGTCGCAATTTTAGGCTGGCTTACAGCCCCATTTATGGACGGTGCCTTTCCAACTTCTACAGCCTTTACATCCAGAGTTGTGCTTTCCATGCTCTATCTGGGACTTTTAAGCACAATGGTGGGCTTCAGCCTTCAGAATATAGGATTAAAATATGTTCAGTCTTCCATAGCATCACTCTTTTTGTCTTTTGAATCCGTTTTTGGAATGCTTTTCAGTACGCTCATCCTGCATGAACGCCTTACTTTCAGAATGCTTTGCGGATGTATTTTGATTTTTGCCGCTGTCCTTCTGTCTGAAACAACAAAGAATACAAAGAAAGAAATTGCATAAATATGTAAAATTTTGTAAAATATCGTATATTTATAAATTTTTATGGGGTATGACTATGAAAAAGATGAAAGTTATTTTAGCAGCCGCTATTGCACTTACTATGTTTGCAGCCTGCTCTAAAGAAAAGGTAGCTGTTAATTCTGCCGCAGATTTAAGCGGCAAAAAAATTGGTGTTCAGAGTGGAACAACTGGTGAACTGTATGTTCAGGAAAATGTAGAAGGAGCCAGAATTTCTTCTTTTAAAAGCGGAATTGATGCTGCCTTGGATTTGAAGAGCGGAGCAATTGATGCTGTTGTTCTTGATGAACTTCCTGCAAAACAGATTGTAGCCCGCAATCCAGACCTTAAAATTATCCACGACCAGACTTTTGCAGACAATAAAGAAGCCTATGCAATTGCAGTAAAGAAGGGAAATTCAGAACTTCTTGGAACTATTAATGCCGTAATTTCAGAAATGAAGGCTAATGGCGATTATGAATCACTTGTAAATGCCTTTATGCCTGCTGATGGAAATATTGTAATTCCAGAAGTTCTTGCTTCAACAGGTTCAAAGAAAATCAAGCTTGGAACAAATGCTGCCTTCCCTCCATTTGAATATGTAGACGGAAAAAACATTGTAGGATTTGATATTTCTATGGGACAGAGAATTGCCGCTAAAGCAGATCTTTCTCTGGAAGTTGTAGATATGGCATTTGACAGCCTTATTCCTGCTCTCCAGTCTGGAACAATTGACTTTATTGCTGCAGGTATGTCTGTAACAGAAGAAAGAAAAAAGAATGTTGACTTCTCTGATGAATATTTTGAATCAGAACAGGTTATCATTGTAAGGAAATAAAATGTTCCAGTCTTTTTATGACACAATGATTGCCGGGCAGCGCTATATGCTCATTATAGAGGGGCTCGGCATTACAGTGCTTATTGCAATCTGCGCTATCCTTATCGGGACTGTTCTTGGGGGCGTATTTGCCCTCATGAAAATTTCTGATAATAAAGTGCTGAATTTTTTTGCAAACCTCTATACAACTGTACTTCGCGGAATTCCTCTGGCAACTCAGCTGATGATTTTTTATTTCGTCATTTTTGCGCCTCTTGGTCTGAACCGGCTTTTTGTTGCAATTCTTGCTTACGGCTTTAATTCCGGTGCCTACTGTACCGAAATTTTCCGTGCCGGAATTCAAGGAATTGATGCCGGTCAGATGGAAGCAGGCCGTTCTCTTGGCCTTACAAAATGGCAGACACTCATAAAGATTATCTTCCCTCAGGCTGTAAGGGCAGTTCTCCCGACCTATACAAGTGAATTCATTGTGCTCATAAAAGAAACCTCTGTTGCAAGTTTTATTGCCGTTATGGATATGACTAAAGCAAGTGATATGATAAGGAATGCAACTTATAACGCATGGATTCCTCTTCTCACCTGTGCAATCATTTATCTGATTCTCACCGTAGGACTTACAAAGCTCTTTGGTGCATTTGAAAAAAGGATGGCAAAAAGTGATAGAGGTTAAAAATTTAAAAATCAGTTTTGGTGATTTGCACGTCATAAAAGATGTATCCATTCATATTAAGCAGGGCGAAAAAATTGTAGTAATCGGGCCTTCTGGTTCTGGAAAAAGTACCTTTCTGCGCTGTCTGAACCGTCTGGAAAATCCTAGCGGAGGAACAATCCTTTTTGAAGGAAAGGATATGACTTCTCCTGATACAAATCTTGATATTACCCGCAGAAAGATGGGAATGGTTTTTCAGAATTTTAATCTTTTTCCCCACCTTACTGTAATGCAGAATATTACGCTTGCGCCTGTAACTCTAAAATTGAAGACTCAGGAAGAAGCTGAAAAAAAGGCCCTGGAACTTCTGGAACGTGTAGGACTTACAGAAAAGGCAAACGTTTATCCTTCAACTCTTTCTGGCGGTCAGAAACAGAGGATTGCAATTGTCCGTGCCCTTGCAATGGAACCTGATGTAATGCTTTTTGATGAACCCACATCTGCCCTTGACCCGGAAATGGTCGGCGAAGTTCTTAATGTAATGAAAGATCTTGCAAAAGAAGGAATGACAATGGTTGTCGTAACTCACGAAATGGGCTTTGCCCGCGAA
The DNA here is from genome assembly GCA_017470605.1 of Treponema sp. Taxonomy (GTDB): domain Bacteria; phylum Spirochaetota; class Spirochaetia; order Treponematales; family Treponemataceae; genus Treponema_D. The sequence goes on from JAFUYH010000016.1 coordinate 27,277, forward strand.
GTTGCGGACCGTGTCCTCTTTATGAATGGCGGATATATCGAAGAAGAAGGCACTCCAGAGCAGATTTTTCAAAATCCTAAGAGTCCAAGACTTCAGCAGTTCTTAAAATCTGTGCTTTAATCCCTCTTATTAACTTTTCTCTTTAGTTAGATTTGATTTTACAAAATTGAACCGTGGTTCTTTTTACTTGAACCTCGGTTCTTTCGTATAGAAACGTATTGAAATCGCAATTTTTATGAAATATAATAGAAACATAACATAAAGTTAGTAAAACCTAGGACTGCAGAAGCCGGGATTCCGGTTTATATATAAAATATTTAAAAGCGTTGTTTTGTCGGGAAGAGAACAATCGGGTAGAGGAGCCGCTGTAAGACTGGAGAGAACTTACAGCGGCTTTTTTTCAGCTTTATTCCTGAACCTGATACTGCAGGAGAAGCATCCTCAGTTCGTAAAGGTTGTCAACGGAAAAAATCTTGTATATTTTTACAAACTCATGCTTTACAACAGAAATGCTTACAAAGTGCTTTTCTGCAATATCCCTAAAGGAAAGGTTTTCATGAATGTTTGCAAGGACAAACTGTTTCTGCAGTTCTGTCAGTTTAAAATCAGAGAGTTTAAGAATATTGCCTTTTTTTGTTCCTTGAATTGCAGAATTAGCGGCAATATTTGACGGAACATAGAAAGAAAATTTCTTTTTGAGAATCATGTAAATCCACATATAGAAAAACATACAGAAAAATGAATATCCGTATGCTATAAGCGTGTATTTCCAGCCGCGTGTTAATGTTCCAAGCAGGGAAAGGTAATGAATGATGAACATGACTATAATGACAGGAGTGTGTCGTCTGGTAAAGATTTCTTTTGTAAGCAGAAGAATGATTGCTGCATAAAAAAAGAAAATGCCCAGCATGTCATAATGGGTAAAAATTGTGAGAATGCTTTCAATCATAAAAATTGCTACCATTATAAAGCAGCTTGGAAAAATGATTGAAATGAATGCAAGGGTAGCACATATTACATGCGTGTATGGAATAATATACTTTGTTGGAGCAATATATTCCAAAAACGACTGCTTATCCCCTCCGAAGGCAAATCCTGCAACTGCTGCAATCACTAAAAAAACAAAGCCTGCACTGGATACAACTCTCTCAGCCTTAACTGAGTTTTCCTTCATGCTTCCATTATATCATCTTATATTAATTTTTGCACGATTTTTTTGTACTATTTGTTTGCAGGAGTTTTCTCCGTCCATTGCGCTGGAAACGATGCCCCCTGCATAGCCGCTGCCTTCGCCTGCCGGATAGAGATTTTTCAGGGCAGGGCATTCAAGGCTTTCTTTGTCGCGGCAGATTCTTACAGGTGTGCTTGTTCGGGTTTCTATGGCAATCATAAGGGCTTCTTCGCAGATATAGCCGCGCATAAGATTGTTAAAGGCGGGGAAGGCCTTTTGCAGGCGGCTGCAGATGTGGGGAGCAAGCCATGTATTCAGGTTTGAAGGGCAGAGACCTGCTGTATAGCTGGATTTTGGCAGACTTTCTGAGGGGCGGTTTGCAAGAAAATCTGTAAGCCGCTGGGCAGGCGCAGACTGACCTTTTCCATGGGCTTTTGCCTCTGCTTCCATTGCAGTGCGGAAGAAAAGGCCTGCAAGTGCAGGGCAGCCTTCTTTTTCTGCCATTTCCTTATATTCTGCCGGGATGTCTTCCGGGCGGATTTCTACAACAATAGCGGCATTTGACCAGCGGGAATTTCTTTTTGCGGCAGACATTCCGTTTACGACAATTTCATCTGGCGAAGAAGAAGAGGGAACTACAAAGCCGCCGGGGCACATACAAAAAGAGTAGACTCCCCGGTCATCAACCTGAGTTGTAAGGCGGTATTCCGCAGCGCCTAAATCTTTTTCTGCCCCCTTTGCATGAAACTGAATGCTGTCTATAAGTTCCCGGGGGTGTTCTACCCGGACTCCGGCCGCAAAAGTTTTTGCTTCAAGTGCAGAAGGGGCTGCCCGGGCAATCATCCTGTAAATGTCTGGAGCAGAATGCCCCGTAGCCAGCAGAACTGCATCTGCATAAAACTTTTTTTCTTCCCCATGATTTATTGCAACAAGCCCCTTTACCGCTCCGTCTTTTACAATCAGTTCTGTACAGCGGTGGTTAAAATAAAATTCGCCCCCACATTCAATAATTTTTGCCCTCATGTTGTTTATAACCTGAGGGAGCCTGTCTGTTCCTATGTGAGGGTGGGCATCCGTAAGAATTTTAGGATCAGCACCAAAATGAGCAAAAATCCTGAGAATCTGGGAAATATCACCGCGCTTGTTGCTTCTGGTATAGAGCTTGCCGTCAGAAAAAGTGCCCGCTCCCCCTTCTCCAAAGCAGTAGTTTGAATCTTCATTTACAAGTCCCTGCGTACTGATTAAGGCAATGTCCTTTTTTCGTTGGGCTGTATCTGCTCCGCGCTCTATTATTATGGGTTTTACTCCGTATTCAAGCAGCTTGAGCGCACCAAAAAGCCCTGCCGGCCCGGCTCCCACAATCAGAACAGATTCTTTGCCGTCTGCAACCTTCCATTCAGGAACGTCATCCGCCCCCCGCAGGGCCGGCGGCTCTTCATCCAGATAAAGCCTGTAGCGCAGATGAAGCTTAACCTGACCCCGCCTTGCATCTATGGACTTTTTTTCAAAAATGCTGGTCATTTTTTTATAATGAATGCCGCTCTTTTTCACCTCTTTTTCAAGCAGAGAGCGAATCAGCTTTTCATTGTGTTCGTCATTTGGCAAAACTGTTACAGACAGGCTTTTAATCATAATCTGAATTATAAAAAAGCGCATATTTTATGTCAATTTTACAGGGCACTGCATTATAATGCGTCTGTCCTGTAAAAAGTGCAAGAACGTGCAGTGGTAGCACTTTTTACAGTTTCGGCTCTTTTATAATGCGTTTGCCCTGTTAGCAGACTTAGCAGACCTGTAGAAAGGTGATTTTTCTGTTTTTTTTGAGATTCAGCGGTATTAATTCTTTTCTTTTGGAATTTTCTATTTTATAATTGTAATATGTATGAGGTTTTTTATCGGGCAGAAGTAAATGTAATCTGCCTGATGATGCTTGTGTGGATTTCTTTCCGTTCAAAAGTTTTGAGCGATAAACAGACACGACGCATATTGTTTCAGAAAATCATTTTATCCACTGTAATTTTAATGCTGGTCGATACAGCCCTCATTTTTGTAGACTCACGTGCTGGCAGCGTCTTTTATGTTTCAAATTGGCTCTTGAATTTAATTTATTTTTCACTTAATGCAGTTGCTGCCTTTTTCTGGTCAGGATATATTATTTACTATATTTATGGAAATTTAAAAGTAATAAATATTTTTAATTCTTTGCTGATTCCTATTCTGGCTGTATATGCAATGATTGTGCTTTCAAGCCCTATAACTCATCTTGTTTTTTATATAAATCCCCAGAGCAATACTTTGGAAGAGGGCGCCTTATACTGGCTGCAGCTTGTGGTAACTTACGGTCTTTTTACAAGCTCATCTTTTATCGCTCTTCTTTCTATTTTTCAGAAAAGAAAATGGCCTGCCTACTATCACAGATATGTTACATTCTTTTCTTTTGTCTTTTTTCCTCTTTTAGGCGGTGTGCTTCATCTTATTTTCCCGGAATCTAAAACTGTATGGCAGTGTTTAACGCTGGCCTTTATTCTGGTTTATACGGAATTCCAGTTTGATTTAATTTCTAAAGATTCATTAACAGGTTTAAACAACCGCCGTTCTTTTGATCAGAAACTGAAAAACCTTTCTGATTTTTCTGATTCTTCGGCTTTGATGCAGAACCACATTTTTATGTTGGATATTAATTTCTTTAAGGATATAAATGATAAATTCGGCCACCCGGAAGGAGACCAGGCCCTTATAAAAACCGCAGACCTGCTTAAAAAAATCCTGGGAAATACAAATGCCTTTTTAAGCCGTTTTGGTGGTGATGAATTTGCAATCATCCTCTGCTGTTCAAATGAAGAAGCCGGAAAACTTAGAATCAATCTTTATAAAGCATTTGATGAATATAATAAGAGTGAAGAAAATCCATATAGAATTTCTATAAGCGTGGGCTATGCTCCTGTTGTAGGAAATGGAAAAAATGCTGCCCAGAATGCGCTTAAAAAAGCCGATGATGAACTTTATTCAGAAAAAGAGTTTATGCACCAGGCCCTTTCGCAGGTAGATGCCCTTATCCGTAAAAACTGAAACAAAAGTAATTCCAGGCAGTGCAAACGTGTACCCTGGCTAGAATGTACACTGGAATGCCCCCTTCTTGACGGAATGCCTTTTATATAGTAAATTCTTAATGCCTTGGAAAGATGTCCGAGCGGTTTAAGGTACACCCTTGGAAGGGGTGCGTACCCACAAGGTACCGGGAGTTCGAATCTCCCTCTTTCCGATTGCCCAGATGCCCTTCAAGTGTCTTTCGCAAAACCCCGTCAGAGGAGGAATCCAGCAGCGGTATGCGCTAAGAGCTGTGCTTGGGATTATCTGGGCTTTTTTTTTTGAGTATCTTTTGCCTGGTAAAAATGCGTGAATTAAACAATGGCGTTTACGGCAATGTTTGATTGTTTTTCTACAATAATCAAATCATTTCTTACAATCTTTTTGACTATCAAATTTTTTCATTCCATTTTATACTGAAAGAATGAAAACACTTTTTAATGACGGCTGGCAATTTGCCGAGCTTCCAATTACAGACTACAATGCAATGTTCAAGGATGGAAAACCCATTCTTTATACCCCTGACCAATATTTAGAAAAGGCCGGCTCTTTGGAATATAATGACGTGCGCCTTCCTCATGACTGGCAGATTCACCATGTTTCTGACCTTTATAAAAACAGCGTGGGCTTTTATAAAAAGACCTTTACTTTAACGCCAGAGCAGATTGAAGAGCGTTATAACGCAATCCGCTTTGAAGGCGTTTACATGAACTCTGCCGTCTGGGTAAACAGAAAAAAAGCCGGTGAATGGAAATACGGTTATGCAACCTTTGAATTTGACATTTCTTCTTTTGTAAAAGAAGGTGAAAATGAAATTCTTGTGATTGTGGTTTACCAGAACTGCAATACACGATGGTATTCGGGAGCGGGAATTTTCCGCGATGTAACTTACATCAATTCTGCCCGCGTGCACCTGCCGACAGACGGTCTTTATTTTACGGCCACTCCTGCTGATAAAAACAGGCTTGACGGCGAATGGAACATTAAGATTTCTGTAGAAGTAGCAGGCCCTCTTGGCGGTCATAAAATAGAAAATCAGATTGCAGGCCTCGATGGAAAAGTGCTCGCAAAATCAGAATTTCCTCTTTCGCCGGTTCCTCTGCGGGATGAAGAGTCTGACTGGCTTCATCAGAATGTTCCGTCTCTCACAACAGCCGCTCTTTACAGGGCACAGGAAGAAATTACGGTTGAAAATCCTCAGCTTTGGGATTTAGACAGTCCTTTCTTCTATATATTGACTACCCGCCTTTATGATAAGGAAGGAAATTTAATTGATGAAACCAGTCAGCACTGCGGATTTAAACTTGCAGTCTTTGATAAGGATAAGGGATTTTTCCTGAACGGGCGCCACCAGAAAATTTACGGTGCCTGCCATCATCATGACCAGGGAGCACTGGGCTCTGCCTTTGACGTAAATGCCTTGCGCCGCCAGTTTGCCCGCCTTAAAGAAATGGGCGTTAATTCCGTGCGCTGCTCTCATAATCCGCCGCCTTCTGCATGGATGGATTTGTGCGATGAAATGGGAATCATGGTGGATGATGAAGCCTTTGATATGTGGGAAAAGCCAAAAACTCAGTTTGACTACGGAAACTACTTTAACGACTGGGCCGAAAAAGACACGACAAGCTGGGTTCGCCGGGACCGCAATCATCCTAGCCTTATAATGTGGTCAATCGGAAACGAAATTTACGATACCCACGTAGGAAACGGCTATGAAATTACAAAGAAGCTCTATTCTTACGTTGTAAAAAGCGACCCTAACCGCAATGCTCCTGTCACAATTGCTTCAAACTATATGATGACGGACGGAGCCCAGCACTGTGCAGAAGAAATTGACACTGTGGGCTACAACTATCTGGAACGCCTTTATGACGAACATCACAAAAAATATCCTGAATGGAAAATCTACGGTTCAGAAACCGGTTCTACCGTTCAAAGCCGCGGAATCTACCACTTCCCTGACAGTCTAAAACTGGTTACTTTCAGCGACGGCCAGTGTTCAACTCTGGGTAACTGTACAACACCTTGGGGGTGTGCAAATACCCAGACTGTAATTGCAAATGACCGCGACTGTCCTTTTTCTGCAGGCCAGTACATCTGGACAGGCTGGGATTACATTGGTGAGCCGACTCCGTATCATTCAAAATCATCTTTCTTTGGTCAGATTGATACAGCGGGCTTCCCAAAAGACACCTTCTATCTTTATAAATCTGAATGGGCCGGTAAAAAGGCCGCTCCTTTTGTTCATCTGCTTCCTTACTGGGACTGGAACGAAGGTCAGATGATAGACGTAAAGGCTTATTCAAATGCTGACTCTGTGGAACTCTTTTTTAACGGAACTTCTCTTGGCAGGCAGAATATCAATCACAAGGACGGAAAAGAACCTTTTGGTCACTGGATTGTGGAATATCACAAGGGTGAAATTAAGGCACTTGCCTATGATGAAAATGGAAAAGTGATTGCAGAAGACGTGAAGAAGTCTTTTGGAGACCCTGAGCGTATTCTGCTCAAGCCGGAAATTTCTGAATCTGGGGATGCCTCTGGTACTCCGGGCGGAACCGGCGACTTGCACTTTATTCAGATTATGACCTGCGATAAGGACGGCACTCTGGTAGAAAATGCCCGCAACTACATAACATTCAACGTGGCAGGAGATGCAGAACTTGTGGGAATGGATAACGGAGATTCCACAGATTATGAAGAATACACAAGTGACCAAGGATGCGGGGGAGCCAGAAGCCATACAAGAAGGCTTTTTGCAAACCGACTGATTGCCATTGTACGCTCAAAAAGGCCTGGAGCAAGTTTTGTTGTGACTGCCGCAAGCAAGGGACTGCCGAATGTTTCCTTAAAGTATGACGGAAGCCCTGCTGCAGGCGGAAAGTGGTGCGAAGTTGCGCCATACATGGCAATTCATGCAGAAAAAGATTTTGTTCCTGCTAGAAAAATTGAAATTTCCTGTGACGGCTCTGTTGCTCTGGATGCCGCCCACCGCCAGGTTCGCGTTACTGCCCGCGTTCTGCCGGAAAATGCCAGCTTAAAAGAAATAAACTGGAACCCTGTTTTGAAGGAATGTGTTGCGGCTGACAATATTCTGGTAAGCGAAAAAACTGGGGAAGGAAGCGGAGTTGAAACAGCCGTAATTTCTGCCGCAGGGGATGGTGAATGTATTCTGCGCTGTACTGCCATGAACGACACTAAGTATGATGAGGTTTTGAGCGATCTGCCATTTACTGTAAGCGGAATTGGAACTCACAAGCGAAATCCTTATGAACTGATAGAAGCCTGCCGCATGAGCGGATGGGATGATTTTGAAGGTAAGGAAAAGCCTGAGCTTTCTTTGGAAAGCGGAATTTCAACACGAAAGAGTGGCTGTACCTGGATTTCTTTTGACAAGGTAGATTTTGGGCCGGACGGGGCAGATACAATCCATATCCCGATTTTCAGCCACAATACAGAACTTGATGTAGAAGTGTGGGACGGCGAGCCTGCCCCTGGAACAGACTGGAATGGCGCAAAGACTCCAGAAAAGGGGCCTGCAGAGGGCGGCGGCGAAAGGCTGGGCAAGTTCAAGTACCAGCACGAATCAATTTATAACGTTTATTCGGAAAACGTGTTTACTTTGAGCCGCCGCCTTTTTGGCCTTCATAAAATAAGCGTGGTTCTCCCGGAAGGTCTTTATTTCCACGGCTTCTATTTTGATAAGACTCCTAAGGCCTTTGCCCGCCTGCGTGCTCTGGATGCAGATCTGGTAGCCGGCGACGCATTTACGCGCACTGCTGATGCTGTAGAAGGCATTGGAAACAACGTAAATCTGGACTTTGCAAACATGAATTTTGGCGATGGTGAAGGTGCTTCTAAAATCACAATCTGCGGAAAATCCAACACAGAGAACAATACAATTAACGTGAAATTCTTTGGGGAAGATGGAAGCAGTACAACTCAGGTAATTGAATTTGCCCACACAGATGATTTTGAAGAAAAAACTTTCACTCTTACTCCTGTGAGCGGAATGCAGAAAATCAGTTTTGTATTCCTGCCTGGAAGCAACTTTGACTTCCGCTGGTTCAGGTTTGAAAAGTAATTATGAAGGGAAAAATGTATACAGCGGCCCTTGTGGGAACCGGCCGAATCGGTTTTTCTCTTGGCTTTGATAAAAAACGCGAGCAGCCGGCTTCTCACACAATGGCATTGCTTGCCAATCACAAGATAAAAATTGTGGCTGGCGCGGATTGTGATGAAAAAAAACTTTCTGACTGGCAGTGTTATGTAAAGAAAAAGAGCGGGTTTAATCCTCTTGTCTTTACTTCAAGCGGTCAGATGTATAAAGAATTTTCTTCTGGTTCTGGAGACGGGGTGCCGGATATTATCACGATTGCCGTGAACGAAGATTCCCACCTGCAGGAATGTCTTTCCGCCATAGAAGCCCGCCCCCGCCTTGTTATCCTGGAAAAGCCGGTTGCCCTGAACAGCAGCCAGGCCGCCCTCATAGCAGAGGCCTCCAAAAAGGCGAATGTGCCGGTAATGGTAAATCACGAGCGCCGTTTTGCAGCCGATTACAATGCGGCTAAGTCTTACATGAAAAAAATCGGCGCCCTGCAGAGTATCCGCGGAGAACTGTATTCCGGACTTCGCATTTATGCTCCCGAATTTGAAGAAAGCGGCGAATACAGTCTTTTGCATGACGGCACTCACCTTGTAGATATAATCCGCTTTTTGCTTGGTGAAGATTTATGCAATCCTCTTGTAACTGGAATTTTCCGCGATGAAAAAGGCGCGGTTCGCAATTTCAGTGCCCATTATTCTACAGAGTCCTGCCCGGACGTAAGCATTTACATGAGCGGGCGCAGCCGCTTCTTTTCTTTTGGCCTTGATATTCTGGGAACGGAAGGCCGAATCTGCCTGGGTAACGGCTATGCAAAATTCTATCAGCGTAAGGAATCTAAACTTTACACAGGTTTTTATTCACTTTCCCGCGACCGCTCTGTCCGCCTGAGCCGCAAAACAGGCTATTTTTCAAATATGATGCAAAACGCAGTGGACTTTCTTGACGGCCTCTCAGAATTAAAAAGCCCGCTGACCGAAGCAATCTCCGACCTGCGGGCTCTCGAAGAAATAAAAGATTTCTTAAAAAATTAAACTAATCCTTGTGCGTCGCTCGCTTTCGCGAGCTCACCGAGAATTGCTTGCGCAATTCTTGCAAGTGTAACATTAATTACACAAGACCTTGTGCAATCATAGCGTTAGCTACTTTTACGAAGCCAGCGATGTTAGCACCTGACTAAAATAGCAAATGCGTTAAAAAAGACAGTCCAGTGGACTGTCTTTTAGCATTTACTTACAAATGTCTCGCCCGATTAATCGGGCTTATAAATCGGGAAAGCGTTAAAAACAAGCCGAAAGGGTTGTTTAGCTTTCACCGACCTGATTATTATGTCGCGATTATACCAAGCCTTGAGCTATCATAGCGTTGGCAACTTTTACAAAACCAGCGATGTTTGCACCAGCCACGTAGTTAACAAACTTACCGTCTGTAGCACCAAACTTAACTGCTGTATCGTAAGCGTTGTTGTGGATGTTAATCATGATAGAGTGGAGTTTTTCATCAACTTCTTCAGAAGACCAAGAGAGGCGTTCTGAGTTCTGGCTCATTTCTAGACCAGATGTTGCAACACCACCGGCATTAGAAGCCTTTCCAGGTGCATAAAGAATCTTTGCAGCAAGGAACTTGTTTACAGCGTCAATGTTAGAAGGCATGTTAGCACCTTCTGCAACAAGTTTTACGCCGTTATCAAGAAGTTTCTGTGCGTCTTCACCAAGAAGTTCGTTCTGTGTAGCACATGGGAATGCGCAGTCACATTTAACTTCCCAAACTTTCTTTCCTTCAAAGTATTTTGCAGATGGGAACTGCTTAGCATATTCAGAAATGCGTCCGCGGCGAACACCCTTGAGTTCCTTAACCCAGTCAAGTTTTTCCTGTGTAATGCCGTCTGCATCATAAATGTATCCGTTAGAGTCAGAAAGTGTAACAACCTTTGCACCAAGCTGAATAAGTTTCTGAGCAGCGTAAGTTGCAACGTTTCCTGAACCAGAAACAACACAAGTCTTACCCTTGAAGTCGTCTCCAACTTTCTTGAGCATTTCCTGTGCAAAGTAGATAAGTCCGTATCCAGTAGCTTCTGTACGAATCAAAGAACCGCCGAATGTAAGACCTTTACCTGTCAAAACTCCAGTATATTCATCGCGGATTCTCTTGTACTGACCAAAGAGATAACCGATTTCACGTCCGCCAACGTTTTTGTCTCCGGCTGGAACGTCTGTATCTGCACCAATATGGCGATACAATTCAGTCATAAATGACTGGCAGAAGCGCATAACTTCTTTGTCTGATTTTCCGTGAGGATCGAAGTCAGAACCACCTTTACCACCACCCATTGGGAGTGTTGTAAGAGAGTTTTTAAGAACCTGTTCAAAACCAAGGAACTTCAAAACTGAAAGGTTAACTTCTTTAGAGAAACGAAGACCGCCTTTATAAGGTCCAATAGCACTGTTGTACTGTACACGGAAACCGCGGTTAACATGATAGTTACCTGCGTCATCCATCCAAGGTACTCTGAACTGAATTACTCGCTCAGGTTCTACCAGTCTTTCAAGAATGGCATTTGGTTCAAGCTCTGGCATCTGGTCTACAACTGGATCAAGAGTTGTCAGAACTTCCTCAACAGCCTGCAAGAATTCAGGTTCGTTGGCGTTCTTTGCTTTTACTTCTTCCCATACACGGTTTACGTAAGCATTTTTCATTCGTTTTACTCCTTTCCGCGCGCGGCACGGAAACCGGGTTTTTGCATAATTATGCATTCCCGAGGTATAAATATACCATATTTGATGTTTCTATGAAAAGTAGTTTTGAATAATTTTGAAAAAAAACTTTGCCTGCTTTTTCATAATTTTCATAAAATAAGAAAATCCTTAGTTTTCTGATAAAGGTTGAAAATTTTAAAATCTCAAGTATACTATGGTGGAGAAAATTAGGGATGGTGTAGTCGTAGGGGATTTCTCGTATAACTTAAGAAATTTTTGTTATATGCCGAAAATCTAAATGGAGAAGTGTTCATTTTTTTTTGTGAGGCTAGGTATGGGTTTAACTTTTGGAGAAAAGCTCAAAAACTCGTTAAACATAATTCTCTTTTCTCTTACTGTATTCTTTGCCATAATTTTTTTCAGCACCTGTGAAATCGGCCTTGGCGCCGCTGTAGATACAGAGGCACCTGATATTGCAATAACAGGCCCAGAAGCCGGTGCGGTTATCAGAGATTCATTTAACTTTTACGGAACCTGGTCTGATGACGGTGAAATAAACAGCATTACTTTTACTCTTAAAGATATAGAAACAAATAAAACTCTAGGACCTTATCCTGCAGAAGTTGCAGTTCTTTCTGTAGGAAACGGAACATGGTCATATATAATAGAAAAAGATGAATTTGCAGACGGTTCTTATGACGTTACAGTTTCCATAAAAGATAAAGCAGGCCATAAAACCGAAACCCAAAGACAGATAACAATAGATAATACTGCACCTGTAATGGTTTTGCAGAGACCTTTCAGTGCCCTGGGAAGTCAGGATTCTATAGAAAGTTATGGACAGATTTTTACTTTGGAAGGCCAGGCTGCAGATGACAGCGGACTTGCACTTTTGGAAGTAAATGTTTACAGCGATGCAAAACTGGAAAATCTGATAAAAACTCTTTCCTTTACAAAAATTGGAGCAACAATTTCTGTGGATGCTGCCCAGTTCAGCGAAGATACTGAAAATGATTACAGTGAAATTTATGGAAGTACCAGTCGCAATTACGGAGTTCAGACCCGCTATTGCCGCATTATTGCTTATGATGGAGCAAAAAGATACCCTGTAGACGGAAGCTCACAGACAGAAGCAGATTTAAAAGGAAATGCAACAACAAGCGGCTACTATCTTTATGATGATATTTCAGATACAATCTTGAGTGAATATAAAATTACAGAACTTTATTCAATGAAGAACGGCCGCTATTCAGATTCCAAGAACAGCCGTTCTGCCGTTGAGGTTCTAGAAGACCTTTCTTCAAATGAAATTTCTGCCAGTGTATTTACGCTGAACCCTAAAAACAATCCTTTGTTTACTGTTGCAGGTTTTACAGAACTTGGTAAAGAAGGCGATTATGAAGCCGCAAACATGACCGTTATAAATGAAGATTTTCTCACAATTCAGGTAGAGCCGGGATTAGATGACTATCTTCTTCAAAAAGATACGTTAAAAGTAAAGCTTACAAATACAAAGAATGAAAACGAAGTAATTATTCCAAGCAGACAGGTAATTACAAAAGACGGTGAAAAATATAAAATCGTTGTATATATGCGCAAGGCAGATGGCCTTAAAACTTCAAATGCATATTTAATAGAAGTAGAAGGAAGTGATGAAAAGGGTAATAGCATTACTACACCTGAAGGAAAAGGCTATGGCTTCTATTTTAAGAGAACCAGTACAAGTCCAACCTTAACTGTTACTCAGCCATATTCAGAAGATAAAGAAATACTTAATGCTTCTAATGACTCTATTACTTTTAAAGGAACTATTTTGTTTCCTTCTGATTTGTGTGACGGTGGAGATATATGGATATCTGATATAGCCGGTAATTATAAATGGAAGGTCGGTTCTTTTACTGCAAAAGATGCTGCTGAAAACTGGACATATACATTAAAACTTCTAAAAGATAATTCTTCTACAACTTATAAAGATGAAAGCGGAAATACAGTTAAATATTTACCGGATAATAACTGGGATTTATATATTTATGCAGAATATACAGAAAATGATGAAAAGGCAGAAACCAAGACTTCTGATAAAATCAGCCGTAAATTCCTTGTAGATACCCAGCAACCGGCAGCCCCTGAACTGAAAAAAATAAATGATGCTGAATATAAAGATAGCAACTGGTATACAAGTCAGAATATAATTGTACAGGTAGAAACAAAAGATCAGTCTGCAAATGTTCTTGACTATTACAGTGGAATTGTTCTGACAGAATATAAAATAAATGATGCTGAATGGACATCCCTAAAGTCTGGCTATATTTATGGTTTTTCTGATGGTGAAAATACGCTTTATTTTAGAAGTACTGATGAAGCAGGCAATATTAGTGAAGAAAGCAGTTTTAAAATTAAGGTTGATACTTCTGTACCGATTATAACTGCTTCTTATATCGGAAGTGATGAAAAAGCTGACTGGGATGCTTTATCTACAGAAAGTATCTTGAATATAACTAAATCTCATGGAACAAAAATTAAGCTGTCCATAACTGAAGAAAACAGTGTTGAAGCTGTAGCAGTAACTGTAGCCGGTTCAGAAATGGCAGGAACAATAAGCAAAGATTCTGACTCTTCTTATAAATGGATCTGGATAAGCAATGAACCTGCAAGTCTTGATGAAAATACACCTGTTAAAATTTCAGTATCTGCAACAGATGGTGCAGGTGGCAAGGGAAGTGCCGGCTATAGCCTGCTTATTGATACTGCAGGACCTAATGTAGAAATTACTTCTCCAGAAAAAGATTTGGAAGGTGAAGATTCTTTAAGTCAGAGTACTTATCCTCTTAAGGCATCTTCTGCAGATGCTTATGGAAGTGTAGCCTTAACAAAATATAAAATAACATCAGAGGCTTTTGCAGATGATGATGCCATAAAAACTGATGCCAGAAAAACTGATAGCGGATGGATAGAATCTGCAAACAAAGGAAACGTAAATGTTACTATTAACATTATAGAAGGAACTGATATAAGAGGCACTGTAAAAGATGCAAAGATTTCTGAAGGCCAGTGGTATTTTTATGTTTACTCAAAAGACAGTGCTGGAAATGAAAGTGTAGCCGGCAGGTCTTTCTGGACAGACCGGGCAGAACCTGAAATTAAAGTTACCTCTGAACCTGCTCAGTCCTATAATAAAGCCGCTTTACCGGATTCTGAAAATACTATAACTATTGCAGGAAGTGCAAGCGATGCTAACGGTATAGCAAAGGTTGAATATTCAGAAGATGGCGGTACTTCTTGGACAGAATTTGAAATTACAGAAAATGATGCTTCATGGTCTAAGACTCTTAACTTTGCCGGTGACGGTACATCTGATGGAACAAAGACCTTCTCTGTAAGGGCAAGTGATAAGGCTGGAAAAACTTCTCATAAAGAATACAGCATTCTTGTAGATACTCAGGTCCCAGAAATCACAGAAGCTATAATAAGCTCAAGTTCCGTTACTGTAGACGGAATAAAATGGTATAAGAGTACAACTCTTGTACCACAGGTAACAGCAAGTGATAACACTGGCATAAGTAAGGTTGAATACAGTTTTACTTCTGACGGGCAGGGAACTGCTCTTACAAATGTAAACGGACTCTTTACAGCTGGTGTAACCTTCCCTGAACAGGGAGAAAATCTTACATTATATCTTAAAGCAACAGATGCCGCTGGTAACACCTGCAGTGGAGAAATTTCTGGAATAAATATAGATAATATTGCTCCAAAGCTTACTGCTAAAAGCTATAAAGTTTCAGATAAGACAGAAACTTCTGATTTTTCTGCAGATGTTTACGTAAATGCAGATGATACTCTTAATGTAACAGTAAGCCTTTCTGATTCAGAAAGTGGAGTAAAAGGAAGTCCTGAATTTTATATTGGCGGAAGTCAGATTACAGGTGATGACAAAATTGCCGTAGTAAATGATGCAGAGAATAAGACATGGACTGCAACTATTAAAGAATCCGCTTTGGCAACCGGTCAATTAAGTGTGAGTGGAGAAGATAAGGCAGGAAATAAAACTTCTATAAGCATCTTGAATATCATAAAAGATACAGAAGCACCAACGCTAAGCAATATAAGCATGAAAGAATCTTCTTCCAGTACAACAAAAGCATACGAAGCAAGCGCAGAAGAAACTGCTGAAAAACTGGTTTATTATGTAAATACTTCAAAAACCTTTACAGTTGCAGGTTCTTCATCTGATAACAGAACTGTTGCTTCAACAAAACTTAAAATAGGTGAAAAAGAATATACAAATACAGGAAGTGCAATGGCATGGAATTTTGCACTGAATGATTTGGCATCTTATGTTAGCGATTCTGTAAAGTCTGTGGATGCAGTAATTACGGTAACAGACCTTGCCGGAAATACTGGAACAAAAACAATAACAATAAAGTTTGATAATGCTGCACCAGATTTTAAGCACCGCATAGATGCAAAAGCAAAAGATGTAGATTTTAGAATTGGTGAATATGCAAATGATAATGGCGATTCTGATGTAGGTGGAAAATATCAGAGTGGAACATGGGGAACCGCAACTTCTCTTACAGTAAGAGGAACTCTGGATGATTCTGAAGGCAGCGGTTTTGCAAAGTTGTATTATAAGGTTTTTGCAACCAAGCCAAAAGCAGAAGATATCTCAAATTTTGAAAAGAATTTTAAGACAGATAATAGCGGTACAATTGATGCTTCTTCTCTTGAAGAAAAGAATGTTGATTATACTAAGAAAATAGACCCAAAAGAAACTGGAACTACAAAAGAAACTGGAACTATAAGCATAAAATCCAGCTATAAAGGCAATATAACAAAACTTAATGAAGAAAGTAATTATATCCTTTTTGTTGCAGAAGATAATGTAGGTAACTCTGCAATAGATAATATGACCGCTGTAAAGTGTGCAGATGATGTAGATATTTCAGATGATGCATTGAAGAGTTGGAATAAAAATATTAAGGCTTACAGCTTAAACGTAGATACCACACCGCCGGCAATTACAACGGCGGGAAGTAGAACCATTTTTACAAATGGTTCTACTCCTGTTACTGTAACAGGAACCTGCTCTGATTCCGGTTCAGGAATAGATAGCGTAATAGTAAAAATAGGTAATGCAGTAGAAGAAACTAAAGCCACAGTTGCAAATGGAACCTGGACCGTAGAAATTCCTGCAGAAAAGCTTAGCGGAATAGAAGACGGAAAAACTTATAATGTAAATGCTACTGCAAAAGATACCGCTGGTCTTTCTACATCTCTAACAGTGGCAATTTTACAGGGAGATAAAAACGCCCCTGTTCCTGCCGTTACCGGCATCAGCCCTTCTGTAGAAAAGGGAAGTTCTGCCTGGTATGTACGTCCAAAGGATACTCTGACAATAAAAGGAAATACAACAGATACTTATTCCCCAACTGTATACACCTGGCTAAAGCTGGTGCCGATTGATGAGAACGGTACAGAAACTTCCAATGAGTCAGATATCGTAACAACTGCTGAGGATAAGGTAATGGGAACTTCCTGGACCATTACAATTCCTGCCACTGCACATGCTTCATCTTATAAAGGTGCAAACCTTTATGTCTGTACAAAAGACCTTGCTGGAAACCTTGCAAATGATGGAAACGGCACAAAACTTGCTGAACTTACATTTGATGAAAAAGGTCCTGTTTATGATTCAACATCATCAAAAGTTGCCGGTGCGGCCTATTCTTCTGAAAAATGGCTTAACAATAAAACACTTACTTTTGAAGGAATCTGGAATGATGATGCAGGAGTAAGTCAGCTTTATTATGAAATAGTTAAAGATGGAAGCACATCTTCAATAACAGAAGAAAATGCAGATACTTATCCTTCAATATCTCTTACAGATAAAGGAAGCGGAGACTATGCATTCAGTTCTACTTTAAGTGGATTTGAAGAAGGGGTAAATACTGTAATAATGTATGCAGTAGATTACTTGGGTAATATTTCAAGCCAGCAGTCTTATGTTGTTAAGGTGGATGTAACTGCGCCTGAAGAAACCGCCTTTGAAGGAACTACCTTTAACGACTTCCACCTTACAAATGCAAGCGAAGACTTGAGCCTTAAATTGTATGCAAGCGATAATAGCAATACAAAACAGAGTGGCCTTAAGACTGCTGAAGACCCTGTAATAACTCTGGGTGGACAGACTGTTTCAGCAGCCTCTACAGCAAAATATGCAGATACTGCGGAGGATGACGGCAAGTACCTTGTTACTGTAAAAATTGCAAAAGCAGATTTGGAAGAAAAATCCGGCTACCTTCCGCTTGTAGTAACCGTAAAGGATAAAGCAGAAAACACTACGGCAGTAACAATAGGAACTATAAATGTAGATAGAACAGCTCCTACAGTAATCTTGAATAGTCCTGCAGATGCAGACTCATCTACAGATGGAATTCAAGTAAACGGTATAATCACTCTTAAAGGAACTATATCTGATACTTATCTGAATGACTCGCCGTTTGACGGTCTTGTATATTCAACTGATATTTCAACTGATATTTCAACTTGGCCTTCTGTTACCATAACTGCAGATGTCTCAAATTCTTCTTCCAAGAATTTCTCTGCAAAAGTTGATACAACTAATTTTACTGATAATACAACCTATTATTTCCGGGCAAAGGCAATAGATAAAGCTGGAAATACAGGTTACAGCCCTGTTCTGGAATTGAAAGTAAATCAGGATTCAGACAGACCTGTTATAACCTTTACAGATATATCATTAAATGATCCTGAGCAAGATGGTACTCTAAAACTTAGTCTTACTACCAGAAAAGTTCTTAGGGGTACTGTAACAGATGATGATGGTGTAAAATCACTGGAGATTTCTAAGAATAACGGTGATTATGAAGCAGTTCCTGTTTCAAACGGTTCATGGTCTTATTCAATTGATGATGGTACTTATGAAAGCATCAAATTTAAGGTAACAGACGAGTCTGAAACAGCTTTTGAATCATCTGATAATGTTGCTGACTTGCAGAAGTGTCCGAAAATAACAGACGGCAGCAAGTGGTATGGTAAAACTGATGGAGATATAAAAGTAACAGTATTTAACCTTATGGTAGATAATGCCGCCCCTGAAACTCGTAATATAAGCTATGCATATTACACTTCAGACTATGAAACAGAAGTTACTGACTCTTCATGGAAGACGGAAGTGCCTCTTATTGGTGGAAACAGAAAATTCCTTGCAATCAGTCTGCAGGCAGGTGATGAAAATGGAATTTCTAGTGTAGAAGCGAACAATAAGGACTATGAAGTTACAGAGCCAGTTTCTACTGCTTCAGAAGCAGAAAGCGATGGAAAACGAAAACTGTTGTATTCTACATGGATAATAAAAGGAATTGATGTTTCGTCGCTTGACTCACAAAGCTATTCTGTTTCCCTGCTTGTAAGAGACGGTGCAGATAATTCAAAAACAGATTATGTTTCGGTTGAAGTTGATAATACCCCTCCAGAAGTAGCTATAACAGCACCAACGGATTCTACAACATCAAGTGGTAGCGTGCTTGCTTATGGAAGCATTTCCGGAGCAAAATCAAACGGACTTTCCTATGCCCTTTCTCCAAGCGGAAGTCAGGAACCAGATGGAAGCACAAAAGTACTTGAATGGGAAGAAAAAGATGTTTCAACCCCTCACAATATAACAGATTCAGATTCCATCAAGGCTCCAGCCTATGCCAGTGCAGAAGATTTTGGCGTAAACTGGTACATCTATTTTGATGGAGACACAAATGCTGCTTCCGGTGTTCATACGTCACTTATGAATGACTACCTTGTAAGTTATGGTATTACCAGCAATGAAGCTCTTGCTGCAAGTGATGCAAGTCAGTTTACAAGTCTTGTAAAACTCTATTTGTGGTTAAAGGCAGAAGATGAATTAGGAAACAGCAAGAGCTGGGCATTCCCTGTAATTCTTGACCCTCAGGGAGACCGCCCTACAATTCAGTTTAACTATCCTGAATCTGATGGAGACACTTTAGGCGGTCAGGTTACAATTTATGGAACTGCAGAAGATACTCTGGGTGCTAACCCGGGTGTTGAAAGTGTATGGGTTCAGCTGATTTCTGGTTCTCATCGTTCTGATACAACGACAGCTTACGGAACTCTTGTTTATGATTCAGAAACAAAGGCAATTACAGAATTCACCTTTACAAAAAATGATCTGGATTACATGAATAATAATGGTTATACAGTCTGCAATATGAAAACTGGAACTGGTTATGAAGGAAGCATTGAAAGCGGATATTCTGCATCGGATTATGCCGCAAAAGCAACTCTTAGCGGTTCTGCATGGCTTTTTGACCTGAACAAAATAGCTGACGCTGATGGCGTAAGGGAATTTGACCCGTCTAACGGTACTAATCCGGTAGGAATTCAGATTTTTGCTAAGGATTTGGATGGTAAATTCAGTATTGAAAATAAAAAACTTGTATTCTTTGATGCTGATAAGCCTGTAATAAAAGACCTTATGCTTGTGCAGTATAGCGACAATGACAATGGTACAGGTGATGTGGTTGCTTCTCAGGCTTATGACGCAGATATGTATGTAAAGGGGGAATGGTGGCTTACAGGAACCGTAAGTGATAAAGACAAGGTAAGTTCATTAATAATTGAAAATGATACTATAATTTCTAATGGAACAAAAACTAGCGAAACCTTTAACTACAAACTTGGAACAGGAGTTGCAGACGGTGTTGGCAATATAACTGTTACAATAACTGCGGCAGATGCTGCAACTCCCCCTAATGAAGGAAGTTCTGTTATTTCTGTAAATTATGATAATAAAGCTCCTGTTCTGGCAGAAAGTGAAGCAGATGGAAAGAGCATTAGTTCCACCGTACAGCAGAATAACGGTTTTTATAGATTCAGTTCAAAGGCAAGTGAAGCAGATGTAGGTTCTGTAAAGCAGTCCGGCTTTGCCTATACAGCCTTCTACTTTAAGAGGGCATATACAGAAAACTCTACTTCGGTTACAAAACTCTATGATGTCCTGCAGGAGCGTTCTTCTGCCGCTTTTGATATAAGCAGTGAAGTTTCAACAATTCCTAAACTGGGAAGTGAAGGAAATTCAGCAGCCGAAAACACAAAAGTAACAGAAAATGAGCTTTATTGGTTTGTAAAAACTCTCACTCGCACCACAGATGGCACAATGACTGTTGAAATGGGAGATACAGCAAACCTTCATGTAAATTCACTTGTAAGTATTGGAGGTGCCTATTATCTGGTAACTGATATTTCTGGAAGCACTGTTACTTTAGACAGAAAAGTTCCTGCCGGCTATAATAAAGCCTATGTTGCCCTTGCAGGAATAATTGACAATACAATTCCAGAAAGTGCAGCTTCTTCTGCAAGTCCAGAATCAGACGGTTATTATTCTGCAGCAAACTTAAGCCGTGATGACGGTGACCGCATGATAGAAAGTGTGGAAAAATCTGGCACAAATTGGACATGGGAAGCAAACATCTATTCCCGCAATATACCGGACGGTCCTATTGAACTGGTTTACGTTGTATTTGATAAGGCAGGAAACTGTGCTATAGATAGTGTAAAAGGCTATGTTAATAATAATGCACCACGCATTGCAGGATTCAAGATTGCAACGGACTACACTGGAAATAATATTGCAGAAACAGAGATTGATACTTATCTTGCATCAAATTATAGTGCTGATTCTGTAACAAAAGCAGAAGAAGGTGGAAAAAATTATTACGATCCGTATGCAAACTCTATAAATAAAAAAGCAAAGACTCCTCTTGGACAGTCTCTTATTATAAAATCTAAAGAGAATCCTCTTATGAAGGTTCGCGGACGTACCCAGATTACGCCAGAAATTGTAGGCGGAAACGGTGCGGTTTATTATTCTTATAATATTGAAGGCAGTAAAAACACATTAAGCGGAAAAAATACGAATCCTATTATTGCAGAGGGAACTACAGATTATACAATAAATGAAGCTTCTCCAATCAATATTCAGCTGGGAGATCTGGTAAATCTTGGCGATACTTCAAATAAAGGTACAGAAGGAATTCCTTTTGAATTTACCTTTACAGATGAAACGGAAGGAAAGAGCAGTCTTACTGAAGAACAGCAGAAAGAATTCCAGGCAAGCCTTACAGTTTACTTGGGCATAAACGCTTCTCAGGAAAGCACGCCTACTGCTTATATTAAACCTTTCTATTGGGAGTCTGCTGCAGAAAACTCTGTTTATAAGTCAAGGGGGCATATTGAACTAGAGTCAGACTGGCAAAAAACTGAAACTTATAAGAATAGTGGTTCTCCAGCTACTTCTGGTGAATATGATGCCGACCCTAAAGTATCTGGCGAAATTGTACTGGAAGGAACTGCTTTCGACGAAAAACTTTTAAATAATATTAACATTTCTTTGAACGGAAATTCTAGAGAAGTTGCCTCTTATGACTCATCAGAAGGAAACCTTGTTTCTAACTTTGCAGAGAATAACTATGGAACAAACGGAATCTGGTTTGAAATTACAAATCAGACAGTAAATAGTGATGGTCATAATGTGGAATGGAAGCTTTACTGGAATACTCAGAACTTCGCTTTTGTTCCAGATGTGGCTCAAACAGACGTTGAAGTAACAGTAACCGCAAGTAACTTTGGCGTGCCAGAGGCTGAAGCAGGCGGTTCGGACGCAGCTTTGACCAGTATAGATGGGTCTACAGTTTATAAGGCAAATCAGTTTACAGATATAAAGACAAATACTCCGGGTACAACCCAAACAAATTCTTCTTCACAAACCGCTTACTACCGTATGGACGTTGTGCCTTACATTACTGGGGTAACAACAAGTCTTTCTGCTTACGGTTCTTCTACTCCTTCTTTGTACAGCCGTTCTGCTTTAGGGCGCTATTCTGTTTATTCAACAAGGACTCAGGGCAGTGGTACTGCTACTTATGAAAAAATAGCACTTACGGGCTATAACCTTTCTGGAGCAGCCGTGAACTTTGCAGGAAGTTCTGATAATATACAATCTGTAGGAAGCACAGCAACTGTGGATTCCTATAGTGGAGCAACCACCTATTCTGA
Organism: Treponema sp.; assembly: GCA_017470605.1. Taxonomy (GTDB): domain Bacteria; phylum Spirochaetota; class Spirochaetia; order Treponematales; family Treponemataceae; genus Treponema_D. The sequence continues at coordinate 49,424 of JAFUYH010000016.1, forward strand.
AATAGAAATTCCAAGCGGCGCAATAAGCGGAGAAGTTTATGTTTCTCTTGCAGATGGTGCTATTGTTTCTCTTAATAATCTTAATAACAATGATTCCCGCGGAACTTTTGGTTATGATGAAGAAGGTTCTGACTCTCTAGGAACAATTTCTGTACAGGGCGACTATAGTACATATAAAAATTTCTATAACCGCCAGCCTAACAACAAGAATAACAACAAACTTACAGACGATGTTTACTTTAATATCTGGGATTTTAACTCAGAAGCTGCATTGGCAGAAAATTCTGGCCTTGTAGATAACCTTGAAATGAAGATTAACCCAAGCAATGGGATGATAGGCTTTGCATTTACCAACGGCAGTACAAGATTCAGTATGCCAAAGAAAGATACATCATATACAAAGTGGAACCGTTCTTATGATTACATGAAGCATAATGCTTTGGCTTATGACGTTAATGGTAATTCTTATGGTGTTTCTGTCGGCGGAGATATTAATGGTAATAACCCTCAAGGGTTTGATTACTTTTCTTTTATGACAAGTCGATGGAACCCTGAACCAGAAGATAAACAGGAAACAAATAAATTTGGTTCAACCCATATAAGAATAGATTCGATTGCATTGGATGTAGATGGAAAAAGAAATATTGATAAGGATCGTTTCCAAAGTCAGAGTATTGCTGCAAATGAAAATAATATTTATATGGCTTATTATGACAAGTTAACTACTCAGATTCGTTTTAAGGCAGGAATCATTAGTGATACTATGAGTAAATTTGGTAATTTTAATAAATATGATAAAGATTATAGTAACACGCCTCAAGATGAAAAATACTGTCAGATAATAGCAGACGGTACTTCTGACACATTTGGCAATGTAGGTGAATATGTAAGTATTGGTGTACTGCCTTCTGCTTCTTCAGAAAGCAAAGATATTGTTGCTGTTGTATGGTATGACGGCAGCAGCTTAAAATTTGCCTATAATACAAATCCGCTTAAAAATGTTGACCAGACAAGTGTAATAAAGGCAAAAAATGGAAACGAAGGTTGGGTAGGTGCAGAAACTCTGCTTACTGGTGGCGGTGAATATTGTCAGCTGGTTGTTGCAAATGATAACAGCATTCATATTGCCGCTTACGATTCATCAAATGCAGACTTGAAGTACATTTATATTCCGTTTAATGATGGCAGCAAAGTTCCAGATGTAAGTAAAAAAATAGTAGCATCAGTAGATACCTATCTGGATGCAGGTGAACAGGTAACAATTGATGTTGCACAGAATGGAGATTATCAGATTCCATACATCGGTTATTGGGCTGCCTTCCCGGAAAAGCCTCGTTATGCTTATCTGGCAGAACCTGCTTCTTTCTATGCAGCTAGTGACGCACTTGTAAACGGAGCTGAAGCTAATACTTATACAGGCATTTGGGAATGTATGGTAGTTCCAAGTCAGAGTTCCGTAAAAGACAGCCGCAAAATTAGTGTTGGCGTCTGGAAATACAATGGTACTGCAGAGGATGACGGAAAACTTGCATATTCTACAACAGGTACATACCGCGGTAAGAGTAATGGTGATAACAGTTATGCTTCATCAACTGCAAGTACCACTACTGGTACCTGCTATGGTAACGGCACAAACAATGGTGTGCTTGCTTATGTAGTTGCGCCTTCTAGCTCTCAGTACTGTGCAGAAACCGCACAAATGCGATAGGCGAGGTGGGAAAATGAAGGAATTAAAGAATAATATTTCAAAGATTTTTGTACTCTTCTCTTTGGTGGTTTTCATTATTGCTTCCTGCGATATTGGTCTTGGTTCTTCTGTAGATACAGAAACTCCTGTTCTAAGCATAACAAGCCCGGAGTCTGCAAGCATTATAAGAGGCAGCTTTGCAATTAATGGAGAATGGAGTGATGACGGCGAAATTGCCGGAGTAACTTGTATCCTTACAAATGTAGATAAAAAGACTTCTCAATATAAACTGAATGCAGAAGTTGTAAAAGAAAAAACAGGAGTTGGAACCTGGTCTGCAGTAATAGAAAGTGGAAGCGTGCCGGATGGAACTTATGAAGCATCTGTTACTATAGAAGATAAGGCAGGCCATTCAACAAATTCTGTGCGACAGCTGGTTATAGATAATACAGCCCCTGTTGTTATATTAAAAAGACCTTCCAGTGCAAAAGGCGAAAGTCAGGATGAAATAGACGGATATGGTCAGGTCTTTACACTTAAAGGTCTTGCTGCAGATGATAACGGAGTAGGTCTTATAGAAGTAAATATTTATAAAGACGAAGCCTTAACTCAGCTTGTAAAAACCGTAAGCAAGAAAAATGTTCCTAAAACCATTTCTCTTGATATTGCCCAGTTTGTAGAAGGCGAAGAAAATGCCTATAGCGAAATATATGGTAGCACAAACCGTAATGAAGGTGCTCAGACCCGCTATTGCCAGATTATTGCTTATGATGGCGCCCAGGCTTATCCTCAAGATGGCAGTGAACAGACAGAAGAAGACTTAAAAGGTAACGCTTCTACCACTTATTATCTTTATGAAAATATTTCATCTTCAGTTTTAAGCGACTATAAGATTGATGAACTGTATGCAATGAAGAATGGCAGCTATACTGCCGGCACAAATGCCAGAAGTGTTTTATCAACTCTTGATGAAAACGAAGTTGAAGTTGGTATTTTCACTTTAAATCCTGCAAACAACCCTACCTATTCGGTTTCCGGTTACAGCGAATCAATGTCTGTAAATAACGGCGGTATGCTTGTAGTAAATGTAAAACCAGGTCTGGACTCTTACCTTATAGAAGAAAAAAGCCTTAGTCTTGCTTTGCAGCAGTATGACTCAAACGGCAATCTTTCTTCTACAAAAATTACTCCAGGCAATATTACAATAGAAAAAAGCGGAACCGTTTATACAATTTCTGTAAAAATTTCTAAGGATGATGGGCTTACTATAGGAAAATCATATCTTCTTACAGTTGAAGGTTATGATGAAAAAGGAAACTCCCTTGTTCCAGAAGCTGACGAATATAAATTCCGCCTGAATTCAAAGGGAGAAAAGCCAAAATTAAAGATAAAAAATCCAGAAAGTTCTGCAACAGTAGAACTGAACGATTCAAATGAAAATATTACTGTAAAGGGAACTGTATATTTTTCCAGCGATACCTGTGACGGCGGAAGCATTATAATTAAAAATGCAGACGGCAGCCTTTCATGGAATGCAGGAACTTTCATGGATGTAAAGGATTCTTCCGGTAATCTTATAACTCAATATACAGATTCAATTCAGGAGTGGGAAATAACTTTAAATTTGAAGAAAAATTCTTCTGCCCAAAAAGATTCAAATGGAAATCTTTATTTGCCAGACGGAAATCATACTTTAACAGTATATGCATTTACAGGAACAGACTTTAGTGACTCAGAATTTATAACAAGCAGTGATATAAATTTAAAGATAGATACACAAATTCCTTCAACTCCTACTCTTTCAAGTATAAACGGAATAGCCTATTCTCAAGACAAATGGTATACAGGAAAGAATGTAAAGGTAGTTTTAAATGCTTCTGATGCTGCAAGAAGCGGTTATGCTAGCGGACTTTTGGCAAGTGAATATAAATTTGAAGGTTCAGAAAACTGGGTAATATTAGAAGCGGCTTCAAGCGGTTATATAAATGGTATACAGGAAGGAAAAAATACCCTTTCTTTTAAGAGTGAAGATGCCGTTGGTAACTCCAGCAATGTAAGCACTTTATATACAATCTATATAGATAATGTAAAACCTGATGTTAAAGAAGTTTTCCTGGGTGATGATTCGGAATGGCACACATTAAAATCAGGCAGTGTAAATAATATAGATTTGAACTATAAGACAGAACTTAAATTTGAAGTGGAAGAAGCAAATGTACTTTCTGATATAAATGTAAGTTTAAATGGAACTGCCCTTGCAGGAAGCTTTACTCAGAATGAAGATTTAACAAAATGGCTCTGGAAGAGTAATGGTTCTGCCGTATTTACAGAAAATGAAGAAAATCCTCTTGTTATAACAGCAAAAGATGCAGCCGGTAATACGGTTTCTGTAACTTACAAGGTTTTGCTGGATACAAAGGGTCCTGATATAGAAATTACTTTGCCTGTAAGAGATTTAAAAGGTGAAGAGTCACTGAATAATCAAAATGCTGCTTCTTTAAATTTGCGTGCAGGAATCAGTGATGCGGCCGGAAAAGTTAAAGAAAAAGGTACAAAATATCTGCTGACTAAAAATCCTTTTGAAAATGAAGCCGCAATAAAAGATTCTGCAGAAAATGATGCCTCGGATTCGGAATCTTCTCTTTGGAATGTTTCTCCAAGTGCAGGCAGTGTAAGCGTGCCTGTTGTAGCAGAAGAAGGCAAGTGGTATCTATATATCTACAGTATAGATGAAGCAGGAAATTCAAATACTGCAACACGATGGTTCTGGTATGATAATGCAAAGCCAGACTTATCTTTTAGTCAAAAACCAGATAAAACAATTTATAACGCAGATACTTTATCTGCTGGTGCAGGAACAATAACTTTTGCGGGCACCGCTTCTGATACGAACGGTATAGAAAAAGTTGAATTTTCTAAAGATGGCGGAACAACTTGGGAAACACTTGCAACCGGAGAAAACGGAGAATGGCAGAAAACTGTAAATTACGGTTCATCGGCAGCAGGTTCAGATGTTCTTGCAGATGGAGAATATACATTTATCATAAAAGCCACAGATAAAGCAGAACGCAGCAGTTCTGAATCTTTCTCTGTGACTATAGATACAAAGCCACCTGTTGTAGATTCAATAGTAATTAAAGAAGAGCCGAATGTTAATGGCTGGTATAATTCCCTTGATCTTAATGTAGAAGTAAGTGCCAGTGATGCTACAAGCGGTATAAGCCTTGTTCAGTACAGCACAGACAAAACTTCATGGACTCCATTAAGCAAAGATTCAGCCAGCGGAAAATATACAGGACCTGTAAGTTTTGCTTCCAATGGAGAAAATACCCTTTACATTAAAGTTTCTGATATTGCAGGCAATAACACAGAAGATGATGATAATACAAAACAGATAAATATTGATGCACAGGCTCCAGACCTTTCTGCTAAATATATTCAGGCAGGAAGCGGAAACATAGCAGAATTTGCCGGCAATGCTTATGTAAATTCTTCAATAACAATATGGGGGCAGTATTCAGATTCCGTTAGCGGTGTAAATCCTCTTTCCTTAAATATTGGCGGAAGCACTGTTACAAAGGGCTTAAGCGTAACTTATTCTACAGAAGATTTACCGGCTTCTGCAGAAGAAGTTCTGGAAGATGACGGTTTTGCAGACTATTCTGCAATAAATGATAAAAAGACAATAAAGTCATGGAAGGCTGTTCTTACAAGTGAAGGATTTTCAAGCGGAAGTTTAAAGGTAAGCGGCAATGATTTTGCCGGTAATGCAGTTTCTGCCCAGCAGAGTACAACCATCCATTTTGATACAATAGCTCCAGAAATAGAAGATACAATTTCTATAACAGACAATTCAGAAAATACATCTGCTTATAATACTGGAAATGATTCAACAGGTTATTTTGTAAATAATAGTGAAGGAAAGACCTTTACCATAAAAGGTATTTCTACAGATGAAACAGGCCTTGCTTCTACAGAATTAAAAATAGGCGGTAAGTCATATAGTAATAGCGGAAACGTAGGTTCCTGGAACTTTAATATTGATGACTTGAATTCTTATAGCGAATCGGTAACTGCTGTAATTACAGCCATTGATCTTGCCGGTAATTCTGTTTCTAGGAATATAAAAATTAACTTTGATGTAAGTGGTCCATCTTCTTCAATGACCGCTGTAAGCGGAAGTGCTTATAGCGCAGGTATGTGGGGAACAAGTTCAACTCTTTCTGTAAGCGGTACAATTACAGATTCTGGAAGCGGTACTTCACGAATTTATTATAAGAAGTATACTTCCAGTCCAACAGATGAGCAGAAAAATGAATTTGCCGCTTCTTATAAAACATCAAACAACGGAATAATATATGCAGAAAGCTCTCCTTATAGCGGAAGCGTAACAGGACTTTCAGAAGAAAAAAATTATCTGCTTTTTGTTGCAGAAGATAAGGTTGGTAATCCAACTTTAGATACTGCAGTTTATGAAGTTCAGATAGATACTCAGTCTCCGGCCCTTGCTTCAACAAGCAGCGGAACAAAATTTTCAAATGGTAATTCCGATGTTATAGTGACAGGAACCTGTTCAGATTCTGGTTCCGGCATAAAAGAAGTAACTGTAAGTGTAACTATAGGTAGTTCAAAGAAAATAAGTTCTGCTTCTGTAGATTCTCAAAATGGCACATGGACTGCAACAATATCGGCAGATGATTTAAGCGGAATAGAAGATGGTAAAACATATAATATAGACGCAACTGCAAAAGATACTGCAGGTAATTCAACTGCACTGACCGTAGCAATTCTGCAGGGTGATAATAATGCTCCAGAGTCAGAACTTTCTGCCATTAAGCCTGCAGTTGCAAATGGCTCTGCATATTATGTAAGGCCGCAGGATGGACTTGAAATAAAAGGTACAACAGAAGATGACTATTCTACAACAGTATATACCTGGCTTAAACTGGTGCCGACTGATGAAAACGGTACAGAAACATCCAATGAGTCAGATATCGTAACAACTGATGAGGTAACAGGAACTTCTTGGACCATTACAATTCCTGCAGGTAAACTTGCTTCATCTTATAAAGGGGCAGACCTTTATATCTGTACAAAAGATTTGGCTGGAAATAAAAAAGAGGGAAATAAAACTACCCTTACTTTTGATACAGCAGCACCTGTATTCCAAAGGGCAACAAGCGGAGATTCTGTAACAAAAGTTGGAGACAGCCTGTATTGGGATTCAGATTTGGAAACTGTACTTGATGTATGGCAGAACAAGACCATGCTTTCTGTTCAGGGGGCATGGAAAGATTCTTGTGGAATAAGTAATGTATATTACAAGGTTACTACATCAGAAACTCATCCTGCATTTGCTGACTGTACATCAACATATTCCGTAAATAGCAAAGGAAACGGACTCTATACCTTTAATGCAACCATTAGTGGTTTTGAAAATGGTACGAATTACATATATATGTATGCAGAAGATTCTCTTGGAACCGTTAGTGCTACACCGGCAGTGCTTACAGTTAAAGTAGATACAGTCTCTCCTATAGGCAGTGAATATACTGATACTGGTGTAGAGCCAAATAAAACATATTCTTTCAGTGACATTTACCTTACAAATTCCAGTTCTGATATAATTCTTTATTTCTATGCAAGTGATGCTACAAGCGGAATCTCTGAGACTTCTCCTCTTGTAACTTTAGGCGGTAATCCGCTTTCTAACACTGAATCTGGTGCTGTTTATAATAAGGATACAGGCCTTGTTACTGTAACTATAAAAGCATCTGAACTTGAAGGTAAAAACGATTATTATCCTATTGTAGTTACAATAAGCGATAAGGCTGGTAATTCTACTCCTGTAACAATAGGCACTGCAAATATAGACACCGAGTCTCCTGAAGTAGAATTAGACAGTCCTGCAGATGCAGACTCATCTAAAGATGGAATTCAAGTAAACGGTATAATCACTCTTAAAGGAACTATATCTGATACATATCTGGATGACTCGCCGTTTGACGGCCTTGTATATTCAACTGATATTTCAACTGATATTTCAACTTGGCCTTCTGTTACCATAACTGCAGATGTGTCAAATTCTTCTTCCAAGGATTTCTCTGCAAAAGTTGATACAACTAAATTTACTGATAAAACAACCTATTACTTCCGGGCAAAGGCAATAGATAAAGCTGGAAATACAGGTTACAGCCCTGTTCTGGAATTGAAAGTAAATCAGGATTCAGACAGACCTGTTGTTTCATTTACAGATATATCATTGCCTGCTTCTAATGAGAATGAAGCGACTAAAGTAGATTTAAATCTTAATTCTAAAACACTTAGAGGCAATATAAGTGATGATGATGGCATCTCTAAATTAGAGGTTTCTATTGTAAAAGAGAATGAGTCAGATAGCTTTACTGAAATATCAGTAATAAACGGAGCCTGGTCAATACTAGTTTCTGATGGCACTTATAATGTAAAATTTAAGGTCACAGATTCTAAAGGCACAGTGTTTACTTCTCCAAAATATACGGATGAAACTAATACTATTACAAAAGACATTAACCTTTCCCTTATGATAGACAATGCCGCTCCTACAACAAGCGACATGAAGTATTCATATTCCGAAGGCAACTGGCTGGATTCTATTCCTACAGTGGGCGGGGCAAGAAATAACTTTGCCCTTAAACTAAAGGCATTTGATGCAAATGGCATTGCCAGTGTAACTGCTACTTTAGGAGAAGAACATAAGGGAAGCTTAAATGCTGATGGTGAATGGGTAATAAGCGGAATTGATGTTTCTGAGCTTCAAAGTGCAACTCATACTCTTACACTTGTTGTTACCGATGGTGCCGGCAACAGCAAGAAAGATACGCTGGCACTTCCGGTAGATAATACCGCTCCGGAATTATCTATAACATCTCCTAAAGCGTCAGATACTTCCAGCGGAAGCGTCCTTGTTTATGGATCAATTACCGGGGCTAAGCAAAAAGGCCTTTATTATGCCCTTTCTCCAAGTGGAAGTCAGAAGCCAGACGGCACGGCTGTTTCCAGCTGGCAGTCTGATACAGGAGCAGATAAGGAATGTTCTGGTGCAACTTTAGTTCCTGCTTATAGTGAGGGTATTGACTTTGGTATTAACTGGAGCATAAATTTTGACGGTAATACAGAATCATCAACAGGCGTTCATGCAAAATTAATGAATGACTACCTTATAGAATACGGTATTACAACAAAGAATGCTCTTGAAGCAACAGATAATACTCAGTTTGAAACTGTAGTAAAACTGTATTTGTGGGTAAAGGCAGAAGATGAAGTAGGTAATGTTACAGAAAGTTCATTCCCAATTCTACTTGACCCTCAGGGAGACCGTCCTTCGGTTCAGATTAAATCTCCAGATTCTAATGGAGTTGTTTTGGGTAAAAAGGTAAGTATTTACGGAACCCATTCTGATACAAAAGGAACAATAAATGCAAATATTGGCGTAAAATCTGTATGGGTTCAGATTATTTCAGAAGCAAATGACAATATAAAAACAGATCTTAAGAATCGTCTTGAATGGTCAGAAAGTAATGAGATTTCGACCTTTACAATATCAAAGGATGATTTGGATTACATGGCTGAAAACGGTTACAGCGTCTATAACATGAAGACTTATGACCCTGACGGTACAAATACTTCCTGGACTGCAAATTCTTCGTCTATAGAAGACGGTTATTCAGCTTCTGACTATGCTGCGCTTGCAAATATTTCCGGAGCCACATGGAATCTGACTATTAATGCAAATAATGAACTGAATCCTAATGCATCATCAGATGGAAAAAATCCTGTAGGAATCCGTGTTTATGCAAAAGACGGAGACGGTAAATTAAGTGCCGCCGCTCAAAGGCTTGTCTTCTTTGATTCAGACACTCCTCAGATAGAAAATCTTCATCTTGTTCAATATGAAAGTGACGGCGAAACAATTAAATCTTCCCGTGCTTACAGTCAGGATATGTATATAACTGGCAACTGGTATCTTACAGGAACCGCTACTGATGACGAAACTGTAACGTCTCTTGTAATCAAGAATAAGGATAATAATACAGAAGTTCTGACAACGACAGGAACTTCAAACTCTTTGTCTTTTGACTGTCCGCTGAATGCCTCTGGCACTGTAGGAACCTTCTCTTATTCCATAACAGTAAAAGATAATGCAAATCATTCTTATACAGAAGATGTAGTTATTCATTACGATAATAAAGCACCGGAACTTGCAGGTTCAGAAAATACAAACTACAATATAAGTAAAATTATTAAGCAGAGCAATGGCTATTATAAATTCGGTTCGCTTGCAAAAGAAGATGCTGTAGATTCAACTGCACAGTCCGGCTTTGCCTATACAGCTTTCTACTTCATGCGTTCATATCAAGGAAATTCTGGCGAAGTTACAAAACTCTATGATATTCTACAAAGTAACTCTCTTGTAAGTGAAAATCCTTCATCTTTACTTTTTGAAGACGGTCTTTACTGGTATGAAAAATCAGTAAGCCATGCTACTTCAGATACTTTGAACGTACTTACTCTTGATAATACAGAAGGAATTCACATAAACAGCCTTATAAAGACAGGTGGTGCATACTATCTGGTTACAGATATAAGTGGTTCTAAAGTAACCATAGACGGTTATCTTTCTGCTGATGCTAAGTTTACAACTGCTTATGTTGCAGTTGCAGGGGTAATTGATAATACAATTCCAGAAATAAACCGCGATGATGGCGACGGAATGACAGAATCTGTTACCAAAACAGGAACTTCATGGATATGGGAAGCCAGTGTAAATTCCAAGAATATTTCTGATGGTCCTGTAACTCTTGTTTATGTAGTCTTTGATAAGGCAGGGAACTGCATAAAACAGGAAGTTAATGGCATAATAAGCAATAATCCTCCTCGTCTTGCAGGCTTCTCTATTTATACAGACTACAATGCAGATGGAAATGTGGATTCTGACCAAGATGGCAAGTATACAGAATATATTTCATCAACTTATGGTAAAGATTCAGTTACAGGAACAAGCGGCGGAAAGTCTATTTATGACCCGGATGCTGAATCTGTTAATTTAAGCAAGAATAATCCTCTTAAGAATTCTATTACTGCAGGCAGTTCAGACGGGCCTGTAATGACGCTTCGTGGAAAAACCGTAATTAAGGCAGAAATTGTGGGTGGTAACGGCAATGTTTATTATGATTATTCATTTGCAGAAAAGTCAGGAAGTAATAATACTGCACTTTTTGAAGGTACTACAGATTACACTGCTCAGGATGCAGAAATAAATATTCAGCTGGGAGATTTAATCGGTCTGGATACTGATTCTGCTCCATTTAAATTTACTTTCCGCGATTCTGTAGAAGGCAGAAGTTCTGTTACAGATGAAGACTTTATAAATCAGATGTCTTCATATCTTACGGTTTATATGGGTATAGCAGCAAATTCTGCTAATGAACCAACCGTAAAGATTAATCCGTTCTATTGGAATGGTATTAACGATAATTCTGTTTACGATTCAAATGGACATATAGAGCTGGAGGCAGACTGGAAGAAGTCTTCCGGATATGACAGTAGCACTTCTGGCGAATATGATGCCGACCCTAAAGTTTCCGGTCAGATAGTGGTTACAGGTTCTGCTCATGATGACAATTTGATTGGCAGTCTAAAAGCCAGTTTGTTTGGCACTGAAATTGAACTGGCAGAATTTAACCACACTTCTGGTAGTCTAGAGGTACTGGAAGCTGTAAAATCTGTCAATTATGCAGATAATGGTTATTGGTTTGAAATAAAAGAAGGCTCTGAAAATTTTAATGAAAAAGGTCATGATGTAGAATGGACTCTATATATTAATACAGAAAAAGTAGGTGTAGCCGCCCTTGATGCCGAACTCACAGTAACTGCTACAAATATTGGAATCCCGTCTTGTTCAACAGATGGTGGAAACCTTGTAAGTATAGACGGTTCAACAAAGTATACTGCTGGAACTTATAGCGGCGGTTCGTCTAATACTCCGGGTACAACCCAGACTGGTACGGCAGAAGGCGATGAGCCAAGAACCGCTTACTACCGCATGGATATTGTTCCTTACATTACCGGGGTAACAACAAGCCTTAGCTATGCCAATAGCGACAATCCTAGCGTTTACAACCGTACCGCTCTGGGGCACTACCCTGTTTATATGACATTTGAAGGTGGTACTGATGCTAATAAAACTAAAAAAAACTACAGTAATGCAATTTATGAAACTGTAACTGTAACTGGCTATAACCTTGCAGCAGGAGCTACCGTAACTTTTGAAAAAGGTACAGAAAGTAATACAGCAACGCTTTCCGCTTCTGACTCTGGCTATACATTTAAAGTTCCAAACGGTGCAAAATCTGGAGATGTTACATTTGCTGTTAATGGAGTTTCATCATTAAATAACAAGAACAATAATGATTCTAATGGAAGTTCTGGAAAAACGACAAGCAGCATAACTGGTGATGCAGATATTTACCAGTATTATTATAACCGCCTTCCTAACGGCGAAAACAATAATATTCTTACAGATGACCTTGTTCTTGATGTCTGGGATTTGAACCGCAGGGCTGCCGTTCCTAAAGATAATTCTGCAAAAGATATTATGATGAAAATTAATCCTTCCAGCAGAATGCTAGGCTTTGCTTTCTGTGATGGGTCTTTAAGATGGAGCATGGCAAATGGTGTTGATACATCATATAGTTCATGGGCTAAAACTCAAGATTTTATTCAGTGTACAGGCTTTACTATTGATCCAAACGGTCTTTCTTATGGAACCTGTGCAGGTGGAGAAAGTGATTCAAGCTATGCAGATACCTTTAATTTCTATGTAAGTAAATGGGGTAGCGATACTGGAAATAACACCTATGATGATGCATCAACAGGGTTAAAAATAGGGTCTACTGTTGTTGATGACTGGGCAAATTTAACAAAAAACAGATTCCAGAGTCCTTCTATTGCAAGTAACGGTACTTATGCCTTCCTTTCTTATTTTGACCTGTTTACTGGAGAAATACGTTTCCAGGGAGGAAAAACTATTCCTGACTCAAAAGATTCTATTGGAACTTTAAAAGATAGTTTTACTGGTGGAAAATATTCTGTTCTAAAAACTCTTGATCAAGAACATTCGCTTCTTCAGGTTGTTGCCAGCAATGATGGAGTTCCAGACCCGATAGATTCTTCTAAAGAAGCTTACTCTGGAGACTATGTATCAATCGGGCTTACATCAGATAATTACGTTGTAATGGTTTGGTATGATGCAATACACAATAATCTTATGTATTCATACATTCAGGCTCCAGACAGCACGGAAACTGGTGTAAACAGAACAAACTGGTCTGCTCCAGAAACTCTTTTAAGTGGTGCCGGTAAATACTGTCAGCTTGCAGTAGATTCAGAAAACCACATTCACATTGCCTGCTTTGACAGCCAGAATGGAGACTTAAAGTATGTATATCTTTCAGACAAGACGGCTTCATCTATAAAAACGTGTACAGTAGATTCTTATCAGACTGTAGGAAAAGAGCTTACAATTGATGTTGCAAAAGTAGGTGACTACCAGATTCCACATATCGGTTATTATGGTACAACACCTAAAAAGCCGCGCTATGCTTATCTTGCAGACCCTGAAAAATTCTATGGTGGAACTGCCTTAAACGGTGTTGAAAATGACCTTTACACAGGTGTCTGGGAATGTTCAATTGTACCTACAATAAAGGTTTCTGGCGGAACTGCCGATTCAAATGGTAATGCTGCAATTACGGCAGATGAAAAACGCCGAATAAATGTTGGTGTCTGGAAATCTTCAGATGGCAGTCTGGCATATTCTACAGGTGACGGTACTGTTACTGGTGCAAACAAATATACACAGTCTTATGCTAAAGGTGGCGAAGGTAAATGTTACGGTAACGGTTCAAATAATGCCGTTCTGGCCTATGGTGTAAAATACAGTAATACTTCTGATTACGTAGAAACCGCACAAATGCGATAGTGCCTGTACCTGAAAAAAAACATAATGCGGTGGTTAAGTTTTTCTAAACCACCGCATTGCCTTGTTGTTTTATGCAGTCTGTTCCTTTATCAGAGCGTTCACCTCTTCAACAGGCATCCCCAGAGACTTTGCAATTACTTCTACCGATACGCCATTTGCATGCAAATTTTTTGCGGCTTCATTTTTTACACTCTGGCTTCCATCGGCCTTGCCTTCTTCGTAGCGGTTCCTTATAAACAATTCTTCGTCAAATTCCGTTAAACTCACTGCTATTACCTTTGCCCCTAAGCATCCTTTATCAGAGCGTTCACCTCTTCAACAGACATCCCCAGTGACTTTGCAATTATTTCCACCGATACACCATTTGCATAGAAACTTTTTGCGTCTTCAATGGCTTTCTGCTGGCCCCCCTGTGCAATTCCATCGGCCTTGCCCTCTTCATAACCTTCCTGGTGGCGGTTCCTTATAAACAATTCTTCATCAAATTCTGTTAAACTCACTGCTATTACCTTTGCCTTTTCTTCCCTGAAAAAGCCGTCCAGAAGATTTTCCTTTATTGCCCAGTCTACCGCTTCTGAAATGGCTTCCTTTCTGTTCATTCCGCTCCGTAAGTTCTGCCTTACCCGCGAAATGTAACTGACATAATGATATAGGGATTTGCATTTTTTGCCAAGGGAATCGTTGTGACCTTCATTTATATTGAACATCGTGGCCGTCCATTCAAAGTCTCCGCTCCTGTCCTCCGTCATAAAGGCGTCAGAAAGCCTCAGCTTCACCCTGTCGCCCATTTCCTTTTCCCCGTTGTAAAAGAC